>NZ_JBVJMF010000003.1:23678-710319 GCF_055584345.1 Streptomyces sp. NPDC104106
GTCGTCAGCCGTGCCTCGGTGGGGCCTGTTGCCACGCGCTGACCTCGGCGTCGCCCTCGACCACCAGCTCGGCGACGTCCCCGGTGCGGGGGTAGACCTGCTCGGTCACCGTCGCCCGGTCCCCGGCGGCGAGGTCGAGGAGTGAGCTGGTGACGCCCGCCACGGTGCGGCGGCTCGCCTGTCCTGTCGTCAGCCGTGCCTCGGTGGGGCCTGTTGCCACGCGCTGACCTCGGCGTCGCCCTCGACCACCAGCTCGGCGACGTCCCCGGTGCGGGGGTAGACCCGCTCGGTCACCGTCGCCCGGTCCCCGGCGAAGAGTTCGAGGAGCGAGCCGTCGACCAGCACCCGGACGGTGAGCGGCGGGCCGGGCGGCACGTCCACCGTGATCGGAGCCGAGCCCCCGGCCGCCCTGTCACCCGCGCGTGGCCAGCCACTGCGGTCCAGGACGACGGTGCCCGCCGCCGGGTCCAGCCGGACGGTGAGCGCCCGGTCCGCCGCCCGCAGCAGGGTGACCGTGGTCGCCGAGCGCGCGGTGACGGTCAGGTCGTACGCGGCCGGGAGCGCCGCCCGGCCGGGCGAGGTCGCGAACGGCCGTGGTGCGCGCAGGAGTTCCAGTTCCGGCGCCGGGAACACCCGCAGCGAGCCGTCCGGGTGGACGTCGACCACCCGGGGCGCGGTCAGGCAGCCCGCCCAACCCGCCGCCACGACGGCGGACGTGTCCCGCGCCTCCCACGACCAGCCCCACAGCAGGGCCCGGCCGGGGGCCTGGCGGACGGCGGGCGCGTAGAAGTCCCGGCCGTGGTCGAGCCGCCCGCCGGCGCGTGCCGTGAACTCCAATCCACCGCGTCCGTCGCTGTTCAGACGGCCCGTCAGGTAGGCGGTGGAGCAGGGCTCGCCGTCCCAGAGGGACACCACGAGCACGTGCTCGCCCCCGCTCGCCTCGTACAGTTGCGGGCACTCCCAGCCGGTGGCCTTGCCGGCGAAGGCGCCGGCGGCGACCGGGTCGGTGCCGTCGAGCAGGACGCCGGCGAACCGCCAGTCGGTCAGCTCGTCACAGTCGTAGAGGAGGACCGACGGGGTGCCGTCCGCGTGGCCGGCGCCGACGAGGGCCCAGCGGCGTCCCGCGAGCCGGAAGACGAACGGATCGCGGAACATCACCACGTCCAGCCCGGCGGGTGGCGCCGTGACCACCGGGTCGGGCAGCGGCCGCCAGTGGAGGAGCCGCTCGTCGCGGGGGTCCGCCGCCCGGGCCAGGCAGATGGCGCCGACGCCGGCGTGGGTGTGGTCGACCCCGGTGTACACGGCCGTGGGGACGCCGTCGTCGTCCACCACAGAGCCCGACCAGCAGCCCGCCTCGTCGGGTCCGCCGGGGGTCGGGGCGAGGGCGATGGGATGGTGCTCCCAGCGGACCAGGTCGGGGCTGGAGACGTGCCCCCAGTGGACGTCCGCGTGCACCGGCGCGGCCGGGTTGTACTGGTAGAAGAGGTGGTGGCGGCCCCGCCAGTGGAACGGGCCGTTGGGGTCGTTGATCCAGTGGGCGGGCGGGCGCACCCGGAAGCGCGGGGCGGCCGGGTCCGGGAGGGGAGCGGCGGGGCTCAACGGTTGACTCCTGCGGAGGTGATGCCCTCGCGCAGAGGGCGCTGGCCGACGGCGAACACGACGACGGCGGGGATCATCGACAGCACGACACCGGCGAGCACCACGGAGATGGAGCCGGTGCCGAGGTTGCCCTGGAGGGAGACCAGCCCCAGGGGAAGCGTGTAGTTCTGCCCGGAGGTCTCCAGGATCAGCGGGCGGAAGAACTCGTTCCAGTGGTAGTTGAACGCGAGGACACCGACGATCGCGAGGCCCGGCCGGGCCAGCGGCGCGTACACGGACCGGAAGGTCCGCCACGGCCCGGCGCCGTCCAGCATCGCCGCCTCGCCGAGGTCCTTCGGCATCCCGAGGAAGTACTGCCGCATCAGGAAGGTGCCGAACGCGGTCGGGAACGCCGGAACGATCAGACCGAGCAGGGTGTCGGTCAGACCCATCGACTTGAGCACCAGGAACACCGGAACGATCGTGACCTGCAAGGGGACCATCATGGTCGCCAGGACCAGTCCGAACAGCGGCTTCTTGAAACGGAAGTCCAGCCGGGCGAACGCGTAACCGGCCAGCCCGGCCGTGATCATCTGGCCGACCGCGATCAAGGCGGTCACCAGGGTCGAGTTGAGCGCCAGAAGCCACACGTCGATCTGGTCGAAGACACCGCGGTAGGCGGCCGTGCTCGGATGCGTGGGCACGATCCGCGGCGGAAGGCCGAAGGACTCCGCCGGGGTGCGCAGCGAGGTCGAGACGGTCCAGACGACCGGGCCGAGCGTGAGCAGCGCGCACACGGTCAGCCCGGCGATCCGCGTCCACGGTCCGAGCGCGTGGCGGGCGCGCCCGAGTGTGTACCGGGCGTGGCTGAGGGGCAGGGTCGCTTGGCTCAAGGGGATCACCCGGCTCACTGGTAGTGGACGAAACGCCGGCTGAGCCGGAACTGGACGGCGGTCACCGCCATGATCAGTACGAACAGCAGCACGCCCACCGCGGAGGCCTCACCGAAGCGCAACTGCTCGAAGGCCTTCTCGTAGGTGACCATCACCACCGTGCGGGTGGAGTCGCCGGGCCCGCCGTCGGTGAGCACGTACGGCTGCTCGAAGACCTGCAGAGCGTTGATGATGCCGACCACCGAGGCCACCAGCAGGGTGGGGGAGAGCAGCGGCAGGGTGACGGCGAGGTGCTTGCGCACGCCGGTCGCGCCGTCGAGCGCGGCCGCCTCGTGGATCTCCTTCGGGATGTTGTTCAGCCCGCCCACGAACAGCAGGAACGAGAAACCGAACTGCTGCCACACGTACACGATGATCACCGTGGCCATGGCGCCCTGCTCCGAGGTCAGCCAGGGCACGGGAGCGATCCCGAACAACCCGATCAGCCAGTTGACCACTCCGAAGTCCTGGTTGAACAGATACTTCATCACGACCGAGATGGACGCGGCCGACAGGACGAGCGGGAAGAAGAACGCCGAGCGGAAGACCGAACGCAGCCATCCCGGCATCCGGCCGTTCAGCGTCAGCGCGAGCGACAGCGCGATGAGCAGCTGCGCGGCGACCGCGACGACCATGAAGACGAGCGTGTTGCGGAAGGAGACCAGGACGGTGGAATCGGTGAAAACGCTCCGGTAGTTGGCCGTTCCGGCCCAACCAGGTGGATCGATCACGTTCCAGTGGAAGAGACTCAGCACGACGGAACCGATGATCGGTACGACCGTGAAGACCACGATCCCGATCACCGTCGGGGCCAGGAACAGCGCCGCGAGCAACCGCGTGCCCCGCTCACGCGCCGAGGGCCGCACGGCCGCCGCACGCGGGGCCGCGGCCCGGGACCGCGGCACGCAAACCCGGCCACCCGCCGTGCCCGCCGCGCCCCGCGTACCCGTGGCACCCGCCGTGTCCGTGGTGTCGCTCATACGTCACGCTCCATGGCCTGCTCCAGATCGTCTTGCATCCGCCGCAGCGCCGGCCGGACCGAGCGCGGGCTCGCCAGCGCCGTCCCGGTGTGCTTCAGCAGCACCTGCGTCACCTCGGCGACCTGCGGCGGGGCCGGGATGGGCCCGGTGTCGGGGAACCTGTCGAGGGTGTCGTAGAAGACCCGCCAGTGCGCCGGGCCGGTCTCGCGGTAGCGGGCCGCCGTCAGCATCGAACGGCGCGCCGGGGTCGTCTGGTTGGTCGAGAACAGCGCGGACAGGGTGTCGCGCCGCGCCGAGTACTTGATGAACTCCCAGGCCGCGTCCTGCTTCTTCGACGTGCGCAGCAGGGCGTAGCCCGCCGCGCCGAACTGGTGCCGCTGGGTGCGCCGGCGCGGGAAGTACCGCACGTCGAAGGCGTCGGCGCGCATCCCGGCCAGATGCAGGCCGCCCGCCCAGAAGCCCCCGGCGGGCGTCACCCCGACCCGGCCGGTGGAGAACACACCGATCAGGTTCTGCCCGTTGCCACCCTCGGGCCGGGTGCACAGCCCCTCCTGGATCAGCTCGGCGAGATAGTCGTACGCCTCCTCGACCCCGCCGCTCGTGGCCCGCGGGGTCGTCCAGCGGAAGCCGCCCCCGCGCCCCCGCCGCTGCGCCGCCGGATAGAAGGCGTCCCACAGCCAGGAGCCGCCGGGCGCCTTGGACTCGGTGAGCAGGTTGGTGCCGTTCGCGAACAGCCAGGGCACCACCCCGCCCCACAGCCGGTTCGTCCAGAAGTACGGGGTGAAGTGGGAGTCGTTGGCCTTCTTCATCCGGCGCAGCAGCGCGGTGAAGTCGTCCCGGGTCCAGCCGTCCGCCGGCAGATCCGCGCCCGAGCGCTCCAGCACGCGCGTGTTGAGGTACATGTCGGCCGCGTTGAACTCGATCGGCAGCTGGTACAGGCTGCCCTGGTACATCATCGACTCCACCAGCGAGGGATGGACGTCGGCGAAGTACTCGGTCAGCTCCGCCGTGTCCCGCCGCACCCAGCGGTCCAGCGGCACGCCCAGGTGCCGGGCGAACAACTGCACGCCCTCGGTGGCCACGTAGACCAGGTCCGGCGCGGTGCCCGCCGCGATCTGCGTGAGGATCTTGGCGAAGAAGTCCGGCCAGTCCACGGCCTGCACCGCGTTGATCCGGACCTTGATGTCCGGGTGCAGCCTGCGGAAGCCCGCGACCAGGGTGCGGATGCCGTCCGGTGAGAACGCCGAGCCCAGGGTCGCGACGACCAGCGAGCCGTCGTCGCGGCCCGGGATGTCGGCCCCGGTGAGGCGGTCCCAGCTCGCGGCGGTACCGGCGAGCGCCGCGGCCCCCGCGCCGTAGGCGCCGCCGCGCAGCAGGGCGCGGCGGGAGAGAAGCGAGTCGGTCATCAGGTGCCTAACTCGTGTTAGCAAGGTGTGATGCCCCAGATGATCGAAGCGCGTCACGGCACTGTCAAGGTGCGGGACGGCTTGACCTTTAACGAGTTAGGTCGCACAGTCCTGGTCCCATGAACCGTCATGAACCGGCACGGGAGGACCGAGACGTGCCACGCGGCCACGGCCTGACGAGAAGAGCCCTGTTCGCCACGACCGCCGCCGGAGCGGGCACCGCCCTGCTGCCCCCGGCACCCGCCGACGCCCGGCCGCGGCCCGCGTCGGCGCGGAACTGCGTGAGCTACCGGGCCGGTTACCACTTCACCGTCCCCGGCCAGTGGAAGAACGACCCCCAGCGCCCCGTCTGGATCGACGGGGAGTACCACTACTACTACCTCTACAACGCCGACTACCTCGCCGGCGACGTCGGCACCGCCTGGCGCCTGGCCACCAGCGCCGACCTGGTCTCCTTCACCGACCGTGGGATCGCGGTGCCCAAGGACACCACCGTCAACGGCGACGTCTGGTCGGGCTCGGCGGTCGTGGACGGCGCGAACACGGCCGGCTTCGGCGCGGGCGCGGTGATCGCCGTCGTCACGATGTCACCGGGCGGCGGCACCGATCACCAGGAGCAGTTCCTGTACTACTCCACCGACGGCGGCCGTACGTTCACGAACCACGGCACCGAGCCCGTGCTGCCCAGTCCGGGTACGGGCGCCGACTTCCGCGACCCCAAGGTGATCCGGGACGAGGACCGCGGGCGCTGGGTGATGGCCCTGGCCGAGCGCGACACGATCGGCTTCTACCAGTCGGCCGACCTCAGGACCTGGACCCGCGCGGGCGGTTTCACCAAGGACGGTATCGGGGTGCTGGAGTGTCCCGACCTGTTCCGGATCACGGGCGACGACGGCACGGCGACATGGGTGCTGGGCGCGAGCGCGGACGGTACGGCCGCCGGGCAGCCCAACACCTATGCCTACTGGACCGGTTCGTTCGACGGCGGCACCTTCACCCCCGACGCCGCCGACCCGCAGTGGCTGGACCACGGCTGGGACTGGTACGCGGCCGTCACCTTCGAAAAGCGGCGCCCGGACGGCTCGGTGGACCCCACGGCCCGGTACGCGATCGGCTGGCTCAACAACTGGGCCTACGCGCACACCACACCCACCATCGACGCGGACGGCTTCAACGGCACGGACTCCGTCGTCCGCGAGATCACCCTCAAGAAGTCCCCCGCCGGCGGCCGTTACCTCGCCTCCCGCCCTGTCGCCGCCCTCGACGCCCACGTCTCCCGCACGGTGCGCCTCGGCGACCTTTCCGTCGACGACGGCACCCGCCTGCTCGACCACACCGGCGTCTCCTACGAGCTGACGACGGAGATCACCTGGTCCCGCCTCACCGGCGCCGGGGTCCAGGTGCGCCGCTCACCGGACGGCGGACGGCACATCGACGCCGGCGTCTGGGCCGACTACGCCTTCCTCAACCGCCGCGGCACCGTCAACCCCGACACCAGCGGCAACCGGCAGGAGAGCCGCACCCCCTTCGACCCCGGCACCGGCCGGGTGCGGCTGCGCATCCTCGTGGACCGCACATCCGTCGAGATGTTCGTGGACGACGGCCGGTACACGCACTCCAGCGAGGTGTTCCCCTACCTCGTGGACGACCGGCTCGCCCTGTTCGCGGCGGGCGGGACGGCCGTGTTCCGGAACACGGTCGTAAGGGAGTTCGCGGTGTGAGCGCCGCACCGCGCCGCAGGCACGCGTGGGAGCCGGTCGTGGTCAGTACGGGTGCGCAGGCCGGTGCGGAACCGCCTGCCCGACCTGCGCCGCGAAATTCGAGCCGGACATGGTCGGGTGATGGCGGTCCCGTACGCAGTCGATCGTGGCGCGCATGTCCGCGATCACGTCGTACGGCGCGGTGGCCGTGGCCCCCCTGGTGGTACGCGGCGGACGTGCGGGGGATGCCACGGGCGGCGCCAGGAGTTGTCGGAGGAGGACTCGCACAGCCGGAGGGCGATCAGCGCGGGGATCCCGAACCGCGGTCCCTGCCGGTGAGCGGCCCGCCTGCTGGGCGCACCACTCCCTGGCGGCCGCCCCGGAGGCGTCGTGCGGGTCGTCGTAGGCGACCCTACGAGAGGGCGAGCCGGCTCCCTCTCGCGACGGCCGTGCAGTCCACGGGGAAACCGGCGAACCGGCCGGGTGCGGTGAGGGAGGCACAGCCGGGCACGCCGTCGGCGTCGGCTCCGGTGACGCCCTGTGCCTGTTGTTCCGCCTGACAGGCGGCGTCACCGGTACGCGGGCGGGCCGCTGGTGACGGTGGAGGAGGGGGTCAGCCGGCGGGCCGCCAGCCCAGGGCCGGGCCCAGCTTCGTCGCCATGTCGGTGAGGATCTGGACGTAGTCCTCGTGCTCGAAGGTGAACGGCAGGGCGAACGCGACCTCGTCGACGGCGCCGAACGCGGCGTGCGCGCGCAGCCGTTCGGCGATCTCCGCCGAGGTGCCCACCAGGTCCGGCGCGAACAGCAGCCGCCCGGGGCCCTGCGGGGCGGTGGTGCGGGGCAGGCGCCGGGCCGCGTACGCCTCGTACTTCGCGCGCTGCTCCGGGCTCGCCGAGTCGGTGGGGATCACCACCAGGCCCTGCGAGACCCGGGCGGCCTCGCCGTCGGGGTGATGGGCGCGGAACTCCTCGATCAGGGCCAGCTGGAGCGCGGCGAAGTCCGGCACCCCGGCCGTGTCCTCGTCGCTCTCCGCCTTGACGACGCTGCTGGTCAGGAAGTTCATCCCGTGCTCGCCCGCCCAGCGCGCCGAGCCGAGGCTGCCGCCGCCGTACCACAGGCGGCGCCCGAGACCGGGGGAGTGCGGCTGGACCACGTCGGAGAACACTTCGAACCCCTCCACCCCGCTGAAGTCGCTGGCGGGCTTGCCGCGCACGAAGTCCAGCAGCCGACGGACCCGCTCGTAGGAGAAGTCCTCGGCATCGGCGGTGCCGGGGTAGAGCGCCTCCTTGATCTGCTCGTAGTGCATCGGAGGTCCCACGCTCACGCCCGGGTTCAGCCGGCCGCCGGACAGCAGGTCCACGGTCGCGAGGTCCTCGGCGAGGCGCAGCGGGTTCTCCCAGCCCAGCGGGATCACCGCCGTACCCAGCTCGATGCGCCGGGTGCGCTGGGAGGCCGCCGCCAGCACCGCCACCGGCGAGGAGATGCCGTACTGGAGGTGGCGGTGGCGGACCCAGGCGCTGTCGAAGCCCAGCCGCTCGCCCAGCTCGATGATCCGCAGCGTGGACTCGTGGCCCCGGGCCGGGTCCGCCGCCTCGAACAGGCCGATCGTGAGGAATCCCAGCTTGCGCAGCGGTCTAGGGGTGGACGGCACGGGCTCCTCCAACGGTCGTACGTCGGCTCTGTCCCGATTCTGGCAGGCCAATGTGACAACTGTGTGATCACTTTCGATCACTTCGATGGTCACTTGAGCGGGATGACGACCTCGTCCTCGACCGGCGGATCGAGTTCCTGCGCACGGTTGCCGGTCGCGGCGAAGCAGCGCAGCCGCACCTCCTCGGGGGCGACGTCGAGGCGCAGGAAGCACTTGAAGAACGGCGGGCTGTAGGTGGCGGAGCCGGGCGAAAGCAGCTTGGCGTACATCTGGCGCACGGGCAGCCGGAACCGGGAGGCGCGGTCCGGGCGCCCGCCGGTGCCGAGCAGGCTCGCGACCAGCCGGACGCGGCGGGTCACCCGGGCGTCCGGACCCGGCGCGCGGCCCGGCCGTATGCCGAGGCGCTCGGCCACGACGGCCGTCGCCTCGGACTCGGTGAGGGTGAAGAAGCGGCGCAGG
The DNA here is from genome assembly GCF_055584345.1 of Streptomyces sp. NPDC104106. NCBI lineage: Bacteria > Bacillati > Actinomycetota > Actinomycetes > Kitasatosporales > Streptomycetaceae > Streptomyces > Streptomyces sp. NPDC104106. The sequence goes on from NZ_JBVJMF010000003.1 coordinate 32,385, forward strand.
CGCAGCCGGTGGCCGTACAAGCGGCTGTAGAAGGCCAGCGAGTCGCCGCGCAGCGGATAGCAGCGGAAGTCCCGTTCGGTGACGCCGCCGACCGACACCCGGGGGATGGTGTGCGTGGCGTGCATGAACGCCCCGCCACCGCCGCAGACCACGTACTGGATGGTGCGGCCGTCCACGTCCACCGGATAGCGCTGGTAGTTGTGGATGTCACCGCCGATCGCGGCCACGTAGCGGTGCTCGGGATCCCGGACGATGTCGTCCACCGTGCCGCCGCCCTCGATGGGGCACGGGTGGTGCTCGCCGTCGACGTACAGCGGCGAGCCGGTGACGAGGATCTTCGGCTTCGGCCCCTGGGACACCTCGCGCAGCCAGGCGCCCTGTTCGGCGTCGATCGTGCCCAGCAGGCCGGTGTCGATGCCGACGATCCGCAGCGGTCCCGCGTCGATCGCCCAGTACGGCCCCGGCTGCTCGGCCTGCTGGCCCGGTGCCGGGCGCAGGGCGCGGGCGGCTGCGAGCCGTGGCTCGTCGGTGGGCGCGGGCCGGTGCCACAGCAGGGCCCGCCACCAGGCGCGGGTGAGCGGGCGGGGCGGGGGCTCGGGGGTGAGCGGCCCGGTGTCGGCGCAGAAGACCCGCATGAACGCCCCGAGATCCTCGTACCAGTCGTGGTTGCCGGGTATGGCGTAGATCGGCGCCGGATAGTCCCGGTACGGCCGGAAGAACTTGTCGTGGTAGTCGTCGGCGCTGCCGACCGGGTAGATGACATCGCTCGCGACCACCGCGAAGTCGGTGTCCTGACTCATCTTCAGAAAGCCCGGCACCACGGCGTATTGGGGGTCGTCACCCTCGCCGGTGTCCCCGATGACCATGAAGGAGAAGGCGTCGGGGACCTCACGCCGGATCACCTTGTCCGCGCCGGCCCCGGCTTCGCTCCGGCGCGCCACCCAGCGGCTGCGGGTGCGCCCGGTGGGATCGCCGAACCAGGACGCCAGCACGCCGTTGCGGGCGGCCCACAGGGTCCGTGGATCGAGCCACGACACCTTCTTCACATGGTCCGGCATCAGCTGCTGGTAGACGCCGGGCTCGGCCGAGCCCCAGCCGGCGCCCCGGGCGGTATCGCGTGAGGAGTCAGACACGTCGTGCACCGTAACAACGCGCCGGCGGGCGGCGGTTGGCGGGCCCGTCACCGGCACGCATAGGCTTTGGTCAGTCACGTCAGGAGGGGGGCGGCCATGGAACTCGCCTTCACCGGCCGGGTGGTGGAGTGGCGGGGACCGGCCCCGTACTACTTCGTCGTCGTACCGGACGCGGAGTGCGCCGACATCCGGGAGGTGGCCGCGGCGGCCAGCTACGGCTGGGGAGTGATCCCGGTCGAGGCCAGGATCGACGCCACCGCCTTCACCACGTCCCTCTTCCCCAGGGAGGGCGGCTATCTGCTGCCCCTGAAGAGCGCCGTGCGCCGCCCGGCGGGGATCACGGAGGGGGACGAGGTGACGGTCACCATGACCGTACGGCTGTGAGGCGGCCGGTCGGATCGGATGCGGACCCGCCGTCCGGGAGGGGGCGGGAGTCGGGGTCCGATCCGACGCCAGGGCGCGCGCACCCGCCGCGGGACGATGGCGTCGGCCCGCACGCCGGGTGTGAGCGATGCCGTGAGCAGCGGGGCACGTACGGCTTCGGCGCCGGCGGGACCCTGCCGGGGCGCGGGCGTCGCACCGTGAGGCGTCCTGCTGGGGCTTCGGTGCTCCGCGCAGCCGCGGGGAACTGGTCGATCCCCGCGTCCAGGGCCGCGACGCGCCGCTTCCCGGCCACCGCGCCGGCGGCCTCGGCGCCTGGACCGGCCGCGTCGGACGGCCGCAGCCCGACGGCTTGCGTGGCGGTGCCCGCCGCGCCCGGGTGGCACGCCGGCGCCGGTTCCGCGGTGAGCGGGAGCAGCCGGTCCGCGACGCGTGGCAGGGCGTCGACCGGCGGTCCGAGCGCCGGCAGGCGGCGGATCGCGCATGACGTCCAGCACCGACGACGCGGGCGCCCGCACCGCGGCACTGAACGCCGCCGCCCGGTACGGCGCCCACTCCACCCAGCACGCGGGCATCGGCAGCGCCTTCGCGTCCCATCACCCCGCCCGGCAGCGGGGTCACGGTGACCGCCCCGGGCAGCCGGACCTCGACCGCGGGGACGGCCGTGAGCCTCCAGGTCCGGGCGAGCGGCACCCACGGCGGCGCCCTGGCCTACAGCGCCGCCGACCTGCCCGCGGGCCTGGCGATCAACGGCTCGACCGGCCTGATCACCGGTACCCCCACCACGGCGGGCACCTACAGCACCACGGTCACGGTCACCGGCTCCACCGGCGCGACCGGCACCGCGACCTTCGGCTGGACGGCCGACTCCAGCGGCGGTGGCGGCGGTTGCTCCTCGGCGCAGCTGCGGTGCGGGACCGCGGCATGCCCCGGCGCCGTCAGTTCGTCGGGTCCAGCGTGAGGTACGCCGCTTGCGGAGCGCCGTCGTTGACGAGTGACTCCTGGTTGCCGACGTCGTCGAAGGCGAACGCGTAGGCCTTGCCGTCGGCCATCTGGCCGTGGACCGCGCGGGCGTACTGATTGGTCACCGCGTCCTGGTAGAAGTCGGCGGGTGCGGTGTCCGGCGCCTGCGAACTCACCAGCAGGTCCGAGCGGTTGAGACCGGCGCACAGCGTGCGGGAGATCGGGCCCCGGACCTGGTCGTTGGGCGCGTCCAGCAGCTTGTGGCAGCCGAAGACGCTGTCCGCGTCCGGCTTCTGGAAGCTGGTCACGACCGTGCCGGAGGAGTCCGTGAAGTTCATGATGTTCCCCGAGACCCGCCCGAAGTACTTGGTGTCGGGCCGGTCGGCGAACGGTGTCACGGTCAGTGTCCCGGTCGTGTACTTCTGCCAGACCCGGTTGACGTAGTCGTCCATCACGTTCGCCGGCAGCGCGCCGGTCTCCACGCCGTACAGCGGGGACAGCGCCCGCAGCACGGTGCCGTCGGAGCGGGTCTGGACCAGGCCCGACCAGCCGCCCGGCTGGGCGCGCAGGGCGTCGAAGAAGGCCGTGTAGCCGCCGGATCTCAGGTGCCCGGTGGTGCTCACGCTGCCGTCCGCCCGGCGCACCCCGACCGCGTACGGCGCCGAGAACATGTCCACCTGGGTGCTGTTGAGCCACAGCCCGGAGTCGTTCAGGGTGTACTCGGACCAGTTGAACAGGATGTTCCGGTTCGGGTCGGACGGATTCTGCACGGCAGGCTGCACCAGCCCGCCGGTGGTGAGCCGGAAGTCCAGCTTCTGGCCGTAGGAGAAGTAGATCCGGCCGGAGAACTTCGGTATCCGGATCGTCGTCGACTGCCCGGGCGCCGGGCCCGCGATGGACGCGTCCGGCGCGGGTGTCGGCGGGTTGCCGCCCGCCGGCCAGGCGTGGAAGACGCCGTTCGCGTCGGCCCAGCCCTGCTGCCCGGAGGACAGCTGGGTGCCGAGGTCGTAGACGTAGACCGGTTCGGCACGGCCCGAGTTGTTGGTGATCGTCAGCGGCACGGTGTCCGGTACGGCGGCGCCCGCGCGGCCGGGGACGCCGACGGCGATCACCCCGCCGACCAGGGCCGCCGCGGCCGCCAACGGCAGTGCGGGACGGGTGAGTTGATGCGGCACTCTCCATACCTCCGTGTGGGGTCGGGGCCGTACGGACGTTGGTCCGTACCTGGTTGAGAGCGCTCTCAGACTGGTGCCGCCCCACGTCCATGTCAATGCGTGGGACGAGATCGGCCCGGGCGCCCGCTGGTGCGGCGGGCGCGGGGGCCGGTCACCGTCCGGGCGGCCGGCCGGTGTCAGAAGGTGCCGGAAGGGCTCAGAAAGTACGCTCCAGCAGGCCGAGCAGGGCCGCCCAGTGGCGCTCGGCGGCCTCCTCGTCGTACGCCGGGGTGTCCGCCTGCGTGTAGCCGTGCTGGGCGCCCTCGTAGACCTCGCAGGTGTGCCGGACCCCGGCCTCGGTCAGGGCCTTCTCGAACCGCTCGATCTGCTCGGGCGGCAGCGAGTGGTCGTTGTCGGCGTGGCCGAGGTACAGCTCCGCCTTGATGCGCGGGGCACCCAGGTGCGGGCTGTTCGGCTCGTCGGTGGCGAGCCCGCCGCCGTGGAACCCGGCCGCGGCCGCCACCCGGTCCGGATGCGCCGCGGCCGTCCACAGGGCGAGCCGGGCGCCCATGCAGTAACCCGTGATCCCGACCGGCCCGTCGGTCACCAGCGGGCTGTCGGCCATCCAGCGCAGATAGGCGGCGGAGTCCCGCCCGATCAGCTCCGGACCCAGCGAGAACACGATCGGGCCGAGCCTCTGCCAGATCGTCGGGTCGGCGCCCGGGTCGATGAACTCTGGCAGTTCCACGACCGGGGCCCGGCCGAGGCGGTAGGTCACATTGGGCACCAGCACCGTGTAGCCGGCGGCCGCCAGCCGGTCGGCCATCGCCTTCAGGTGCGGGCGCAGGCCGTAGGCGTCCTGGTAGAACAGCACACCCGGGCGGGGGCGGCCGTCCGCGGGGTGGACGAGGTAGGCGTCGGCGACGCCGTCCTCGGTCGGGATGTCGAGGTCGGTTCGCTGGAGATCGGTCATCGTGAGCAGGCCTCCCTGGGGAATGCGGTGTCGGGCGGCGGTCGCCCCCGGCACCGGCTACGGCTCATGCTGCCACGCAAGATCGACAGCGCTTCACCCGGTGTCCGGCACGGACCGAGCGGTCACTCGAAGCGGCCGGTGTCCCCCGCGCCCCGCCGGACGATCTCCGCCTCGCTGCCGGAGAAGTCCACGACCGTGGTCGGCTCGGTGCCGCAGTCGCCGGAGTCCACCACGGCGTCCACCGCGTGGTCGAGCCGGTCCTTGATCTCCCAGCCCTGGGTCAGCGGCTCCTCCTCGTCCGGCAGCAGCAGCGTGCTGGACAGCAGCGGCTCGCCCAGCTCCGCCAGGAGTGCCTGGGTGACCACGTGGTCGGGGATGCGCACGCCCACGGTCTTCTTCTTCGGGTGCAGCAGCTTGCGCGGCACCTCGCGGGTGGCCGGGAGGATGAACGTGTAGCTGCCGGGCGTAGCCGCCTTCACGGCCCGGAAGACGTCGTTGTCCACCCGTACGAACTGGCCGAGCTGCGCGAAGTCCCGGCACATCAGCGTGAAGTGGTGCCGGTCGTCCAGGCGGCGGATGGACCGGATCCGCTCCATGCCGTCCCGGCTGCCCAGCCGGCAGCCCAGGGCGTAACAGGAGTCGGTCGGGTATGCGATGAGCGCGTCGGAGCGCACCGCGTCGGCGATCTGGGCGATGCTGCGCGGCTGCGGATTGTCGGGGTGCACGTCGAAGTACTTCGCCACCCGTCGAGCTTATGCCGTCACCGGGTGTGCCACGCGCAGCCCTGGAGGCCTGTCGTGGCGATGCCGGTGACGAACGCCGACAGCGTCACCGCCACGCTCGCCGGCTGCCTCGGCGTACCGGCGTGGTCCACCGACTCCTCGTAGGCCACGATGCGGCCGCTTCGTCGCGCTCGGCGTCGGGGCCGGCACGGTGCGGTCCGCCGCCTGCGACGCGGTCGTCGGCGACGCGCCGTTCGGGTCGGCGCGGTGGCCGGCGGGCTGCGGGCCACCACTCTCCGGACCGGCGGCGCCCCCCGGCACCTCCGTGCCGGTCTGCGTCGTCAGCGCCCGCGTCGGCCCCGCGCTGCGCGCCGAACCGGCCGGCGCCGGCGCACCCGACGCCCCGGCCGGGCAGCTCGCCGGGGGTGACGGACGCGGTCGCGAGAGGCGTGGCACCCGTCTTCCACGGGCATGCCGGAGCGGCTGCGGGCGGCCGTGGTCGAGGGCGGCGACGCGGCGTTGCTTACCGGACTGCAGGCGTCCGCCCGGTCACCGGAGTCCTGCGCCCGGTCGGCGCGGCCCTCGCCGCGGCCGGGATGCGCGCGGCGGCGGCGCCGGCCGAGGACGGGTGGGCGGCCTCTGCCCCGCCCGCCGCGAAAGTCCCCCAAAGAGGCGTACGTTCCGCGATCCGGGGCATGCGCCCCCCGAGTCGCCCAGGGGCCACCCCCCGGCCCGGGCGCCGAGTCTCCGCCGACGGCCCATCCCCCCGGGCCGTCGGCGGAGTCGTGTCGGGCGCCGCACAGCGCCGGGGGACGCCCGCGGGCCCCTTCAGGTAACGTGCCGGAAGCGTATGCCCAGGTCAACGCGGAGCCGAGGAGGGGTGGAAGGACGTGACGGGCCCATCGGACGAGAGCGGGGCGGCCATGCGGCCGTACGGCGGCGACAGCGCGTGGGCGCAGCAGTTGCTGGACCATCTGCGGCCCGCCGGGCGCGATCTCGGCCGCCTCGTCGCCTGGCTCGCCCGCAGCACCCGGGCCACCGTGTGCCTCACGGACGCCCAGGGCCGGCTGCTCGCCGGTGAACTCCTCCCGCTGGACGCCGCCGTGGTCGCCGACGTCGTCACCGGGCGGGTCGCCGCTGCGGCCCTGGAGGACGGCGCACGGCACGTGCGTCTGGTCGGCATACGGCACCCGGGCCCCGGCCCGGCGGCGGGCGCGGTGCTGGCCGTGGCCCGCCCGGCGCCCTTCGACCGGCACACCGCCGAGATCCTCGGCCACACCGCGGGCGTACTCGAACTGCTGCTGCGCGAACGCGAGTTGACGGACTCGGGGCGGCGACTGCGGCGAGCCACGGCGGACCTGCGGCTGGCGATCCTGCAACTGCTCATGGTGGAGGACACCGTCTCCGCCCGCCGGGTCGCGGCCGGACTGTGGCCCGGGCTGCTGGAGGGGGACACCGCCCGCGTCTACGTCGTCGAGACCTCAGCCACCGAGCGGGACCGGCTCGCCGACGCCTGCACGGAGGCCACCGACGACCGGGCGCTCGTCGTGCGCTGCCCGGCGGTGGACGGACACGTCATCGTCGTCGGCCCGACCGCCGACGTCGGCGAGCGGCTGCGATCCCTCGTCTCCCGCCGCCCCGGCACCTTCCTCGGCGGCAGTCCGCGCCAGCGCCTCGCTCTGACCGCCACCGCCTACGGCCAGGCCGTCACCGCCCTCGCCGTCGCGCACTTCCGGCCCGAACGGTCCGCGGTCTACGCCGCCCGCACCCGCCCCGCCCAGCTCATGGACCCGGCCGCGCTGCGCGCCTGGGCCGCCGGGGTGCTGCGCCCGCTCGACACGCTGCCGCACCACGTGCGCGCCGAACTGCTCGCCACCACAGGACTGGGCCTCGAGTTCACCGCCGTCAGCGCCGCCAAGGTGCTCGGCGTCAGCCGCAACACCGTCCGCGCCCGGATGGACCGCGTCGCCGCGCTGCTCGGCGCCGACCTCTCCCGGCTCGCGGTTCGCGCCGTGGCCCACCTCGCCTTCAACACCGAGGCGGCGCACGGACCGTACGATCCCGTCGGCCGGGCGGCCGGCCCGGCGGACCGCGGCGGCCTCGCGGGCCTGCTCGGCACCCGCGCGCTGCGCACCTGGGCCGAGGGCCTCCTGGACCGGCTCGACGGGGACGGCCGGGACCTGCGCGGTACCCTGCGCGCCTGGATCGCCGCCGACGCGCACGCCGAACGCGCGGCCCAGTCGCTCGGCGTCCACGCCCAGACCGTCCGCGAACACGTCCGCTCGGCCGAGCCGGTTCTGGAACGCCGGCTGACGGCCGGCGGCACCGACCTGTACGAGGCAGTCCTCGCCCACCTCGTCGTCGGTGAGCTGCCCGTGCCCGACCTCGGTACGACGAAACCGGACCAACCGGACTCACCTGTGCACGGGTGAGTGCCGGGCGGGGCGTGCCGGGCACCGGTGCGCTGGCCCGGAACCGCCGTCGCACGTAAGTTCAGTGTTCCGCGGGGCACGACCGGAACGGGGGACCGGTCGGGGCCCCGCGCTCCCGTTCCCGGCCCCTCATCCGGCCGGGGCGACCGGCAGGTCGTAGACGTGCGCGGGAGAGATGACCGACGTGATCGCCCTGCCCAGCACCGTGCTCGGCTCCTGCCCCTTGTCGCTCGTGTCGGTGTTGAGGAGGACGACGAGCGCCGTCCCCGTCGACGGCAGGAGGACGGTCAGGGACTCGTAGCCCGGCAGCGAGCCGTTGTGGCCGATCCAGCCCCGCACGTCGAAGATGCCCACGCCGTATCCGGCACCCCTGACCGGGCCGGCCCCGTCAAAGGTCAGCCGCTGATCCTGGCCGGCGGCGCTGACCATCCGCCGGCCGTCCGGGAACCGGCCCGTGGCGATCGTACGCACCCAGACGCGCAGGTCTTCGAGCTTGGAGATCATCGCGCCGGCCGCCCAGCCCCACGACGGGTTCCAGTCGGCCGCGTCGGCGACCTCGCCGTTCGCCGTCTGCCGGGTGTAACCCTGCGTGTGCGGGCGGGGGAACTCGTCGCCTGACGGGAAGAGCGTGTCCTTCAGCCCGGCCGGACCGGTGACGTGCTGCTCGATGCAGTCCCCGAGGCGCTGCCCGCTCTCCTTCTCCACCACCAGACCGAGCAGGACGAGGTTGGTGTTGCAGTAGGAGAACCGCTACCCCGGCGGGAACAGCGCGGGATGCCTGAAGGAGTAGGCGAGCAACTGCCGGGGCGTGAAGGGGCGTCGCGGGTTCGAGGTGAGCGCCTTGACGAAGCCGGGGTCCTCCGTGTAGTTGAAGAGCCCGCTGCGCATCTGCGCGAGCTGACGCAGCGTGATCCTGTCACCGTCGGGAACGCCCGCGAGGTACGCGCCGACGGGGTCGTCCAGGCCGACCTTCCCGCGGTCCGCCAGCTGGAGCAGCGCGGACACGGTGAACGTCTTGGTCTCGCTGCCGATCCGCATGTACAGGTCCGGCGTCATCCTCCGGCCCGTGCTCGTGTCGGCGACCCCGAAGGAGCGGACGTAACTCGGCTGCCCCGGCGTCCAGATGCCCACGGTCACGCCGGGCACGTGCGCCTCGCGTATCGTCCTCCGCACGGCGGCGTCGAGCCGCCGGGCCACCGCTTGTGTGAGCGCACGGACGGCGGGCCCCGGCGGCGGGGGACTCGGCGAGCCGGCGTCCGGCGCCACGGCCACGGCGGCCGGAGCCGCCTGTGCGGGCCCCGCGCCGGGCGCCGTCAGCAGCACCCCCACCGTGACGGCGGCCGCCGCCCCTCTCGGCAGACGTGCGGACGATGGCGGCATGGGCTGACTCCAAGCACGTGAGAACCGAACGTGCGGTGAGCGGGACGCCGGAGGCCGGACCGGTGCGTCCAGCATAGGAGCGGGCATTCCACCGCGCCCGCGGGGCGCCCGGGGCCGGAAGAGGGGGGGCGGCGGGCCGGCCGGGGGAGGGACGGAAGGACGCAGGCCTGGGGTGCCGGCGGGATGCTTGTAGGACAGGCGCGGTGCCTCCTTCGAGCGATGGCCTCACCCGACCTGGTGAGCCCGGCGCCGCAGTGCGTACCGGCGGCGGCTTTCGGGGCGTTGCCCCGGCATGGACCGCTTGGAGTGCTCGGACCGCCCGGACCCGGCGTACCCCTTCGACCCGGCGTACCACGTGGATTCCGCGTACCGCGCGGGCCCGGCGTACGACGGGGACGTGGGATACCAGGTGGACCCGGCGTACCGCCTGGACCGGATGGACCGGCTGGAACGGATGCGCCGGATGGACTGGTGCGCGCCGGCGGACCGGGCCCGGGAGCCGATCTACGCCCGGCTCGTCACCGAGTGGCGGGCGCACGGGCGGGCCGTGCCCGCCGAACCGGACGTGCTGTTCGCCGTCGTGCGCGGCTTCTTCCCGGGGGCGCGGTCCGCGGCCGAGGGCCCCTGACCGGCCGGTCAGGGGCCGCACAGCGGGGCGAGGACGGCGAGGGTGCCATTGGCCTGCCGCAGGGCCTCTTCGAGCGTGCCGGGCGCGTGCAGGGTGCCGGTACCGTCCGGCGGGACGAGCCACTCCAGGAAGCGCGCGGGCCGGTACGGCGGCGGTACGGCGACCCAGGCCCCCTTGGTCGCGTACCGCAGACCGGCACCCACCCAGCCCCCCGACGGCTCCGGCGGCAGGAAGAACCCGACCCGGCCCGCCGCCGTGTCCACCAGCGTCGGCCCCGGCGCGCCCGCTCCGGGCCGCCACAGCAGATCGAGGGCGAGCAGGCCGAGCCGGTCGGGGACGCTCAGCACATCCCAGAAGCGGCCCGCCTCCAGCAGCGTGATGCCCTCCCCGTGGTCCCACTCCCATTTGCAGGAGCGCGGGTCGGCCGCCGCCGCGGCCAGCCATTCCACGCCCCGCGCCCACATCGTGTTCGTCATCACCGCTCCGGATGTCCTTCGCCCCGCCCCCTGCCTCGGCGCGGGGAACGGCCGTCACCGGGCATGTCGCGCACCTGCACAGCAACCCGGCATATGCATGCTCGTAGATATTTCTACGTGGCGGAAGGGGTGGCGAGGAGTGGCGTTTGAGGCGGTTCGTTCGAACTCCGGCCGTGGGTTCGCCGGCCGGCCGGGCCCGTCGTCCCCGGCAGGGCAGACGCGTCACCCCCGCGGGGCCGGGTCAGACGCGCGGCGGCTCGGGGATCAGTACCAGCATGGTCACGTCGTCCCGGACCTCGCACCGCTGCCGTGTGAGGTCCTGCCAGACCAGCCCGGGCAGTTCGGTGGACGCGGTGCCCCGCAGGGCGGCCAGCCGGGCCGTCAGCGGATAGAAGACGTCACCCTCGTCCCGTGCCTCCCACACCCCGTCCGAGGCCAGGAACAGCCGGTCGCCCGGCCCGAGTGCCACGGTGACCTCCTTCGGCGGCTCCACGCCGACGAGCCCCAGCCCCAGCGGCGGCCCCGGGGCGACACCCACCTCCAGGGCGTGCTCCCCGTGCAGCAGCACCGGTGCCGGATGCCCGCAGGCCACCACCCGCACCGTGCGACCGTCGGCGGAGAACTCCAGCAGCACCCCGGTGGCGAACAGCTCGCCGTTCCGCACGCCCGCCGAGTCCACCGCCAGCCTGCGGTCCATCCGCGCCGCCACGGACTCCAGGTCCGGCTGGTCCAGCACCGCCTCCCGGAAGGCGCCGAGCAGGGCCACCACGGTCGCGACGGCCGACAGCCCGTGTCCCTGGACGTCGCCCATCACCGCGCGCACCCCGTACGGCCCGTCGCGCACGTCGAAGAAGTCGCCGCCCACCAGGGTCCCGTCCTGCGCGGCCCGGTAGAACCCCGCGCACCGCACGCTCCCCACCCGCGCGGGCAGCGGTGGCATCACGGCCCGCTGGACGGCCTCGCCGATCGTCCGTTCCGTGTCCAGCTGGGCGTCGCGGCGGCTGCGCACGTACGACACGAACACGCTCAGGGCGGCGACGAACACGATGGTGAGCAGATCGGTGTTGCCCGGGCGGTTCAGATGGGTGGCCGGGACGTTCAGCGCCACCACCACACCGACGCCGAGGACGCCGGTGGCCACCGGGCCGTAGGACAGGACCGACAGCGGCGGGATCGCGCCCAGCAGGAAGCCGAGGTCGCGGGCGTGCGGAGTGACAGTCGTGGCGGCGCTGACGGCCACGAGCAGCGCCACGGGCAGCACCCGCACCCACCGCGGCGGCGGCGCCCCTCGCAACCAGCCGCGATCCTCCTGCTCCCCGCGCGGCCACCGGCCGCGCACCGACACCACATCCCCAAGCTACGCCGCACCCCCCGCCTCGGCCTCCCGCCACAGCGCCGGCGGGGTCCGGCCCACGCCACCCGGCTCGCGGTACCGGCCCCCGGGCCGCACCTGCCGCCGCCCCGTCCCTTCGGTGCCGCGAGCGGATCCCGTGGGACCGAAGGCGCCCGAGGAGGCGCGGAGGGCGGTGCTCAGGCTCCCGGGACCTCGCCCGTGCCGGCGGTCAGGCGGGCCTGTGCCGCAGCCAGGATCTCGGTGACGCGCAGGCCGAACGCGGCGTCGCAGGCGTGGGGGCGGCCGGTGCGCGCGGCGGTCAGCAGGGCGTCGGCGGCGCGGACGAGGGCGGGGACCGCGCCCTCGGAACTGCCGGGCAGTGACGTGGTCCCCGCCTCGCCCCGCAGTTCCACCTCGGCCCCGGCCGCCGCCGGGGGCGCGGTCAGGCTCAGGGTGAGCGTGCTGGAGGCGCCGGTGGCGTGGTCGAGGACCAGGTGCACCGTGTCCGCCGGACCGTGTGCCGCCGCCGGGACCTGCCGTACGTCACCGAGGACCGGCAGCAGCACCGACAGGGCGTGCGGGCCCACGTCCCACAGGGCTCCCTTCTCCCGCCGCCACGGCGAGGCCGCGAACGGGCTGTCGGACGTGAACACCGCCCCCAGCCACTGCGCCCGTGCCGTGAACCAGCCCGCGACGGCCGCCTGTTCCTCGATCCAGGCCTCCGGCTCCTTCTGGAAGCGTGCGGTGAAGAACACCACGGACGCCACCCCGGCCCGTTCCGCCGCTTCCGCGACCGCCCGGCCCTCGGCGACCGACACCGCCAGCGGCTTGTCCAGCAGCAGATGCCGGCCCGCCCGCGCCGCCCGCACCGCCAACCGGGCCTGGACGGACGGCGGCAGGGCCACCGCCACCGCGTCCACGTCGGCCAGCAGCGCGTCCACGTCGTCGTACGCCGTGACGCCGTACCGCTCCGCCAGTTCCCCGGCCGCCTCCGGGCGACGGCCCCACACCCCCGTGAACCGGAGGGCGGTGTGCCCGGCGAGGGCGGGGGCGTAGGCCGCCCGGGCCCACGGGCCCGTGCCCAGCAGTCCGATGCGCATGCGTCGTTCCCTTCTCCGAGCCGGTCCTCCCCGCACCCTCAAGATGCTGCGCTCCGCTCGCCCCGCGCACACCTGCCGTCCGGATCCCCGTCCCCGGCGAGCCAGTCGGCGATCGTCGCGGCGATGGGCTGACCTGTGTCCATCTCGATGAACCCGAACTGGCCCGACTGGTTGCATTCCAGGAACCACCAGATCCCGTCCGCGTCCTCGGCGAAGTCGAATGCGCCGTACGCCAGTTGCGCGCCCCGCATGTACCGCCGTACGCCCTCCGCGACGCGCGCCGGCACGTCCGCGGGCAGCCAGGGGGAGACCGACGGGGCGAAGCGGACGTCCACGTCCTCCGGACGGGCGTCGGGGGCAGTGGGTTTGCGCGCGGCGAGCAGGGTGTCGCCGACGACGGTGAGCCGGATGTCGCCCCGCTTGGCGATCCGCCGCTGCAGCAGCGTCGGGCCGAACGCGACCGCCGAGAAGTCCGCGTCCGGAGCCACCCGGCTGGTCGGCACCGCGCGCGGCGGCTCCTGCGGATGCGCGCCGGAGACCGGCTTGACCACCAGGTCCGCAAAGCGCTCCGCGAACTCCCGGGCCGCCTGCGGGAACGTCGTGATCAGCGTGTCCGGCACCGGCAGGCCGCTGCGCTGGGCGAGGTGCAACTGCCAGGGCTTGTACCGGGCGCGCCGGGCCGCGTCCGGGTGGTTCATCCAGCGGGCGTCGCCGCAGCGCAGCATGCCGTACAGGGCCTGCGTGGACTCCTCCGTCAGCCAGGTCGACGGCTGGGCGGCGCGGGCGGCCGCGGGGCCGGGCCTGCGCACCCAGACGGAGCGCAGGCCGCTGATGCTCACCAGGCGCTCCCCGACGGACAGATGCCCGTCGCAGGCGCCCTGCGCGTACTCGCCCGACAGCGCCACCCCGTTGGTCAGGTCGGCGGGATCGAGCCGGACGACGGGCACGCCGGCCTCGCCCAGCCGGAGGACCACCATGTCCGCCGTCACGTCCTCTTCACTGGTCAGGATGAGCACGGTCATGTTCTCGGATCCGCGGTCTCAGTCGTCGAAGTGCGTCTTGGAACCGGCGGTCGACGTCGTGGTACCGAGCGCTCTGAGCGTGGCGTGGTCGGTGGCGGCGATCCGCCCGTCGGGGAGGACGTTCAACTGCAGTCCGGAGTCGTACGCGTACGGAGTGGTGACGTCCAACTGCACAGCGGGGCGCGCGTAGTTGAGCGTGAACGGTTGCATGGCCTCTCCCTGGTTCGGTTTTCACGTCCTTATACGAATCGAACGGGTGAATGGTTTCCTCACGCTCCGTAACCGCAGGTCGGCGCCGGTACCGTAAGGGTGCCCCACAAAGGAGACAACACAATGTTGTCCCGTTGTCCGGGCCGGATAGCATGCCCGCATGGCACATGACGCCGATGATGTCCGCGACGTTCACCACGCGGCCCGATCGCGGCTGGCCGCCCTCGCGGACGCCGCCGCGGCCGACGGTGCCCCCGCGCGCCGGGTCGCCCACGACGCGGCGCTGCTGGGCCGGTTGCTGACGGCGACCGACCGCGGCCGTACGGAGGCCGACGCCGTGCCGGACGTGACGGCCGACGACATCGGTGCCGCCCTCAGCCTCGTCGACGCGCTGCGCCACCAACTGGACCGGCTGGAGAGCCAGGTGGTGATGGAGGCGCGCCGCCGGGGCATGGACTGGCGGCAGATCGCCCACCACCAGGGCATGAACTCCTCCCAGGCCGCCTCCCAGCGCCACCAGCGGCTGACGACCAGGCTGGAGGAGATCCGCCAGGGCGTCAGGTAGAAAGACGGATGTGGAAATGACGGATCAGCCCGGGACTGTTCTCGGCGGTGGACTCGCTGCCCGCCGCCGTGGACGACGGCACCGTGCTGCCCGCCCCGGCGGAGCGGACCCGGCTGCGCGAGGCGGCCGGCCTGACCGAGGCCGCGGTCGCGCAGGCCCTCGGCGTCGGCGTGCCCAGCGTCCAGGCCTGGGAGGCGGGCCGCGCCGAACCGAGGGGCGACCGCCTGGAGGCCTACCGCCGCCTCCTCGACGGCCTTGCTCAGCGCTACCCGGCCACGAGCGCACCCCGGCCGAGATGCTCCGCGAGGAGGCCTACGACTGGGCCCGCCCGCTGACCGACCAGGAGTGCATGCTGCCGTACCTCGTCGGCATCGACGTCAACATGGCCCTCGCCGCGGCGGCCAACCGTACCGTCGTCGGCCTCGGCGCCCCGGTGCACGCGCACAACCCGGAGTTCGACCCGGCGCTGCCCGGCTGCTGGCTGGTCGACCTCTCCCACGTCCGGCTCGACCCGCGCCTGCCGAGCCCCTTCACACCGGACGGCGAGCCGCCCGAGGGTCCGGCCTGGTACGCGCCCCCCACGGTCGCCTACGCGCTCGAACTCGGCGACGAGGTCGCACCGTTGGAGGTGTACGTCCGCCCCGAGCGGCCCGTACCCGGACGCCTGGTACACCCGGCTGCGCGACGCGTACATCGCCACGATGGCCGACCTCGGCGTCACCACCGGCATGACGCCCGAGGAGTACCTCGCGGCGATGGACGGCCACAGGGACCGCGACCCGCAGCTCGCGCTCGTCCTGTCCGCGGTCAAGGCGACGGTCAAGGGCGGCGTCGGCAAGCTGGGCGACCGGGGCCGCTCCGGATGGCGGCCGGGGGAGCGGTGGCCGGCGCTGGACCGGCCGACCTGGCGCCCGGACATCCGTGCCGCCGTCATCTCCAAGGCCCGGACCAACACGCACCGCACGATGCTCGCCACCGCCCGCACCACCGGCCGGTACCCGGTCGCGGTCCTCTCCGACTGCACGGTGTACGCCTCCGCCGGCCCGACCCCGCTGGACTTCGTGCCCTACCGGGGCGGCAGACCGCTGCCCGGCGGCTTCCGGCTCGGCGTGAGCCCCGGCATGGTCAAGCACGAGGGCACGCAGAGCGTGCTGTGGGCGGAGGGCCTGCGCGAGGAGCGGAGTTGAACCTCGCCGCTCCATCAAGTCCGGGCAGATCACCGCCCCGGAAGCGGGGGAGTAGCCGCCCCGGATCCCCGACGGGCACAGGTTTCCGGACGAGAGCGTCCGCTCACCTCGCGAGCGCGCCGCGCGCCGCCGCCAGTGCCTGTTCCGCGTACCCGCGCCCGAACAGCACCGCGTGCACCAGCAGCGGGAAGAGCTGGTGCACACCCACGCGTTCGCGCCAGCCGTCGGCGAGCGGTGCCCTCTCCTCGTACCCGGCGAGCACCCGGTCCAGCTGCGGGCAGCCGAACAGCCGGAGCATCGCCAGGTCGGTCTCCCGGTGTCCGCCGTGCGCGGCCGGGTCGATGAGCCGGACCTCGCCATCGGCGCCCCACAGCACGTTGCCGTGCCACAGGTCGCCGTGCAGCCGGGCGGGCGGCTCGGCCGGCCCGGCCAGCTCCGGCAGCCGCGCGCAGACCCGCTCGAACACGGCCGCCTCGCCCGGTCGGAGCGTGCCGCGGTCGACCGCTCCCCGGACGTACGGCAGCACGCGGTGCTCGGCGTACCAGCGGGGCCAGTCGCCGCCCGGCGTGTTGCGCATCGGCGCGAGGCCGATGAACGCGTCCTCGGGGCCGTCGGGCGGCGGCGCTCCGAAATCCGCAGCACCCGCGGCATGCAGGCCCGCCAGCGCGTGGCCGAAACGCAGCGCCGCCGCGGGGTCCGGATGCCCTGTGCGCACGCGCTCCGTCACCATCCAGCGCGCGTCGTGCCCGAGGACCGCCGGCACCCGGACGGCGTCCGCCGCGGCCAGCCAGCGCAGCCCGGCCACCTCCGCCCGTACGGCCCCGGGCGCGTCGCCGCGCTTGACCATCACCCGGACCCCGCCGTCCAGCGTGACCTCGGCAGGCGAGCCCGCCCCCGCGGGCGCGCGGGTGACCGGGCGACCGGTGAGCCGGGCCGCCGCCCGGCCCGGATCCTCGTGAGCCTCGTCCCGTGTGACCACGGCCCCAGAGTACGGCTCCCCTCCGGTGCCCAACAGTTGCGCGGGGCACGGAACTTAGCGCATTGATACGACTGTTTCCAGCCAAAACCAGGCGGTCACTACCCGTGCTGATTCCGTACGACTAGCGTGAGGGCGCCGCGCAGCCACACCAGGGGCACCGGGCCCCGACGGGACTAGCGCGCGGCGGAGGATTCCCTCTGTGACCACAGCATCCGTGCTGCTGGCCGACCTCTTCGAAGTCCAGCCGTACACCTCCCACTGCGAGGTCATCCTGGGCGAGGGCGCGCACGCGGTCATCGGTGTCTCCCCGGGCAACAGCTACTTCTCGGCCCGCCGCCTGCACGCCCTCGCCCGCTGGGGACTGGACCACTTCGAGCGGGTCGACTTCGTCTACACCGACCTCTACGTCGCCGAGATGTACGAGGCGTCCGGCTATCCCCCGGACGAGGCCCGGCGCAAGGCCGTGAAGAACCTGCGCGGGGTGCGCGCCAAGGTCCGCGACGCGGTGACGGAGGCCGACCCGGACGGCGGGCGGCTCGACTGGCACCCGATGTCGGAGTTCCGCACCAACCCCGCCTACCAGGAGATCCACCGGCAGCTGAAGGCGCGGCTCTGCTCCGACGCCGCCTTCCGGGCCGTCTGCGACACCTTGGTGAATCGTTTCCTCATGGCGCGCGGCGAGGAACCAACCGAGCGGCTGCGCGACGTGTGCCTGGAGTACGTGTGCGCCGAGGCCCCGCTGTTTTTGGACACCCCCGCGATCCTCATGGTGCCCTCCTCCCTCAACTGCTACCACCAGCTGCTGCCGATGGCCGAGCTGCTGTACTCCCGCGGCGCCGGCCTGCGCGCCTCCCGCAACCAGGGCCACGCCGTCGTCACCCCCGCCGCCGAAGGAACCGCCGCATGACCACCGCCTCCGGCCTGCGCGCCGACCACCTGCCCCTGCTCGGTTTCCCGTTCTCGTGGGACGGCACCCAGATCCCCGCCGAGGTCGAGGACGTCCGCTCCGCCACCCCCGTACGACGCGTGCGGACCATCGCCGGCGACGAGGCCTGGCTGGTGTCGTCGTACGAACTGTGCGCGCGGGTGCTGAAGGACGACCGGTTCTCCCTGAAGGACACCTCCGCCCCCGGCGTCCCCCGGCAGTACGCGCTCACGATCCCGCCCGAGGTCGTGAACAACATGGGCAACATTACCGGTGCCGGGCTGCGCCGGGCCGTGCTGAAGGCGCTCAACCCCAAGTCCCCGGGCCTGACGCAATGGCTGCGCGAGGAGGCGCACCGCCTGGTGGACCGGCTGCGGTCCGACGGTCCCACCGCCGACCTGCGCGGCGCGTTCTGCGAGCCGTACTCCGCGGGCATGCACTGCCGTGTTCTCGGCATCCCGCAGTCCGAGGCGCCGGCTTTCCTGCGCAGTCTGGACATCGCCTTCATGAACGCCCCCTGCCCGGTCGCCGGCGCGCGCGTCAACTGGGACCGGGACATCGCCCGGATGACGGCCCTGCTCGACGACCCGGCCACGCACGGCCTGATGGGCGAACTGGCCCCCCTGCGCGACGACCCCGACTACGCCCATCTCACCGACGGGATGCTGGCCACCGTCGGCGTCACCCTGTTCGGCGCCGGCGTCGTCTCCACCTCCGGCTTCCTCACCATGGCCCTCGTCTACCTGCTGACCCACCCCATCGCCCGCGACCTCCTGAGGGACCGCCCGGACCTGATCGCCCCCGGCGTGGAGGAACTGCTGCGGGTCAACCTCTCCATCGGCGACGCCCTGCCACGCCTCGCTCTGGCGGACGTCCGGCTCGGCGACGTGAGCGTACGCAGGGGCGAACTCGTCCTGGTGCTGGTCGAGGGCGCGAACCTCGACCCCGACAAGTTCCCGGACCCACACCGTTTCGACGTCCACCGCGACAACACCGCCGACCACCTCTCCTTCGGCGGCGGCGCCCACTACTGCCCCGCGACCGCGCTCGGCCGCGCCCACGCCCGCATCGCCCTGGAGGTCCTCCTCGACCGCCTCCCGGACCTCGCCCTCGCCGTCCCGCCGGGCCAACTCGTCTGGCGCACCGGCTTCATGAAGCGGATCCCCGAACGGCTGCCGGTCACCTGGTAGCCCGGCCCGCCCGGACACCCGTACGGCGTCACCGCCCGGCATCCCGGGATGTGACGCCGACGGCTCCGTCCGGTCGGCCGGTTGCCGCCACCCCCGCACCACCACGCGCCCCGGCCCGCAGGCCTGCCGGTCCGCCCGCCCGCAGACCCCGGGGGTCAGCCGCCGGCCGGATACGACCCCCGGGGCATTCCGACGGGATTGCCCGGCGGCAGCAGCCCCGAGCCCTCGACCGCCCGGGCCAGGGGTTCCAGGAGCCCGGCGAGGCGGGCGGCGCGGTCGGTGCCGAGCGCGGTCCACGGGGCCTCGGCGGCGGCATCGGTCAATGCCTCGACCTCGGCGCGTACCGCCGACCCGGCCGGAGTGAGCGATCCGTCCGCCGCGAGCAGGCCCCGCACGCGCAGCCGGTCCCCGGCCGCCGCCCAGTCCGCCCGCTCCCACTTGCGGGTCTCCCGCAGGAACTCGCCGTCCGACTCGCCTTCCGCGGCCTTCAGCACCATCGCCTCGACCGGCCCGAGCCCCTGGCTCACCAGCACCGCGACATGCGAGTCGCCCCGGTGTTCGCGCAGGGTCGTCAGGCCCTGCCACAGCCGCGCGGCCGGACGGTCCGGGCGTGCCAGCGCCTGGTTGGCGGCGGCCAGCACCCGGCCCGTGGTGTCCGCCGCCGCGGCGGCCTCCCACGCCAGGTCGGCGGCCTCGGCGAAGCCGGCCGAGCCCACGGTGTCCGCTCCGAACAGGGCGGTCATCGCCGCGTCCACCGCCTCCAGCCGCGCGTCCATCACTTCGGCCGGTGCCGCGTAACCCCAGGCGTCCGGCAGGGCCCGGGCCACCCGGGCGGGGTGGAAGACGTAGAAACAGCTCGTCACCACCGACGCGGCCACGGCACCGAGCGGTGCGGCGCGCAGTGCGAAGTAGCCCATCCAGTACCCCCGCATCCCGAGCGCGTCCGCCGCCTGGCGCACCTCCGGTGCGAAGTACACGAGGTCGTGCACCGGTTCGTACCGCTCCCACAGGGCCCGTGCCATCCCGTCCGCCATCGGTTCCTCCCACCGCGTCGGCCTGCCGTGCTGTGTACCGGCACCAGCCTGCGTTATGACGGCGGTCATAACAAGGGGTACGAGGAGTACGGCGGAGATTGCAGAGGTGTGGAGGGATGTCAGGGGAGTGAGACCGGGGGCGCCTGGACCCGTCCGACCATGGTGCCCCGTACGAGCGTGGCGCCACGCCGCTCGGTTCCCCCGGATGGACGCTCAGAGCGGGCGATCACTGGGACAGACGGGTGGCTCAGTGACCCGGCTGGGCGGCTCGGATGGTGTGAGCGCGGCCCCTCACTGACGGTGGTTCATGTCGAGGCCGGGTCTATCCAGCTGATGAGGTATCCGCTGCCCGGTCACGGCGGAAGGACATCGCTATGCGTTCTGCCCGCAGGCTTTTGGCCACGGCGGCTGTCACGGCCGCCCTCGCCTTCGCCACGCCCGCCGCCGCGCTCGCGGCCGCTCATCTGGGCGATGACGGAGGCCGCGACGACTCCTCCCACAGCCGGAACCACGACCGAGGCGACAACGACCGCGGCGGCGACAACAACCACGGCCGCGGCGGCGACGACCACGGCCGCAACGACGACGACAACCACGGCCGCGGTGGCGACTCCGGCCGCGACCACGACAACGATCGCGGAGGCGACCACGACAACGGCCGCGGACACGACGGGCCGCGCGGTGGAATTCACACGGGTGGCGGAGCACTCACCCTGGTGAGAGGCGATGACCACGGCGGTGGCAACAACCGTGGCGGTGACAACAACCGTGGCGGTGACAACAACCGTGGCGGTGACAACAACCGTGGTGGCGACAACAACCGCGGCCGGGGCGGCGACGACGACAACGGGCGCGGCGGTGACCGCGGCCGGGGCGGCGACGACGACCACGGCCGGGGCGGTGACAACAACCACGGGCGTGGCGGCGATGACGACCACGGGCCGCGTGGTGGCATGCACACCGGTGGCGGCGCGCTGGCCATGCTCCGCGGTGACGGCCACGGTGGTGACAACGAGCGCGGTGGTGACAACAACCGTGGCGGCGACGACGAGCGCGGTGGTGACAACAACCGCGGCCGGGGTGGCGACGACGAGCACGGCCGTGGCGGTGACGACGAGCACGGGCGTGGTGGCGACGACGAGCACGGGCGTGGTGGTGACGACGAGCACGGCCGGGGCGGTCACGACCACGGGCCGCGTGGTGGCATGCACACCGGTGGCGGCGCGCTGGCCCTGGTCCGTGGTGGCGACGGCGAACACGGCCGTGGCGGTGACGACGAGCACGGCCGTGGCGGTGACGACGAGCACGGCCGGGGTGGCGACGACGAGCACGGCCGGGGTGGCGACGACGAGCACGGGCGCGGCGGTGACGACGAGCACGGGCGCGGCGGTCACCACGGCCGTGGCGGCGACGACGAGCACGGCCGGGGTGGTGACGACGAGCACGGGCGTGGCGGCGATGACGACCACGGGCCGCGTGGTGGCATGCACACCGGTGGCGGCGCGCTCGCCGGTCCGAGTGTGACCGCGGGCGGCCTGGCGGTACTGGCCGCGGGCGCGGCCGGCATCTACGTGATGCGGCGTCGCAAGGCCGGTCAGGAGTCCTGATCCGACGGTTCGTTCCCTGAAGGCAGCGGCCGCCGCCGACGCGCCCGTCGCGTCGGCGGCCCGCCGCCCGGGGGGCGGTCCGCACCTCCCCCCTCCGCGCCGGGCTTCGCACCGGCGCCCAGTCCTGATCCCCGTGCTGCCGTGCTCGAGCGAGGTGGTGTCCGATGGCAGCAAATCCCCCCTCCCCGACACAGGCGGACGGGCCCAGTTCCAACCGCGGCGGGCGGCTGACGTTGTGGATCGTCGCGATCGTCGTCCTCGTCTTCAGCGTGCTCGGCAGCCACCACAAGTCGGGCGACGCCTCACAGCCCGCCCGCGCGGTGGGCGCGGGCGCAGGCGCGGGCGCTGCCGCCACGGCCGAGCCCTGGCAGAGCAGCCCGCAGAAGACCGGCCCGGACAGGTCCGGCACGGACACGTCCGGCACGGACAAGGACGGGCCGGAGAAAGCCGGCCCGCAGACGGACCGGCCGCAGACTGACCGCCCGGAGAAGGACCGCACGGAGAAGATCGGTCCGTCGCTGCCCCGGTCCGCACCGACCCGGCTGCTCATCCCGAAGATCGATGTGAACGCCCCCTTCACCACCCTGTCCCTCGGCGCCGAGGGACAGCTCCAGCCCCCTCCGTCCGACGACACCAACCTGGTCGGCTGGTACGCCAAGGGCGTCTCGCCCGGTGAGAGGGGTACCGCCATCATCGCCGGCCACCTCGACACCACGACCTCCGCGGCCGTCTTCGCCAGTCTCGACGAGTTGGAGCCCGGTGACGAGTTCACCGTGCAGCGGGCCGACGGACGCAACGCGGACTTCGTCGTGGACAGGGCCGAGACCTTCGCCAAGGACGACTTCCCCAGCAAGCGCGTCTACGGCAAGGTGCCGCGCGCCGAGGTCCGGCTCATCACCTGCACCGGGCCGTACGACCACGCGGCGAAGGACTACACCGACAACCTGGTGGTCTTCGCCCACCTGGTGTGAGCGGCCCGTGCGGGCGGTCCGCAGGGGACAGGCGCCCTCCCGTACGGGTCAGGCGCCGTCGCTCCCGAAGGGGCCGCCCGCGGTGAACACCCGCGCCGCGAACCGCTCGCCGATCCGGCGGTGCGCGGCGGCGTCCGGGTGCAGATCGTCCGGCAACGGCAGCTCGGCGAAGTCGCTCTCGCCGTACAGCTCACGGCCGTCCAGGTAGTGCAGGCGCGGGTCCTCGACGGCCCGCTCGCGCACGATCCGGGCCAGCTCGGCACGGATGACGTTCAACGTGAGCTTCCCGCTCGCGGTCTCGGCCGGGTCCCCGATGGCACGGAACCGCAGCCGGCCCTCGCTCAGGGCGGTGAGGTCCGGGGCGCTCGGACCCGGCGTGTCCTCGTGCATCGGGCAGAGGATCGGCGAGACGACGAGCAGCGGGGTGTCGGGGTGACCCTCGCGGACGGTGTCGAGGAAGCCGTGCACGGCCGGGCCGAACGCGCGCAGTCGCATCAGGTCGGCGTTCACCAGGTTGATGCCGAGCTTCAGGCTGATCAGATCGGCGGGGGTGTCGCGTACCGCGCGCGCGGTGAACGGGTCGAGCAGGGCGCTTCCGCCCAGCCCCAGATTGATCAGTTCGACCCCGCCCAGCGACGCGGCGAGCGCCGGCCAGATGGTGGTCGGGCTCGCGCCGTCCGAGCCGTGGCTGATCGAACTGCCGTGGTGCAGCCACACCTTGCGGCCCCGGTCCGGTGCGGGCCGCACGGGGGCGTCGGTGCGCAGCGCGACCAGTTCGGTCGTCTCGTTGTGCGGCAGCCAGATCTCCACGTCCTTGACGCTGTCGGGCAGACCCGCGAAGCGGACGGTGCCGACCGGGCCGGGCCGGCGCTCGACGGCACCGGTCGCCATGTCGATCGTGAGCGTGTGGCCGCCGTCGACCTGGCCGCTGCCGGCGAGCCGCCCGTCGACGAGCAGGTCGTACACGCCGTCCGGGCGCGGCGGCGCGCCGACGTAGCTCCGCTTGGTGGCCAGGGTGTCCAGCTCGATGAGGGTGGCGCGGGTGCGGAAGGCCAGGCGTACGCCGGAGGGCTGGGACTCCACCATGGCCAGCTGCGGGTCGGCGCACTGGGCGCGGGCGCGGGCGGGCAGCCGGTGCGGCAGCAGCCCGTGCGCGGTGTGCTCCAGGTCGAGGGCGCCGCGCAGCAGTTCGGGGGTCAAGGGGATGGTGTGCATGGTGTCGGCCTGCGTTTCGAGGAGTTCGAGGAGTTCGAGGAGTTCGAGGAGAACGAGCGAATGAGGCGAAGGGGTGAACGGACCGATCGAGGGGATCGCGGCAGGTCAGTGGCGGGGCCAGTCGCGCAGCAGGGCGTCGAGGGCGTCCAGGATCCGCGTCCAGGACTCCTGCGAGTCGGGGGCGCTGTGGCTGAAGCCGCCGGCCGCCTCCAGGCTGACGTAGCCGTGGAAGACACTGCCGAGCAGCCGGACCGCGTGGGTCTGGTCGGGCTCGGCCAGGTCGTAGCCGCGCAGGATGGCCCGGGTCATCTGCGCGTGCCGGCCGCCCGCGCTCGCCGCCGCCGCTTCGGGGTCGAGCGGGTGGCGCGTCGCCGCGTAGCGTCCCGGATGTGCGCGGGAGTAGTCGCGGTACACGTCGGCGAACGCGGTCAGGGCGTCCTTGCCGGCCCGGCCGGCGAGCGCCTCGGCGGCCCGGTCGGCAAGCTCCTCCAGGGCGAGCAGCGCGATCCGGGTCTTGAGGTCCTGGGAGTTCTTCAGGTGCGAGTACAGGCTCGCCACCTTGACGTCGAACCGCCGGGCCAACGCTGACACGGTCACCTGCTCGAAGCCGACCTCGTCGGCCAGCTCGGCGCCCGCCCGGACCAGGCGCTCGGTGCTCAGACCTGCGCGAACCATAAGCCTTCTCCCCTCTGGCGACGTTAATTATGGCATTGCCTAAATGCTTTAGGCAAATAGGGGTATGCTGTAGCCCAAAGGAACCGGGGAGGGGCGTCGGCTCAGCGGGCGGTCGACTCGCGCGGCACCAGCGAGAACGGGCTGACGAACTCCTCCTGCTCCGCCCGTGGCCCGACGCTGCCCAGCCGGGCGACGAGCAGGCCCACGGCCCGTTCGGCCATCAGATCGTGGTCCGGATCGACCGTGGACAGCGACGGGACGAGGAAGGCGCTCTCCTCGACGTTGTCGAAACCGATCACCTTGACCTGCTGCGGCACCCGGACCCCCGCGTCCGCGAGCCCGCGCAGCACGCCCATCGCCACGGTGTCCGTCACGCAGAACACACCGTCGAAGTCCAGCCCGTCCGCCACCATCGCGCGCGCCCGCCGGGCCCCCTCCGCCATGGTCAGCTCAGGCAGGCTCTGTACCAGTGCCGGGTCGGCGGGCAGGCCGGCGGCGGCCAGCGCCTGCCGGTAGCCGGTGTGGCGCAGGCTCGACATGTGCACCTCGTCCCGCAGTTCCCCGCACACGACCGCCACGCGCCGGCAGCCCCGCTCGATCAGGTGCCGGGTGGCGGCGGCCGACGCCTCGACGTTGGGCATGGCGACGTGGTCCACGGGCCCGCCGAAGATCCGCTCGCCGAGGATCACCACCGGGTGGTCCACCTTCAGTGCCTCGGCATCGGCCGGGCCCATGCCGACGGTGCTGAGGATGAGGCCGTCGTAGAGCCGGTTGCGGGACAGCGACAGGGCGGCCAGCTCGTTCTCGCGGCGGGCCCCGGTCTGCTCGACGCTCACCCGCAGCCCGTGCCGGCCGGCCGCGCCGATGATGGCCGCGGCGAGCCGGCCGTAGTACGGCCGGTTCACCTCGGGGACCGCGAGGCCGATGGTGCCGGTGCGGCCCTTGCGCAGGTTGCGGGCGGCCACGTTGACCCGGTAGTCGAGCCGGGTCATCGCCGCGAGGACGCGCTCCCGGGTGGCGGGGCGGACGTTGGGGTGGTCGTTGATGACGTTGGAGACGGTCATCGCCGACACCCCGGCAGCCTTCGCCACGTCCTGGATCGTCGCCACGCTCACTCCCGCCCGCTGTCCTCCACCCCGCTGCTTCGCGCAAGACGATAGAGGGCGGCGCCGTGGGCGGGCACCTCGACGCTCAGGTGCCGGCCGTGGTGGGGGACCTCCGCACGGCTCCACAACTCCCGGATCCGGTCGGCGGGCCGGGCGCCGAGCGAGCCGAGCGGCACCTCGTACCGGCGCGGCTCGTCGGCCAGCGAGAACACGGCCGCGTAGCGGGTACGGCCGTCGGTGTCGCGGGCGGTCCACAGCACCAGGTCGCCCTCGCGCAGCACCTCGCGGTTGCCGGTGCTGTGCCACAGCACGGCCAACGCCTCGTCATTGGTCAGCAGTTCGATGGTCTCCGGCGGACTGGTCGGCAGATCGCCGCCCATCATCAGCGGCGACCGGGAGATCAGCCACAGGGTGAGCAGGCTGGTCTGCTCGGGCCGGGTGAGCCGGGACAGCCGGTCCTCGCCGCGTTCGGCGCGGATGCCGATACGGCCGAGCGGCAGCATGTCGGCGTCCGCCCAGCCGGCCTCGCCCTGCCAGGGCGCCCACCGCGCCATCCGCGCGAACTGGGCCTCGACGTCCGCCCAGCGGTCCCACAGGTCGTCGCAGACCCGCCACATCGTGGCGTGCTCCCGCAGGTGGTCCAGGCGGGCGACCGACACATCGGTACCGGGGGAGAGGCTCAGCTCGATCGGCCGTCCACAGCGCTCGATCGCCCGCGCGTAGGCCGCGATCTCCCGCTCGTGGTACGGGAAGAGCATGTCGTCGGCCTTGACGAAGTCCACACCCCACGCGGCGAACTGGGCCACCTGGGAGTCGTAGTAGGCCTGCGCGCCCGGATGGCCGTGATCCAGGCCGTAGTTGTCCGTGTTCCAGGGGCAGACCGAGCTGGTGTCGGCGATCTGGTCGGCCGTGAAATCCGTGCCGTGCACGGGGAGCCGGGCGGCCACGGCCCGGCGCGGGATGCCGCGCATGATGTGCAGGCCGAAGCGCAGGCCCAGCTCGTGCACCCGGCGGGCCAGCGGTGCGAAACCGGCCCCTCCGGCCGCGGACGGGAACCGGTTCGGGGCCGGGAGCTGACGGCCGTACGCGTCCAGAACCAGCGGCGCGTCCGTGTTGTAGCCGTGGGCGCGGGCCGTCGGCTCGTACCACTGGATGTCCACCACCACCGTGTCCCAGCCGTGCGGGAGCAGCCGCTCGCGCAGGAACACCGCGTTGGCGAGCACCTCGTCCTCGGTGACGGTCGGGCCGTAGCAGTCCCAGCTGTTCCAGCCCATCGGGGGGCGCGAGCCGCGCGCGGGCAGGGGGCGGTCCATGGTCGTCATCGCTCAGCCCGCCACGGTCACGGGTGCCTGGACGGTCACGAAGGAGTGCGGGGGCAGGGTCAGCGCCAGCCCCCGGTCAGTGACCCGTACGGCGTCCCCGTCGAGGGCGCGCGGCGCCACCGCCCCGGGTGCCTGCGGGGTGTTGTGCGCCTGGAGCCTGTCCGCCGTCAGGACGCGCGCCCGCGCCTCGCCGATCCGCCCGCCGCGCAGGTCCAGCGTGATCTCGGCGCCCTCCTCCGCGTCCAGGTTGCTCAGTGACACGAGCACGGTGCCGTCCTTGACGCTAGCGGACACCGACACCGTCTCCAGCTCCGCGTCCCCGACGGCGCGCCGCGCGCCGTCCGCGCGCAGATGGACGGGGAGCGACGTGGCGTCCTGGTGGCCCTTGTTCATCTCGAAGACGTGGTACGTCGGGGTCGGCACCAGGGCGTCCCCGTCGGTGAGCAGCATCGCCTGCAGGACGTTGACGGTCTGCGCGATGTTGGCCATCACCAGGCGGGCGGCGTGCCGGTGGAAGATGTCGAAGTGGGTGCTCGCCACGAGCGCGTCGCGCAGGGTGTTCTGCTGGAACAGGAAGCCCGGCTCGGTGCCCGGCTCGACGTCCCACCAGGTGCCCCACTCGTCCAGCACCAGACCGACCGTGCGCTTCGGGTCGTAGCAGTCCATTACGGTGGAGTGACCGGTCAGGACACGGTCGACGCGCCGGGCGGAGAGCATCGTGCGGTAGTAGTCCTCGGTGCCGAACTCCGTGGCGCTGCCCTTGGCCTCCCACGGCCCGGCCAGTGTGTAGTAGTGGACGGACAGGGCCTGGTAGTAGGTGCGCGGAGTGGCCTCGCAGCCGAAGCGGTTGATCTGCCGCATCAGCGTCTCGGTCCACCGGTAGTCCTCGTCGGAGGCGCCCGAGGCGATCCGGTACAGCTTGTTGTCACCGTGGTCGCGGCAGTACGTGCCGTACTGGCGGGCGAGGTCCGCGAAGTACTCGGCGCGCATGTTCCCGCCGCAGCCCCAGGTCTCGTTGCCCAGGCCCCAGAAGCTCACCCGCCAGGGCTCCTCGCGCCCGTTCGCCTTGCGCAGCCGCACCATCGGGCTGTCGCCGTCGCGGGTGAGGTACTCCACCCACTCGCTCATCTCCCGGACGGTGCCGCTGCCCACGTTGCCGCTGATGTACGGCTCCGCGCCGAGCAGTTCGCACAGGGCCATGAACTCGTGCGTGCCGAAGTGGTTGTTCTCCTCGACGTTGCCCCAGTGCGTGTTGACCATCCGGGGCCGCCGCTCGCGCGGTCCGATGCCGTCCGTCCAGTGGTACTCGTCGGCGAAACAGCCGCCCGGCCAGCGGAGGTTGGGGATGTCCAGGGCGCGCAGCGCGGCCACGACGTCGAGGCGGATGCCGCCCTCGTTCGGGATCGGGGAGTCCTCGCCCACCCAGAACCCGCCGTAGACACACCGGCCCAGATGCTCGGCGAAGTGCCCGTACAGGTGACGGCTGATGGTGGGGCCCTCGATGTCGAGGTTGATGATCGCGGTGGCGGTGGGCACGGACGCACTCCGATGCAGACAGGGCCGAAGGAGGGACGAAGGCCGGAGATCCTTTGTATCGATAAAAAATGGCAGGGGTACACGACCGGGTCAAGGGGGAGGGGAAATGGTTCGCGCGGCGGTGACCGGCCGTCCTAGCCTGCCGGGCATGGCAAAAGCACCCGTTCTCACGCCCCGGGCGGACGACTTCCCGCGCTGGTACCAGGAGCTGATCACCAAGGCGGAGCTGGCCGACAACGGCCCGGTGCGCGGCACCATGGTCATCCGACCGTACGGCTACGGCCTGTGGGAGCGCATGCAGCAGGAGGTGGACACCCGGATCAAGGCGACCGGCACCCAGAACGCGTACTTCCCCCTGCTCATCCCGGAGTCGTACCTGACCCGGGAGGCCGAGCACGTCGAGGGCTTCGCGCCCGAGCTGGCGGTCGTCACCCACGCGGGCGGCAAGGAGCTGGACGAGCCGGTCGTGGTCCGGCCCACCTCCGAGACGATCGTCAACGAGTACTTCGCCAAGTGGGTGCAGAGCTACCGTGACCTGCCCCTGCTCGTCAACCAGTGGGCCAACGCGGTGCGTTGGGAGCTGCGCCCGCGCCTGTTCCTGCGCACCACCGAGTTCCTGTGGCAGGAGGGCCACACCGCGCACACCACCTACGAAGAGGCCCGGGACTTCGCGGCCCGCGTCCAGGACGAGGTCTACGGCGACTTCCTGCGCGACGTCCTCGCCGTCGACTTCGTCTCCGGACGCAAGACGGCCCGCGAGCGGTTCGCCGGCGCGATCAACACCCTGACCCTCGAAAGCATGATGGGCGACGGCAAGGCGCTCCAGATGGTCACCAGCCACGAACTGGGCCAGAACTTCGCCAAGGCC
Source organism: Streptomyces sp. NPDC104106 (assembly GCF_055584345.1). Taxonomy (NCBI): domain Bacteria; kingdom Bacillati; phylum Actinomycetota; class Actinomycetes; order Kitasatosporales; family Streptomycetaceae; genus Streptomyces; species Streptomyces sp. NPDC104106. The sequence continues at coordinate 61,472 of NZ_JBVJMF010000003.1, forward strand.
TTCCAGACGCGGTACGTCACGAAGGACGGGCGCCAGGAGTACGTCTGGCAGACCTCCTGGGGGTCCACCACCCGCATGATCGGCGCGCTGGTGATGTCCCACGGCGACGACGACGGACTGCGCCTCCCGCCCCGGCTGGCCCCGGTCCAGGCAGTGGTCCTGGCGGTGAAGGGCGACGCGGAGGTGCTGACCGCCGTACGCGCGATCGGTGACCGGCTGACGGAGGCGGGGGTACGCGTCCACGTCGACGACCGCACGGACGTGGCGTTCGGCCGGCGCGCGGTCGACTGGGAGCTGAAGGGGGTGCCGGTGCGGATCGAGGTGGGCCCGCGCGACCTGGAGAACGGCACCGCCGTGCTGGTCCGCCGGATCCCGGGCACCAAGGAGCCGGTCGCCGCGGCGGCGCTGCCCTCGCTGCTGCCCGGCGCGCTGGAGGACGACCAGGCGCTGCTGCTGGAGCAGTCCCGCCGGCGCCGCGAGGACCGCACGGCCGAGGTGACCGGCGTCGCGGAGGCCGCCGAGGCCGCCAGGACCGGCTGGGCCCGCGTCCCCTGGGCCGCGCTGGGCCCCGACGGCGAGGCGCGGCTGGCCGAGCAGGGCGTGTCGGTGCGGTGCCTGGTCGGGGCGGACGGCTCGGTCCCGGCGAGCGACGACGAACCGGGAGTCGTGGCGGTGGTGGCACGGGCCTATTGAGGCCGCCTGCGGGCTGCCGCCCGGGCGGCTGACGGCTGGTTGCTGGCGACTGGCGACTGGCGGCTGGCGGCTGGCGACTGGCGACTGGCGGCTGACCGCTGACGGCTGGCGGGGGACGGCTGACGGTTGGCCGCTGCCGCCTGACGGCTGTGGGGCCGATGCGCGGCCGACCGCTGACAGCTGGTTGCTGGCGACTGGCGGCTGACCGCTGACGGCTGGCGAGGGACGGCTGCCGACGGGCCGCCGACCGCTGACGGCTGCCGACGGGCCGCCGACCGCTGACGGCTGATCGCTGCCGACGGGCCGCCGACCGCTGACGGCTGGTGGCTGCCGACGGGCGTCTGACAGCTGACGGCTGGTCGCTGCCGACTGAGGGCTGCGGCTTTTCGGCTGAGGGCTGAGGGGCGAGGGCTGGCGGGTGAGGCCTGTCGACGGCGACCGTGGGCCCCGACGGCGACCGTGGGCCCGCTGCCGGCGTGGGCCCCTCCGGCACCGGAGCGGGACGGTCCGGCGCGGTGACGGTCGTCGAGCAGGAACCGGCGCCGGGCGCAGGCGCTTCCCCGCCCCGGGAAGAGGTCGGCTGACCTGCGGCTTGTGCCGGGCAGGGCACAATGGAACGCTTCGTCCACCGGGCGTGCCCCGGACGTGGCGTGGCGGTGGGCGGAGGCCGACGCGGGCGGGCGGGACGAGGAGGGGCGCGATGGAGCTGGAGCTGCGGCATCTGCGGGTGCTGTGCGCGATCGCCGACGCGGGCGGCGTGGGGCGCGCGGCGGCGCAGCTCGGCTACTCGCAGCCCGCCGTGAGCACCCAACTCCGCCGCATCGAGCGCCACTTCGGTGAGCCGCTCTTCGAGCGCGGCACGAGCGGCGCGCGCCCGACCCCGTACGGCGCCGAGGTGGTCGCACAGGCCCGTGACGTGCTGGCCCGCGCCGACGCCATCGGCCACCGGCCCACCCCGGCGCGGTCCCGCCGCACGCTGCGCGTGGCCGCCACCAACTCGCCGATGCTCTCCGGCACGGTCTCCCGCGTGCGCACCCGGCTGCCCGAGCTGTCCGTCGCGGTGAACAGCGTCTACGCCTCCTCCCGGATCGTGGAGCTGCTGGAGGAGGGCGCGGTGGACGCCGCGATCGCCGCCGACTACCCGGGCATGGAGCTGCGCCACTCCGGCGCCGTGCGGCACCGGGGGATCGTCACCGAGCCGACGTTCGTCGCGCTGCCCGCCCGGCACAGGCTGCGCCAGTGCGCCCAGGTGCAGCTCGCGGACCTGGCCGGGGACGCGTGGTTCGTGACGCCGGACGACGGTGCCGGCTGGCCCGGGGTGTTCTACGCCGCCTGCGCGGCGGCCGGCTTCACCCCGGTCACCGTGCACGAGTTCCTCGGTGACCAGGGCCAGCTGCAGAGCATGATCGCCGATGGTCTCGGGGTGTCCCTGGTGCAGCCGACGCTGCGGCCGATCCCGCACGTCGTGGTCAAGCCGCTGGTCGGTTCGCCCCTGTGGTGCCGTTATGTGCTGGCGTGGCGGCCCGACGCCGTCACCGGTGACGTCGTGGAGGCGCTGGCCCAGTCCGCCACGGCCGCGTACCGCGATCTGGTCGCCCAGGCCCCGCACCTGAGGGCCTGGGCCTCGCGCACCTGGAGCGTCGCCGGGGCGTAGCGGCAGGTCAAAAGCGCCCCGCGATGTTATGAGGCGGCGGGTGTCATGTGCTATGTCACACGGCATTGTCCCTCCGGTGGTCCGCTGCCACAGTGCCTCACACGCCTCAACCCCCCACCGAGGCGCACCACTTCGTGGAGGAATCCCGATGCGCTATCGCTTCGCGCTGCCCGGACGCCCGTCCCGGCACGGCCCCCGGCGTACGGCCGCCCGCCTGGCCGGTGCCGCCGTCGTCTGCGTCACCGTGGCCGGCCTGTTCCCCGGTTCCGCGCTGGCCGCACCCCGGCCGGACACCGGTACGGCCGGCGCGCCCCGCGCGCACACCTCCGTACCGTCGCCCGCCGGCGCCACGACCGCCGTGACCGAACGGCCGGCGAGCCGGTCCCGCCGGCTCAGCCCGGCCCAACTCCCGCCGAGGCAGCCGCTGTCGGAGCCTCCCGCGGGCAGACGGGCCGAGGCCGCCGCCTCCTGCGCCCCGGCCGACTTCGGCAGCCGTAGCGGCGCCGCCCTCGTCGCCTATGTGAAGGCCTCGACGGCGGACTGCGTGAACACGCTCTTCGCGGTCACGGGCCAGGACGCGCACTCCGTCTTCCGGGAACCCCAGATGCGCACGGTGGCCGCCGCGTTCACCCGTGCGGCCGGGCACTACCGCGGCGACGACTCCGGCGGCCTGGAGCAACTGGTGCTGTTCCTGCGGGCCGGCTACTACGTGCAGTTCAACGACGCGGCCGACGTGGGCCCGTACACCACCCGCCTCACCACCGCCGTCACCGCCGGTCTGGACGCCTTCTTCGCCCGGCGGCACGCCTACGACGTCACGGCGGTGGGCGGCGACATCCTCGGCGAGACCGTCATCCTCACCGACAGCGCCGGCCGCCAGGACCGCTACCTCCCCGTCTACCAGCGGCTGCTGGACGGCTACGACAGCTCCTACGACACCGTGGACAGCATGGTCAGGGCCGTCAACGACGTCTACACCCCGCTGTGGCGCGGCAACTGGAACCCCGACTACGTCCGGGCCGTCGCGGCGGACCCGTCGATCACCCTCACCCTGCACGACTTCGCCCTGGAGCACACCGACCTGCTCGGCACCGACCGGGCCTTCCTGGACTCCAACGCGGGCATGAACCTGGCCCGTTACGTCGAGCACCCCGAACTCCAGGCGCTGGCAAGGCCCTTGACCAAGGACCTGCTGGACGAGTCGGAGATCACCGGCCCCACCGCCGCGCTGTGGGTCGCCGTCGCCACGCAGGCGAACTCCTACGACGGCGGCGACTGCGCGTACTACGGCGTCTGCGACCTGCCCGCCCGGCTCACCGCCGCCGTCCTGCCGGTCACCCACCACTGCGACGCGGCCCACACCGTACGCGCCGAGTCCCTGTCGGCCGACGACCTCGCCGCCGTGTGCGCGAGCGTGCTGCGCCAGGACGCCTACTTCCGCAAGCTGGTCAAGGCCGACGGGCCGATACCCGGCCAGTACGTCTCCACCATCCAGCTGGTCGTCTTCGCGAGCCGCGCCGACTACCAGACGTACGCGGGGGCGATCTTCGGCGTCAGCACCGACAACGGCGGCATCACGCTGGACGGCGACCCCTCCGACCCGGCCAACCAGCCCACGTCGATCATGTACCAGAAGGCGTCCGACGACGGCTTCACGGCCCGGATCTGGAACCTCAACCACGAGTACACGCACTTCCTCGACGCCCGCGACGACATGAAGGGCGACTTCACGCGGCAGACCTCGGTGCCGGACGTGTGGTGGATCGAGGGGCTCGCCGAGTACGTGTCCTACGGCTACCGGGGCCTCGCCGACGACCAGGCGGTCCAGGAGGCGGCCAAGCACACGTACACGCTGAGCACCCTCTTCGAGAACACCTACGCCAACAGCGACACGACGCGCACCTACCCGTGGGGTTATCTCGCCGTGCGCTACATGGCCGAACACCACCCGGACGACGTCCAGCGCATGCTCGCGCGCTTCCGTGCCGGTGACTACGCCGGCGGCTACGCCGTCTACCACGACGGCATCGGTACCCGCTACGACGCCGACTTCGACCAGTGGCTCACCGCGTGTGCCGCGGGTGCCTGCGCCGGTCCGACGCGGGCCTGAGCGTACGCGCCGTCAAGGACGGCGGCCGCCGACCGGAACCCCGGTCGGCGGCCGCAGCCGTGGGCAGGCGGCGGTGAGCTGTCAGACGGCCGTCGCCGGGAACGTCGGGTACTCGACGCCCGAGACGTGCTGGACGACGCGGACGACCTGGCAGGAGTAGCCGAACTCGTTGTCATACCACAGGTACAGGATCGCGTTGTCGCCGTCGACCTTGAGGGCGCCGGCGTCCACGATCGAGGCGTGGCGCGAGCCGATGAAGTCGCTGGAGACCGCGTCGGGCGCCGTGGTGAAGTCGATCTGGCGGCGCAGCGGCGAGGTCAGCGACACCTCGCGCAGGTAGTCGTGGACCTCCTCGCGGGTGGTCTCCCGGGCGAGCTGGAGGTTGAGGATCGCGATGGACACGTCCGGCACCGGGACGCGGATCGAGCTGCCGCTGATCTTCGCCTTGAGGTCGGGCAGCGCCTTGGCGACGGCGGAGGCGGCACCGGTCTCGGTGATGACCATGTTGAGCGGCGCGGAGCGGCCACGGCGCTCGGCCTTGTGGTAGTTGTCCAGCAGGTTCTGGTCGTTGGTGAACGAGTGGACCGTCTCCACGTGCCCGCGCAGCACGCCGTACTCGTCGTCCATCGCCTTCAGCGGCGGGACGATCGCGTTGGTGGTGCAGGAGGCGCAGGACAGGATCTGCTCGTCCGGCTTGATCGTGTCGTGGTTGACGCCGTGCACGATGTTCGGCACGTCGCCCTTGCCCGGCGCGGTCAGGACGACCTTCTCGATACCGGGGCGCAGGTGCTGGGCCAGGCCCTCGCGGTCGCGCCACTTGCCGGTGTTGTCGATGAGGATGGCGTCCCGGATGCCGTACTCGGTGTAGTCGACGGCCGAAGGGTCGTCGGCGTGGATCACCTTGATCGCGTTGCCGTTGGCCACGATCGTGCCGGCGTCCTCGTCCACGGTGATCGTGCCCTGGAACTGGCCGTGGATGGAGTCGCGGCGCAGCAGCGAGGCGCGCTTGACGAGATCCTCGGCGGCCCGGCCGCCGCCGCGCACGACGATGGCGCGCAGACGCAGGCCGTTGCCGGAGCCGGCCTTCTCGATCAGCAGGCGGGCCACGAGCCGGCCGATGCGGCCGAAGCCGTACAGCACGACGTCACGGGGCTCGCGGCGCTCGATCTTGTTGGCGCCGGTGGCACCGGCGACGGCCTCGGCCGTGAACTCGGCCACGCTCAGACCGCGGTCGTCGGCCTTGTAGGTGGTGGCCAGCATGCCGAGGTCGATCTGGGACGGCCCGAGGTCGAGAGCGGTCAGGGCCTGCAGGAACGGCATGGTCTCGGTGACCGACAGCTCGGCGCCCGCGATCTGCCGGGCGAAGCGGTGGGTCTTGAGGATGCTGACCACCGACTTGTTCACCAGGGAGCGGCTGTGCAGCAGGACGGTCACGTCCCGCTCGCGGTGCAGCTTCCCGATGAGCGGGATCATCGATTCCGCGATCTCCTCGCGGATCTTCCAGTTGGTGAACGAGTCGTCGTTGACAGTCACAACATCCATCTTTCGAGCTAGGCAGCGCTCATATGTTTACCACACCGTGTGAAGACCCTTCCGGGGGCCTTGAACTGTGGCTGGTATGCCGATGTTTGTCCGTATTCTGAGAGAAGGGGCAATTTCCTGAATCAGGGTGGAAGTGTGTAAGAAACCCGGGTCGCGGATTGCACGTCTTACCAGGCGTGTTCAAGGTCATGAGGGTGAGAACCTCTTCTGTGCCCCGGCCCGAGTCGGCCGCCCCGTCCGGTCCTGCCCGCCTTCCGGCCCTGCCGCGGATCGCGCGGCGCGGAACACCCGAGGGCGTGCTGCCGGCCCTCGCGCTGTTCGTGGCCGTCCGGTTCGCGGGGGTCCTCACGGTGATCCTCACCAACGCCGTGAGGGGTCATCCGCTCGTCGCATCACTCGCACACTCCTGGGACTCCCGCTGGTATCTGCACATCGCCGCCCAGGGCTACGGCCACAAGATCTGGATCACGCCGTCCGGCGCCGTCCAGGCCGACTGGGCGTTCTTCCCGATGTACCCGGGCATGATCAGGGCGCTGACCACCGTGCTGCCGCTGACCCCCGGCCAGGCCGCGCTGCTGATCTCGTGGATCTGCGCGGGCGTGGCGGCGTACGGCGTCTACGCCATCGGTCACATGCTCTACGGGCGGGGAGTCGCCACCGCGCTGGTCGGGCTGTGGGCCGTGATGCCGCACGCCGTGGAGCTGACCATCGCCTACACCGAGTCGCTGTTCGCGGCGCTCGCCATCTGGTCGCTCTACCACGTCCTCAAGCGGAACTGGCTGTGGGCCGGAGCGCTGGCCGCGCTCGCGGGTCTCGCCCGGCCCAGCGGTTTCGCGATCGCGCTGGCCGTCTCGCTCGCCGCCGCGTACGAGGCGTGGCGCCGGCGCGGCCAGGTCCCGGTGAGCCTGTGGGCCGGCGCCGTGCTCGCCCCGCTCGGCTGGCTCGGCTACGTGCTGTGGGTGGGCCGGCAGACGGGTGACCTGCTCGGTGGCTACTTCAAGGTGCAGAGCGCCTGGGACTCCAAGTTCGACTTCGGTCTCGGCTCGGCCAAGTTCGTCAAGTCCCTGCTGCTGCACGGCGGCGGTGTCGTCTACCCGATGGCCCTGGTGATCGTCGCGGCCGGCGTCCTGCTGTTCGCCCTGTTGTGCCTGGAGCGCGCCCCGCTGGCGCTGGTGGTCTTCTCGGGCGTGCTGATCCTGCTCGTGGTCGGCGGATCCGGCTCCTTCTCCTCCAAGCCGCGGTTCCTGCTGCCCGCGTTCCCGCTGCTGATCCCGATGGCCCGGGCACTCATGCGCACCTGGCGGGTCCGCCCGGCCCACGCGGTGCTCGTCTACGGCGCCCTCACCATCGCGTCCCTGCTCTTCGGCGCCTATGTGACGACGGTGGCCAAGTCCCCGCTGTGAGGCACCACCGCGCCGTCACCGGCGCCGCCGCCCCCGCCCGGCGCGCGGGGCGCGGACGCCGCGGTGGCGAGCGCCGGTGTCCTCGTGGCCCCGCGCCGGTGATGTGTCCGTGACGGCGGTGGCTCACACCCGGGTGTGAGCCACCGCCGTCCTGTTACGCGGGCTGCCGCCGCGGTTCCCGCTCGCCGGGCGCGGCCAGGGCCAGTGCGGCGAGGGCAGGGGCCGTCAGCAGGGCGCTGACCCAGACCGGCGCGCGATAGCCGAGCCCGGCGTCGATCGCCGCGCCGCCGAGGACCGGACCGAGGGCGGCGCCGACGTTGAGCGCCGAGGTCGCGAAGGCAGCCCCGAGACAGGGGGCGTCCGCGGCCTCGTACAGCACCCGGGTGATCAGCGTCGAGCCGACCCCGAACGCCGGCAGCCCGAGGAACGCGACGAGCGGGACGGTCGCCGCCGCGTGCCCGGCGGCCACGGCCAGCAGCACCCAGCCGGCGAGCAGCGCGGTCCCGCCCGCCCGCAGCCCCGGCACGGGCCGCCGGTCCGACAGCCTGCCCGCCCAGGTCACGCCGGCGAACGCGCCGGCACCGAACAGCGCGAGCACCCCTGGCACCCACCCGGCACCGAGCCCGGTCACCTCGGTGGCCAGCGGCGCGAGATAGGTGAAGGTGCAGAAGGTGGCGCCGTTGACGAGCGCGCCGAGGCCGAGTGTCAGCAGCAGCCGGGGCCGGCGCAGCACCCGCAGCTCCGCGCGTGCCCCGGTGCCGGGCCCCTGGGCCCCGGTCCGGTCGTCCGGCACCGACCGGGAGATCGCGGCCAGCGCCGGCGCGGACAGCAGGGCCACCGCCCAGAACGCCGAGCGCCAGCCGAGCAGCTGTCCCAGGGCGGCACCGGCGGGCACCCCCACCACACAGGCGAGTGTCGTCCCGCCGAGCAGGACCGAGGTCGCCCGGCCCTTGGCGTCGGGCGCGACCATGCCCGTCGCCGCCGACAGGCCCACGGCCAGGAAACCGGCGTCGGCCAGGGCCGCGAGGACCCGGGTGGCCATCAGGACACCGAAGTTCGAGGTGAGCGCGCCGACGACGTGGACGGTCAGGAACACGCCGAGGAACACCAGCAGGGCCTGCCGCGCCGGCCGGCGCCGGCCGAGCAGCGCCATCAGCGGCGCCCCCACGATCATCCCGACGGCGAAGGCGGACGTGAGCGCGCCCGCGGCGGGGACGGAGACCCCGAGGCCGCGGGCGATGTCCGGCACCAGGCCGGACAGCATGAACTCGGACGTGCCCTGGGCGAAGACGGCCAGGGCGAGCAGATAGAGAGCCAAAGGCATGAGGACTCCACACACCGTGTCGCGGACGGGAAGCGAGAACGCGGACCCGTGACGGTCACGACCGGTGAGCGCAGTCGTTCACGACAGATGAGCGCAGTCGGGATCGGACATCCAGCCGGGCGCACGGGTCATCGCGTGCGGAACGGCGATCCGGTACGGGCGTACGCCTCCGGGGCCTGGACGGCCGGGAGGGGAATACGACGACAACGCCACCGGACGGCCGGTGGCTAGCGCCTGGATGCCTCGGGACTGGACACGGGTGGCACGCTAACGCCTCGGCGCGCGAGCCCGCCACCCGTTTTCATGCCACTCGTCGCCGCGGTCAGCGCGGGTCGAACAGGACGCTGGCGAAGCGCGCGCCGCCGGGCGCCGAGGTGCCCGGGGCGAGCCTCGTCGGCTTCCCGGCGCACTTCTTGTGCGGGTAGACGGCGAGGGGCTGCTTCGTGGCGTTGCGGGCGCCGCTCGCCTCCTGGGCCATGTCCAGGCACCTGTGCTGCGGCGGGTTGTCGAGGGCGTAGGTCCTGCCCTGGGGGCCGATCCAGAGGAACGTGCCGTCCGCGGCGAGCGCGGAACCGGTGGTGGTCAGGACGAGGGCGAGCCCGCCGAGAACGGCGGCGAGCGGACGGCGCAGACGCATGGTGGAGTCCCTCCGTGGAGTGCAGTGGGGGAAAGAACGGGGAGAGAAAAGGCAAGAGAAGGAGGAAAAGGAAGAGCGGACGGCCCGGGGCCGTACCCGCAATCTCCCACTCCCGTCCGGGGCGCCCGGGGCCCCGACACGGGCCCCTGCGCCGTTCGGGGGACAGGCGGGAACCGGCCCCTGCCCCGGTTCTTCGGGCTTCGACCGCGAGCACGATCATCAGATATCGGTAAAATCTAGACGTTTGCCGAAAATTCAGGCGGTGGCCTCGGAGGGCCACCGCATCGCCGGAAGTGATCGATGCCCCGCAAGCGCTCCACGGACGACGGCGACGAGCTGCTGGCCCGGCTCGGCTCGCTCACCGCCCAGGCACGCCAGCGTGCGGAGTTGCAGCGCAGCCAGGTCGAACTGGCCGTCGCCCTCCAGCGCGGCATGCTGCCACGGGACCTGCCGACCGCCCCCGGCCTGCACCTCGCCGTGCGCTACACCCCTGCCAACCTCGGCCTGAACGTCGGCGGCGACTGGTACGACGCCTTCACCCTGCCCGGCGGCAGGATCGGGCTGTCCATCGGGGACGTCCAGGGGCACAACATCGAGGCCGCCGCGTTCATGGGCCAGGTACGGGCCGGACTGCGCGCCCTGGCCTCCGTCACCAGCGATCCCGGCGAACTCCTCGCCCGCACCAACGAACTGCTGCTCTCCCTGGGCACCGACCTCTTCGCCACCTGCACCTTCATGCGCCTCGACCTGGCGACCGGCGTGCTGGAGAGCGCACGGGCCGGTCACATCCCCTTCGTGTGGGCCACCGCCGACGGCAAGTCCGGCGTCGTCGACGACGAAGGCGGCCCGCCGCTCGGTATCGAGAGGGGCATGGAGTACCCGGTGACCCGGCACCGGCTGACCACGGGCGGGGTGTTCGTGCTGGTCACCGACGGTGTGGTGGAAGGGCCGTCGCTGACCGTCGAGGACGGCCTCCACAAGGTGGTACGGCTCGCCGGTATCGCCGCGGTCGCGAGCCTGGAGGCGCACGCGCTCGCCGCCGCCGTGATCAAGGGCGCCGAGAGCGTCGGGCACGAGGACGACGCGGCCGTGCTCGTCGTCGGCCTGGACGGACCCCGCGGCCGGCCCTGACCGGCCCGGCCGCCCACTGCGGCAGCGGTCCGCAGGCATCGTGCGACCCCGACCCCGTTAGGCCGTCGGGCTGGCCGGTGCCCGCTCTCGCCTCGCCGAGCCGGGGCCGCCGGTGTCAGATTGCTGGTGTGGTGGGTATCGAGGATCAGCGCCGGCCGGTCGGCTATGCCGTCCAGGTGCTGGCCGTCGCGGCCTGCTACTTCGGGGCGGGCCGGCTCGGACTCGTGCGCGAACTGGCCGTCGAGGGCGCGGTCGTCACTCCCATCTATCCCGCCAGCGGTGTCGCCGTCGCAGCCCTGCTGATCCTCGGGATGCGCTGCTGGCCCGGCATCTCGATCGGCGCCTTCTTCATCGTGTTGTCCGTCGCCGCCCCGCGCCCCGACGTGCTGGCCACCGTCGCCGGCCAGACCGGTGCCCCCGTGTGCGCGGCCCTGCTGCTGCGCCGGGCCCGCTTCCACACCGACCTCGGCCGGTTGCGCGACGGACTCGCCCTGGTGTTCCTCGGCGCGTTCGGCTCCATGCTGATCAGCGCGACCGTCGGCGTCGGACTCCTCGTCCTCTTGGACCGGCTGGCCGCGTCGAGCTTCCCGCCGGTGTGGCTTGCCTGGTGGGTCGGCGACGCGATGGGCGTCCTGCTCGTCACCCCGCTGCTGCTGTTGCTGCACCGCGCCCGCTGGCCACCGCCGCTGGCCCGCTGGAAGGAGGCGACCGCGCTGACCGTCGTCGCCTGCGCGCTGGTGCCGGTGGCGGTCTACAGCTCGATCAGCCTGCTCTTCCTCGTGTACCCGCTGCTCATCTGGGCCGCCCTGCGGTTCCAGCTCCTGGGCAGCGTGCTGTGCGCGCTGCTGACCTCCGTGCTGGCCACGGTCGCCGCGACGGACGCCGGCGGTGCCTTCGCCGGGCTGAGCCGGATCGAGGTGATGGCGAAGCTCCAGGCGTTCAACGGCTCGATGGCCCTGACCGCGCTGCTGCTGTCCGCCGTGATCACCGAGCAGCGCAACACCCGCAACTCGGTGGAGAAGGCCTGCCAGGAACTGGTCGAGGTGCTCGAACACCTCACCGCCGGCGAGGCGCCCCCGCGGCTCCCGCCGTCGGACACCGATCCCCCGGCCGACCGACCCCGGCCCCCAGACCCCGGAGACGACGGCACCCAGCCCGCCCGCCCAGACCCGTGCTGACCGGTCCCCGCAGGCCCGCGGCCGGGCTGCGGGGACATGAGGATCCCGCTCGGGCATGACGGCGGGACCGCGGTCGGGCTGACCGGTCAGGGACTCATCCCGAGTTCCGGGCTGGCTCGGGCTGGGCCGGCCGGTGCGGGATTCTCTGCGGATTCCCGCGCGACGGCGGTCTCGGGCCGGCCCGTGGGGGATCCTCGCCGGTTTCCCGGCGGTCTCGGGCTCGGGGTGGCTGGCCCGCTCGGGCCGCCGGCCGGGCGGCTCAGGGCGGGGGTGCCGGGGCCGCGGGGAGCGTCGTGCGGGCGATCCGGCTCGCGCGGGATTCCAGGTACCGCTGCTCGGCGATGCTCGCGGTGGCCTTCGCGGCGCGGCGGTAGTGGTCGTACGCCCCGGTCGTGTCGCCCGTGCGCTCCAGCAGATGCGCCCGTACGGACAGCAGCCGGTGATGCCCGGCCAGCCGCCCGTCGCCGTCCAGGGTGGACAGCAGGGCCAGTCCGGCCGCCGGCCCCTCGATCTCGGCGAGCGCGATCGCGCGGTTGAGGGTGACCATCGGGTTGGGCGCGATCCGCTCCAGGACCAGATACAGGGCGTGCACCTGCCGCCAGTCGGTCTCCTCTGCGGTGGCCGCGTCGGCGTGCGTCGCGGCGATGGCGGCCTGCAGCTGGTACGGCCCCAGGTCCGCACCGGCCAGCGCCGCCTTGACCAGGTCCAGCCCCTCGCCGATCAGCGCACGGTCCCACCGCTTGCGGTCCTGCTCGGCCAGCGGCACCAGGTCACCGGCCGGCGTCGTCCGGGTCTCCCGGCGGGCGTGGGTGAGCAGCATCAGCGCGAGCAGACCCGTCACCTCGCCGTCCTCGGGCAGCTGCGCGTGCACCGTCCTGGCCAGCCGGATCGCCTCGCGCGCCAGGCCGGCGCGCACCAGCTCGCCGCCCGAGGAGGCGGTGTACCCCTCGTTGAAGATCAGGTAGAGGACGTGCAGGACGACCCGCAGCCGCTCCTCGCGCTCCGCGCCCTCCGGCAGGCGGAACGAACTGCCGGCGGCCCGGATGCGCTGCTTGGCCCTGCTGATCCGGGCCGCCATCGTGGCCTCCGGCACCAGAAACGCGCGCGCGATCTCGGCCGTGGTCAGACCGCCGACCGCCCGCAGCGTCAGCGCGGTCTGGGAGGCGGCCGTCAGCGTCGGATGACAGCACAGGAACAGCAGGACGAGGGTGTCGTCGGTGTCCGGCACGTCCGCCGGCACCTCCTTTGCGGCCAGCGCCGACTCCCGCTCACGGCGCGCCCGGTCGCTGCGCACCTGGTCGACGAGCCGCCGCGTGGCCACCGTGGTCAGCCAGCCGCGCGGATTGTCCGGTACCCCCTCGGCGGGCCACTGCACGGCGGCGGCGAGGACGGCCTCCTGCACGGCGTCCTCGCAGCCTTCGAACCGGCCGTGGCGGCGCACCAGCGCACCGAGGACCCGCGGGGTGAGGTCACGCAGCAGGGGCTCGATGGCCGGTTCCGTCATGCCTCCAATTGTCCGTCGTAGAACATCACCTGGCGCACCTCGACCCCGAGACCGTCGATCGCCGTGTCCGGGATCCGGCTCGCCAGCTCGATCGCCCGCTCCCTGTTCTCGCAGTCGATCAGGTAGAAGCCGCCCAGGAACTCCTTGGCCTCCAGGAAGGGCCCGTCTGTCACCACCGGCTGGCCGTCGCGCACGCGCACCACGACGGCCTGCGACGGGTCGACCAGCGCCTGGGTGGCCAGCAACTCGCCTGACTGCTTCAGCTCCTGGATGAACCGGCCGTGGCCCTCGCCGATCGCCGCCTTCTCCTCGTCGGTCAACGCGTCCATCACGGCCGGGTTGATGTGCAGGCTGATCACGAACTTCATCGCGTGCTCCTCGTACTCCTCGTGCTGGGCGGGCCCCGGTAGGGACCCCTTCGACCGGTTGGTCGGAGCCGCCGTCGTCTTCTTGACATCCCAGGCCCGCAGATTCCCACGAGATTTCCGCCGTCGCCGAGATTTCCGTCCGCACCGTGTCAAGAAGGCCCCGGCCGCTCCGACCCGCCAGCGAGACACCGACAGAAGAAGGGGTCACCGGGATGCGGGTGAACCGGGCATGGCTGGGACTGGCCGTCCTGATGCTGCCGGCTCTGCTCGTCGCGATGGACATGACGGCGCTGCTGCTCGCGCTGCCGCGGCTGAGCGCCGACCTGGGGGAGCGACGTCGAGCAGTTGTGGATCAGCGACAGCTACGGACTGGTGGTGGCGGGGCTCGTCATCACGACGGGCACGCTCGGCGACCGGATCGGGCGCCGGCGGTTGCTCCTGACCGGCGCGGCGGCCTTCGCGGTGCTGTCCCTCGCCGCCGTCGCCGAGCCCATGTTCCGCCTGTCGCTGTTCACGGTGCGGGCGTTCGCCGCGGGCAACCTCGCCGCCCTGCTGACCGCGATCGCCCGCGGCGGGCTGCAGCTCATGCTGATCATCTGGCTCCAGGGCATCTGGCTGCCGCTGCACGGCTACGACTTCGCGGACCCCCCGCGCTGTGGGCCGGCATCTTCATGCTGCCGCTCACCGTCGGCTTCCTGCTCGCCGATCCCGTCTGCGGCCATCTCTCCGACAGGTTCGGCGCCCGGTTCTTCTCCACGACCGGACTGCTCGTCCTCGCCGCGTCCTTCCTCGGCCTGCTCGCCCTGCCGGTGGACTTCGGCTACGGCCTCTTCGCGACGCTGCTGCTGCTCAGCGGACTGGGCCAGGGCATGTTCTCCGCCCCCAACACCTCCTCCATCATGGGCAGCGTCCCGGCCCGCCACCGGGGCGTGGCCTCCGGGATGCGCTCCACCTTCCAGAACTCCGGTACGGCCCTGTCGATCGGTGTCTTCTTCTCGCTGATGGTGTCGGGCCTCGCGGGCACCCTGCCGAAGACGCTCGCCCAGGGGCTCCACGCCCACGGCGTCCCCGCCGGCACCGCCCATGAGGTGGCCGCGCTGCCGCCGGTCAGCACCCTGTTCGCCACGTTCCTCGGCGACACCCCGTCGGCCAACTGCTCGGCTCCCACGGCGCCCTGGACCGGCTGACGGCGTCCCAGCGCGCCACCCTGACCGGGCACACCTTCTTCCCCGAGCTGGTCTCCGGCCCCTTCCACCACGGCCTGACGATCGTCTTCGGCGTCGCCGCGGGCATGGCCCTGGTCTCCGCGCTGGCCTCCGCCCTGCGCGGCGGCCACGAGCGCGCGGGCGACGACACCCCGGACACCTGGCGCGACACGCGAGGACCGTCCCCGCGGCGCACGGCGCGCTCCTGGTGAACCCCGGGCAGCCGACGGTCCGGCGGGTCGGGATCAGTCCTCGGCCGTGCCCCGGCGCCTGCGCACGACGTGCCGGACGACGAAGGACGCGATGACGACGGCGGCGGCGATGACGACGTAGAGCAGATAGCGGCTGATCTCGTCGTAGATGGCCGTGACGTGGCTGCCCGCCACATAGGCGAGCGTCGTCCACAGGCCCACCCACAGGGCCGCGCCGAGGGCGTTGAAGGCGAGGAAGCGCAGCCAGTGCATCCCGGTGGTGCCCGCGATGATGCCGTTGACTTGGCGCAGGCCCTCGATGAACCGGGCCACGGTCACGATCTTCCCGCCGTGCCGGCGGAAGAACTCCTCGGCCTTCTCGAACCGCTTCGGCGTCAGGAAGACGTACTTGCCCCACCGGTGCACGAACGCCCGCCCGCCGACCCGGCCGATCAGATAGCCGATGTTGTCCCCGACGACGGCAGCGACGAACCCGATGACCGCCACCGCCACGATGTTCAGGTGCCCCGCGCCCGCGTACACCCCCGCGGCGAGCAGGATCGTCTCCCCGGGCGCGGGCACCCCGAAGTCCTCCACCAGGACCACCGCCCCCACCGCCCAGTAGCCGTAGTGTTCGAGCAGCGGCGCCATATGAGCCAGCGGGCCCGGCAGCGGAGGGGCGGACATGCCTCCCACCGTACGTCCGGGCGGCCCGGCCCTGGCGGCGCTCGGTCAGGGGCGCGCCACCGTGTCCTCGTCCGGTTCGGCCGGGGCCGTCTCCCAGGCGGCGGGGCGCGGCTCGCCGGCCGGCGCCTCACGCCCGGCGCGCAGGCAGGTCAGCCGGCGGGCGAGCGGCTCGGTGTGGCGGGCGGTGAGCGGGCCGAGGACGACGAGGATCAGCACGTACGCCGTGGCCAGCGGGCCGAGGTCGGAGTCGATCCCGGAGGTGACGGCGAGACCCGCGATGACGATGGAGAACTCGCCGCGCGCGACCAGGGTGCCCCCGGCCCGCCAGCGGCCCTTGGCCGACACGCCCGCGCGCCGGGCCGCCCAGTACCCGGTCGCGATCTTGGTGAGGGCGGTGACGACGGCCAGTGCCAGAGCGGGCAGCAGCACCGGAGGGATGCTCGCCGGGTCGGTGTGCAGACCGAAGAAGACGAAGAACACCGCCGCGAACAGGTCACGCAGCGGCGCGAGCAGATGGTGGGCGCCCTCGGCGACCTCGCCGGACAGGGCGATGCCGACGAGGAACGCGCCCACGGCCGCCGACACCTGCAGCTGCTGCGCCACCCCGGCGACCAGCAGCGTCAGGCCGAGCACCACCAGCAGCAGCTTCTCCGGGTCGTCGGTGGAGACGAAGCGGGAGATGTGCCGGCCGAAGCGCACCGCGATCAGCAGGACCACGCCCGCCACCCCGAGCGCGACGGCCAGGGTGACGCTGCCCGCGACGAAGCCGGTGCCCGCCAGCAGCGCCGTGACGACCGGCAGGTAGACCGCCATCGACAGGTCCTCCAGCACCAGGATGCTGAGGATCACCGGTGTCTCCCGGTTGCCGATCCGGCCCAGGTCGCCGAGGACCTTGGCGATGACCCCCGAGGAGGAGATCCAGGTGATGCCGGCCAGGACGACGGCGGCGATCGGCCCCCAGCCCAGCAGCAGGGCCATGGCGGCGCCGGGCAGGGCGTTGAGGGTGGCGTCGACGATGCCGGCCGGGTACTGCGTCTTGAGGTTGGAGACCAGGTCGCTGGCCGTGTACTCCAGGCCCAGCATCAGCAGCAGGAGGATGACGCCGATCTCCGCGCCGATGGCCACGAACTCCTCGCTCGCGCCGAGCGGCAGCAGCCCGCCCTCGCCGAAGGCCAGCCCGGCCAGCAGATACAGCGGTATCGGCGAGAACCGCAGGCGCGCGGCCAGCCGGCCCAGCAGGCCGAGGCCGAGGATGATGGCGCCGAACTCGATCAGGAAGACCGCGGAGGAGTGCATGCGTTCACTCCCGGCCGAGTATCGCGGCGGCCGCGTCGGTGCCCTCGCGGGTGCCGATCACGATCAGCGTGTCCCCGCCGGCCAGCCGGAAGTCGGGGCCGGGGGAGGGGATGGCCTCGGCACGGCGCAGGACGGCGACGATCGACACGCCGGTCTCGGTGCGCATCCGCGTCTCGCCGAGCAGCCGCCCGTTCCAGTACGAGACCGAGGACAGTGCGATCCGTTCGGCCACCAGCCCCAACTCCGTCGTGGACAGCAGGTTCGGGCTGTGGTGCCTCGGTGCGAGCGTGCCGGCCAGTGCCTCCGCCTCCTGGCCGCTGAGGTGGACCGACAGCGCACAGGCGTCGGGGTCGTCGCCCCGGTAGGCACTCAGTGTCCTCGACCCGTCCCGGTGGGCCACCACCGACAGTCTGCGGTGCTCGCGGGTCATCAGGTCGTACCGGACGCCGATGCCCGGCAACGGCGTACTACTCGTGCGTGCGGCGCCCATGGCTGCCCCCTGCCCGTTTGAAAGTTTCTTGGTGAAACTATTACCAGACCTTACCCCGGCCGCGCGGAGCGGCCGCGGGGTGCGGGGTGGCCGGGCACGGGGAGGGCGGGCGTCAGGCGCCGTGCCGTGCGGCGCGGCCGTCCTCGGGGAGGGGCTGGCACGCGTGGCACAGCTCGTGGTCGCCGTCGCGGGTGACGACGGTCCCCCAGCCGAGGCACACCGCGCAGTCGCGGGCGAGGCCCAGGTCCGGGCGGGGAGGCAGGAAGGTGCTGTGGCGGGCTCCGTGTGCCATGCGGATGCGGCTCCTCGAAAGTCGCGGAGGGGAGGGACGGCGCTGCCGTGAGCGCTGACAACGCTGTCAATCGCCTTCCATTATGTCCGACTTATCCCAGCTGTCAGTGACCTATGTCACTCGGTGCCGCCTCGCGGCCCCGTCCGCCCTCTCCGGTCGTCACTCCAGCGTGCCCAGTCGCGCCTCCCGCCACAGGTCCACGCCGCCCTCGGTCGCGTACGTGTCGATCTCGGCCAGCTCCTCGGTCGTGAAGGCGGGGTTCTCCAGCGCCGCCACGTTCTGCTCCAGCTGCTCGGTGTGCGAGGCGCCGATCACGAGCGACGTCACCCGCTCGTCACGCAAGCCCCAGGCCAGTGCCAGCTGGGCGAGGGTCTGCCCGCGCCGGGCCGCGATGCCGTTCAGGGCGCGCAGCCGGTACAGCATGTCCTCCGTCAGCCAGGCGGTGTCGAACGACGTGCCCCGCGCGGCACGCGAGTCCCGCGGCACGCCGTCGAGGTAGCGGCCCGTCAGCAGCCCCTGGGCGAGCGCGGTGAAGCCGATGACGCCGAACCCCTCCTCCTCGGCCGCGTCCAGCAGGCCGTCCGTCTCGATCCAGCGGTTGAGCATGCTGTACGACGGCTGGTGGATCAGCAGCGGGGTGCCCAGCTCGCGCAGGATCGCGGCCGCCTGCCGGGTGCGCTCGGTGTCGTAGGAGGAGATGCCGACGTACAGGGCCTTGCCCTGGCGGACGGCGGTGTCGAGCGCGCCCATCGTCTCCTCCAGCGGCGTGCTCGCGTCGAGCCGGTGGGAGTAGAAGATGTCGACGTAGTCCACGCCCATGCGGCGCAGCGACTGGTCGAGCGAGGCCAGCACGTACTTGCGGGACCCGCCGCCCTGTCCGTAGGGACCGGGCCACATGTCCCAGCCGGCCTTGGTGGAGATGATCAGCTCGTCCCGGTACGGCGCGAGGTCCCGTTCCAGTAGCCGGCCGAAGTTCTCCTCGGCCGCGCCGTACGGCGGGCCGTAGTTGTTGGCCAGGTCGTGGTGGGTGATCCCGAGGTCGAAGGCGCGCAGGGCGATCGCGCGCTGGGTCTCGAAGGGGCGGTCGTCGCCGAAGTTGTGCCAGTAGCCCAGCGACAGGACCGGCAGGTCCAGCCCCGAGCGGCCGGTGCGCCGGTAGCGCATGGTGCCGTCGTAGCGCGTGGGGTCCGCGACGTGGGTCATCGGTCTCTCCGGGTGGTGCCGTAGGGGTCGCCCTGCCGGTGCGGGCGGGCCCGTCCACCCTGCGTCGGTGTGCCGCACAAGTCCAACCGCCGTCCCGGACGGGACCGAGTGCTTCCGTTTCCGAATCCTCCCGGGCGCGCAGGCCAGCGCCGATGCTTGTCCGTTCCTACGAACTTGCGCGGGCCGGGTTACCTGCGTACCCCACCTCTGGTAGGAAACTTTCCTATCAGTACGGTGCGAACCAACTCCCCGCCCCCCACCCCGACTTGGAGCCCCTGTGGTGCACGAAGAGCGCGAAACAGCCCCCGCCACCGTCTCCCGCCGCACCGTCGTCGCCGTGCTCGGCGCCGCCGTCGCCTCCGGCGCGCTGCTGGGCACCCGGCGCGCGAGCGCGGCCCCGGCGGCCGGGACGGGCCTCGACGACCCGGCGAAGAAGGAGATCGCCATGGAACTCGTGTCGAGCGCGGAGAACTCCTCGCTCGACTGGAAGGCCCAGTACAAGTACATCGAGGACATCGGCGACGGCCGCGGCTACACCGCCGGCATCATCGGGTTCTGCTCCGGCACCGGCGACATGCTGGAGGTCGTCCAGCTCTACACCGACCGCGAGCCCGGCAACGTCCTCGCGAAGTACCTGCCCGCCCTGCGCAAGGTCAACGGCACCGACTCGCACGCCGGCCTCGACCCGAACTATCCCGGGGACTGGCGCACGGCGGCCAAGGACACCGTCTTCCAGCAGTGCCAGAACGACGAGCGCGACCGCGTCTACTTCAACCCCGCGGTGACCCAGGGCAAGGCGGACGGCCTGCGCGCCCTCGGCCAGTTCTGCTACTACGACGCCCTCGTCATGCACGGCGACGGCGACGACCCCACGAGCTTCCGCAACATCCGCAAGCGCGCCCTGCGCAGCGCCAAGCCGCCGGCCCAGGGCGGCGACGAGACGGCCTACCTCAACGCCTTCCTCGACGCCCGGGTCTGGGCGATGAAGCAGGAGGAGGCGCACAGCGACACCAGCCGCGTCGACACCGAGCAGCGGGTCTTCCTGCGCAAGGGCAACCTCGACCTGAACACCCCGCTCGACTGGAAGGTGTACGGCGACAGTTACCACATCGGCTGACCCGCGAGGCGGCGGCCGGAAACCCGCGACAGGCCGCCGGGCGCGTCCCCGGGACACCGGGCGCGGCCCGGCGGCCCGACCGCGCCCGCGTACGGTGCCCCCGGCCGCCGCTCGCGGCCACCGGCGCACCGGGCGGGGCGCACTCGCGTGTCAGGGCCCTGACGAGGAAAGATGGGCGGCGAGCGATCGATCACACCCGAGGTCGATCACACCGACGCGGAGGAACGGACTCATGCCGCACGAGCGAGCGGGCCGCCCGGCCGGTCCCGAGGACCTTGTCGACGTGGCCCGGCTGGTCACGGCGTACTACGCGCTCCACCCGGACCCGGCCGACCCGGGACAGCGGGTCGCGTTCGGCACCTCCGGGCACCGGGGTTCGTCCCTGGCGGCCGCCTTCAACGAGGACCACATCGCGGCCACGAGCCAGGCCATCTGCGAGTACCGCGCCGCCCAGGGCACCGACGGCCCCCTCTTCCTGGGCGCCGACACCCACGCCCTGTCGGAGCCCGCGAAGGTCACCGCGCTCGAGGTGTTCGCCGCCCACGGCGTGCGCGTGCTCATCGACAGCGCCGACGGCTACACGCCCACCCCCGCCGTCTCGCACGCGATCCTCACCCACAACCGCGGCCGCTCCTCCGGCCTCGCCGACGGCGTCGTGGTCACCCCCTCGCACAACCCGCCCGCCGACGGCGGCTTCAAGTACAACCCCCCGAGCGGCGGCCCGGCCGCCGCCGACGCCACCTCCTGGATCCAGGACCGGGCCAACCAGATCATCACGGGCGGTATGAAGGACGTCCGCCGGGTGCCCTACGCGCGGGCGCTCGCCGCCGGGACGACCGGGCGGTACGACTTCCTCGGCGCCTACGTCTCCGACCTGCCGAGCGTGCTGGACCTGGACGCGGTCCGGGCGGCCGGGGTGCGCATCGGCGCCGACCCGCTCGGCGGCGCCTCCGTCGCCTACTGGGCCCGGATCGCCGAACAGCACCGGATCGACCTGACCGTGGTCAACCCGCACACCGATCCCACCTGGCGGTTCATGACGCTGGACTGGGACGGCCGGATCCGCATGGACTGCTCCTCGCCGTACGCGATGGCCTCCCTCATCGAGCAGCGCGACCGCTTCGGCATCGCCACCGGCAACGACGCCGACGCCGACCGGCACGGCATCGTCACCCCGGACGCCGGCCTGATGAACCCCAACCACTACCTCGCGGTCGCCATCGACCACCTCTACCGGCACCGCGAGCAGTGGCCCGCCCGTGCGGGCATCGGCAAGACGCTGGTCTCCTCCACCATGATCGACCGGGTCGCCGCCGACCTCGGCCGCCCGCTCGTCGAAGTCCCCGTCGGCTTCAAGTGGTTCGTGGCCGGGCTGGCCGACGGCACCCTCGGCTTCGGCGGCGAGGAGTCGGCCGGTGCCTCCTTCCTGCGCCGGGACGGCTCGGTGTGGACCACCGACAAGGACGGCATCATCCTGGCGCTGCTCGCCTCCGAGATCACGGCCGTCACCGGCAAGTCGCCCTCGGAGCACTACGCCCGCCTGACCGCGCGCTTCGGCGAACCCGCCTACGCCCGGATCGACGCCCCCGCGACCCGGGAGCAGAAGGCGCTGCTGGGCAAGCTGTCCCCGGCGCAGGTCACCGCCGGCACGCTCGCCGGCGAACCCGTCACCGCCGTCCTCACCGAGGCACCGGGCAACGGCGCCGCCATCGGCGGGATCAAGGTCACCACGGACAACGCCTGGTTCGCGGCGCGCCCTTCGGGCACCGAGGACGTCTACAAGGTCTACGCCGAGTCCTTCCTCGGCGTGGACCACCTCGCCCGGGTCCAGGAGGAGGCGAAGGCCGTCGTGCAGGGCGCGCTCACCGGCTGACGGGACGGCGGCGGCCTTTCCGGCCCGGGGGCTTTTCGCCAGGCCGCCGCCGCCCGGTCAGTCCCGCCCGCCGCGCCGGTCCAGCCGGTCCAGGACCGCCTGGGCCATG
Source organism: Streptomyces sp. NPDC104106 (assembly GCF_055584345.1). NCBI lineage: Bacteria > Bacillati > Actinomycetota > Actinomycetes > Kitasatosporales > Streptomycetaceae > Streptomyces > Streptomyces sp. NPDC104106. The sequence goes on from NZ_JBVJMF010000003.1 coordinate 83,479, forward strand.
GCCTGTTCGCCCTTGGCGTTGGGATGTGCCGGGGCCGCGGGGGAGGCGGGCTGGAGCGGTTCGATCCAACGGTCCGCCGGGGACTTGCACATGTCGTGGCCGACCGTGGGGCCGTAGGTGTCCACGTACGCGGCCCGGTTGACGGCGGCCACCAGCCGCAGCATCAGGTTCAGGCGCTTCTCGGTGTCCCGCAGGTACGAAAAGTCACCTCGTGCGAACGGGACTTGGGGGAAGCAGCCGGTGCCGTCGTCGGGCAGCAGGTCCGGATAGCCGACGACGACCACGCGGGCGTGCGGCGCCCGGGCGCGCACGGCGCGCAGCACCCGGTCGACCTTCGGCGCGGTCTCGGCGATCGCGAGGGCCAACCGGTCGTGGCCACCGGCCCGGTAGGAGCGTTCGCAGGGGTCACCCGTCGGGTCCTGCGCGGCGAGCCGCGCGCAGGTGCTGATGATCGCGCCGAATCCGACGTCGTTGCCGCCGATCTGCACCGTCACGAGGTCCGTGTCCCGCCGTACGGCGTCCAGTTGGGGCCTGTTGGTGCCCTGCGCCTGCCACATCTGGGCGGTCGTCGCCCCGCCGCAGCTGACGTCCGTGAGGTCCGCCGCCTTCCACCGCGCGGCCAGCAGCGAGGGGTAGTTGTGGTCGGAGCGCGCGCAGTCGGCGTCCACCTGGACCGGGATGCCGGGACCCGAGGTGTAGGAGTCGCCGAGTGACGCGTAGCGGATGCCGTGGCCGTGTCCGTGGCCGACGGAGCCGGCGGCGGCCGGAGTCGTGGCGGCGGCGACGAGCGCGCAGCCGCCGAGCACCGCACCCAGCGCGGCGGCCCACCGCCGGTCTGCCGTCCCCATCGCCGCACGCGTGTCTCTCGCCATGATTCCTCCCCCGGAGTCCGACCGGTTCTGTATACCGTCCGGTAGGTCCCGCCGACCAGAAGCGGGAACGCACGAGTTTGCGGCAAACCCTGTCCACAACTTCGGTTCCGCGGCCCATCCAGCGGGCACGTCAGGGCTTTCCCCGGCCACGGTGAGCATCGGTTCGGGCAAGGACACCGGCCCTGAGCCCGCACAGATCCGCGCCGCGCAGGCCGACTTGCCCGGCGTGCCCGGCATCCGTCTTCCTGACGTGGGGGAGCTGCGGGCCCGCGGCGTACTCGGCACCGGCCCGGCACCGGCCCCCCGGCACCGCGGCGACGTCCGAGGCCTTGAACAGGAAGACCGGATCTCCGACGGTCCCGGACAGGGCCGGGGCCAGCCGGATCGCCTCCATGGTGCCGTCGATGGTCTGCAGCCACTCGTGTGCGTACACCATCCAGGGCTGCCCGGACGGGGCGACGTGGAGCGTCCCGTCGAGGGTCATCAGGTTCTCGGGGGGGTGGGGCGTGCGGGGTCGATGGCAGTGAAGGGGCCCGGTAGCGAGTCGGACACGGCGGTGATCGTGCCGCGCAGGTAGTTCGCGAGCTGGAACGGTGTGCCCCATTGGTTGGCGGGTGGCACAGGAAGGGTCTTGTCCTGGTTGTGGAGCGTGGTGAACAGGTAGTACCTGCCGCCCAGTTCGTGGACTTCCGGTGCCCATCCGCCGTCGGTCGCCCAGATCCCGCTTTGCTCGGCGGCGAGGAAGACGACCACGGGGCGCAGCCAGTCGCGCAGGTCGTGGCTGCGGCAGACCATCGTGCCGGTGCCGTCCACGCCCGATACCGAGGGGTCGTTGGAGGCGTAGAGGTGGTACGTGCGGGTCACCTTGTCGGCGGCGATGAATGGATCGTGCAACGGCATGTCGGGAAGCCGCATCAGCTCGGTCTCAGTCACCGTCGAAGAGTACGGGGCACTTGTCCGGGCGGGGCGCAGCATCAGTTCTCGTTCGGCCGGGGCGCGCCGCCGTGGGTGTCGGTCGGTGGTGCGGTCTGCTCCGCGCGCCGCACCACCTTGCCGTGTCTCCGTCCGGCCGTTGCGCGCCCGCCCGGGCCGAGCGCCGCGCGCGCTCACGCCCTGGGGATGTGGCCGGCGGTCCCGGTGCGCTTCGCGTCCTGTTGCCTCGCTGCGCGCTGCCGTATCCCTTGCCTGCGGATGCCGCGCGCCACAGGGGCCCCGACACGCCCCGTGACGTGCGGACCCAAGGGCCGGCCCAAGGGCAGCGGGGACATGGTGCCGTGCGACGAGATCCCCGCCGCGCAGGCCGCCACTCGCCTCGGCTACCCGACCGCGGTGCAGCGCACCGCCCTTGCCGGCGCCGCCACGGAGCCGCGCGCCCGCCAGGTCCAGCCGTACCTGCAGCGCGTCGCCGACGTCCTGGTCGGCCGCAGGCCTGGCCGAAGCGCAGGAGGTCCGGGTACAGCGCCTGGAGGGCGATGTGCTCGCCGCGGCCGTGGCGCTGAGCGGATCCGGCGCGCCCGCTCTCGTAGGGGACGAGCGCTACGGCTGGCGCACCGCCGTCAGCAGGCGTCACCCGATCGGCAAGGACACTGGCACCCCGCTGGAGGGCGACGGCATCCGCTACCTCAGCGAGCACCAGCAGCCCGAACCCTCCGAGCTGCTGGCCGCTTTCGCCGACCACCGGCACGGCACCAGGCGCCCCAGGACCGTCCCCCCGGCCGGAGGTACTCTGCGGGGCTGAACCCGCCGACCGTTCCGGGCCCGGCCCTCCACCCGCGACCTGCGCTGCGAGCTGTTTCACGCGCTTGGCTTGCAGTGGCGCCGCCCGCCCGCCCAAGTCGACGGTGCCCGGAGCAGGGGGTTTCACCCGGACGGCGGAGCGGGCAGGATGAGGCGTCCATGACATACCGGTACGGCGCTGATCCGAAGGGAACCGTCTCGTGCTCCGTAAGCCAAGCGCGCTGCTCGCCGCCTCCGCCCTGCTCCTCCTCGGCACCGCGACGCAGGCCGCAGCCGACAATCCCCCCCCTGCCGCGCCGTCGGCCGCCTGCACCTACACGCCGGCCGTTCCCGCAGACAACTTCAAGGGGATACCGGTCTTCGACCCGGTGAAGGCCGCCAAGCCGTACAGCGCGACGCTGCGCACCGGCCAGGGCGCGATCACCTTCCGAGCACTGACCGACAAAGCTCCCTGCACCACGTACTCCTTCAAGTTCCTCGCCCAGCGCCACTACTTCGACCGCTCACACTGCCACCGGCTCACCACCGCACGCATCTACGTGCTCCAGTGCGGCGACCCGACCGGAACCGGGAGCGGCGGGCCCGGCTACTCCTTCCCCGACGAGAACTTGGCCGGGGCGGCCTATCCCGCCGGGACGGTGGCGATGGCCAACGCGGGGCCCAACACCAACGGAAGCCAGTTCTTCTTCGTCTGGAAGGACACCGAACTCCCTGCCGCCTACACGCCGTTCGGCAAAGTCACCGCGGGCCTCGACGTGCTCCGGAAGATCGCGGTGGGCGGCGAGGACGACCAGAACGGGCCGGGTGACGGCTTCCCGATGCTGCCGGTGAACATCAAGCGCGTACAAATCAAGAGCAGGTAGTACGGTCCTGCCCCGGGCCCGGTCCTTGCCGGAGCCTTCGTCCGTCCCGGTCATGGCCGGCGTCGAGGACATGTGTCCCGACGGTGGGTGGTCCAGGCTCGACAGACGGAGACCAGCCGGCGTCCGGCGGCCCATGAGGGAATCGACGCCCTGCGGCAGAAGCACACCCCACCGTCCATCCCGAGCACCTGGGCCAGATGCTCGGGATGGACTTGAGGCCTGTCCCAGCTGCGTGGCCCCGAGGGTTCTTGGCGAGCGGGGCGCTGCACTTCCGTGACCGGGGAACCATGCCCCACTCGTCTGCTGATCGGTTGGGGGGCGCTGCCGCCGAGCGACTGAATCCGCGGGCTGAGCGGCGTGTCCGGGTCAGCAGCGGCGGTCGGCCCGGATGAGGGTGGTGAGTGCTGTCACCGTCGAGGAGGAATCTTGAAGCGTCGTGTCGTCGCCGCCCTGGCCGTTGCCCTCGCCGGGTTGCTGCTGTGTGTGTCACCGGCCGCGGCGCGGGGCGGCCATGGCGACGTCGGCAGCGACGACTGGAACGTCCCGCTCACCAACATCGGACTGCTGTAGCGCGCAGTCCCGAGCGTGTAAGGCCCTGCACCAGCGCCGGAAGGTGCGGGGCCTCACCGCTGCCGGTCGCGGGGCGGCCGGCAGCGCCCTAGCAGGGCCTCACAGACCACACGTAGTACCAGTCTCCATTGCTGTCGGAGCTGTATGCGCCCGGGGTGGTGTAGAGCAGGTCACCGCGCTTGCCGTACATGCGCGCCTGGCGGCCCTTGGTCTGGTTGTTCACCCATGATCCGCCGCGTCCGAAGTTCATTGGGTAGGACCCGCAGTCGTACCACTGGTCTTCGCTCCCCGCGAAGTCTGCCTGGCTGTAGGCGCAGAACCACCCGTTGTAGAGACCGGGGTCGCCCGGACAGTGGTCGTAGACGTACGCGGTGCCGTGGCTGTGGACGAAGTCGCGGGGATGCTTCTCACCGGGAATGGCTACGAACGTCTTCCCGCCCCTGTAGTCGATCTCGTCCAGGCTGACCTGTGTGCCGCCTGTCCGCTTCAACTGTATGTCCACTTCCGCTTGCAGCGCGGCGCGCTGGGAGTGGGTCAGGTGAGCCGCGACGGCCTGATCGGTGAAGCTCTGGTTCGCCTGGCCGGCTTCAGCCGTCCCCACGTTGGCTCCCGCCAGGAGCAGCCCGCCGACTACCGCTGCGGCGAAGCCACCGAGGCGGCCTCCGGCCGTGCGCTGGCCGCCTTCAGCGCCAGGGGACGGCCCTGCCCGGCCGAGTCGAACCGGGGGACGGCGGCATCACGGCTCGGCCGGGCACTCGCTTCGTCGGCGGGCATCGCTCAGGCGCGCCCACCTTCTTCTTCACCCAGGGTGGCTCCTGCCTCGGCTGCCCCCTGACGCAGCCAGATGGGTGCCGCATCAACCGGGGACCGGCCCGCACTCTGGCCGCCACACGGAGCCTTGGTGCCGAGAACTCCCCCTGAGCGGGCAGGAGCGCCACGAACTGGTTCCAGAGGGGCTCGAGCAGGCAAGATGGCAGTGCGGGCACGGATGTCCTTCGCGATCACCGAGCGTGGAGGACTCCATGATCGCGCGGGCCCGTGGCCACTCGGAGCCCCGCCACCTCCGGGGCACCTGCTGCCCGGTCGGCCTGAGAAGGAAGCTCAGTCGCCCGTCGCCCCGTCGGTCCGCTCCCGAAGGAAGTCGGCGTGGCCGTTGTGGCGGGCGTACTCCTGGATCATCAACACGTAGACCCAGCGCAGGCTCAGGGAAACTCCGCGAGAGGACATGAAAGTCTCGTCGAGGTCGTGCCCGGCCACCGCCGCGTCGCACGCGTTGACCTCGGCCTGAAAAAATCCGAAGTCTCTCTCCGCATCGGCTGCGTGCACTCCGTCGAGTCCCTCATTGCCATCTGACGGGCCAGTGAAGACATCGCCGATGTCCTCACCCGCAAAGCTTCGTCGGAACCACCATCGCTCGACCTCCGCCATGTGCCGAACCAAGCCAAGGAGAGTGAGGTTCGACGGCTCTACGGTCGTCCGCGCCAATTGGGCCGGCTCAAGCCCGGCGCACTTGGCCAGCAACGTTTCCCGGTGCCAGCCCAGCCAACCCTCCAACATCTGACGCTCAGTTACGGTACCCAGGTCGCCTAGCTGCCTGCTGCGCTCGACCGGTGGTGCTGTCCATGCCATGGGATACACCCTGCACTGCCTCCGGGAGAGATCAAACACGCACTATGGCAGTGCGGCCGAGTTGTCCTTTGCGTCGACGAAGACGAGTCCGCCGCCCGCATGCGCCCAGCCCATCGCCTGCGCCAGGGCGCGTTCGGTCTTGCCGCCTCCGGCCTTGCCGACCCCTACCTCGAACAGGGTGTCTTCGGCGTAACGGACTGCACGCCCGAAGGCGAGCTGATCCTCGTCCACCACACACGAGCACCTGATGCTCCGCAGCCCATGCCCCGCCTCCCTCGGCGACCTCGGCCAAGTAGGGGAGGACGCCCTGCACTCCTCTGCCAAGGAACGCGGTGCTCTCAAGAAGACGTCGGCGCTTCTGTTCACCTAGGCCTGCCCGTCGGAACCGGTCCGCCAACCCTCGTTGGGGTGGTTTGCAATCGGCTCTTCGCTGCCATGTCGCGCCGACCGGAAGGATTGGCTTGTCGTCGCCGGGAGGGATATTCCGTCCGGCGGAATCAAGGGAAGGAAGACGTGTGGAAACGAAGTGGTCTGCCGCTCCGTGGGGCATGGGGCTGGCCCTGGCGACCGTCATGGCATGCGCGGCGGCGCCGGCGGCTGCTGACAGCCCCGCATCGCCCCTGCCGGCCAGCCGCACGGTGCTCACCAACGCGGACAACGGCCGGTCCGTGACTGCGCACGCGGGCGACGACATCGAAGTCCGCCTTACCGGCTCCCGCGTGGACGGGCTCACCTGCGTCTGGAGTGTCCCGCAGTCCAGCGCCCCCTCGGTGCTCCGACGGACCGCCAGCTCTACGACACCTACCGGCGCTGCAACAGCGGTCTTCCACGCCGAGAGTACCGGGACGGTCACAGTCAGCGCGACGCGAAGCTGCCGACCCGATCCGGGGCGTGTCTGTCCCACGGTTGTGGTGCCTTGGAAGGTCACAGCGAGTGTGATGTGAGTCGTCGGCCCCCCCCCACCCGTCGGAGACGGCACAGTCCGCTGATCCGCGCGGCGAAGAACACCCTTGGTCGCGGTCGCCGTCAGCACCGCGATCGCGCGGGCCACGGTCAGCACACCAAGGGTCAGCGCCGCCGGAAGCCAGTCCGGGCTGGTGCCGAGCACGCCGATGCCCACCATCACGAGGGGGGAGTGCGGCTGTGCGAGCGAGCGGCCGCGCCACGTGCGGGGGCCGGGCCACGTTCTTCCGGGGCCCGGGCGCCGTCAGCGGCTCTTGAACCGGCGTAGCCCGACCCGCCGGGACAGCCAGACGAGCAGCTCGAAGAGCACCACTACCACGGGCAGTCCCCAGGCGGCGATGTCGAGCCCGTTGTAGTCCGTCTCGGCCAGCTGCGGCGCCGTCCAGCCGTGGGGGTCGACGAGCACGTCCTCGGTCTGCCCGACTTCCATCGGCCCGTCGCAGGAGTCGTTGCCCAGCTCGGCGTGCTTGAGTGGTTTGCCGTCCACCCGCGCCAGAAGGCAGGTGTATTCCGGTCCGTGCTTGCCCTGGTACGTCTTCACCGAGGTGACCCGCACCTCCACCCGCTGCCCTTGGTGCGCCACCACCTCGGCCTGCAGCACCGGCCCCGGTCCGGAGAGCGCGGCGATCCCCACGATCACCCCGCCGACGATCAACCACCCGTTCGGCGCTGCGATGATCATCAGCGTGAGAGTCGCGATCAGCGCGAAGGTCCCGAGTACCAGTCCTAGCCCGCTCCAGTCCGGATCGGCGGTCAGCAGCGACAGCCCGACGATCATCGGCGGACCGAAGAACGCCACGGTGGTGAGGCGACGGACCAGCCGGGACGAGGTGGCGGTGGCTATTCGAGGCACGGCGTCAGTGTGACGAACGGGGTCGTCAGGCTGATGAGCGGGGTCCGTTACTGCACGTCGTCGGCTTGGTTCTTCAGTCCGCCGGGACCTGTCTTGGAGTCACTTTCCTTCAGTGACTTCGATCCCGAAGAAGCTGCGGCCGAGCGGGAAAGCCTTCTTGTGGGCGGCAGCTTCGACGAACTTGTCGAAGCCGGTGAGCTTCGTGTCGTCGCCGGCCGGGATCGGCTTCGGGGAGGGGAACGGCCTGGGGGCCTGTTGCGCGTGGCGGGGCAACCGCGCCGGCTGGGTGTGGGGTGTGCGTGGGGTCTGTCGGCCCGGTGCCGGAGGAGTGCCGGGTGCTGGTCGCGCGTCGTGAGCTGGGAACGCCTCTTCCTAGACGTTCAGACGGCTGAGTTGATGAGCTGTGGAGCACCGGTCACCGCCCGCGCTGGAGTCCTTGTTGAGGAGCGGCCGTCGCGTAGCCCTTCGGCGAGCCCTGAGACTCATGCCCCGGCCTGGGCGGTCTGGATCGAGGGTGCGCAGCCCGGGGCAGACGATGTGGAGTGGCAGCTCCATCCGCAACCCGTGCCAGGAGCGGCCGGATCGTGCACGGGGAAACCTCGGTGTTCGACACGTCAGGCGAGTTCGGCGAGGTCACCTCGCGTGTTTCGCTGCGCGACCACCGCCTGCGGATGCGGATGGTCGCCTCCCTGCGGAGCCAGTACCCGAAGACCCATGTCCCTCTGCACGCCGGCGAGTTGTTGCCCAGGTGGCCGCCGACGACACCTGGTGTCCCGCAGCGACATCGGCAGGACCGGCCCGGCGCGCACCGCCGCCGGCGCGAGGCGGCTGCCCGCGGGCCGTGCCACCTCGTACGAGTACGCCGCGCAGACCTACGAGCTCGCCGCCCCGGGCTACGGTGCCGACTGCCCGAAGTTCCGCCCACGCCTGACGGCACCGCCCCGGCCGGTGTGGCCAGTTGGCCCGACAGCGGCCGGTGCGGGCGGGTGGCCGGCGGGAAGGGTGTGCGAAGCTGCGGGGACAGCGACTCGCGACGTCAGGAGGGGGGCCGTCATGGCCATCATCCACCACACCACCCTCAAGCCCACCAAGCTGGAGCTGCTCACCGGGTGGCTGCCCTCCCGCCCCTGGTACCGCGGCGGCCCCGGTGCCCCGGTACTGACCAAGTCCGGCGGCTTCCGGCTGGACGACCCCGCGGGCGAGGTCGGGATGGAGTTCATGGTGGCCACGGACACCTCCACCCCCGAACCGACGGCCTATATCGTCCCGTTGACGTACCGCGGCGCACCGCTGGCCGGTGCGGAGCACGCGCTCGTCGGCACGATGGAGCACGGCGTGCTGGGCAAGCGCTGGGCCTACGACGGCTGCCACGACCCGGTGCTGGTCGCCGAGTCGCTCGCCCTGTTCGAGGGGCGGGCCCAGGCGCAGGCCCAGAGCATCGATGACACCCCGGACCACGAGGTGGTCCGCTCCTACACCGGTGGCCCCCTCGCGCCGGACGCCTTCACGCCCGAGCCCGCCGACGACGCTGAGGGCACCCGCATCGCGGTGCCGCACGGCATGGTCCTGCGGGTGCACCGAGCCCCGACCCCTGTCCCCGGGAAGTCGCCGGCCCGTCCCGAGGGAGCGCTGGGCCATGTGGCCCGCGGCTGGCAGGCGCCGGACGGCACGCAACTGGCGGCGCTCTTCATGACGCTGCGCCCGGCCTGATCCGCCACGTCTCCACGTCTCCACGGCACCCGACCCGATCGCGCTCTCCGCAGCTTCTGGCATGACCCGGTCAAATCTGACACTCTTTCCGCAGTCCGGGCCCCGGTCCCGAGGGCACGGCGCACCTCTCGGTGCAGCGAAAGCGCAAGCCCCGTCCGCGGCCGCGCCGGCGCCCACCCCAGCCGGCCGGCCGTCACCGAGCAGGCCGGGATGCCGGCCGCCGCAAAGGAGTAGCGTGTGAGACCGACCCCCCACAACGCCCTCGGCGCCGGTGCGCTCACCGTCGCCGCGCTGGCCGCCCTCGTCCTCCCGGCGAGCCCCGCCGCCGCCCGGCCGGCCGCCCACGAGGCCGCGCCCCGCACGGCCGCCGCCTGCGCCGCGGCGCAGGTCGTCAGGGACGGCGGCTTCGAGAACGGCGCCTCGTCCTGGACCGCCTCCTCGTCCTCTCTGCTCACCCACCGCGCCGGACAGAGTGCCCACGGCGGCAGCTCCTACGCCTTGCTGGGCGGCACCGGCGGCACCCATACCGACACCCTGAGTCAGCGGGTCACCATCCCGGCCGGATGCGCCACGGCGACCCTCACGTTCTGGCTGCACATCGACACCGCCGAGACGACGACCTCCACCGCGTACGACAGGCTCACCGCCGCGATCGACGGCAGGACGCTCGCCGCGTACTCGAACCTCGACAGGAACACCGGGTACGTCAAGAAGGCCCTCGACGTGTCGGCCTACGCCGGACGGACCGTCGACCTCGCCTTCACCGGAACCGAGGACGCCGGCCTGCGGACCAGCTTCGTCCTCGACGACATCGCGCTCGACACCTCCGGCGGCGCGGCCGCGCCGGGCGATGCCACCCGCACCCCGGCCGCGCCCTCGTACACCGTGAACATCAGCAGCGACACGACCGGCACCGAGTGGACCGGGCACGAGAGCGTGACCTTCACGAACGCCTCGGCCACCGAGCTGAACGAGGTCTACCTGCGGCTGTGGGACAACTACCACGGCACCTGTGACGCCATGCCCGTCCGCGTCACGCACGTCACCGGCGGCACGGCGGGAACGCCCACCGTGGACTGCACGGCGCTGAAGGTCGACCTGCCCGCCCCGCTCGCAAGGGGGCAGAGCGCCACCGTCGGCTTCGACCTCGGCATCAGAGTGCCGAGCGGCGCCGACCGCTTCGGACACGACGGCGCCTACAGCTTCCTCGGCAACGCCCTGCCGGTCCTCGCCGTGCGCGACGGCTCCGGCTGGCACCTGGACCCCTACACGAACAACGGCGAGTCGTTCTACTCCCTGGCCGCCGACTTCACGGTGACCCTGGACCACCCCAGCGGCCTGCTGGTCCCGGCCACCGGCACCTCCACCGACGCCCCCGGCGCCGGCGGCCGTACGGTGACGACGGCGAAGGCGTCCAAGGTGCGCGACTTCGCGTGGGCCGCCGGGCCCTTCAGCAGGATCTCCGGCACCTCGTCCGCCGGTGTCGCGGTGAACGTCTACTCCGTCTCGGGGATCAGCTCCGCCGACGCCCAATCGATGCTCGACACCGCCAAGAGCGCCGTCGACGCACACGCGGGCCGGTTCGGGGCCTATCCCTACGGTGAGCTGGACGCCGTCCTCGACAACCACTACTGGTTCGGCGGCATGGAGTACCCCGGATTCGTCCTGGACCTGGTCAGCGGCACCGCCCTCACCCATGAGATCGGCCACCAGTGGTGGTACGGCGTCGTCGGCGACGACGAGTACAACAGCCCCTGGCTGGACGAGGCGTTCACCGACTACGCCACCGACCTCGCCCTGGGCAAGACGGGCGTCAACTGCTGGAACAACGTCTCCTGGGCCTCGGCCGACGAGAAGATCACCGACTCCATGGCCTACTGGGACGCACACGCCTCGCGCTACTCCACCGTCGTCTACGGCTACGGCAAGTGCGCCCTGCACGACCTGCGCCGCGTCCTCGGCGACAGTGCCATGGCCAGGCTGCTGAAGGACTACGCGGCCGCACACTGGTACGGCGTGTCGACCACGGCCGAGTTCAAGGCGGCCGCCCAGGCGGCCACCAGCACCGACCTCACGTCCTTCTGGACCCGGCACCGCATCGACGGCTGACGGGACCCGACCCGCCGTCGATCCGCCGTCGGCCCGGCGGCGGCCGGCCGGTCGGGGGAGCTGCCCCGGGTGGCTGCCGCGACCGGCCCGCGCGCGGCCGGGGGGCCACCCGTACGGACCAAGGCAGGCCCGGGATGGCCGCGTTGGGGGGTGTCCGGAGTGCGTTGCGGCCCGAACGCCGGTCAGATGGGAGGGTGCGAAACTCCCCGACCTTTCAGCGCGGCAGATTCCGTCCGGCTCTCACGGGCGCCCTGACCGGCCTCCTGCTCACCGTGTCCGTACCGGCGGCCCTGGCCGAGTCGGTCCCCTCCGTGCCCCCGCGCGGCACCGCGTACATGGGCATGGGCGTCCTCGCCCACGACGGCAGCCATGCCGACGCGGACGACACCACCACCGTGTCCCGTGTGAGCCAGACCGAGGGGGTGGACGTCTCCAGCCACCAGGGCGCGGTCGACTGGCGCGGGCTGTGGGCCGGCGGTCACAAGTGGGCGTACACGAAGGCCACCGAGGGGACGAGCTACCGCAACCCCTACTTCACCCAGCAGTACAACGGCCCGTACAGCGTCGGCATGGTCCGGGGCGCGTATCACTTCGCCACCCCGGACAGCTCCGGCGGCGCCGCTCAGGCCGACTACTTCCTGAAACACGGCGGCGGCTGGTCCAAAGACGCCAAGACCCTGCCCGGCGCGCTCGACCTGGAGTGGAACCCGTACGGCGACGACTGCTACGGCAAGTCCCGCAACGGGATGGTCCGCTGGATCCGTGACTTCCTGAACCGCTACAAGGCCCGTACCGGCCGCTACGCCGTCATCTACACGGCGACCAACTGGTGGGCGCAGTGCACCGGCAACTACGCCGGCTTCGCCGCGAACCACCCCCTGTGGATCGCCCGCTACGGTTCGAGCGCCGGGCCCCTGCCGTCCGGCTGGTCGACGTACACCATGTGGCAGTACACCTCCATCGGGAAGACGGTCGGGGACCACGACCGGTTCAACGGCTCGCGCGACCGGCTGCGGGCCCTCGCGACGGGCTGAGCGCGCCCGGGCCGCGCGGCGGTTGCCGTGGCAGGGCGAGCCGGACTCGTCCCTGCCGCGACGGGCGTCGGGGGAACCCGGGGTCAGGAGAAGACGACCGAGCGGAGCTTGAGGCGGTCGCCGAGGACCTTGCCCGGGTCCATGACGTAGTAGGTGTCGCCCTCGCAGTCCGGGTCGAGAAAGACGAGGGCCGTGGCGTCCGTCCTGTTCCTCGGCGCGAAGCCGGGCTCCCCGGCCGTCCCGGGAAGGTTGAGGCACTCCTGGCCGGGCGGGTGCTCCAGCGTGGCCACGTGGCGGGCGCCGTCCAGGCCGGTGTACATGTACTGGAAGGTTCCGGTCGCCGCGGAGGCCGACGTCGGCAGGGTCACGACCAGGGCCACAGAGCCGACGGCGGAGGCGAGAGCGGTACGCAGGCGCATGCGCGTGGTCCTTTCGGGGTGATGACAACGTGGTCGTCACTGCCCCCCGAGGTGCCCGGTATGCGCCGCTCATCCTGATGAGGGAATTCGGCGGTACCGGATCTGGCCCGGCCGGCCCGGAGCGCTCACCAGCGTACTGGCAGCGCCTCCAGCGGGCTCGTCAACAGGCCGTCCACCGTGCGCAGTTCCGTCGGGTCGACCGCGAGTTCGAGGGTGGGGAGCCCGGCGGAGCAGGGCCTCCAGGGCCGTCTGCATCTCGGTGCGGGCAGAGCCTGGCCGAGGCGGGAGTGCGGACCGGCGCCGAAGGTCAGGTGGGGGTTCGGGCTGCGGGTGACGTCGAGTTCGGCGGTGCGCTCGAAGGTGCCCTCGGCGCGGTTGGCGGCCTGCATGCTGCACACCACGGTGGTGCCGCGCAGGACCCCGGTGCCGCCCAGTTCCACGTTCTCGTGCGCGTAGCGGATCATGCCGAAGCCGTTGCTCGGGTCGAACCGCAGGGCTTCCTCGACGGCCTGGCGGACGAGCGTGCGGTCGTCGAGCAGGCGCCGCCAGCGGCGCCGGTCGGACAGCAGGTGGGCCGTCATCGTCGCGATGAATCCGGTGGTGGTCTCATGACCGGCCAGCAGCAGCGCCTGACCGGTCGCGGTCAGCGCCTCGTCGGACAGCGGCCTGCCCTCGGTGTCGGTGGCCGAGGCGAGCAGGGTGAGCAGGTCCTCCTCGCCCTCGGTCACCGTCCTGCGGGTCGCCGCCGGGGACGAAACCGCGCGCGTGCGGATGACGCTGATCACCATCGACGGCGGGCGCACCTCCTTCCTCCTCGGACTGACCACCGGCGCGGTGGACCCTCCCGTCACCGCGGACATCGACCGGGTCGTCGCCGCCGCGACCGTGGTCTGAGTCGGCCGTGCCCGGTGAGCGGTGCCGGCGGCACCCTCAGGGCCCGAGGCTCGGCGGTGTCCAGTCGGCGTGGCGCAGGATCGCCCGCATCGTCGCGCCGGACGGGGCGAGCCGGAGCGCGGTGTTGCGCAGAGCGACGGCGAGCGGTTGCGCGAGTCGCTGTCCCATGCGGCCCGCCTGGCGGGCGGCCCGGGCCACCGCCTGGGCGCGGGGACGGCGCTCCGCGTCGTAACGGGCCAGAGCCGGGCCGACGGACGGCTCGCCGGCGAGCGCGGCGGCCAGTGCGGCGGCGTCCTCCAGGGCCTGGCAGGCACCCTGGCCCAGATTCGGCGTCATGGCGTGCGCCGCGTCCCCGAGCAGTGCCACCCGGCCGGCGACGAACGACGGCAAGGGCGTGACCAGTTCGTGGATGTCGTGGTGGAGCACGGCCTGCGGCCGGGTCGCCGCGAGCAGGGCCGGGATCGGATCGTGCCAGGCGCCGAAGCGGCCGCGCAGCATGCCGAGCGGGTCGGCATGGCGGACGGCGGGCGGCGCGGTGAGCACCGCGTGCCACTCGGCCCGGCCGTCGGCGAAGCCGATGTGCCCGAACTCGGCTCCCTCGCCCCACGTCAGCTCGAAGTCCGTGTCGAGGTCCAGAGGGCGGTCGGTGATGGCCCGCAGGACCGTCGAACCGGCGTAGACCGGGCCGGGATGGTCCGGGAACAGCAGCCCGCGCAGCCGGCTGCCGACCCCGTCGGCCGCGACGACCAGGTCCGCCTCCCACACCTCGTCCGCGACGGCCACACGGGCCCGGTCCGGGGCCGCGTCGGCCGGCGCCGAGGCGGCGACGCCGGTGCGCAGGCAGCCGGCGGGCAGGGCGGCGCGCAGCAGCCGGTGCAGCTCGGCGCGCCGGATGCCCACGATCGGGGTGCCCAGGACGCGTTCGAGCGCGGCACCGTCCATCCGGGCCAGCCAGCGACCCGCGGGGGTCCGGGTGCCCCCGGTGTACTGGGGACGGGCCGCTGCGCGCACCGCCGTACCGACGCCGAGGGCGTCCAGCGCGCGCAGCCCGTTGGCGTGCAGCGAGATGCCCGCGCCGGCGTCCGCGAGGGTGCCGGACCGCTCCGCCACCCGTACCTCCCAGCCGATCCGGCGCAACCCGATGGCCGCGGCCAGCCCGCCGATGCCGCCTCCGACCACCACTGCCGTACCGCCCATGCCGGACCCCTTTCGGCCTCGCGTGGTGCACGCGTCGTGCGCTTGCCGCCACGCTTTTCTACAGGTGTAGAAGACCCTACCGCCGCCCCTCTACAGCTGTAGAAGCGGGGGTGTAGAAAGAGGGGATGAGCACAGACCGACGCATCCTCCTCGCGGACACGGCCATCGCGGTGCTCGCCGACACCGGCATGCGGGGGCTGACGCATCGCGCCGTGGACCGCGCGGCGGGCCTTCCGCCCGGCACCACGTCCGCCTACTTCCGCACCCGCCAGGCCCTGCTCACCGCCCTGGTGCGGCGGCTGGTCGCGCTCGACCAGGCCGAGCTGGCGCACGCGGGAGCCGAAGTGGCGGCGGTGCGCACGGCGGCCGAACTGGCCGAGGGCATCGCCGCGTTGGTTGCGGCGCGGCTGGTGGGGGAGGGGCGCAGGCGCTCGCTCGCGCGCTACGCGTGCGCCGTCGAGAGCGTGCACCACCCCGAACTGCGCGAGATCCTGGTGCCGCGCGAGAACCGGGGGCGGCGGATCGTGTGCGACTTCCTCGCCGCGCAGGGGGTGGCCGACGCGGAGGCGCGGACGGTGACGCTGCTGACCTGCGTGGACGGGCTGGTGTTCGACCGGCTGGTGAACGGCGGCGGTGTCGACGAGGAGGAGATCCGCGGACTCGTGGCCGCTGCGCTGCGCTGATCCGGGGGCGGCAGCACGACGGCGGCGCCGCCTCCGTGGGACGAGGAGACGGCGCCGCGCTTCTTCACGCGCCTCGCGGCGTCAGACCAGCCACCCGACGAAGTGGGCGAGGCCCGCGAGGATGTCGGTGAGAAGGTTCATGGTCGTGCTGCTCCTTGCGGTGTTCCGTGAGTGGGACCTGTGCGTCGGACACGGTCTGCAGCCCCTCACTCGCACAGCGTGAGTATGGTCGTCCCGCTGGTGCCCCAGCGGCCTCCTGAACGACGATCACCTGTTCCAGGGAACAACTGATCCCTTGTTCGGATCACCGGTAACGGCCGTTCCTCACAGGCGTGTCGGGCCCGGCGGCGGCACCGCCCGCAGTGCGCGCAGCACCGCCCAGACCACGGAGACCAGCGGAACGGCGACGACGGCCCCGATCACCCCCGCCACGATGCTGCCCGCGATGACCGACACGGCGACGACCAGCGGATGCAACCGGACCGCCCAGCTCATCACCAGCGGGTGCAGCACGTGCCCCTCCAGCTGGCCGATCACCACGATCAGTACCAGCACGGCCGCGGCGGTCAGCGGCCCCCGCCCGGCCAGCGCGACGACCGTGGCGACGGCGAGCGCCACCGGCGAGCCCACCAGCGGCACGAACGCGGCGAAGAACTCCAGCAGGGCGAGCGGCAGCGCCAGCGGCACCCGCAGGGCGAGCAGGGCGATCCCGACGAGCACGGCGTTGGTGGCGGCCACGATGATGATGCCGCGGGTGTAGCCCGCGAAGGCGTGCCAGGCCGCGCGCCCCGCCCGGTCCCAGGCCTGGCGGGCCTCGCTCGGCAGCAACTCCTCACGCATCCAGCTCCACAGGCGCTCGCCGGAGTGGATGAAGAACACCGAGGCGAACAGCGCGAGCGCGCCCCCGGTGACCACCTCGACCGCCCGGCTCAGCCCGCTCAGGGCGTTGCTGAACAGACTCGACCGGTGCGTGGAGACGTAGTGCGTCACCTGGTTCTGCAACTCGGTGAACGTGCCGGGGCTCAGCCGGAACGGCGGCCGCTCCAGCCACTGCTCGATGCGGTGCACACCGCCCCGGAACTCCCCCGCCAGCCGGCCCGACTCACCCGCGACCGCGTTGCCCACCAGGGCGAGCAGCGCCAGCAACAGCAGCATGCTGCCCACCAGCGCGACGGCGACGCACAGCGGCCGGGGCAGCACCTTGGCGAGCAGGTCCGTCAGCGGACGCAGCACGGAGGTCACGATCAGCGCGAGGAACAGGGCGACCGCGATGAGCTGGAAGCTGCCCAGGAGGCCGAAGACGCCGTAGACGACGATGCCGACGACGATGAGCCGCCAGGCGTAGGCCGCCGCGACCCGCAGCCACGGCACCGTCCGCTCGGCCACGGACGCACGCCGCGGCCGCGCGGAGGCCGGCAGCCGCACGGAATACCCCGGCCGGCTGCCCGGCACACCCCTCGCCCGCCGCCGTCCGCCCCGCCCCGCCGCCCGTCGACGCGCATCGCCCACCACCGCTTACGGCTCCTCTCCGTCACCCCTGCTGACGGTCGGTCACATTGAGAGAACCGTAAGCGCGCGGGCGGGAGGGGGCCCGCCCAACGCGCCCGCGCGTCGTCAGGAGCCCGTACGGCGGCCCTCCGGGGCGGGGCCGTCGTCGCTGTCACCCTCGCCGTCGCCCAGGAAGGTCACCGCCTCCGCGAGCGGCGCCCGGCCGGTGCGGACGCAGGGCGCCGACGGATCCGCGAAGCCGATCGACAGGCCCGTGAACAGGACCGGATCCGCCGGGGGCGACACGACCTCGGCGACCGTCCGGTGGTACACCGACCACGCCGTCTGCGCACAGCTGTGCAGTCCCTCGGCGCGCAGCGACAGCATCACCGTCTGCAGGTACATCCCGAGATCGGCCCACTGGGCCGCGCCCATGTCGCGGTCGATGTAGCACAGCAGCAGGCAGGGGGCGCCGAAACAGCGCCAGTTCGCGGCGACGGCCGCCCGGCGGGCCGCGGTGTCCCCGCGCCGGATCCCGAGCGCCCCGAACCGCTGGGCGGCCGCCGCCGACCGGCGCTCCCGGTAGGGCGAGCCCAGATCGGGCGGATACATGCGGTACTGCCGCTCGTCCCCAAGGTCACCGGCCGCCGCACGCTCGGCGGCGCGTTTCTTCAGCTCGGCCAGCGGGGCGCCGGTGAGGACGTAGACGCGCCACGGCTGGAGATTGCCGCCCGAGGGCGAGCGGGCGGCGGCGCGCAGGACGCGTTCCAGCGCCGCGCGGGGGACCGGCTCACCCGTGAACGCCCGCACCCTCGTACACATCCACCTGTCCGACCTCCCGGCCCGTGCGCTCTCCGTCTCCCGCCGTACTGACGGACGCCGGGCGACGGATGTGACCGGACAACGTCTCAGACGGACTTGACCTGCTGGTACTGCCCGAGGAAGACCGGCTTGCCCTGGCGGACCCGCCACAGGAACAGGCCCGGGGCCAGCTGGACCGCGCCGGCGTTGGCCGGGTCGAAGACGAAGGTGCGGGTCACGCCCCGGTACGACAGCGCTCGCAGCCGGTGGGTCACGGTCCCGGGGTCCACCCGGCCCGTCCCGGCGGCCGCGACGGCGGTGGCGGCCATCCCCGCGGCGTCGTAGCCCTCGGCGGCGCCCACCGGGACACCGCGGGCCCCGTACCGCTTCTCGTAGGCCCGGACGAACGCGGTCGCGGAGTCCAGGCGTGCCGGGTCCACGAAGGTGGCCGCGAAGACCCAGCCCTCGGCCGCCGTGCCCGCCGCGGTCAGGAACGCGGGGTCGAGGGCCGGTTCCGTCGCCGCGGCCGTGCCCGTGAAGCCGGCGGCCCGCAGCGCCCGGGCGCAGGCGGCGGCCCGCTGGGGTGAGCGTCCGCAGTAGACGACGGCCTGGGCGCGCGCCGCCATCGCGGTGGCGACGGCCGGGCCGAAGTCGTCGCTGCCGGCGGCGACCGTGGCGGTGACGACCGTGCCGTGCGCCGGTGCGCTCTTGGCGAGGGACACGGACAGCAGCCAGCTGTAGTAGCGCGCCGCCTCGTCGTCGATCAGCGCCCAGCGGACGGTGGGGCGGAGGGCGGTGAGCAGGCGGGCGAGCGGAACGCCGATCGCCGTGTCCGGCGGACGGAGCTGGAACACGGCGGGCTCGGTGTCCGACTTCGTGCTGTACAGGTCGTCCGAGCCGGCCCACGCGGTCAGCAGCGGCAGGTGCGCGTGGTTGTAGATGTCCTCCACGGCCAGCGCCGTGGTGTCCGAGGTCGGGCCGATCAC
Organism: Streptomyces sp. NPDC104106; assembly: GCF_055584345.1. Lineage (NCBI taxonomy): Bacteria > Bacillati > Actinomycetota > Actinomycetes > Kitasatosporales > Streptomycetaceae > Streptomyces > Streptomyces sp. NPDC104106. Next base: position 102,287 of record NZ_JBVJMF010000003.1, read on the forward strand.
CGCGGACGCCCGGCCGTCGGCGACCACTTTCCGGGCGGCCGTCCGCGCCCGGTCGGCCTCGCCCCGGTCGTCGTACGCCTCGACAGCGAGGTCGAACGGCCGGTCCGTGCGCGCGTTGTGCTGCGCCGCGGCGAGCCGTACGCCCCGCTCGACCGCCGCGCCGAGCGCCTTGCCCGGACCGGTCAGGTCCGCGTGGACGGCGATCGTGCGGGTGGCTACCGCGGCGGGCGCGGCGGAGCCCCGGCCGGCGAGCCAGGCCGCGGTGGCCCCGCCCGCCGCCAGTGCTCCCGCCGAGGTGCCCAGCAGCAGGAACCGGCGTCTCGTCGGCGCCGGCGGCCGGTCCACACGTGTGGGCGGCTCGGCTCGTTCGGGTTCGGGGAGTTCCAGGACCTGCGCCGAGCGTTCGGCGATGAGCGCGGGCAGGCCGGGTGGCAGCCAGTCGTCGGTGCCGAAGTGGCCGAGCTCTGCCCGGAGTTCGGCCACCGTGGGGCGGGCGGCCGGCGACTTCGCCAGGCACCGGGCGAGCAGCGCGCGCAGGGAGTCGTCCGGCACGGCCGTGAGGTCGGGCTGCTCGTGGATGGTGCGGAAGATCACCGCCGCCGCCATGCCCGTGCCGAACGGCGGCCGGCCCGCGACCGCGTACGCCAGCAGGCAGCCCAGCGAGAACACGTCGCTCGGCGGCCCCACCTCGCCGCCCCGGGCCCGCGCCTGCTCGGGCGACAGGTAGCCGGGCGTGCCGACCACGACGTCGGTCTCGGTCAGCGCGGTCGCGCCACCCGCGCGGGCGATGCCGAAGTCGATCAGACGTGGCCCGTCGAGCGCGAGCAGGACGTTGCCGGGCTTGATGTCACGGTGCACGAGCCCCACCGCGTGGACGGCGGCGAGCGCCTCCGTCAGCCGGGCCCCGAGTGCCCGCACGGTGGCCGGGGGCAGCGGGCCGTGCCCGGCGACGATCTCGGCGAGCGAGGGGCCGGGCACGAACGCGGTGGCGAGCCAGGGTGCGGCGGCCTCCGGGTCGGCGGCCAGCACCGGTGTGGTCCAGCGGCCGTCGACCCGCGCCGCCGCCCCCGCCTCCCGCCGGAACCGGGCGCGGAAGGAGGGATCGGCGGCGTGCTCCGCCCGGATCACCTTGACGGCGGCCAGGGCGCCGCCCTCGGAGCGGGCGAGATAGACCACGCCCATGCCGCCGGCCCCGATCCGGGCGAACAGCCGGTAGGGACCGATGGACTCGGGGTCGGTGGTGAGGAGCGGACGCACCGTCACTTCCTCCGGGGCAGGGGGGCCTTGTCCGGGGCCGGCCCGACGTAGCGGAAGGTGCCGCCGCTCACCTGGTGGACGAAGCTGGCCGGTGCGGCGAGTTGCATCGGCTGCCGGGCGAAGGTGAACTTCCGGGTGATCCCCTGGTACTTGGTGGCCCACAGGGGTGCGATCAGGTCCTTGCGCGCCGGTCGCCGGCCCCCCGCCGCCGTGAGCTGGTGCAGCAGCAGGTTCGCCGCGTCGTAGCCCTCGGCCGCCCAGAATCCGGGCGCGTGCCCGTACCGGGCGCGGAACGCGGCGGCGAAGGAGCCGACCTGGGCCGCGCCGGGACCGATCGCGCTGGCGAGGACGCTCCAGCCGGCGGCCGCGGGCTCGGCGGCGAAGCGCGGATCCAGGGCCGGCTCGGCCGCGTACCTGGGGCCCGTGAAGCCGGACAGGCCCCGGGCGGCGCGCAGCGCGCCGTCGAGCGGACCGGCGTACACGAAGGCCTGGATGCCGGCCGAGCGCATCTCGTCGAGCACCGGCTTCAGGTCGGTCGTACCGGCGGGCACGACCCGGGGGTGCGTGTCGCGCCGGTACGCGCGGACGATGAAGTTCGCCATCTGGACGGTCATCCAGGACACGTCACCGCCGCTGCGGTCCAGCAGCAGCCCGACGGGGGCGGCGAAGCTGGTGGCCGCCCACTGGAACACCAGCTTCATCGCGACCGTGTTGTGCAGCGGGCGGCCGCGCAGGAAGGAGCGGACGTTCTGGTACAGGTTCTGCCCGGCGGACATGCTCAGCAGGGGCAGCAGGGCGGCGTCGTACACCGGCAGCGCGGCCTTCGTCGTGACGTCCGTGCTCGACCCGATGACGGCCAGCACGTCCCTGTCGTCGGCCAGTTGCTGTGCTGCCGTCGGGGCGGAGTCGGCGCTGCCGCGGTCGTCGGCGGTGCGCAGCTCCACCGTGAACGGCTTGTCGCGGCGGGCGTTGAACTGCTCCACGGCGAGCCGCGCGCCCTGCTCCTGCGCCTGCCCGGTCGCCTTGCCCGGGCCGCTGAGATCGGCCTGTACGCCGATCGCCCAGCCGGGCGCGGACGGCTTGCCCGCACCGCTGTGGCCGCCGCGCAGCGCGGCCCAGGCCGCCGCGCCCCCGCCGACGGCCAGCACGGCCGCCCCGGCCGACGCGGCCGTGAGGAAACCCCGGCGGGAGGGGGCCCGGGTGGTCGGCGGCTCGGCGAGGGTGGCCTCGGTCCCGGGCAGGGCGAGCATCCGCGCCGACCGCTCCGCGATCATGCGGACCACGTCGGCCGGCAGCCAGTCCGCCGTGCCGGAGGGCACGTCCTCGACCAGCGCGGCGTCCAACTCGGCGGGCGCCGGCCGGGCTTCTGGGTCCTTCGCGAGGCAGCGGGCGAGCACGCCCGCCAACTCCTCCTGCACGCCGTCGAGATCGGGCTCGTCGTGCACGGTCCGGTACAGCAGGGCTTCGGTCGCGCCCGTGCCGAACGGCGGCCGGCCCGTCACCGCGTACGCCAGCACGCAGCCCAGCGAGAACACATCGCTCGCCGGGGACAACACGCCGCCGCCAAAGGCCTGCTCGGGGGAGAGGAAGCCCGGGCTGCCGACCACCAGGTCGGCGGAGGTGAGCGCGGTCTCGTGCGGGGAGCGGGCGATGCCGAAGTCGATGAGGCGCGGTCCGTCGGCGGCCAGCAGGATGTTGCCCGGCTTCACGTCCCGGTGGACCAGGCCCGCCTCGTGCACCGCGGCCAGCGCTCGCGCCAGCATCTTGCCGAGGACCCGGACGGCCCGCGGCGGCAGCGGTCCGTGCTCGCGCACGGCGTCGGCGAGGTCGGGGCCCGGCTCGAACGCCGTGGCCAGCCAGGGCTGTTCGGCCTCGGTGTCCGCCCCGGTCACCTTCACCACCCACGGGCTGGTCACCCGCTGGGCGGCCCGCACCTCACGGCGGAAGCGGGCGCGGAACTCCTCGTCGTGCGCGAACTGGGCCTGGATCACCTTGACGGCGGCGAGCGCCCCGGACTCGGTGCGGCCGAGATAGACGACCCCCATGCCGCCCTCGCCGAGCCGGGCGAGCAGCCGGTGGCCGCCGACGAAGGACGGGTCGGACGGACGCAGCGAACGGTCGGTCACTTCTTCGCCCCCAGCAGCGCGCGCACCTTGGTCTGCATGTCCGCGGCGGCTCGCGCCTGCATGACCAGCAGATCCTCCTGAGTGAAGCCCTTGCCACCCTCGACGGCGACGGCGACCGTCACCGGACCGAGCCGCACCTGGTCCCAGAAATAGGGCAAGGGGTCCTTGCCCAGGCCGGGGTTGTCGTAATGGCCCATCTCCTCCAGCACGTCGTCGGCGGATGTGTTGCCGTTGGCGTCGTAACCGGTGCCCATGGAGTTCAGCCCGGTGATCCGCTCGGTAGCCCGCAGTTGCTGGTCGGGGCAGCGCAGCGCCTCCTCCAGGGTCTCGGCGATCTCCTGGTCGGCCTGCGCCGCGGTGCGGTGGATGGTCACGGTGGCCGCGGTGTGCACCTCGCCCTTGCCGCCGGCGGCCGGGAGTCTGCTGTAGCGGGTGAGGCTGCCCAGCACGTCGTCGGGCAGCGACTGCTGCTGCCACACGCAGTCGGTGCCGAGCACCGGCCAGTCGGCGGGGTCGCTCTCGTACGGGCTGCGGCGGACGTAACCGGGCCCGTAGGTCTCCGGTCCAGCGGTCACCGTGCGCAGCAACTCCAGTGCCGCGGCACGGGACTTGGGCATCTTCGCCGGGTCGGGCGTGAAGCGCGGGGCGGGCGTGGCCGTGGCCGGCGCCGCGGTCGTGCGGCCGCCGCTCGCCGTACCCCGTGCGGACGGGCTCGCCGTACCCGACGATCCGCCGCTCGCGCCGCCCGAGTCCGAACAGCCCGCGAGCAGCAGCCCGCAGACGGCCAGCGCGGCCCCCGCGCGCCCGCCGTGCCTTCGCGTCCCTGCGTTTCCCACCGTTCTCCGTTCCCTTCCGCTCCGCCGCACACCCCCGGGCCCCGCCGTACCCCGCGGGGCCCTCGGAGACGAGAAGCGGGACCACCTCGGTTCCCGTCGCGGACCCAGGGGGAATCTCGCAGATCACAGCGGGCTCCTACGTCCGTGTGACCACGTAACTTCCTACGTATCCGGGCGTGAGGGGCGGGGCGGAGGCGGGGGCCTCACTCCGTGGGCCGCAGACCCCGGTACGGCGTGTGCGGCCCCGACGCCTCGTCGGACCGGGGCATGAGTGCGGCCAGCGCCGTACGGGACGACACGCCGGTCTTGCGGTAGATGCGCGAGAGGTGGGTCTCCACCGTGCGCGTGCTGAGCACCAGCTTGGCCGCGATGTCCTTGCCGGTCAGGCCCTCGGCGACCAGCGTGGCGATCTCCCGCTCGCGCGCGGTGAGCCCGGCGAGCGGCGTTCGCGGCGGCTCCGGCGCGCCGAGCACGGCGTCCCGGGTGGCGTCGGCGAGTCCCACCAGCGCGGCCGCCCCGCCGTCGGCCGCGAGGCGCCGGCCGCGCCGCCACACCTGCCCGGCCCGGGCGGCATGCGCCGGTGAGGCCGCCATCAGCGGGGCGCCGAGCAGCAGGCAGTACGCCTCCCAGAACCGGGCCCCCGACCGCTCGCACTCGGCGGCGGCCTCCGTCAGCAGCGCGGCCGCGTCCCCGATCCGGCCCTCGGCGACGGCGAGTTGGGCGGAGATGCGCAAGGCCAGCGCCCGTTGCAGCGGCAGGTCCAGCCGCGCGGCGACCGCACGGGCCCGCTCCTCGTGCGCGCGGGCCCCCGGCAGGTCCCCGACACCGAGACAGGCCCGGACCAGGATCTCCAGGAACAGCGGATGCCGCGACGGCGGAAAGCGCTCCAGACCGGGGCCGCCCGCCCGCAGCACCGTCTCCCGCGCACCCTCCGGATCCCCGCTGAGGAACGCCGTGTAGCCGAGGACGCTCCACGCGGTCGACGCCCACCAGTCGACACCCGGCCCCGACACGGCCACCGCCTCCCGGGCCGCGGCCACCGGAGCGGGGTCACCGGGCGGGCAGGCGGCGGTCAGCACCTGCGCCTTGAGCGCCATCACGAACGACAGCGCCTCGTCACTGCCCAGCCCGCGCGCCACCTCCTCGGCCTCGGCCACCTGTTCCAGCGCCGTGCGCAGCTCACCGGTCTGGTTGCCGATGTGCGCCTTCGCCAGGAGCAGGTACGGCAGTTGGGCCACCTGGCCGGTGTGCCGCGCCACCGCGAGGCCCCGATCGGCGTGCCGGCCCGCGTCGGCGAAGGACTCCAGCAGTGTCTCCGCCCAGGCCAGCCGGGCGAGCGGCTCGCACAGCCCGGTCAGGTCGTCGTCGGGCAGGGCGTCCACCAGGGCGGCGGCCCGGCGGGCGTCCCGGCGCGCCGCCGCCATGTCCCCCTCGTACGCCTCGCCCAGCGCGGACACCGCGAGCACGCCCGCCTCCGCCACCTCGTCGCCCAGCGACCGGGCCTCCGCCAGGGCCCGTGCGACGGTCGCCCTGACCTCCGCGTAGGCGGCCGCGCGGGACGCCGACGAGCCCAGCTCCCGGCCCAGCGCCACCACGTCGGCCGGTGCCGGGCCGGGCCGCCGGTCCAGCTCGCGGCGCAGCAGTGCCACCGCCTCCGCGTACCGGCCCAGGTGCCGCTCCATGTCCGCGCAGCTGACCACGGCCGGCACCCGCACCGGGCCGTCGTCCGGCCCCTGGGCCAGGGCGATCACCTCGTGCAGCAGGTCCCGGCTCTCGCGCAGCCGCCCGGCGGCGCCCAGCGCCCGGGCCCGCTCCAGCATCCAGCCCCGGCGCCGGGCGGTGTGCTCGGCGGTGTGCGGCAGATGGCGCAGGGCCGCCTCCCACCAGTGCGCGCTGCTCGCCGGCGCCGTGTGCGCGGTCTGCCGGGCGGCGCGCACCAGCACGCCCGCCGCGTCCGGGTCCCAGCCGGTCAGCGCGCGCTCCACGTGGTGCGCCTGCTCGGCTGCGGGCGCCCCGGCCCGGCCGAGTTCGGCGGCGGCCCGGCGGTGGACGGCGGAGCGCCGCCAGGGCTCCATGCCGTCGTGGACGAGCGAGCGCAGCACCGGATGGCGCAGGGCCAGCCGGTCGCCGGTGCCCGTGCGCAGCAGATCGCGCCGCGCCAACACGCCGAGGTCGTCCAGCAGTTCGCTCTCCGGCCGGCCGCCGACCGCGCGCACCAGGGCCGGGGAGGCCTGGTCGCCGAGGACCGCGACCGTCTGCAGGACGCGCAGTTGCTCCTCGGTCAGCGGGCTGAGTTCCTCCAGCAGCAGCGACGTCAACCCCTCCGCGGGCAGGGCCCGCCCGGTGCCGGCCGTGCGATGGGCGTGCAACAGGGCCAGCAGGTACAGCGGGTTGCCCTCGCTCGCCGTGTGCAGCCGGTCCAGCACGTCGGGCGGCAGGTCGGGGGCGAGGCGTTCGGCGCACTCCTGCCGGGGCAGCGGTCCCAGAGCGAGGCGCAGCACGGTGTCCGCCTCGACGCCCCGGGTCAGCGAGGCGGCGAGCGGTGCCGGACTCTGCCGGGCCCGGCGGGCGACCAGGACGACGACGGGACCGGGCACCGGATGCCGTACGAGATGGTCCAGCAGTTCCCGGGACGCCGGGTCCGCCCAGTGCAGGTCGTCCAGGGCCAGCAGCAGCCCGGGACCGCTGACATGGGCCAGCAGCGCGGCCGTCGCCCGGTGCAGCCGGAACCGGTCCACGCCGCCGCGGGTACAGCCGTGGAGGACGGCGGCGGTGTCGGCGACCGCGGCGAAGCTCTCCGGCGCACGCGGGTCGAGGTCGGCGAAGGCGTCCGTGAACGGCTGGAAGGGCAGGTGCCGTTCGTACTCCGTGGCCCGGCCGCGCAGCACCGTGAACCCCCGCTGCCGCGCCCGCCGGCACACCTCGCCGAGCAGCCGGCTCTTGCCGATCCCCGCCTCGCCGGTGATGTCCACGACCGACGGCGTGCCGCGCTCGCCGCCGCCCGCGAGCACCGCCTCCAGCCGCGCGAGTTCGGCGGCCCGGCCGACCAACGGGGCTCCCCGCCCAGCGTCCACACGTCCCCCCTCGGCACGTCCGTTCAGCTACGCGGCCAGAATTTCACATGCTTGGCGCGAGATGCGTTCGAAACATTCGAAGTGCGGACAGGTGACTTCGGGCAGGTTGCAAACCCAACTGTTTCTCGCCTCAGAGGAATCACTTGTCTATGCGCCTCCACCAGGGCAGAGAGCCGAGACCGTTCATGAACCCGGAGACGAATGTTTCGAAATAATCACCGAAACTGTTGACAGGTGACATGGTCAGGCCAACACTCCCAGCACGCCACACCCGCACCGGCCACGCCAGGAGGAACCACGACATGAACCCGCTCGACCACGCACTGACGCGCAGGACCGCCTGCGGCCTGTTGCTGGGCACCGCCGCCGGACTGGCCCTGCCCGGAACCGCCCGCGCCGCCACGGTCGTCACCACGAACCAGACCGGCACCGACAACGGCTACTACTACTCGTTCTGGACGGACGCACAGGGCACGGTCTCCATGACCCTCGGCTCCGGCGGCAGCTACAGCACCAGCTGGAGGAACACCGGCAACTTCGTCGCCGGCAAGGGCTGGAGCACCGGCGGACGCCGGAACGTGACCTACTGGGGCAGCTTCAACCCGTCCGGCAACGGCTACCTGTCGCTCTACGGCTGGACGTCGAACCCGCTCGTCGAGTACTACATCGTCGACAACTGGGGCACCTACCGGCCCACGGGAACGTACAAGGGCACCGTCGCCAGCGACGGCGGCACCTACGACATCTACGAGACGACGCGGTACAACGCCCCCTCCGTCGAAGGCGTCAGGACCTTCAACCAGTACTGGAGCGTGCGGCAGTCGAAGCGGACCGGCGGCACCATCACCGCAGGCAACCACTTCGACGCCTGGGCCCGCGCCGGGATGCCCCTCGGCAGCTTCAGCTACTACATGATCCTCGCCACCGAGGGCTACCAGAGCAGCGGCAACTCGGCCATCACGGTGGCGTCGTGAGGTCGGTACGGCGGCTCGCGTCCCGTCCGCTGACCGCGGCCGCCGCCGTGGCGCTGGCCGCCGCCGGCGCGCTCACCGCCGGCGCGGCGCCGTCGCACGCGGCAGGCTGCTCCGGCTACGTCGGACTGACCTTCGACGACGGCCCGTCCGACACCCACACCCCGGCCCTGCTCGACGCCCTCAGGCAGTACGGGCTCCGGGCGACCGTGTTCAACGAGGGCCGGTACGCGGCGGCTTACCCCGCCCAGGTCCGGGCCGAGGCGGCCGCCGGGATGTGGATCGGCGACCACAGCTACACCCACCCGCACCTGACCCAGCTGAGCCAGGCGCAGATCGACTCCGAGATCTCCCGCACCCAGCAGGCGATCGCGGCGGCCGGCGGCGGCACGCCGAAGCTGTTCCGGCCGCCGTACGGCGAGACGAACGCCGCGGTGCAGGCGGTCGAGGCCAAGTACGGGCTGCGGCAGGTCATCTGGGACGTCGACTCCCAGGACTGGAACGGCGCGAGCACCGACGCCATCGTCCAGGCCGTGTCCCGGCTGACCGACGGCCAGGTCATCCTCATGCACGAGTGGCCGGCCAACACGCTCGCCGCCGTCCCGCGCATCGCGCGGACACTCGCGGGCCGCGGGCTGTGCGCGGGGATGATCTCCCCGCGGACGGGCCGCGCCGTGGCCCCCACGGGCTGAACCGGCCCCGCTGCGCGTGGGGTTGACGCTGCCCGCGCCCCGCCGGGCACGGCGGTTCCGCTCACCGTGCCCGGCGGGCTCCGCGCGCTCCCGCTCCGCGTGAACTCCGCCTTCCGGCCCGCCGGAGCACACCCGCGTCCCGTCCCCGCCGCCCCCGATGCCTCGAACACCGCCCCGGCGCCGCCTTCCGCGACCCCGGCCGCATGGGATCATGGCCCCGGTCCGCCAGGCATCCGAAGAAGGAGCGACCGCACGTGTTCGACGCGCTGAAGAACCTCAAGGACAAGGTCGAGGACATCGCCGAGGCACACGGCGACAAGATCGCCGACCGCCTGGAGAAGGTGGGCGACTTCATCGACGACCGTCCCGCCGACAAGCACAGCGACAGGATCGACACGGCCGTCGACAAGGCGCAGGACTTCGTCGAGAAGCTGGGCGGCAACGGCAGGAAGCGCTGACCCGCCGCCCCGCCCCGCCCCGCCCCGGCGCCGTCAGTCGTCGGCCGTCGCCTGCGTCCACGTCCAGGCGTACTGCAGCCAGTCCGCGACCGTCAGCGCGCCGAGGCCCGCGCAGACGAGACGGGTGAGCCGGGGAGCCGCCGCGTACGAGCACACCAGGGTGCCCGCGGTCCAGGCGGAGATGCAGAAGGGGCACGACAGCAGGTCGCCGACGGCCCGCCGCATCCCCTCCCCCCGTGGCACGTCGATGACCTCGCTCGCCTCGCCGTCGTCCGCGCGGCGGGTGAACGGCGCCCGCAGAAAGCTGGTGATCTTGTCCCTGGCCAGCACCCGGGACGTCTTGTACGCCCCCGTGCCCAGCAGGACGACGTCCCACGGCGGCACCTCTTGCGGCAGCCGCACGCCCCGGCGCCGGGCCAGTACCGCGAAGGTCCCGGCGCCGGCCGCGAAGACGGAGGCGAGCACGGCGTACCCGGCCAGCGGGACGCCGCCCTCGTCGTCGTACTGGCCGGTGTCCGTGGTCATGCCCTCACCTCCGCCGGGTGCGCCGCTGCGGCCCGCACCGGGTTCCCCGGGCCGGGCAGGTGACACGTGGCCGGCGGCACCGGCTGCCGGGACGGCGGCGGGGCCCGGCACGGGCCGGGATGTGGGCGATGCCACATATGACCTGGTTCGCACACCCCTGCCGGGCGGACCCGGCGCCGGGCTACCGTTGCGTCGAGCCCCTCTTTCCCCTCGCCCCACGGACGGCCCGGCTGTGCTCACTGATCTGTCCCCGCTCATCGCCGCGACGGCGCGCTGGCTCACGGTCGCCTATCCGCCGACCGGCGGCGCCCTGGCCTCCGCCCTGTGCGAGGCGCAGGCCCGGCAGGCCGTGACCGTCGCCGCGTGGCTGCGCTACCCCACGGAGATGGACGCAGCGCTGGTCGGCCTGGCCGGTCCCGGCGGAACCGCCCGGCTGGACTGGGTCACCGGCGCCGAGCGGGCCGGCGAGCAGGGCGCGGAGGACGACTGGGCCTGGCGTACCTGGGTGGACGAGGTGGTGGCCAGCTGGGCGGCCGGTCTGCTCACCGATCCCGAACTGGCCGAGCTGGCCGTCGCCGCCCTCGCCGGCGGCGAGCGCGCCGGCACCCCGGTCGAGTTCCGGCGGCTGCTCGCTCCCGACGACGCCGACCGGCGCGCCGCCGCACTGCTGCGCCACCCCGACCTCCTCGCCCCCGTGGCGGAACTCCACCTCGACACGCTTCTCGACCGGCTCGGACCGGGCAGCGCCCTCGCCGCCTGAGCCGCCGCGGCCGCGCCGGTGCGGTGCCCCCGCGGGGCCGTCCGCAGGCGCCGGCCGGCGCCCGCGATGCCGGGCCGTGCGATCCGGATGGAGGAAGAGAACCGGCAGACGTGGACAAAACCGCGCGGCGGTTCTTCACGGCGCCCCGGTCAGGGCCGACCATGCCATGTCATGGACATTCTGCTCGTCGCCAGCGCGTTCAACAGCCTCACCCAGCGCGTGTACGCCGAACTGTCGGACCTCGGGCACCGCGTGGACGTCGTACTCGCCTCGCACGGTCCCGACGCCGTCCGGGCCGCCGTACGGGAGCTGCGCCCGGAACTGGTCATCGCGCCCATGCTGAAGTCGGCCCTGCCCGAGGACGTGTGGCGCGACCACACCTGCCTCATCGTGCATCCGGGGCCGCCCGGCGACCGGGGCCCCTCCGCGCTGGACTGGGCCGTCGCCGACGGGGCGACGCGGTGGGGCGTCACGGTGCTGCAGGCCGAGGCGGGCATGGACGCGGGCCCCGTCTGGGCGGCGGAGTCGTTCCCCGTCCCGCCCGTCGGCAAGAGCGACCTGTACCGCAACGAGGCCTCCGACGCCGCCGCCACCGCCGTCCACACCGCCGTACGGCGCTTCGCCGAAGGCTCCTACAAGCCCCGGCCGCAGACCGACGACACGGTCAGCGTGGTCTGGCGCGACGCCTTCCGGCAGGAACGCCGCCGCATCGACTGGGAGCACGACGACACGGAGGCGGTCCTGAGCAAGCTCCGCGGCGCCGACTCGCAGCCCGGCGTGCTGGACGAACTCCTCGGCCGAGAGGTGTTCCTGCACGGCGGTCACCTCGAGGACCGGCTCCGCGGCCGCCCCGGCGAACTCCTCGCCCGGCGGGCCGGCGCCGTCTGCCGGGCCACCCGCGACGGCGCCGTCTGGATCCCGGAACTGCGCCCCCGCAAATCCTCCGGCGACCCCGCGCCCTTCCGCCGTCCGGCCGCCTCGGTCCTGGCCGCCTGGGACCCGGCCCTCCACCTCCCGGAAGCCCCCGTACCGCTGAACCTGCCGGCCGACAGGAACACCTGGACCGACATCCGCTACCGGCAGCGCGGTGACGTCGGCTTCCTGTCCTTCTCCTTCCCCGGCGGCGCGATGAGCACCGACCAGTGCCGACGGCTGCTCGCCGCCTACCGCCACGCCCTGACGCACCCCACCCGTGTCCTCGTGCTCGGCGGCGACCGGGACTTCTTCTCCAACGGCATCCACCTGAACGTCATCGAGGCGGCCCCCGACCCGGCCGAGGAGTCGTGGACCAACCTGGGCGCCATGGACGACCTGGTCGAGGCGCTGCTGCGCACCACGGACCGGCTGGTCGTGGCGGCGCTCGCCGGCAACGCGGCGGCCGGCGGGGCCATGCTCGCCCTCGCCGCCGACGAGGTCTGGTGCCGCACCGGCGTCGTCCTCAACCCGCACTACCGGCGCATGGGCCTGTACGGCTCGGAGTTCTGGACGTACACCCTGCCCCGCCGGGCCGGCGCGGACCACGCCCGCCGGCTGACCACCGCGGCCCTGCCCGTCAGCGCGGCGTCCGCCGAGCGGCTGGGGCTCGTGGACCGGCTCGTACCCGCCGCGACCGGCCGATTCCCGGAAGAGGTGGCGCAGTTGGCGGCCGGACTCGCCGCCGACCCCGCCCTGGACGAGAGGATCGCCGCCAAGGCCGCCGCCCGCGCCGCGGGCGAACTCGAAGACCCGCTGACCGCCTACCGCGAGGCCGAGCTGGCCCGGATGCACGCGATCTTCTTCGACCCCGAGGCCCCCTACCACGCCCTGCGCTCAGCCTTCGTCCGCAAGACCCCCTCCGGCCCGTCCCGGCCGCTGACCCCGCCCGTGGCAGACCTCCGGTGACGCCGTGCCTGCTGGTGGCCGGCGTCGGCAACATCTTCCTCGCCGACGACGCGTTCGGCCCCGAGGTGATCCGCGCCCTGGCCCACCGCCCGCTGCCGGGCGCGGTACGCGTGCACGACTACGGCATCCGCGGCATGGACCTCGCCTACGACCTGCTGGACGGCTACGCCACCGCCGTCCTGGTCGACACCGCGCGGCGCGGCCACCGCCCCGGCACCCTGTCGCTGATCGAGGCGGAAGAGCCCCGCGGCACCGTCGTCCCCGAGGCCCACGGCATGGACCCGGCCAAGGTGCTGGCCCTGGCCGCACACCTCGGCGAGGAACCCCTGCCCCGGGTCCTCGTCCTGGCCTGCGAGCCCGAGCTGCTGCCGGCCGGCGACGACGATCTGCTGCCGGGACTGAGCGGCCCGGTCCGCCAGGCCGTCGGCCGGGCCGTGGACGCGCTGCACCAGCTGGTCCCGGCGCTGCTCGCCGACCCCGCCGCGCCGCCGCCCCCGTTGGGCCGCGCGATGGAATCCGGGCCGCCGCGCCCGGCAGCGCTGCCGGGCGCGGCGGCCGGCTGAACGGAAGATCGGTGGGGCCCGGTCCGTGGGGACACGGCCGGGCCCCACCACCACCGCCGCAGCCGAGGAGCAGCGCCCATGTGCCGGTCCGACGTCAAGCAGGCCGTCCTCGCGAAGAACGACGGCCTGGCCGCCGCTCTGCGCGACGACCTCGCCCGGCAGGGCGTGTCCGTCGTCAACCTGCTGTCCAGCCCCGGCAGCGGAAAGACCGAGCTGCTCGGCCGCGTCCTGGCCCTCGCGGTGCAGCGGGGCGTGCCCGTGGCCGCGCTCACCGCCGACCTGGCCACCGAGAACGACGCCGTCCGGCTGGCCCGCTCCGGCGCTCCGGTCCAGCAGCTGCTCACCGACGGACTGTGCCACCTGGAGGCCCGCCAGCTGCGGGCCCGGCTGGACGGCTGGCTGCCGGCGGGCACGTCGGTCCTCTTCGTGGAGAACGTCGGCAACCTCGTCTGCCCGGCCGCGTACGACCTCGGCGAGAGCCTGCGGGTCGTGCTGATGGCGGTCACCGAGGGCGAGGACAAGCCGCTGAAGTACCCCACCGCCTTCGGCTCCGCCCACCTCGTCGTCATCACCAAGACCGACCTCGCCGCCGCGGCCGGCTTCGACGAGGCCGTCTTCCGCGCCCACGTCCACCGGGTCAACCCCGGCGTGGAGATCCTGACGTCCTGCGCCCGCACCGGCGAGGGCGCGGGCGCCCTCCTGGACCGGACCGTCGCCGCCCGGCACGGCACCGGGCACCGGCCTCCCCTCGCGCCGCACCCGCACGGCCACCACCACACCACCCCCGTCGTATGACGGCGCCCGCCACCGGCCTCGTACGGCGCCGGCTCACCGTGCGCGGCACCGTGCAGGGCGTCGGCTTCCGGCCGCACGTGCACCGGCTGGCCGCCGGACTGGGCCTCGCCGGGTTCGTCGGCAACACCGGCGACGGCGTGGTCGTCGAGGTCGAGGGACCCGCGGACGAGGTCGACCACTTCTGCGCCGCGCTGGCCGGACAGCCGCCGCCGCTCGCCACCGTCGCCGCCGTCACCGGCGAGGACCTGCCCGCCACCGGCGACCCCGGCCCCTTCACCATCCGTTCCACCGAGCGCGCCGCCGGCCGCACCCAGCTGCCGCCCGACACCGCGACCTGTGCCGACTGCCTGCGCGAACTCGCCGATCCGGCCGACCGCAGGCACCGGCACCCGTTCGTCACCTGCACCCACTGCGGCCCGCGCTTCACCATCGCCACCGGGATGCCGTACGACCGCGTGGCCACGACCATGTCCGGCTTCCCGATGTGCCCCTCCTGCACCCGGGAGTACGGCGACCCCGCCGACCGGCGCTTCCACGCCCAACCGGTCGCCTGCCCCGACTGCGGCCCCCGGCTCACCCTGGTCCCGGGCCTCGCGGGCCTGCGCCCGGCCCGGGACGCCCACGCCGTCGCCACGGCCCGGGCCCTGCTGGCCGCCGGGCGGATCGTCGCCGTCAAGGGACTCGGCGGCTACCACCTGGCCTGCGACGCCACCGACGACCGGGCCGTCTCCACGCTGCGCGCCCGCAAGGAACGCGGTGGCAAGGCCTTCGCGGTGATGTGCGCCGACCTCGCCACCGCCGAGCGGATCGCGCTCCTGACCGCCGCCGAGCGGGCCGCGCTGACCAGCGCGCGGCGCCCCGTCGTCCTGCTGCGCCGGCGCACCCCGGCGGCCGGACTCCACCTCGCCGCGCCGGTCTGCCCCGGCAGCCCGTACGTGGGCGTGATGCTGCCCTACACGCCCGTGCACACCCTGCTGTTCGGGCTGCCCGGCGATCCGCCCGGCCCGCGCGTGCTGGTGATGACCAGCGGCAACCGCTCCGGCGAGCCCATCGTGACTGGCGACGCCGAGGCCCTGACCCGGCTCGCCGGCCTGGCCGACGCCTGGCTCGCCCACGACCGGACCGTCGCCGCGCCGTGCGACGACTCCCTGCTGCGCGTCCGCCCGGACGGCACCGAACAGGTCCTGCGCCGCTCCCGCGGTTACGTCCCCCGCCCGCTGCGGCTGCCCGTCGCGGTGCCGCCCGTGCTCGCGGTCGGCGGCGACCTGAAGAACGTCCCGTGTCTCGGCGAGGGCGAGCAGGCCTGGTTCGGGCCGCACATCGGCGACATGGGAGAGCTGGCCACCCTGACGGCCGCCGAGCACGCCGAGCGGCACCTGGCCCGCCTCACCGGCGTCACCCCCGCCCTCCTCGCCGCCGACCGCCACCCCGGCTACCACTCCACCCGCAGGGCCCGGCGCCGCGCCGCGAGCACGCCCCTGCGGCTGGTCCAGCACCACCACGCGCACATCGCCTCGGCGATGGCCGAGCACGGCCTCGACGGCACCACCCCGGTGATCGGCGTCGCCTTCGACGGCACCGGATACGGCGACGACGCCACCGTGTGGGGCGGCGAGGTCCTGCTCGCCGACTACACCGGCTACCGGCGCTTCGCCCACCTCACTCCCGCCCCGCTGCCCGGCGGTGACGCCGGTGTGGCCAACCCCTGCCGGCTGGCCCTGGCCAGGCTGTGGGCCGCCCAGCTCGCCTGGGCGCCGGACCTGCCGAGCGTGCGGGCGTGCACGGAGGGCGAACTGTCCCTTCTGCGAAGGCAGTTGGAACGGCAGGTGGCCTGCGTGCCGACGTCCAGCATGGGCCGCCTGTTCGACGCCGTGTCGTCCCTGGCCGGTGTGTGCCACCGGGCGGGCTACGAGGCGCAGGCCGCGATGGAGCTGGAGGCGGCGGCGACCGAGGCGCGGGACGCGGACGCGCTGGCCTACCCCTTCGGGTTCCCCCGGCCGCGGGAGATCGACCCCGCGCCCATGCTGCGCGCACTCCTTCAGGACCGGCGGCGCGGCACCCCCGCACCGGTCCTCGCCGCCCGCTTCCACCGGGGCGTCGCCCGCGCGGTGGCCGAGATCTGCCGCCGTGCCCGCGCGGAGACCGGCCTGGCCGCGGTCGCCCTCACCGGAGGCGTCTTCGCCAACGGCCTG
This sequence comes from Streptomyces sp. NPDC104106, assembly GCF_055584345.1. Lineage (NCBI taxonomy): Bacteria > Bacillati > Actinomycetota > Actinomycetes > Kitasatosporales > Streptomycetaceae > Streptomyces > Streptomyces sp. NPDC104106. The sequence goes on from NZ_JBVJMF010000003.1 coordinate 118,417, forward strand.
CTGGAGCAGGAGTGCACCGCCCTGCTGGCCACGGACGGCTTCACGGTCCTCACCCACCGCGAAGTCCCCCCGAACGACGGAGGGCTGGCCCTCGGCCAGCTCATGGTCGCGGGAACAGCCGACCACCACGAGACGGAGTGACCCATGTGTCTGGCAGTGCCCGGCAAGGTCGTCGCCATCCACGACGGCGCCGACCCGCTCACCGGGCTGATCGACTTCGGCGGAGTGCGCAAACAGGCGTGTCTGGAATACCTGCCCGACGTGAGGGTGGGGGAGTACGTCATCGTCCACGTCGGCTTCGCCCTGCAGCGCCTGGACGAGGAGTCGGCCCGGGCGTCCCTGGAGCTGTACGGCCAACTGGGGCTGCTGGAGGAGGAGTTCGGCGACGCCTGGGAGCAGGCGGCCCGGCACGAGAGCGGGAGTGAGGCCCGGTGAAGTACATCGACGAGTTCAACGACCCGCAGCTGGCACGGAGGTTGCTGGACGAGATCCGTGCCACGGTCACCCGGCCCTGGGCGCTGATGGAGGTCTGCGGCGGACAGACCCACTCCATCATCCGGCACGGCATCGACCAACTCCTCCCCGGTGAGCTGGAGCTGATCCACGGCCCCGGCTGCCCGGTGTGCGTCACCCCGCTGGACGTCATCGACAAGGCCCTGGAGATCGCCGCCCGCCCCGAGGTGATCTTCTGCTCCTTCGGGGACATGCTGCGCGTGCCCGGCACCGACCGCGACCTGTTCCGGGTCAAGGGCGAGGGCGGTGACGTCCGCGTGGTGTACTCACCGCTGGACGCCCTCGACCTCGCGCGCACGAACCCCGACCGGCAGGTGGTCTTCTTCGCCATCGGCTTCGAGACCACCGCGCCCGCCAATGCCATGGCCGTCCACCAGGCCCGCCGCGAAGGCCTCGGCAATTTCAGCCTGCTGGTCTCCCACGTCCGGGTCCCCCCGGCGATCGAGGCCATCATGACCGCCCCGGAATGCCGGGTGCAGGGCTTCCTCGCCGCCGGGCACGTGTGCAGTGTGATGGGTACCGCCGAGTATCCGGACCTCGCCGCGAAGCACCGGGTGCCGATCGTCGTCACCGGCTTCGAACCGCTGGACATCCTCGAAGGCATCCGACGCGCCGTGCATCAGCTGGAGCGCGGCGAGCACCGGGTGGAGAACGCCTACCAGCGCGCCGTGCGCGAGCAGGGCAACCCGGCAGCCCTGCGCATGCTCCAGGAGGTCTTCGAGGTCGCCGACCGCAACTGGCGCGGCATCGGCCGCATCCCGGCCAGCGGCTGGCGCCTGGCCGACGCCTTCCGCGCCTACGACGCCGAGCACCGCTTCGACGTCACCGGCATCCGCACCGAGGAACCCGCCGTCTGCCGCGCCGGCGAGATCCTGCAAGGCCTGATCAAGCCGACCGAGTGCGAGGCGTTCGGCACGGCCTGCACCCCGCGCACCCCGCTCGGCGCCACCATGGTCTCCAACGAGGGCGCCTGCGCCGCCTACTACCTGTACCGCCGGATGAACAACCCGGAGATGAGCCCCGTTGGCTGACCTGACCACCGAAGCGGCCGTCGACCCCGCGAACTTCACCTGCCCCGCACCCCTGCGCGACCAGCCCGTCGTCGTCATGGGCCACGGCGGGGGCGGCGCCCTGTCCGCCGAGCTGATCGAGCAGGTCTTCGCCCCCGCCTACGGCAATCCCGTCCTGGCCGCCCTCACCGACTCCGCCGTCGTCGACCTGGGCGGCGCCCGGCTGGCCTTCTCCACCGACTCCTACGTCGTACGCCCGCTGTTCTTCCCCGGCGGCAGCCTCGGCGACCTCGCGGTCAACGGCACGGTCAACGACCTGGCGATGAGCGGGGCCCGGCCCGCCTACCTCTCCACCGCCTTCGTCCTGGAGGAGGGTGTGGCACTGGACGTCGTCGGGCGGATCGCGCACGCCCTCGGCGCCGCCGCCGAGGCCGCGGGCGTCACCGTGGCCACCGGCGACACCAAGGTCGTGGAATCCGGACACGGCGACGGCGTCTACGTCACCACCGCCGGCGTCGGCCTCGTACCGGACGGCGTCGACATCCGCCCGCAGCGGGCCCGGCCGGGTGACGCCGTGCTCGTCAGCGGCCCCGTAGGGCTGCACGGCGTGGCCGTCATGAGCGTGCGCGAGGGCCTGGAGTTCGGCGTGGAGATCACCTCGGACACCGCGCCCCTCGCCGACCTCGTCGCCGCCATGCTGGCGGTCACACGGGACATCCACGTGCTGCGCGACCCCACCCGGGGCGGGCTCGGCGCCGCCCTGAACGAGATCGCCCGGGCCTCCGGCACCGGTGTCCGGCTGGAGGAGCGGGCGATCCCGGTGCCGGAGGAGGTCCGGGGCGCCTGCGGTTTCCTCGGCCTGGACCCGCTGTACGTCGCCAACGAGGGCCGGCTGGTCGCCTTCGTGCCCCCGCAGCACACCGAGGCCGTCCTCGCGGCCATGCGCGCCCATCCGCGGGGCGCCGGCGCGGCGGTCATCGGCCGTTGCGTCGAGGAGCACCCGGGCATGGTCGTCGTCGCCACCGGACTCGGCGGCACCCGGGTGGTGGACCTGCCACTGGGGGAGCAGCTGCCGCGCATCTGCTGAAGCCCCCCGGCCCCGGCCCCGGCGTCAGCGCGGGGCCGGGGCCGGGACCGGTTCGATGCCCGTGATCTCCAACTCCCGTCCGCTGCGCAGCTCCTGCGAGGGCCGGTCGCAGCGCGGGCACCAGAAGAACGGGGGCATGCCGACGGCGAACTCCGCCCCGCACGGCGCGCAGTAGGCGTGCGCGGCGACCCGTTCGACGAGCAGCTCCGCCGCCGCGAGCGCCGTACCCTCCCGGGCCACCTCGAAGGCGAACCGGAGTGCGTCGGGCACGACGCCCGCCAGCTCGCCCACGCGGACGGCCACCGCCGACACGGCGCCCGTGCCGTCCGCGCGGGCCAGCTCGCCCGCCCGCTCCACGATCGCGGTCGCGATCGACAGCTCGTGCACGGCCGGTCAGCGCGGACGCTTGGCGCCGGAGCGCAGATCGATCATGCGCCAGATGCGCACCTCGCGCACGATGCCCGGGAACTCCCGGACCAGGAGCGCGAGCAGGGCGGCGCCGAGCACGGCCCCCTGGGCGAGCAGCACCCGCTGTGCCGTCGTCGCCGCCGGACACACTCTCGTCCCGGCCTTCTTGTGCTGTCTCATCGTGTTCCTCATCCCGGCGAGATGTTCGGCATGATCTTCAAAATGGCGTCGTGCCGCTTCCAGTGGATCCCGGTGGAGCGGCGCGCGTCGGAGGTGCCGTCCCCGTGGTGTCCGGTCTGGTCCCGGTACGGGCCCCTGTTGCCCTGGTGCAGGCCGGGCACATGGCCCGGCAGATCGGGCCTCGCCTGGGGGCGGCCCACTCGGATGGTGCTCATGACCGTTCTCCTCTCGGGTTCTCAACGCCGCTCGGTCAGCTCCGCGAAGAACCGCTCGACGGCCGGCCAGACCCGGCCGCCCCCGGCGAGGCCCCGCCACTCGCGCCGGACCAGCGCGACCATCCGGAAGCAGTCGTCCACGGGCACGATCCAGTGCTGCCCGGCGCCGCGCACGGTGTTCACCAACAGAGCCTCCACCTCGGGTGCCATGGTCGCCAGCGCAGGACACGCGGCGCACATCCCGGCCCACCGCTCCGCCTCGACCGACCAGCGCATGGCCCCGGCCGGGCTCGGCCCCTGCGCGGTGACCGTGCCGTCGGCGCGGGGCACGAAGAACACCAGGCCCACCGGCACCCCGAGGGGCCCGGTGTCCACCGGTGCCAGGCGCACCCGCCGGCGCGGCACCAGCAGATACCGGTCGCCTCCCGCACCGTCCCCGGCGAACAGCACCGCGCACGCCCCGCAGGCGCACAGCAGCTCCGCGCGCTCGGTGGCGTACAGATGGCGGTGTTCGCCCGGGACCGGCCGGGCGCACAGGTCGCATCGCTCGGCGTCCTCTTGCCGCGCGCCGGAGCGGATCAGCCGGGCCAGCGCTCCGTCCACGCTCACCGCGGCTCCCGCAGCCGCAGGGAGGCGAGGGGGACGAAGGCGGGCGCCGGCGCGGGCAGCTGTTCCACCGTGGTCACCTCCGGCGCCGCGGCGAGGACGGCCTCCCGCACCGCGTCCGCGACCGTGGGGCCGCCGCCGCAGCCGGCACCGCAGCCACCGGCCTCGCTCACCCGCACCCGGACCACCGGCCCCTCGACGCCGACCAGCTCCACGTCACCGCCGCGCTCCCGCACGGCGGGCCGGAGCCGGGCCACCGCCCGCTCGGCCCGCCGCTGCGGCGGCTCCGGGTGCAGCCCGTGCAGCACCAGCAGATGACCGAGCAGCTCGTCCCCGGCCAGCCGCCCGGCCGCCGGCTCTCCGGCCAGGTCGAGCACCCGGGCCAGCGCCTCGCCGTACACCTCGGTCAGCACCCGGACCGCCTCGAGCGCCGAGGCCCCGGCGGGCCCGGGTGCCGACTCCAGCCGGGCCAGCAGCTCCTCCAGGCGGGCCAGGCGCGCCTCCACGGCCGGATCCGCGAGGCGCCCGGGGTCAGCCGTGTCAGCCATGGTTCGCCCCGTACGTCGGCGAGTGCACGGTGCTCAGCGTCCTGCCCTTGCCCATGTACATGTGCACCCCGCACGGCAGACACGGGTCGAAGCTGCGCACGGTGCGCATGATGTCGACGCCCTTGAAGTCGTCCGGGCCGTTCTCCTCGAAGACCGGCTGCCCCTGCACGGCGTCCTCGTACGGGCCCGGGGTGCCGTAGATGTCGCGGGGGCTGGCGTTCCACGGAGTGGGCGGGTACGGGTGGTAGTTCGCGATCTTCTTGTCCCTGATGACCAGGTGGTGCGAGAGGACACCGCGTACGGCCTCGTGGAAGCCGCAGCCGATCGCCTCGTCCGGCACCTCGAAGTTCTCGAAGATCTTCGTCTCGCCGGCCCGCAGCAGTCCCATCGCCTCCTCCACGAACTGCAGTGCCATGGCGGCGGCGTAGGCGACGAAGTAGGGCCGGGCGCGGTCCCGCTCGATGGTGTTGCTCCACTGCGGGATCTGCCACTCCAGCGTCATCTCCGGCAGCGACTCGCCCTTGGGCAGCGAGATGCGCACACCGCCGCCGGTCGCCTTGACGTACGGGGTGTCGACCAGGCCGCTGAGCGCGGTCGACCACAGCCGGGCCAGCGGGCCGCCGCCGGTGTCCAGGGCCAGGTACTGACCGGTCTCCGGGTGGTACCAGCGCGGGCTCATCACCCAGCTGTAGTTGCCGTCGAAGTCCCGCTTCTGCGGCACCGGCACGGTGGTCTGGTTCCAGGGGTGGCGCATGTCGACGGGGTTGCCGAGCGGGTCGTGGGTGACGAACGGCCGCTCGTTCACCCAGTCCTCGTAGTACGAGCTGCCGAGCATGATCCGCAGGCCGAGGTTGATGTCCACCAGGTTGTTGGTGACCAGTTTCCCGTCCACGACGACGCCGGGCGTGACGTACATCGCCTTGCCCCACGCGTTCATGTTCTCGTAGCGGTAGTCGACCACGTCCGGGTTCTGCCACGCCCCCCAGCACCCCAGCAGCACCCGGCGCCTGCCGACCTCCTCGTAGCCCGGCAGTGCCTCGTAGAAGAAGTCGAAGACGTCGTCGTTCATCGCCACCGCCTTCTTCACGAAGTCGATGACGCGCATCAGGCGGCTGAGGTAGTCCGTGAAGGTGTTCGGCTGCGGCATCGTGCCGACCCCGCCCGGGTACAGCGTGGAGGGGTGCACATGGCGCCCCTCCATCAGGCAGAACATCTCCCGGGTGACCCGGCTGACCTTCAGGGCCTCCTTGTAGACCTCGCCCTCGAAGGGGTTGAAGGCCCGCATGATGTCGGCGATGGTGCGGTAGCCGTGGACGTCCCCGCGCGGCGCGTCGGTGCGCTCGGCGCGGGCCAGCACACCGGGGTTGGTGGCCTTGACCATCGCCTCGCAGAAGTCCACGAACACCAGGTTGTCCTGGAAGATCGTGTGGTCGAACATGTACTCGGCCGCCTCGCCGAGGTTGGTGATGTACTCGGCCATCCGCGGCGGCTTGACGCCGTAGGCCATCTGCTGGGCGTAGTTGGAGCACGTGGTGTGGTTGTCGCCGCAGATGCCGCAGATCCGCGAGGTGATGAACCCGGCGTCGCGCGGGTCCTTGCCCTTCATGAACACCGAGTAGCCCCGGAAGAGGGACGAGGTGCTGTGGCATTCCACGACTTCCCGGTTGGCGAAGTCGATCTTCGTGTAGATGCCGAGGTTGCCGATGATCCGGGTGATCGGGTCCCAGGACATGTCCACGAGCTGCGCGGGCTTGCGCCCCTTGACCCGGGTGGGGTCCTCGGTGGTGGTCATCTCTGTTCGTGCCCCTCGTTCGTCGTACGCATGGGTCGGGTGAGGCCTTCCGGTCAGGCACGCCAGTGCGGGTCGTAACCGCTGGTCAGTTCGGGCCCGTTGTGGTGCCACTTGGGTTCGCGGTTGACCGCGATGCTGGTCAGCCCGCGCAGCCGGCGGATGACGGCGCCGTAGGGTTTGATGAGCGTGGACGACAGGGCGCCGCCGGTCGGCTCGTCCATGAACGGCATGAACGCGTCCGGGAAGCCGGGCATCGTGCAGCCGATGCAGATGCCGCCGACGTTCGGGCAGCCGCCGATGCCGGCCATCCAGCCCCGCTTGGGCACGTTGCAGTTCACGACCGGCCCCCAACACCCCGTTTTCACCAGGCACTTGGGGGAGTTGTAGTCCTTGGCGAAGTCGGCCTGCTCGTAGTAGGCGGCCCGGTCGCAGCCCTCGTGCACCGTCTTGCCGAACAGCCACTGCGGACGCAGCATGTGGTCCAGCGGCGGCGGCGGCGCGGCGCCGGCCGCGTGGTAGAGCACCCAGATGAGGGTCTCCATGAAGTTCTCGGGCTGGATCGGGCAGCCGGGCACGTTGACCACCGGCAGGGCGCCCTGGGACCTGAAGTCCCAGCCCAGGTAGTCCGCGAGGCCCATGCAGCCGGTCGGATTGCCGGCCATGGCGTGGATGCCGCCGTACGCGGCACATGTGCCGGCCGCCACCACCGCCCACGCCTTCGGCGCGAGCTGGTCGATCCACCAGTTGAGGGTCTGCGGCTCGCCCGTGTCCGGGTCGTTGCCGAACGACGTCCAGTAGCCGTCGCCCTCGATGATGTTCTGGTTCGGGATCGAGCCCTCGATGACGAGGATGAAGGGGGCCAGTTCACCGCGGACCGCCGCCCGGTAGGGGGCGAGGAAGTCCTCGCCGCCGAGGCTCGGGGACAGGACCTTGTTGACAAGGTTGACCTTCGGCAGGCCGGGAATGAGCCCGAGCACCAGGTCCTCGATGGCGGGCTGCCCGGCGGCCGTCAGCGAGACGGTGTCGCCGTCGCAGCTCATGCCCTCGGAGATCCAGAGGATGTGGATCTCGTCGAACCCGTCGCCGCGTGCCGCGGACCGGCTGGGCTCGCGGGTCACCTCGGTGGTGCCGCTCTGCGTCGTCATGTCGTCGGCCTCCGCTGCAGTCGGTCCCGGAGTCGGTCGTAGGCCGCGGCCACCGGGGCCGCGAGGGTCAGTGCGGGCGGCTGGTCGGGGGCGTGCGGGTGCGGCCGGGTCGGCGCGCCCTGCTTGGCCTGCCCGATCAGCTCGCCCAGCCGGTCCAGGTCCTCCTGGGCGACGGCCTCGCGCAGCCGGGGCATCAGGGTGCCCTCCTCCTCCCGGATGTGGTCCGTCACCTCGTGGCGCAGCCGCTGCACCAGTTCGTCGGTGCGCTGGTCGCCCTCGCCGAGCCGGTCCAGGGCGAGCAGGGTGTTCTTCACCCCCATGTGCTCGCTCAGGTGCTCGTCGATCTCCCGGTCGCCGTCCGGAAGCACCTTCCGGGCCAGCGGGTACAGGAGCATCTCCTCCAGCGCGGCGTGCTTGGACAGCTCCCGCACCAGCAACTCCACGACGCCGCGCCGCTGCCGGTCGGAGGCCGACGCGGCGTAGTCGCGGAACAACTGCTCGACCATCCGGTGGTCGTGCGCGAGGACGTCAAGGGCGTCCATCGAACCGTCCCTTCTCCGGCCCGCCGGCCGGACGCTCGGGGGGCCGCGGGGACCGCGGCCGGGGTGAGGGATCCGGACCGGGGGTTCCGGTGTGGCCGAGCGGTTCGACCTCGTCGGGCCGGAAATAGTGGAAACGGCCGTACCAGCCGTGCAGTTCGGCCGCGGGATCGTCGTCGATCGTCACCGCCAGGTGGACGCTTCCGTCCACGTCGTGGCGGACCGCGGCGACCCGCGCGGTCCTCCCGGCCAGGAACATGTCCTGGGCGTCGGCGCCCCGGCCGCGAGGCCGCAGCCGCACCCGGCTGCCGCCGCCGACGGGCACCCCGGCCACGACCACCGTGTCGGTCGCCGGGGACAGCCCGTCGTCACCGCCCTCCTGCCACCAGGCCGGGCCCGCCGCGGGCTCCTGCCGCGGCGCCGGAGCCGGCGTCAGCGAACGGATCGCACCGTGCAACCGCTCGAAGACCTCCGGAGGCATGGTGTCGACCCGGTCGAGGATCCGCGCGGCCCGGGGATCGGTGGCCCGGGCCTCGGCCTTCTCCTCGTCGGTCAGCAGCATCGTACGGAGCGTGAGGATCTCGTCGATCTCCGCCGCGTCGTGCAGATCGCCCGGGCTCTCCGGTGCCACCCGCGGCCAGTCCGGCAGAATGATCGGGGCCGAGAGCAGCACGGTTCCCGTCCCGCCCTCCTGGGGCCCACCGGCGAGGACGGGGAACGTGAACGCGTTGCGGCAGCTCCGGGCCGGCTCCGCCAGCGCCTCGGGCGGATCGATCAGGGAGACGAACGCGACGCCGTCCCCGCCCAGCAGTGTGTGCGTGGCGATCAGCGCCTGCCGCAGCGCCGCCTCGCGCGGCGAGCGCGGGTCCGCCGCGTCGCCGGTGTTCTCGGTGCGCACCCGCAGCCGGTACAGCTCCGGCGCGAGCGGCTCCGCCGCGACCGTCGTGGTGGCCCGGACCGCATGGCGCTGCCGTACGACACGGCCCGCGCCGTCCGGCAGCGGCTCGGTCCGCTTGCCGGCGGGCGCGTCCAGGCGGACGGTGCGGCCGGCGCCGGTCAGTTCCGCCAGCGGCAGCACCAGTTCGCTCTCGCACGGCACCGCCTCGGCGAAGGACAGATGGGTGACGCCGTCCGCCGTGCGCAGCGACTCGACCGGGTGGTGCCGTCCGTCCGCGCACGCCACCTCGACGTGCTTGTCCTGCAGTTGCAGACACCGCACCCGCACCCGTACGGCCGCGCTGTCGCGCCGGACCCGCAGCAGGCACTCGGTCTGCTGGTACCAGGAGTCCGCGGAACCGGAGACGCCCGGCGTGACCGGTCCGTCCCGCTCCACCCAGTCACGGGGCAGCAGGACGCCGAACTGCCAGCGGACCCGGTTCTTCGCCGAGGAACGGCGGTACGGGTAGAGCAGGTACCCCTCGTAGAGCACGGCATCGGCGACGGCGCCCACCTGCGCGAAGGCATCCGCCGCCCGGACGCACGGCGCCTCGCCGCCGCTGCCGTCCAGCACGGCGGCGAGCCTCGCCGCGCCCTCACCGGCTCCGTCCGACATGCCGCCTCCCGATCCTGGTTCCCTTCGCACACTCCTTCCACCACCGTCACATCCCTCACAGATCCCCGCCCCTCCGGCGCACCATCGTTGCGCCGCACGGGGGACGGCCGGGGATCCGGGAGGCGTTCCGGGACGTCCGGTGGTCTCAGGCCGGCCGCGCGAAGTCGAGGCAGCAGCGGACGAAGTCCCGCACCACGGGATTGCCGTCGTCGGCCGGGGCCCAGGCCACGCCGACCCGCGTCGCGCTCACCCCGGTGACCGGCCGGTAGACGACGCCGGGGCGGGCGTAGAACCGGGCGGCGGACGCCGGCGCGAGGGCGATCCCGTAGCCGCTCGCGATGGCGCTCAGCCAGTCGTCCGGCTGCTCGGTCACCGCGCCGATCCGGACCGGGCGCCCCTCGCGTTCGTCGGCGGCCAGCCAGTGCTCGCGCCAGGCTCCGGTCTCCTGCGGCGCGGCGACGAACGGCTCGTCCCACATCTCGTGGAACGCGATCGAGGCACGTCGCGCGAGGGGGTGCCCGCCCGGCAGCGCCACCCAGCGCTCCTCGCTGAACAGTTCCACCACGCGCAGCGCGTCCTGCCCCGGGAACGGCAGCCGCAGGAGTGCCGCGTCCACCTCGCCGTCGGCCAGTCCCGCGCTCGGGTTGGTCCACGACGCCTGCCGCAGCTCGGCCCGCCAGCCGGGCCGGCGCCGGGCGAACTCGGCGACGATGTCCTGCGTCGCCTCGTTGGCCGCGCTGGCCACGGACCCCACGCGCAGCACACGCGCCGAGCGCCGGCCGGCGGCCCGCGCGGCACGCTGGGCGTCGTCCCAGGAGGCGAGCAACTCCGGTGTGCGGCGGGCAAGTTCACGACCCGCGTCGGTCAGCGCCATGCCGGCGCGCGAGCGGTCGAAGAGCCGTACCCCGAGCTGGTTCTCCAACTGCCGGATCTGCTTGGTCAGTGCCGGCTGGGACACGAACACGCGCTCGGCGGCACGGGTGAGACTGCCGTCCTCGGCGACGGCGAGGAACGAACGCAGCAGACGCATGTCGACATCCATTCCCAAAGGTTATAGACGCTGGTATTGGACGGCACGGCGGCCGCCCGGCGAGGGTGGGGACATGGACATCGCCTATGTGATCGGGACCTGCGCGGCCGTGGTGGCCAACGCGGGCATCGCGGCCGCCGACGTCGTGCGGGCGCCGTTCGTCCTCGCCAACTCGGCCGAGGTCGGCGTTCCGCCCGGCCGGCTCCCCGCACTCGCCGTGCTCAAGGCGGCCGGCGCGGCCGGACTGCTCCTCGGACTGCTGGGCGCACGACCCCTGGGAGTCGCGGCCGGCGTCGGCCTGGTGCTCTTCTACGTCGGCGCCGTGGCCGCCCATGTCCGGGCCCGGGTGTTCCACAACATCGCCTTCCCGGGCCTGTTCCTCGCCCTCGCGGCGGGCGCCTGCGCGCTCGCGGCCGCCCACTGAGGGCCGCTCGCGGCCTCCGCTCCGGGGCCACCAGGGCCGCGTCGTCACCGAGGTCGCCGCGCACGTGGTTCATGAGGTCGTGGCGCGGCGCGGCCACCATGGCGGACAGTGTCCTGCCGGCCTGCGCGCGCACCCGGGCGGTCGGGTCGTGGAAGCGGCTACGCGGCCCCGGCGGTCGCGGGCCTCGATGAATCCGTCGGTGTACCGCACGAGACGGTACCGGGCCCGAACGGCACGGTCCGGGCGGCGAGCCGGGCGTCCAGCAGATCGCCGAGGCCGAGCGGCGCGCCGGGCGGGTCGGGCTCGCAGGGGCGCACCCCGCCCGCCTGGACGAGGTACGGCCCCGGGTGGCCGCAGCGCACGAAGCGGGCCGCGTCCGGGCCGGGCGGGAACTCCACCGGCAGCGCCGGCGCGAACCGCTCCGTGAACAGGGCGCGGGCGTCCTGTCCTGCGGGCCGGCCCGGATCCGGTGTGCTGTCCCGTGCGGCGATGTGCCGACGGGCGCGGGCGTCCAGCCGTTCCGCCGCGGTGGTCAGCGACCGTGCTCGCCGGACCGTTCACCGTGACCGTCGGCCGACCGGACACGGCGCTCACCGCCCCGGCCGCGGCCGCAGCAGCCGGCGCAGGTGCAGGGTCGTCAGCAGGCGCTGGTCGGGGTCGCCCAGGTCGAGTCCGGTCAACTCGGCCGCGCGGCGCAGCCGGTAGCGCAGCGTGTCGGGGTGGATGTGCAGCTCGCGGGCGCGCGGACAGGCGTCCCCCCGCTCGCAGGGCGCCGGCGCGTGGGTCTGCGGGCGCTGCGCGGCGCGCGGCGGGCGGGGCAGGCACGGGCCGGTCACGGGAACCGGGAGCGCGGGCGCACCGCCGCGCGCACCGTGTCGGCCCGTCAGGCGAGACCGACCCGGTGCGCGTACAGCGCGGCCTGGACGCGGTTCTCCAGTCCCAGCCGGGTCAGGATGCGGTTGACCCGGCTCTTCACCGTCGCCTCGCTCAGCCCCAGCTCGGCCGCGATCCGGGCGTTGGACAGGCCGCGCGCGACCAGCACCAGGACCTGGGTCTCGCGCTCGGTGAGCACCCCGCGCACCGGGTCCGGCGCGGGACCGGACGCGGTGGGCAGGAGCGCCGGCGGCAGCGCGGTGACGGCGTCGATGAGGCGCCGGGCGACGGTCGGGGCGAGCACCGGCTCGCCGGCGGCCGCCGCGCGCAGGGCCTCGGCGAGCTGCTCCGGCCGGCTGTTCTTCAGCAGGAAGCCGACGGCCCCGGCGCGCAGGGCCGCGTGCACGTACTCGTCCAGGTCGAAGGTGGTCAGCACCAGCACCCGCGGCACCGGCCCGGGACCGGGCCACTCCCGTACGATCCGCCGGGTCGCCTCGACACCGGTCGTGCCGGGCATCCGTACGTCCATCACCACCACGTCCGGGACGAGGGCCAGCGCCCGGGCCACGGCCTGTTCGCCGTCGGCGGCCTCCCCGACGACCGACAGCCCGGCACGCCGGTCGATGACGAGCCGCAGCGCGGTCCGCACGATCTCCTGGTCGTCCGCCACCAGTACGCGTACGGTCACCGGTCCTCCTGCCCCGCCCGCGCGCACAGTACGGCGCGCAGCCGCCAGCCGCCGTCCGGGCGCGGCCCGGCCTCCAGCGTGCCGTCGAACGCCGCCACGCGCTCCCGCATCCCCACGAGCCCCCGCCCGGTGCCCGGCACCGGCCGGTGGCCCGGCTCCGGCGGGCCGTTGTCGACCTCGACCGTGAGCCGCGCGTCGTCACCGCGCACCGCGATCCGCACGGCGACCGGGCCGGCGTGCTTGACCACGTTCGTCAGCGCCTCCTGCACGATCCGGTAGGCCGAGACCTGCATCCCGGCGGGCGGTGCCGAACGCTCCTCCACCTCCAGGGCCCAGGTCACCCGGCACCCCGCCGAGACCGCGACGCCGACGAGACCGTCCAGACGGCCGAGGGACGGCCCGGGGACAAGATCCGGTTCGCCGAACGACAGCAGCCCGAGCAGCCGCCGCATCTCCGTGAGCGCCGTGTCGGCCGTCCGCGCGATGACCCCGACGCCGTGGGCTGCCGCCTCCCGCTGGAGCGGACCGGAGGTGAGCACGTCCTCGGCGGCCCGCGCCTGCAGGGCGATCGCGCTGACGTGATGGGCGACGACGTCGTGCAGATCGCGGGCGATCCGGGCCCGCTCGGTGAGCACGGCCTGCCGGGCGTTGACCTCCTGCTCGGCCGAGAGCCGCCGGTTCAGCTCGCGCAGGCGGCCCGCGTCGGCGTCGATCCGGCGCCGCCCGAACCCCAGCAGCCAGGCCAGCGCGAAGAAGAACGCGAACGTCGTGACGCTGATCGGCTCCAGCGAGCCGAGCCGGGGCGGCTCCCAGTGCCCGCTCAGCGCGTCGGTGACGGCGGCCGAGACGAGGCCGAGCGAGGTGAGCGGCAGGCTCGCGCGGGCCGGCGCGTACCGGGCCACGGCGTAGACGCCGAGCATCAGCAGGAACGGCCCCGGCACCTTCGACGGGACCGGGCCGAGCGCCTGGAAGAGGACGTACAGCCCGGTCATCGCGACCAACACGGCACGCGGCGCCGCCCGCCGCCACAGCAGCGGCACGGTCTGCGCGCCCCACAGCGCGACACCCCAGCCGGGCGGCGCCGGCGTGCGGTCCAGCACCGTGGCCATGTCGACCAGCGTGAGGGCGCCGACCCATGCGGCGTCCGTCAGCCGCGGCCGGCCGGCGAGCAGGCGCCGGACTGCTCGGGGGAGGGTCTTCACCTGGGTGGTCATCTCGGTCCGTCAGGCTAGACGACACGTGCGGCGGGCGGATCCTCCACCGGTCGCGCACCGAAAGGTGCGCCGGGCGGGCCGGGAATCCGCACCGGGCCCGAGGCGCGGCCGGGGCGGTGCGCCCTAGCGTCCCCGGACATGACGAACACAGCCGTACAGCCCTCCGCCCGGCCGGCCACCGAGCGGCCCGCGCCGCCCGCCCGCTCCCGTCCGCAGCGCTGGGTCCTGCTGCCGCTCGGCACCGCGGTGCTGCTCTTCGCGGTCGGCGGCCGGTGGGACATCCCGGCCGCCGCCTGGCTCTTCCCCGTCCTGCTGCTGCGCTTCACCCGTCTGAGCCGTGCCTGGTCGGGAGCGCTGGGGGTCTGGGCGGCGCACTGCCTGGCCGCCGCCTTCTGGGTCCAGGAGTCGGCGATCGGCTTCAACGCCGTGGTGCTCGCCGGGGCCGTAGCGCTGGCCGCCCTGCAGACGCTGCCGTTCCTCGCCGACCGATGGCTGGCGCCCCGGCTGTCCCCGCTGCCCGCGGCCCTGGTCTTCCCTGCGGCGGTCGCCGCCGCGGAGTTCCTGATCACCGTGGTGTCCCCGTTCGGCACCGCGTACGGCTCGCTCGCCGTCACCCAGCACGCGGACCTCCCGCTCCTGCAGCTCGTCGCGGTCACCGGCCCCTGGGGGGTCGGCTTCCTCATCGCCTGGGTCGCGAGCACGGTCAACCGCCTCTGGGAGGGCGCCTCATGGCGCGGCGCACTCGGCTGCACGGCCGTCCTGCTGGGCGTGCTCCTCGCCGGCGGCGCCCGGCTCGCCTTCTTCCCGCCCCAGAGCACGACCGTGCGCATCGCCGGTGTCACCCCGGCCCGCACGGTCACCGACACGCTCAAGGCCACGCTCGCCCGGTACGCCGGCGGCCCCGGAGGCGTCGCCGCGGCCCCCGCCGGCGCGGTACGGCCCGTGATGACCGCGGTCGAGGACGACCTGCTGGCGGCCACCCGCCGCGAGGCCGCGGCCGGCGCGAAGATCGTCGTCTGGCCCGAGGAGGCCGTCCGGACCCGCGAGGACGACGAGGCCACCGCCGTAGCGGCGGCGCGGCGGCAGGCCCGCAGCTCGGGCGTCTACCTGGAGATCGGCGTCCGCGTCTACAGCGCCGCGCCTGGCTCCTACGGCCGGAACGAGGCGATCCTCATCGATCCCCGGGGCACGGTGCTGTGGACCTACCAGAAGGCCCATCCGATCCCCGGCTCGGAGAAGTTCCGCCCCGGCGACGGCCACGTGCCCGTCGTCCGCACCCCGTACGGCCGCGTCGCCACCGTGATCTGCTACGACGCCGACTTCCCGGACCTGATGCGCACCCGGACCGACATCATGCTCGTCCCCTCGCACGACTGGAAGGAGTACGGCCGCGCGCACACCGACAAGGCGGCGGCCGGCGCCGTCGAAGGCGGCTACGCCCTGATCCGCCAGGACGCGGAAGGGGTCTCGGCCGCCTACGACGCCCAGGGCCAAGTCCTCGCCACCTCGGACTACTTCGCCACCGGCGCGACCGGCGGGCAGACCATGGTGGCCTACGTGCCCGTGCACGGCGGCACCACGGTCTACGACCGGATCGGGGACGCCTTCGCCTGGCTGTGCCTCGCCGGGCTCGCCGCGCTCACCGGCACCGCCCTGCTCCGGTCCCGGCGCCCCTGACCGGCCTCAGGCGACGGCCACGCGCACGGTCCGCTCCACCAGGGAGACGCCCTCGCCCATGGAGGCGCTGCCGTCCGACAGGACCGCGACGAGGTAGCGGTGCCCGCGCACCGTGACCCGGTCGACGCTGTTGACGTCCCACAGACCGGACGCGGCGCGCCGCAGCCAGCCGTTCTTCAGCGCCGGCTGCGGGCCGCCGGCCGCCGACACGCCCCAGGTCTGCTCGAGCACGGCGGCGGTGGCGCGGGCCGGGGTACCGGAGGAGGCGGTGGCCGCGGCCGCCGGGGCCGGGTGCAGGGCCCCGGCGGCCAACAGGGCCGCGACCGCGGCCGGCAGCAGACCGGTGCCGGTGCGGGGGAAGAGGGACGGCATGGCCGGGAACAGAGCCGGAACGGGCACAGGGCGACATGACAGCCATCACCTTCACCCCGTTTCAGGGTGAATTGTGAGAAGAGCCACCGGGACCGCCAAGGGGCGGAACGCGGCCCGCGGCTCGGCCGCCCGGCGGCGTGTGCGCCGCCGCCGGAGCAACCCCCTCGCTTATCGTCGCCCGGACACCGACATCCGGAGTGACCATGGAAAAAACGGATGAACTGGTGGGTGTGGCCGAGGGCGTGACGGTCGTACCCGTCGATCCGCCCGTGCGCCGCGTCCGGCCGTGGCCGCACGGCGCCGTCCTCGCGATCGCGGCGGCGGCCGCGGCCGCGGCCGTGTTCCCGCTCGTCGGCACCTCCTGGCTGAACCAGCCGGCCGTCCAGGCCTGGCGCACCGTCTGCCTCGCCATCACCGTCCAGGCGCTCCCCTTCCTGCTCCTCGGCACCGCCCTGTCCGGCGCCATCAACGCCTTCGTCCCGGCCGGCCTGTTCACCAGGGTCCTGCCGAAGCGGCCCGCCCTCGCCGTGCCGGTGGCCGGGATCGCGGGCGCCGTGCTGCCGGGCTGCGAGTGCGCCTCCGTACCCGTGGCCCACAGCCTGATCCGGCGGGGCGTCACCCCGGCCGCGGCCTTCGCCTTCCTGCTCTCCGCACCGGCCGTCAACCCCGTGGTGCTGACCGCCACCGCCGTCGCCTTCCCGGGCGCCCCCGCGATGGTCGCCGCCCGGCTGCTCGCCTCCCTCGCCACCGCCGCCGTGATGGGCTGGCTGTGGCTCTGGCTGGGCAAGGAGGAGTGGCTGCGCGCCCTGCCGCGGCACGGGCACACCGGCCACCGGCACGGCCACAGCCGCTGGCACGAGTTCCGGCTCGGCTTCCAGCACGACTTCCTGCACGCGGGCGGCTTCCTGGTGCTCGGCGCCATGGCCGCCGCCACCTTCAACGTCGCGGTGCCGCGCTCTGTTCTCGACACCTTCTCCGGCTCGCCCTGGCTGTCGGTGCTCTTCCTCGCCGGGCTCGCCGTCCTGCTGGCGGTCTGCTCCGAGGCCGACGCGTTCGTCGCCGCCTCGCTCACCGGGTTCTCGCCGACCGCCCGGCTCGCGTTCATGGTGGTCGGCCCGATGGTCGACCTGAAGCTCATCGCCCTGCAGGCGGGAACCTTCGGACGCGCCTTCGCCTGGCGGTTCTCCACGGCCACCACCGCGGTGGCGGTCGCCGCGAGCGTCCTGATCTCAGGCGCGCTGCTGTGAGGCGCCCGGTACAGGCCCTGGTCCTGACCCTGACCGGCACCGGCCTGCTGCACGCGGCCCTGTTCACCGACATCTACCTGCGCTACGTCAAGGCCGGGCTGCGTCCGCCCCTGATCGTCTCCGGCGCCGTCCTGCTGCTGCTCGGCCTGGCCTCGGCGGTCCTCAGGGACGGCCGGCGGCAGGCGCACGACGACGACCACGGCCACGGACACGACCACTCCCGTGCCCCGCGCATCGCCTGGCTGTTGTTCCTCCCGGCACTCAGCCTGCTCTTCCTCACCCCGCCGGCCCTCGGCGCGTACACCGCGGCCCGCTCGAACACCAAGCCGGTCAGCGTGCAGAAGAAGGGATTCGCTCCACTGCCCGCGACCTCACCGGTGCCGCTGACCCTCACGGACTTCACCAGGCGGGTCCAGCAGGACCGCAGCCTCGCCGTCAGGAACCGCGCCGTCCTGCTGACGGGCTTCGCCAGCCCGGCCGAGGACGGTGACGGCTGGTACCTGACCCGGATCATCTTCACGTGCTGCGCCGCGGACTCGCAGACGGTCAAGGTCCGCGTGTACGGCACCGAGGCACCGCCCGCCGACACCTGGCTCGCGGTGACCGGCACCTGGCACCCCGGGGGCGCCCTCGGCACCGCGACCGCGCGGGCGGCACTCGACGCCACCAGCGCCCGCCCCATCGCGCAGCCGGTGAACGCCTTCACCGACGACCTGCCGCTCACCCCGTCGTAGACCGGCGTACGGCCCGGCACCGCTTCCCGGCGCGCACCGGCCCGGACCGCGCCTGGCCCGCCGTACACCGGTCTTTTCCGCTCCCATACCGCCACGACACCCGATGAGGTGCACGATGGAGTGGTGGCACCCGCCGCTCGCCCGGCGGTGGAGAGGAGGCGGTGACGATGACCCGGACACCTCCCACGACGGTCACACCGGTACGGCTGTGGCGGTGGCGGCGCAATCCGCTGCGGCGCCACAGCGATGTCGTCGAGGCCTGGATCGTCCTCGCGACCTGGGTGCTCGCCGTCGTCTGCGGCGCCGTCGCGGGTCTCGCCGCGGCCCACCACGCCGACTCGGGGTTCGCCGCCCGGCGGGCCCAGGTGCACGCGGTGCGCGCCGTGGTGACCGACGACTCGGCACGCGGCTCCACCTCCGGGACGGGCTACGACGACGGGCGGGTGTGGGCCTTGGTGCGCTGGACGGACGCGCACGGCGCCGTGCACACCGACCGCGCCAAGGTCGCCCCGGGCGCCCCCGCCGGCTCCCAGGTCACGGTCTGGACGAACAGCGCGGGCCGCGTCGTGTCCGCACCCGTGACCGGCGCCGCGGCGGATCTCCAGGCGGCTCTCACCGGCGTCCTCGTCGCCCCGTCGGCCGGCGCGGCGGTGTGGGTCGTGGGGTGGGGCGTGCGCGCCCGGCTCATCCGGCGCCGCATGGCCGAGTGGGACGAGGAGTGGAAGCAGATCGGGCCCCGGTGGGGCAACCTCAGCGGCGGCCGGGGCTGACGGACCCGCGGCTCGACGGCCGTTCACCACCGGCGGGGACCCGGAGGGGTGCGCCGCGCGGCGACAGGGCGGGAAGGGCCACCCGCTTCTCGCGGATCCGGATTGCGCGGTGCACGGTTCCCGACCGCTTCTCCGCGTCTGTCTCGGTCCTTCCCGCCACTACCAGCACACCACCAAAACCGCCCGACCACCAGGGGTGCCCGGCCCGCGCCGGGCACTCTGCGGCGACGACGTCGCGGTCTTCACCGGCGTCAGCGCCATGGACCGGATCTCCCTCCACCCGACGATGGAGGCGTTCTGCGTCGAGGCCGGCGCCGGCAACCGGCACATCGCCACCCAGCTCCACCGCCGTCTCCGCCGGAGGTCGTCGCCGTACGCGACGGCGACGACCCCGCCGTCAAGTGCGCGGCTGCAGCGCGCCGAGGCCTACGGGGACCCCCGCGACGTCTTCCGGCACCGGCAGTCCGTGCGCCTTCCGGGGGCGGACGGCGACGCGGGCTGAGCCGCGGGCCGCTCGCTCACAGCGGGGTCGCCGCACGCAGCAGGAGCAGCAGCGTGAGCGCCGAGTTGGCCGAGAACATCGCGGAGAGGGCGGCTCCGGCGGCCGCGGTCCACAGCGCCAGGCCCGCGGCGGTGAAGGGGGACGGCCAGGCGCGTCCGCTCGGCGCCGGGCCGAGCAGCGCGGCGACCCGGCGCGGGAGCGGCCCGGGGGCGGCCAGCGCGGCGAGAGTGGCGGCCGGGGTGGGGCGGGAGACGAGCGCGGCGGTGCCGATCGCCCGGGCGACGGCCTTGCGGCTGCCGACCGCCTGAGCCGCCTCCTCGTCCGCCCAGCGCTCCGCGCTGTAGGCGACCGCCGTCCGCAGCGGGCGCAGGAACGGGTTGGCGCGGGCGGCGAGCTGGACGAGCAGCAGGTGCCGGTGGTGCCGGGCGGCGAGATGGCTGCGCTCATGGGCGAACAGGGCGCGCCGTTCGCTGGACGCGAGGCAGCCGAGCATCGCCGTGGACACCACGATCCGGTCCCGCGGCCCGCCCGGCAGCGCGTACGCGTACGGCTGGGAATCCGGCAGCACGGCGACCGGAGTGGGCGGCAGCCCCCTCAGCGCCGCGTGGGCCCGTCGTCGTACCCGCCGGTGGCGCAGCAGCGAGCGGCCGCAGGCGGCCACGACCGAGAGCAGTGCCGGGATCGCGGCCTTCCCCGCGACCTCGTGCCGGGGCACGCTCTCCCGCACCTCGGGATCCGACCAGCCGTCGGGCAGCGGATTGCCGGGCAACTGGGCCGTGCCGACCACCATCAGCAGGGCCAGACAGACCGTGCTGCACAGTGCCATGACCGTGCAGACCCAGGTCAGCAGCACGGTCGCGGTGCGCGGATGCAGACGCTGCTCGGCCAGGCGGGCGATCGGCCAGGCCGTGAGCGGCAGGATCAGGGGGAGGAGGACGAAGATTCCCATCGTGGCGTGCGTCTCGTCCTCAGTCCTCGCCGGCGGCCTGGTCCAGCAGTTCGCGCAGCACCTGTTCGTCGCCCTCGGGCAGCGCGGTGATGAAACTGGCCAGGACCGCTCGCCGGTCCTGTTCGCCGTCGAGGACCTTGCGCATCTTCAGCGCGGCCAGCCCGGCCTCGTCCGCGGTGGGCATCCACACGAAGGACCGGCCCTCGCGGCGGCGCGCCACGGCGTTCTTCGCCAGCAGCCGGGCCAGGACCGTCACCACGGTCGTGTAGGCGAGGTCGGCCGCGAGATGCTCCTGCACCCAGCCGGCCGTCACCGGTCCCCCGGCCGTGTGCAGCGCCGTGAGCACCTGCGTCTCCAGCGCCCCCTGCGCCCTGCGCGGACGGCGCGGATCGGGGTCCGTCACCCGCTGTCTCCCTTCGCCCGGAGGAACGCCACATCGTACCGGGGTGCCGAGCCGCCGGCCGTGGCCGGTTTCCGTTCCCGGCGTCGGCGTCCCTCGCGCCGCTCCGCCGCGCTGTTTCTACAGTGTTGTAGATTCGGGGCGGATCCGGGACCCGCGGGATCCGAGTCACGTCGCGTGCGCGGTGGGACGAACGATGGGTGTTCCCTGCCCGAGGGTGACGATGTGCCGCTGAGCGGGGAGCGTTCAGTCGCGGGAGTTGCCGAACAGGATGCGGTAGCCGATGAGCAGCACCAGTGAGCCGCCGATCGCCGCGCCCCAGGTGTACAGGTCGAAGAAGTGCTTCTCCACCGGGCGGTCGAGGAAGCGGGCGGAGAGCCAGCCGCCGATGAAGGCGCCCGCGATGCCGATGACGGTGGTGCCGATGAGGCCGCCCGGGTCGCGGCCCGGCAGCAGCAGCTTGGCAATGGCTCCGGCGGCCAGGCCCAGCACGATCCAGCCGATGATGCCCACGGTGTCGCCTTCCAGTCGGTTGCGTGTTCGCGCAAGCGTAGGGGTGGACATCGGGGGTGTCCGGCCGTCGTCGGCCACTGGTGAGGTCCCGTCGAGGATTTGCTACATGATTAAGACATTGCGCAACTGGGGAACCGGCAGGGCTCCAGGAGCGTCGATCATGATGGACGCGGGAAGCGTGAGCGGCTGCGGAGGACGTGGATGAGTGTGTCCCTGACCAAGGGCGGCAACGTGTCGCTGAGCAAGCAGGCCCCCGGTCTGACTGCGGTGACGGTCGGGCTGGGCTGGCAGGCGAACACCGGGTACGAGCTGGATGCCAGTGCGTTGCTCTGCGGCGCGTCGGGGCGGGTGCTGTCCGACGAGCACTTCGTCTTCTTCAACAACCTGACGAGTCCCGACGGTTCGGTCCGCCACGGCGGCGGGGGCGCCCCGTCCGGCGGGGACGACCAGTGCATCCAGATCGACCTGACCCGGGTTCCCGGCCAGGTCGAGAAGGTCGTCTTCCTCGTGTCCCTCTACGAGGCCGCGAGCCGGGGCCAGAGCTTCGGGCAGGTGCACCGCGCGCACATCCGCGTCCTCGACCGGGACGGCGGCGCCGAACTCGCCCGCTACGACCTCGCGTCGGGCGGTCTGTCCGCCGAGACGGCCCTGGTCTTCGGAGAGTTGTACCGGCACGGCGCGGAGTGGAAGTTCCGCGCGGTGGGCCAGGGGTACGCCTCGGGCCTCGCCGGCATCGCCACCGACTACGGCGTGACGGTGCTCCAGGAGACCTCCCCGAGCCCCGCGCCCGACGCGAGCCCCGCGCCCGCTCCGGCGCCGGGCCCGGCCCCGCTCGCCGCGCACCCGCAGGGCGCGGCCGCGCCGCCGCAGCCCGCACTGTCCAAGCCACCGGTCGCCGCACCGCCGGCCCCGGCGTTCACCGCATCCCCGCAACCCACCGGGAGTTCCACCGTGACCTGCTTCTTCGACCCCAACCACGGCCCGGGCACGACCACCGTGACCTGGTCCCCGCAGTGGGGCGTGCCGCGCCCCGTGCAGACCTGCGGCGGCTGCGCGCAGCGCGTGCAGACCACGGTGCCGCCCTTCTACACCCCGCCCCAGCAGGGCTACCCGCAGCCGGTGCAGCAGGGCTATCCGCAGCAGGGCTACCCCCAGCAGGGCTATCCGCAGCAGGGATACGCGGAGCCGTACGACCACCACGACCACGGGCAGCAGGGCGGCGGCCGCCGCTTCGGCGCCGGCGCGCTCATCGGTGCCGGTGCGGCCGGTCTCATCGGCGGCGCGCTGCTCAACGAGGCCTTCGACGACGACGAACCGGACGTCGTCGTGAACAACTACTACGAGGACTGACCACCCCGGACCGGTCCCGGAAGCCGATCCCGAGGGCCGGTACGCACCCCGGCCGGCCCTCCCCGTCTCCTTCGCCGCCTACACTGGGTGGGCGCATGTGCGTCGACCGTGATGAGGGCAGGGACGGGAGAGGACAGTGACGGAGAACGCCGCCGGCTTCGACGACCCGCCTGCCGAGGTGCTGGCGGAGGCCGCCGCGGCGTTCGGGCTGCTCGCCTCCTCGGCCAGGCTCCATCTGATGTGGGCCCTGTCGCAGGGCGAGAGCGACGTCACGCACCTCGCCGACCGGGTGGGGGGCGCGCTGCCCGCCGTCAGCCAGCATCTGGCGAAGCTGAAGCTTGCGGGGCTCGTCCGCTCCCGCCGCGAGGGCCGCCGGCAGGTCTACTACATCGACGACCCGGACGTGATGACCCTGGTCCGGGTGATGGTCGGTCAGCTGACGGCGCGCACCGGCCACAGACCACTCGCGCCCTCCGGCCGCGATGTCCGTGAAGTGGCTGTGTAAGAACAGGGTTTGAAAGATCACGACGGGCAATTCGTAGGGGATGTGACCCATATGGGCCCCGTTGTGGATCACACCTGACACCGTTCTTAACCGGGGGGCGTACACTCCGGCTCCCGTACCGTCCCAGGTTCGCACGCGGTTCCCATAGGTGCTCCCTCTGTGAATCGAGTGTGTATCTGCGCTGTTCGGGCCACAGGTTTGTTAGATTGCGCAATCACGCAAGCAAGGTGGAGCGGCAGCGCTCCGCCCGCCCGTACACCGCCGCGCAGTCCTGGCCGTACACCCCTCGGCCGGGACTGACGGGCCCAACCGTTCATGGGAGTGGGAGATGAGCGACCCGTGGGACGGCCCCGCCGGCCAGGCCACGCGGAGCCGTAGCGCACGGGTGCCCGGTCAGCGGGCGTCCGAGGCCGACGGGGCCCGGGCGCAGGGCGGCAGGGCCGCGGTCCGGGCGGCCGCCCGCTCGCGCACCGCCAAGCGCGGACGCCGGGCCCGTCAGGCAGGGCGCGGCAAACGGGTCCTGAAGATCGTCGGCATCGGCATGTCGACCCTCATCGTGGTCACGGCCGGCGCGGGCTGGTGGTTCTACGAGCACCTCAACGGCAACATCCACAGCCTCTCGCTCGACGGCAAGGGCGGCACCGAGAAGGCGGACGCCTTCGGCCGCACCCCGATCAACATCCTGGTCATGGGCTCCGACGGTCGTACCAGCGCGGAGGACTGCAAGCTCGGCGGCGGCTGCGCCCACACGGGTGTGCAGACCGGCAGCAACGCGGACGTGGAGATGGTGGTGCACATATCCGCGGACCGCTCCAACGCCACGGTGATGAGCATCCCGCGCGACACCATGACCCATGTGCCCGCCTGTACGAACAGCGAGACGCATCAGTCCACGAACGGCTACTACGGGCAGATCAACAGCGCGCTGCAGTACGGCCCGGCGTGCCAGGTGGCCACCGTCCACCAGCTCACCGGCATCCCGATCGACCACTTCGTGAAACTCGACTTCTCCGGCGTCGTGAAGATGTCGGACGCGGTCGGTGGTGTCTCGGTGTGTGTCAGCGACAACGTCTACGACACCTACTCGCATCTGAAGCTGTCCAAGGGCGCGCACACCCTCAAGGGGGTCGGCGCCCTGGAGTTCGTCCGGTCCCGGCACGGCTTCGGCGACGGCAGCGACCTCGGCCGTACGACGACCCAGCACATCTTCCTCAGCTCGCTGATCCGCAAGTTCAAGAGCGCGGGCACCCTCACCGACCCCACCGCGGTCTACGGCCTCGCCGACGCCGCCACCAAGGCGCTGACGGTGGACGACGGACTGGGCAGCGTGAACAAGCTGATCTCGCTCGCGACGGACGTGAACAAGGTGCCCACGAAGCGCATGACGTTCACGACCATGCAGACGGCCCCCGACCCGAACAACAAGGAGCGCCTGGTCGTGGGGGCGGGCGCCCAGACCCTGTTCGCCACGATCGCCAACGACCAGTCGCTGACGACCGGTTCGGGCGGGAAGGCCGCGGCGGCCTCGGCCACCGCCAAGCCCACCGCCTCGGCCGTGCCCGCCGCGCAGATCGCGGTGACGGTGGAGAACGGCACCACGGTCACCGGCCGTGCCTCGGACATCGCCACCGCCCTGACCGACCACGGCTTCAGCTCCGCCACGACCACGGCGAACGCCCCGAGCCCCGCGACGACGACCACCCTGACCTACGGCACCGGTCAGAAGGGCGAGGCGCAGACGGTCGCCAAGGCGCTCGGCCTGTCCTCCGCGCATCTGAAGCAGGGCACGGGCACGGGTCTGACCCTGGTGATCGGGTCGGACTGGCCGAGCGGCTCCAGCTTCCCCGGCGGAGGCTCCTCGCCGGCGCCCGCCGACACCCATGCCGCCGTCTCCAACGCCCACGCCTCCACCGCCGACGAGGCCAAGACCTGCGCCCAGGTCAGCCAGTACCGGACGGTGAGCCTCAACGGCGTCTCCATGACCCCGGCGCAGGCGTACGCGGCGGCGCGGGACGTGCCCGACTCCGACTCCTGAGCGGTACCGGGCGGGCACGCCTGCGGGGCGGCCCGGCCGGGCCGCACCCACCGCGCCGGTCAGGGACTGGCGATGTCGAAGCCGTACCGCAGGGGCTCGCCGGTCACGCCGTAGTCGCGGCGGTACACGTACACGGCCTCGGCCCGTACGCCGCCGGCGGAGGCGGCCTCCACCGTGCACGGGTACGTCACCTGGACGACGCGCGGCCGGCCCGTCACCTTCATCCGCAGCCCGTCCGCCGGCCCGCCCTGGAGCACCGCGGTCTCCCAACCCGTCACTTCGGTAGTGTCCACGGCGCACAGTTTAGAGCTTGCGCAAGTTTCGACCCGGTGAACCGGATCACCGCCCGGTGCGATCTGCGCGGACGCGTCTATCCTGGGCGGATGTCCCGGCGCCGCGACGCCCGGCGCCGGGACAGGCGCGCGACCTGAAGCAGGGGCGTCGCACAGGGGGAAAGAGGGATCGATGGACTGGGTCTGGTGGGTGCTGATCCTCTTCTGGACGGGTGGGTTCGCCTGGCTCGCGGACACCGTGCGCACCGCGCTGCGCAACCGGCACGAGCGGAAGCTGCAGCTGATGGAGGCGGCCCGGCAGGAGCGTCTGGCCGTCGAAGCGGCTCAGCGCACGCCGGAGCCGGTCTGCGGGTGCACGCACCATCTGGCCAAGCATGACAAGGAGGGCCGCTGCCATGAGCGCGTCGAGATACCGACGGCGTGGGACGAGAACAAAAAGCCGCTGCGGTACGAGGCCGGGGAGTGCAACTGCCAGCAGTACGTCGGCCCGCAGCCGCTGTCGCAGGTGTACGCCGAGGACCTGACCGACCGGGCCTGAGGGCGCTGGTGTGTCCTGCTACGCGGGGCGCTGTGACGCGGCCGCGGCGGGTCGCAGGTCGGCCAGGGTGAGGGGGTGGGCCGGTGCGTCGGGCAGGGCGACCTGGCTCGTGGTGCGCAGGCCGGGGCCTACGTGGAGCAGTTCACCGGGGTCCATGAGCCGCCACAGGGGACTTTCGTCCATGGGCTCGCTGGCGACGACGACGGAGGGCAGGGCGGCCAGGTGTGCCGAGCGCACCCGCAGATGACCGTCGCGGCCCGCGTGGTCCAGGTGCCGTGCGCCGTGGTGCCCGCCCGCGGGGCGCCGCAGGACGTACAGCTCGTGGGTGGCGGGATAGCGCAGGGCCCACAACTCGTCGGCGGTGGTGAGGATGACGTTGAGCGCGTACAGCGGAAGGTGCTCGGCGACCCAGCGCGCCGCGGCGGCGAGGCCGGCGGACACATCGCCGCCGTGCGCCGCGGTCTCCCGGGTGACCAGGGCGAAGAAGCGCTCGGAGTCGGTGTCGCCGTGCACCAGCGACCGGTCGGCGCCGAGGTGCCGGTCGAGGTCGTCGAGCCCTTCGATCACCCCGTTGTGCGCGAACAGCCGGCCCTCCTGCTCGAAGGGGTGTGTGTTGCGCATGTCCAGGCCCCCGGTGGAGGCGTAGCGGATGTGGGCGACGAAGGTGGCGGACTCGACCTCCCGGGCCTCCCGGGCGAAGGCGCGGTCCTCGTACGCCGCGATCGGGGCCTTGTGCACCTCCGGGGCCGCGTCGGCGCCGAAGAAGCCCAGCCCGGTGCCGTCCGGTTCCCGGTGGCTCTGCGTACGGAGACTGTCGGGGGCGTCCAGCAGCCAGAACGTGGCGTGCGTGCGGTGCGGGGAGCTGATCAGTCCGAACAGTCGGCACACGGCTTCCTCCTTGTCGCCCTGGCCACCGGTCCTCTCGCCGGGACCCGGCACCGTACGGCGGGACGACCATGGTCCCGCGCGACGGCCGTTCCCGCACGCGGCACCACGAACGCCGTACCGCGCCCGGCACCGTGGATGACATACCCGCTCCTCGGCGGGAGGCGGCGTCCCGATCCGGCCGCGTCGGTGCCTCAACCGGCCGTCCCCAGCGCCGAGTCGAGCGCCTGGCCGAACGTCGGGTGGGCGAAGGCGAAGCCCGCCTCCTCCAGGGCGCCGGGCACGACACGGGCGCTGCAGGTGATGCTCCCCGCGAACTCGCCCAGCACCGCGCGCAGCGCGAAGGCGGGGACGGGCACGAGCGCGGGGCGGTGCAGGGCGCGGCTGAGCACGCGGGTCACCTCGCGGTTCGTCGGTGGACAGGGGGCCGTGAAGTTGACCGGGCCGGACAGCTCTTCGGTGGCGAGGGCGAAGCGGAGCGCCGCGATGTGGTCCGTCAGCGAGATCACCGGCCAGTACTGGTCGCCGGAGCCGAGCCTGCCGCCGAGGCCCAGCCGGAACAGCGGGAGGAGCCGGCCGAAGGCGCCGCCCTCGGCCGAGACCACCAGCCCGGTGCGCGGGTGGACCACCCGCACGCCGGCCCGCCGCGCCGGGTCGGCGGCCGCCTCCCACTCGACGCAGACGGACGCCAGGAAGTCGTCCCCCGCGGGGCCGCCCTCGTCGGTGACCCGCTCGCCGGTGTCGCCGTAGTAGCCGGTCGCGGACGCGGACACCAGCACGCGCGGGGCCGTGTCGGCTTCGGCCACGGCGCGCGCGACGGCCGCGGTGCCCCGGACCCGGCTGTCGCGGATCTGCCGCTTGTATCCGGCCGTCCACCGCTTGTCCCCGACTCCCGCGCCGGCCAGGTGGACGACGGCGTCGGCACCGTCCAGCGCAGCGGGCTGGACCCGCCCCGCCACCGGGTCCCAGTGGGCGGTCTCGCTGCCGTCCCGAGGCGGGGTGGCGGACCGGTCGCGCACGAGACGGACGACCTGGTGGCCGTCGGCGAGCAGCGAGCGGGTGAGGGCGGATCCGATGAGTCCGGTGGACCCTGTGATGGCGACGCGCATGGCGTCCTCCCGAGCAGGCGGGGGCGGTTCTGCTGATTCAAATTTGAATCACACGGACGATACACCTGGTGCTTGTGAGTTCAAGTAAAGGCCTCGGGTGCGTGGCCTGCCCGACGGGACGCCCCACGCCGCGCTCAGCGCCATGGCCGCCGCCCGGATCGCAGAGGCTGACCCGCGAGACGGCCGGTGGCGGGGCCCCGGCGCGGACAGATCACCGCGCTGGGATGGTTGCGGTCGCGCAGCACCGCGCTCGCCGGGTCCCGCTCCCACCACTCGGCGAAGTGCACCGAGTAGTCCTGCGGGTTCTTGCCGGTGTCCCCCATGTCGAAGAACTCGTCCATCACCAGCATGCCGAGCCGGTCGCAGGCGTCCAGCAGGGACGGCGTCGGCGGATTGCGGGCGGTGCGGATCGCGTCGAAGCCGGCCTCCTTACCAGCCGACGCCGCCGACCGTGTACCCGGTCGAGCCCCCGTTCTGGCGGCGCCCGGTGTCCAAGGGGCCGATCACCTGGGGAGCCGGCGGCGCGTCCGGGTCCTTGAGCACCGGCAGGGAGGGATCGCTCGTGGCGCCGCCGTCGGCCGGACCGGCGTAGGGCAGGTCCTCGATGCTCCGGTCGTGCGGGAGGTCGAGGCGCCGCCAGGAGCCGTCGGCGTACCCGGGCGACTCGGCGCCGTCGGCGTCGCCGCGCAGGAGCAGCCGGCCCTCGTCGAAGGACCGCTCGCGCGGCGGGCCGCCGGTCACGGCGCGCGCGGATGCGGAGCCCTCCGGTTCGAGGGCGGCCGTACCCGCCACCGCCGCGCCGAGCGCGAGCGCCTGCCGCCGGGTCATGCCCCGGCCGTCTCCGTGTGCCGTCACCGTCTCTCCCACCGCGCCAGGCGTAGTTGTGCGGGCCGCCGGGTCAGGAGCCGGCCAGGGCCGCGACCTCGGCCGCGGCCAGGGACCTGCCGTAGACGCGGAAGTCGTCGACCGCCGCCTTCAGATACGGGTCCGGGTACTGCGACCTGCCGATGTACGCGGCCCGGATGTGGTTGCCGAAGTACCGGGGCTCGACGGTGACCGCCGTGTTCCGGCCCACTTCGCGGCCGTCCGCGTAGAGCACGGCCGTACCGGATCCGTAGGTGACGGCCACATGGACCCAGCGGCCGGTGGGCAGCGGGGCGGCGTCGATGCGCTGCTCCGCCCCGCCGCCGCTCGTGGTGATCGCGTAGCGCAGGGTGCCCGCGTCGCTCAGCGGGGTGAGGAACATGTTGGCGCTGACACCGGTGCCGAAGTCGAAGATCCGGCTCCAGGCGGCGGGCTGCCCGGCGAGCCGCACCCAGGTGGCCACCGAGTACGCGGAGGCGCCCGCCAGCAGGTCCTCGGCGAGGGCGACATGGCCGTCGGCGCCGTCCAGGGACACGGCGCCCGCGAGGTGCCCCTGCGTCCAGGAGGCACCGCCGGCCAGGGTCGCGGTCTTCCCGTTGCCGGTGGCGTCCGCCGCGGCCGTGCCGGACGCCTCGTCGAAGCGGTACCAGGCGGCGAACTCCGGCGGCGGCGTGGGGGCTCGGCCCGTCAGCCAGTAGACGTTGTAGTACTGGTGGTGGACCCGGGCGACGGGCAGCAGCGGCACCGTCCGCCCGTCGGCCGTCGCGGTGAACCGCAGCGGGTCGGCCGACGTCTGCCGGACCGAGGCGGTGTCCAGCCGGGGCATCCAGCGGCTCTGCTCGGCGCCGTACGCCCCCGCCAGTACCACCGGGCCGTGCAGCACGGCCCGCACGTCCGGATCGTCGGGGGTGGCCTCGACGGTCGTCCGCATCGGCCGGGCGACCTCGACCCGGTCCCCGGCCTTCCAGGCGCGGTCGAGGCTGAGCCAACTGCCCGCGGCCGGGCGGTTCTTCAGCGTACGGCCGTTCAGCCTCACGCGCGCACCGGCCGCCCAGGCCGGGATGCGCACCAGCAGTTCGTGCCGTGCGCTGCCGGCGGTGACGGTGAGCACGGTGGAGGCGGTGTCGGGCAGCCGGGTGGTCTGCCGCCAGGTGATCCCCCGCTCCTGCCAGCGCACCTCGGACGGGATGAACAGATTGACCAGCAGCCGCTGTCCGTCGTGGGTGTAGATGGTGTCCGCGAACTTCGCCTGGGTCTCCATGCCGGTGCCGTGGTCGCAGGAGAAGTTGTCGTAGTCGGTGGAGTACGCGTCCGGGTCGGTGCCCATGAAGGACGGCTGCTGCTTGAAGGAGCCGGGGCCGAGGCCCGTGTAGTAGATGTTGAAGCCGTGCACGGAGTCCGGGTCCTGCTCGCCGAGCATCTGGTTGAACAGGGTGCGCTCGTAGTAGTCGAGCAGATCCGTCCGGTCCGGGCTCTCGAGGTGCAGCAGCCGGGTCAGCTTGAGCATGTTGTAGCTGTTGCAGTTCTCGCAGGTGCCGTTGGACAACTGGCCCGCGACGACGTCCGGTTCGTGGAAGGCCTCGCCGTTGCTGTTGCCGCCGATGACGTACGAGTGGTGCGCGGTGACGATCTGCCAGAAGTTCTGCGCGATGGTGCGGTAGCGCTCCGGCAGGCCCTCCTGCCACAGCCGCATCGCGCCGACCATCTTCGGGATCTGTGTGTTGGCGTGCAGTCCGGCCAGCCGGTCCTCGCCGGCCGCCAGGGGGTCGAAGACCCGGGCGTGGGTGAAGCGTTCGGCGGTCTCCAGCCAGACCGCGTCGCCGGTGATCGTGTGCAGATCGGCGAGGACGTCGTTCATGCCGCCGAACTCGGTCTCCAGCACGCGCTGCATATGCGCGTAACTCAGCTTCCTCGTCCGGGCGTTGACCCACCCGCCGAGCTGGAGCACCACATCGAGGGCCTGGCTGTTCCCGGCCAGCCGGTACTGCTCGACCAGCCCCGCCATGATCTTGTGGATCGTGTAGTACGGCGCCCAGACGCCCGTCCCGGCCTCCAGCCGGTCGAAGAAGCTCTCCGGGAAGGCCGACAGATAGCCCTTGCCGTAACCGGCCGACGGCGACGCGGCCTGGCAGGCGGCCAGCGCGGCGACGAGGTCGCGGCCCTTGTCGCGCAGCACGGTGTCGCCCGTGCCCGCGTAGGCGAGGGCGAGCCCGGAGAGCAGATGGCCGGTGGAGTGCCCGCGCAGCTCCACGGTCGGCGCCTCCCAGCCGCCGCAGGGCTGGGCCGTGCTGGGCAGGCCGACGTTCAGCCGGAAGGTGTGCAGCAGCCGGTCGATGTCGACGAAGCGCAGATAGGCGGTGTTGCGGTGCTGGTTGTCCTGGAACGGTCCGGCCAGCAGGGTCACCGCGGTCAGCGGGAACGGCTGTACAGGAGTGGCCCGCAGGCGCGGCGCCGGGGGGTGTCCGGACGCCGCGGGGGCGGCGCCGGCGTCGGTCACCGTCAGGGCCGTCGCGGCTGCCGAGCCGGCCGCCGTGAGGAAGGACCGTCTGCCGAGGGGTGGGGTCACGAAGTCCTCCGCATGCCGATGGCATGGGGCGGGGAGTCCCGGTCCCCGCCCCATGGACTGTTCGTTCGATATACCGAAAGCTGTGCGACATGCTGTGCGGGGATCTACCGTAGAGGACTGGCTCCCGGTGTCAATGGCACGGGGAAGGCGGGAGCGCCGAAGCGCTAACCGGGTCGACAACTCTCCGCCGGGAGGCCAGGGTTGGTGCCATGGAGCAGCGGAGCATCTGGGACGCCGCCACCGCCCGGCGCTACGGCACACCCGGTACCGGCATGTTCGCACCGGAGGTGCTGGAGCCGACGGTGGCGCGCCTCGCCGAGCTGGCGGACGGCGGTGCGGCGCTGGAGTTCGCGATCGGGACCGGCAGGGTCGCCGTCCCCCTCGCCGAGCGCGGTGTGCCGGTCACCGGCATCGAACTGTACGAGGCGATGGTGGAGCGACTGCGCACCAAGGCCGACGAGGCGACCGTCCCCGTGGTCATCGGCGACATGGCGACGGCCGCCGCCCCCGGAACGTACAGCCTCGTCTACCTGGTCTACAACACGATCTCCAATCTGCTCACCCAGGCCGAACGGGTCGTGTGCTTCCGCAACGCCGCCCGCCGCTCTCGGCCCCGGCGGCCGGTTTGTCGTCGAGCTGTGGGTGCCTGAGCTGCGCTCGCTCCCGCCGGGCAAGGAGGCCACCGTCTGGCGCACCGACCCCGGCTACCTCGGGCTGGACACCTACGACGTGCTCGACCAGCACGTGGTCTCGCACCACTTTGGCTTCGACGGCACCGAGCGGGCCGAGCTGCACCGCAGCCCGCACCGCTACATCTGGCCCGCCGAGCTGGACCCCATGGCCCAACTGGCCGGATTCGAACGGGAGTCGCGACACGCGGACTGGGCGGGCGGCGCCTTCACCGCCGAGTCCCGGTCGCCTGTGTCGGTGTACCGGATCCCGATGGCGGGGTAGCCGGCGGCGGGACGGGGACGACGGCCGGGCCGCTCCTGCCCGTCAGGACGGCAGCACACGCAGCGGGCGCAGCGCCGCGCCCAGGTCGGCCGGCGCGGCCGGGTCCGTGCGGGAGCGCTCCTTGATGCGGTGCAGCCGGTAGCGCACCGTGTTGGGGTGGACGAACAGGCGGTCCGCCGCCCCGTCCGCCAAGCCGCCCGCGGCGAACCAGTGCCCCAGGGCGCTCGGCGGCCGGGCCCGCTCCGCTCCGGGAGCCGGAGTACCGGCCCCAGGGCGACCACCATCAGACGGCTCGCCTCCGCCGGAGCCGCCGCGACCAGCATGGCCGGCGGACTGTCGTCGAAGCGCCAGACCCCGGGCTCGTCACCCGGCCGCCCGGTCCGTGCCGGCCGGGCGAACCGCAGCGCCCGCAGCCTCACCGTCTCCGCGTCCCGGTGCGCGAGGCAGACCAGCCCGACCTGCTGGTCGGGCAGCGGCCGCCAGACCGACGACACCCCGGTAGCTCCCCCACCGTCGTCCTCGCCGCGGTGCTCGGTGTCCGGGACCGGGTCGCCGCCTCCACGTACCCGCGCCGGAGTGAACAAGTTGTTCATGATAGTTAGTTGACGTCATGTCGTGTGGAACCCCATGCTTCTCCCATGGCATCGACCGCTGACTCCACCGACCCCTTCCTTCCCCCGCATCCCGAACAGGCGCGCGCCCGGCGCGTTCCGGCCGCCCTCTTCCGTATCGCCGAGCGGCACGCGGCGACGGACGAGCAACGCAGGCGCCAGATCCACCCGTCGGTCCTCGCGCCGCACGAGGCCGTCCGGCTGGTGGCGTTCCTGCTCAGCGGGGCCGCGCTGCCCGACGACGCGGAGCCGGAGGTGGACCACGCCGACATCACGGCCGCGTTGAGCCTGGTGCCGTCGGTGCGGGCGGAACTGGACGAACTGGAGGCCGGCCTCCTGGAGATGGCCCGCGGCCGGGGCATGACCTGGCCGGAGATCGCCTTCGGGCTCGGCCTCGGCACCCCGCAGGCCGCCCGCCAGCGCTACGAACGGCTGGCCAGCCGCACCGTCGGCGAGGACGAGGAGGCCTGACCGCCATACCCCGCACGGTCGGTCCGCTGCTGCACGGTGGCCCATGACGCGGCGGGGGAGCTGCGGCCGACGTGCACGACGACGGCCGGCCCGGCCGCGTCGTCGGCCCCTCCCGGCGCGGCCACCGGCAACCCCCACCGGCGGCGGACAGCGTCACGTGAGCGCCGCGTGGACGACGTGGACCGCGACGGCTGGGCGGACCCGGCCGTCGTCGCGGGGCAGGAACAAGGGGGCGACGATCCGGTCCCGGCGCCGGTCGCCGGACTGCGGCGCGGCCCCCTCTGCGGCACCGGCCGGGGACAGCGGACCGTCCCGCGCGGCCTGGGAGCCACGAAGGACATCGCCACGCCCTCCGGCCGATCGTGCCGGCCCCGGTCCGGCGCCCTCCTACCGGCCCTGCGCGGCGGAGGACGGCACCGGCTGACGCCGCCCTCCGCCGTCCGCGTCGCGGCCGGTCATCCGTTCGCGCCGGGGTGGCAGCACGCACCCCTGCGCAGGTGCTCCGCGACCTCCAGCCAGGACATGCCCCGGGGAGGCTCGTGCGTCGTGGCGGTGGAGCGGTGGGCCGACGTCAGGTCCTCCCGCGTGTGCGGGACCCCGTCGCGCACCACGACGGGGATGTCGACGAGGGTGGCGAAGTCGGCGAACGGGTCGCCGTCGACGATCGTCAGGTCGGCGATCCTGCCCGCCTGCACCGTGCCGAGATCGGCGTCGAGACCGAAGAGGCGGGCCGGTTCCACGGTCGCGGTGTGCAGCGCCTCGGCCGCCGTGAACCCGTGCGCGTGCAGCGCGCGCAGGGCCAGGTGCAGGGACAGGCCGACCGGGACCAGGGGCGCGTCGGTGCCCAGGGAGATCCGGGTGCCCCGCGAGGCCAGCCCGCGGTAGTTCGCCATCTCCCGTTCCAGCGCCTGCCGTTGGTGGTCGGTCGGTGCGGAGCCGGCCTCCTTGCGCACGGCGGCGACGTCCCACGGCGGCATGAGGGCCGTCACGCGCGGGTCGTCGGCCAGCCGGGGGTCGGCGGCGAGCAGGATCTGCGCGCTGAACGGCGTGATGATCATGGCGAAGCCGCCGTCCGCGTACGTCTCGACAAGATCCTGGTGGATGTGGCCGAGCGGCGTGGTGGCATGCCCGTACTCCAGGCGCTGGGTCGCCTGCAGATGGGTGGTCAGGTCCTGGCCCGCCGCCCGGCCGGGCGAGCACAGGTGGCTGCCGCTCGGCACCCCCAGCGCGTGCGCCGCCTCCGCCGCCAGGGCCATCGTCCCGCCCGGCGCCCGCACATAGGTCTTGACGAAGTCGACCTCCAGGGCGGTGGCCCGTCGCAGCGAGCGCCGTACGCCGTCCCGGGTGCGGTGGGCGCGGCCCATGGCGTACGCGGTGCGCGCGCCGTCGAGCAGTTCGGCGCAGGCCAGTTGCCGCGGCCCGAGCAGTTCGGCGGAACCGGCCGCCTCGCGCAGCCGGACCGCGTCGTACAGCGGGCTGCCGAGACAGAAGGTGGTCGTGATGCCGTAGGCGAGCGCGGTCAGGCTCTGGCGGGCGCCGTAGGTCGCCACGTAGGGGTGGGTGTGGCTGTCGACGAGTCCGGGCACGACGGTGCGGTCGGAGGCGTCGAGGGTGCGGTGGCCGGGGCGGCGGGAGCGGTGGGGTTCGACGGCGGTGATCCGCCCAGCGGCGACGAGGATGTCGACGTCGTGCCGCGGTGGCGCGCCGGTGGCGTCCCACAGCTGCCCGGCGTGGATGCGCAGCGGCTCGGCACGCGGGCCGTCGCCGGTGGTCAGTGGGAGGGGCAGCGTGCGCGTGCGGGAGGTGGCGACGGCGAGGCTGCGCAGCCGGCCCTCGGAGAGGTAGAGGAGCGTGCCGGAGTCCGCCGACCAGCTGGGGTGGTCGGCCGGTTCGTCGGTGAGCCGGCGGGCGGGCCCGGCGGGGGTGCCGTCGGCCGTTACCGGCAGCAGCCACAGGGCCGACTCGGCGACCAGCGCCATCCAGCGGCCGTCGGGCGACCACACCGGCCCGCAGGCCACCCGGTCGGACAACGACTGGTGCTCGGCGGGCAGATGACGGCGCTCGCGGCCGGTGCGGGTGTCGATGACGCGGATGAGGTTGTAGCCCTCGCGGAAGCGCTGGTTGAGCCGGTTGCGGTCGCAGAAGGCGACGTAGCGCCCGTCGGGCGACCAGGTGGGTGCTCCGGGGGGTCCGTCGATCGCCAGCGGCGCCGCCAGTGTCCGCTCCTCGCCCGTGGCCAGGGTGCGCAGCAGCAGGTTCCCGGTCAGGTCCTGGCAGGCCAGCCGGGCGCCGTCCGGTGACGGCGCGGGATACAGCCGCCCGGCGCCGGTCACCGCCTCGTCGGTGCCGTCGTGCGGATGGTGGCGGCGCACGGCCACCAGCCCGTCGCGGTCCGTGCAGTACAGCAGGCTGCGTCCGTCCGGCGCCCACACGGGCATCTGCACCCAGTGGACGCCGCTCTCCTGCACGAGCTTGCGGGGCGTGCCGTCGACCGGCATCAGCCACAGGGCGTTCAGGGCGGCGAAGGCCACGCTGCGGCCGTCCGGGGACAGTGCCGGCCGGTGCACCCCGAGCAGCGGTGCCGGTTCCCGCGGCGCGAGCGGGCGCCGGCGCCGCCGCCGGGACGGTTCCGGCACCGGCATCCGCGCGGTGAACGCGACCTCCCGTACGGAGGAGTCGGCGAGGGAGCGGATGCGGATGCGGCCGTCACCGACGTACAGCAGTTCGTCGTCGCCGAGCCAGCAGGGCGGCGCGGCCGCGAGGTCCTCACCGGACGCGACGACCTCGCCGTCCACCATCAGGGCCGCGGAGTCGGCCACCTCGCCGGCGGCGGCCGGCCCGGCCAGGTGCAGATAGGCGATCCGGCCGGCCGGCGAGACGGCCGGACACAGCAGCCGGCCCCCGCTCACCGTGCGCACCACCTCCGCGTCGCCGCCCGCGACGGGCACCCGGACCAGCGACAGGCCGCCGTCGTTGCCGCCGCCGGACGCATGGGCGGCGCGCACGCACACCAGTGTCTGCCCGTCCTGCGACCAGGCCGGGTCGTAGTCCTCGAAGTCCCCGCCGCTGAGCTGTCTCGGCTGCCCGCCGGCCGGGTCGAGCACCCACAGCCCGTAGGAGCCGCCGGCCGTCGCGTCACCGCCGCGCTCGGACGAGAAGGCCAGCCGGGTGCCGTCCGGTGACCAGGCCACGCCGCGGTCGTCCCACGGTCCGTCGGTCAGCCGGCGCAGCCCGCCGCCGTCCGGGCGCAGCGTCCACAGATGGAAGCCGCCGCCGCGGTAGGCGCACACGGCCAGTGTCCCGCCGTCCGGCGACAGGGCGGGGCGCGTCGCCTCCAGTGTCCAGTCCGTCAGCCGCACCGCCGCGCCGCCGGCCCGCGGAATCCGCCACAGCACGCCCTGCACCTCGGCGATCAGCGGGCCACCCGACCGGACGCCGGTGACCGAACCCCCGGTCAGCGCGGTGCAGGTGAGGACCCGCCCCGGCGCGCCGGACCGCGCGCGGTCCGCCCCCGTCCCTTCCGCCGCCGTCGCCGTCCCCGCGGACGCGGCGGTGACCAGCCCGGCCGCCGCCGTCCCGAGGAACCCGCGCCGATTGAACCTGCCGACGTCCATCCCCTGTCCTTCCTGCCGTCCTCGGTCGTCGATCAGCGAAGTGGCATCGGCACCGCTCGCACCAGTACGCCGTTTCAGCCACTCCCGCTCCCGCTCACGCCAGGGGCAACGCCCGCGCTCGTACGGCGGTCACGCGGACTCACCCCCGTGCACGGCCTGACGCGTTGTCACCAGCCGGTGAACAGAAGGTGGTTGAGCAGCAGGGCGAGCACGGCCTGGGCGGCGAGCCAGGCGCGGGGCCGGGGCAGCAGGGCACCCGCGGGCAGCAGCCACAGGGCGAAGGGCAGCCAGATGCGTTCCGTCTCCGCCTTGCTCATGCCGGACAGGTCGGCGATCAGCAGGGCGAGCAGCGTGGCCGTCACCAGCAGCGCGAGGCGGGTACGCGCGGCATCGGGGCCGGCGGTGCGCGGGGAACGGCGGGGGAGCAGACAGGCGGTGGTGCGGCGCAGGCCCGCCGCGGTGGCCGGGCCGGTGATGATCGCGGCGCAGGCGAGGTTGGCCCACACCCAGTAGCCGTAGGGCCGGGTGCCGCCCACCCCCTGGTAGTAGCGGGTGACGAGCAGGCGGTAGCCCTCCCACCAGTCGAACCCGGCGAGCGTGAACACCAGCGGGACCACAGCCCCTCCGACGAGCAGGGCCGCCGCCAGGGCGGGGCGCTCGCGCGGCCCGGCCCGGCCGAGGAGGAGCACCGCCGCGCCGACCAGGACGAAGAGCGTGAGGCCGTAGGAGAGGAAGCAGGTCAGCCCGAACAGCAGCCCCGAGGCCGCCGCGCACACCGGGGACCGCCGCGTCACGGCGAGCGCGAGCAGGGCCACGGACCAGGCGGCGACGGCGGCGAAGTAGCCGTCGGCGGAGGTCCCCTGCCACACCGCGGCCGGCGCCAGGACCAGGAACGGAGCGGCCCGGCGCGCGAGCGTCTCACCGGCCAGCGCGCGGACCGCGATCAGCACGGCCGCGCACCCGGTCGCTCCCACGACGATGCACCACATCCCGGCCCAGCCGCCGCCCCGCAGCCCGATCCGGTCCAGCAGGACGAAGGTCAGCGTGGCGGCGGGCGGATGACCGGCGATGTGCGCGGGCCAGGGGTCGCCGGTGCCGTCGACGATGTGGTGGGTGAAGTCGCGCAGGGTGGCCGGGATGTCGTGGAAGCGGCCGATGACCCGCAGATACTCGTTGGCCGTGGTCAGCCGCCCCGCGATGCCCCGCTGCCAGCCGTCGACCAGGGCGAGCGAGACGATCCAGGCCAGCGCCGCCGCCCAGGCCGCCGCGAGCAGCGCCCGCCACCGCAGCCGGGCGGCGACGGCGGGACCGTACGCCACGGTGGCCGCCGCCACCGCCAGGGCCGCCGGGGTGCCGGGGCCGAGGTGCGGGTCCCAGTCGGCGAAGAGCGGCGGCCAGTGCACGAACAGGGTGTGGCGGGTGTCCTGGATGTGCCGGCCGACCAGGACGGCCACCGTCACGAGGAGGGCGGCGGCCCCGACGGCGTACAGGTCACGGCGCGTGGAGCGGGGCGCGGCGCGGCGGACGGGGCGGGGCTCGGCGGAGAGGAGAACGCGGATCACACCGGAACGCTAGGCCGGGGGCGCGACGCGTGGCCGCCGTCCGGGCCGGACGTCAGCGTTTCGTCATGGGCCGCACCCCCTGTCACCGGGGATGCGCGGCCTACCGTCGGGACATGCGCGACCATCCCCGGTTTCCCACCTCTCCCGGCTTCTGGCGCAGCCCGCTGCGCGGCACCTGGTTCACCTCCGTGCTCGGACTCGTCCTGCTCGGCGGCGTCACCGTGCTGTTCGTGACCGGCCTGGTGTCGTACGCCGCCTACAACCCGGGCCTGTCCCGGGTGAACGACATGACACCGGACAAGGGGGTGCTGGGCTTCTACCTCTTCGCCTGGCCGACCGGGCCGGTGTGGCTGTACCGCTTCACCCAGGGCCTGCACGTCACCCTCGGCATCGGCCTCGTCCCGGTGCTGCTGGCCAAGCTGTGGTCGGTGGTGCCCAAGCTGTTCGCACTGCCGCCGGCCCGCTCCCTCGCGCACGCGCTGGAGCGGATCTCGCTGCTGCTGCTGGTCGGCGGAGGGCTGTTCGAGTTCACGACCGGTGTGCTCAACGTCCAGCTGGACTACGTCTTCCCCGGCTCCTTCTACCCGCTGCACTTCTACGGCGCCTGGGTCTTCTTCGCCGCCTTCACGGCCCACGCCGTGCTGAAGACCCCGGCCGCGCTGCGTGCCGTACGGAACCGCGCGAGCAAGGGGGGCGACCTGGCCTCCCCGCGCCCCGACGCGCCCACCGTGTCCCGGCGCGGCGCGCTCGGCCTGGTCGGCGGCGGCTCCCTGCTGCTGTTCCTCACCACGGCCGGCCAGAGCCTGGGCGGTCCCCTGCGCCGTACCGCCCTGCTCGCCCCGCACGGCACGGCCGATCCCGGCGGCGGGCCGAACGGCTTCCAGATCAACAAGACCGCCGCCTACGCCGGGATCACCGCGGCCGACACCCACGCGGACAGCTGGCGCCTCGTCGTCACCGGCCGCACCGGCACCCTCCGGCTCAGCCGCGCCCAGTTGCTGCGACTGCCCTTGCACAGCTCGTCGTTGCCCATCGCCTGCGTGGAGGGCTGGTCGACCGCCGACCAGTGGTGGCGCGGGGTGCGGCTGCGCGACCTCGCCGCGCTCGTCGGGTACGACGGTGATCCGCCGGACGTGCTCGTGGAGTCGCTGCAACGCCAGGGCGCCTTCCGCCGCGCGGCTCTGCGTGCCAACCAGGTGGCCGACGGGCGCTCCCTGCTCGCCCTGTACGTCAACGGCGAGGAACTGTCCCCCGACCACGGCCACCCGGCGCGGATCATCGTGCCCGCGGCCCCCGGTGTGCTCAACACCAAGTGGGTGGCCCGGCTGACCTTCGGAGACCTGTGATGCCCCGACCGCGACCTGTCCTGCCGCGCCTGGTGCGGCCGCGTCGCCCGCCCCTCGGCAGCCCCGTCCACCTGCTGCTGCTCGTCTGCTCGTTCGCGCTCGCCGCGTACGCCGGCCTGCGGCTGTTCGCCGGTGACTGGTTCGGGGTGGCGCTGTGGATCGTCGGCGCGGCCCTGCTGCACGACCTCGTCCTGCTGCCGCTGTACGCGCTGGCGGACCGGCTGGTCGTGCGCGGTCTCGGCACGGCCGGGCGGCGCGGCTGGACGCCGTACGCTCGCGTCCCGGCCGCGCTGTCCCTGCTGCTTCTGCTCGTCTGGTTCCCGCTGATCAGCGGAATGGCGGCCCAGCGCTACCGGCTGCTCACCGGACTGTCCCCGGACGGTTTCCTCACCCGCTGGCTGCTGATCACGGCCGCCCTGTTCGGCGGTTCGGCGCTCCTGCTGGCGCTCCGGCTGCGCAGGGCGGCGAAGCAGCGGCCACCCGCCTCCCACTGAGCCGCGGGCCGCCAGCCGGCCCCGCGCGCGTGGCGCAGCAGGGCCGGGGTACCGAGGCGGGCCCAGGGGAACGAGGCGCCGCCCGCGCCGGCGGCCACCGCGGCGACCACCTCGACCCGGGCGCGCTCGTCGACGTCCGCCGGCACGGTCTCGGCCAGCAGCAGCCCGCCCGGGCGCAGCAGCCCGGCCACCCGGTGCAGCAGGGCGGCGGGCTCGCCCCCGATGCCGATGTTGCCGTCCATGAGCAGCACGGTGTCCCAGCGGCCCTCGTCCGGAAGCGGCTCGAAGACCGAGCGGCGCAGCGCGGGCCCGCCGAGGCGCCCGGTGTGCTCGACGGCGGCCTCGCTGACGTCGACGCCGAGCACCGTACGGCCCCGGGCTGCGAGTTCCGCGACCAGCCGGCCCGGACCGCAGCCGACGTCCAGGACCGCGCCCTCGCAGCGGTCCAGTACGGTCCGGTCCACGGCATCGGCCCGGCCGCACCAGCGCTCCACCTCCAGCGGCAGCAGCCAGCCGTCGGCGCGGCGCAGGAACAGCGGGCCCCGGCCGGTGCGCAGCGCGTCCGCGTAGGGGTCGGCCGCGGCCCAGGCGCAGGCTGCCCGCGGGCCGCTCATCGCGGGCCGGCCGGAGCACAGTCGGCCAGCCGCGCCGCGAACCGGCCGTGCGGGGCCAGCGCGGCGACGGCACGGGCGTCGGCGGCGGTGTCGACGTCCCGCAGCCGGGGCAGCTCACGCACCCGCAGCCCGGCGGCCCGCAGCCGCTCCCGCTGCGCGGCCCCGGTCCCCGGGGTCGACATGGGCACCCCGCGCAGCAGCGCGGGATCCGGCGCGGCGAGCCCGAGGGCCCAGAAGCCGCCGTCCTCGGCCGGGCCGAACCAGGCGTCGCAGTCCGTGAAGTCCACGGTCAGCAGGTCGGGCGTGACCTGCGGGGTGTCCATGCCGATGAGCAGCGCCGGGCCCGCGCAGTGCGCGAAGGCGTCGGCCAGCCGCTCGTCCAGGCCGCCCGCGCACTGCGGCACCACCTCGAAGCCGGGCGGCAGCCAGGCGCCGGGCGCGCCGTCCAGGACGAGGATCCGCCGGGTCGCCGGCGTCGCCGCCACGGCACCCAGGGTGTCGGCGAGCGCCGCCTCCGCGAGCTCCGCCGCCTCGATCGGACTGAACGGCGGGGTCAGCCGGGTCTTGACCCGCCCGGGCAGCGGCTCCTTGGCGATGACGAGGAGGGCGGTCACCGGACGAGCCCGCGATCGGCCGGGGCCTCGGCCAGCACCCGGCTCATGTCCCGCACCGCCTGCCAGGTGCCGCGCCACGTGCCGGTCACCTTGGAGGCGCCGGAGCGCGGCCGGTACGGCACGTCGTGCTCGGTGATGCGCCAGCCGGCGTCGGCCGCGCGGACGACCATCTGGAGCGGGTAGCCGCTGCGCCGGTCGCTGAGGTCCAGCGCGAGCAGCGCCTCGCGGCGGGCGGCGCGCAGCGGGCCCAGGTCGTGCAGGCGCAGTCCGGTGCGCCGGCGCAGCATCCGGGCCAGCGCCAGGTTGCCGGCCCGGGCGTGCGCGGGCCACGCGCCCCGGCCCTGCGGCCGGCGCCGGCCGAGGACGAGGTCGGCCGTGCCCTGCCGGACCTCCCGGACGAAGGGTTCGAGCAGCGCCGGGTCGAGGGAGGCGTCGCAATCGCAGAAGCACACGACGGCGGCCGTCGCCGCGCTCAGCCCGGCGTGGCAGGCGGCGCCGAAGCCGCGTCGCGGCTCGCGCACCACCGTCGCCCCCAGCGCGCGGGCGATCTCGGCGGAGCCGTCGGTGGAACCGTTGTCGACGACGAGGGCGCGCCACCCGGCGGGGATCCGGCCGAGCACCCAGGGCAGGGCCTCGGCCTCGTCCAGGCAGGGCAGCACCACGTCGACGTCCGTGGAATGGGTCGTCACGGCTTTCACCCTACGAACACCGATCGGGCATATCGGACTTCAGGACCTTACGAAACGCGGACGCCGGACCTCCCGCCCCGGCGGCGCCGGCCCGGCGGTGCGAGGCTGGAGGCATGCACTCGCCGTACCCGCCCCATGGAACCGAAGCCGCAGGCCAGGCGGCCCGGGTCCTGGTCGTCGACGACGACCCGACCGTCGCCGAGATCGTGACCGGATACCTGCGCCGCGCCGGCTACGCGGTCGACCGCGCCGACGACGGCCCCACGGCCCTGGCCCGCGCCGCGGCCCACCGCCCCGACCTCGTCGTGCTCGACCTGATGCTGCCCGGCATGGACGGCCTGGAGGTGTGCCGGCGGATGCGGGACGGCGGCCCCGTGCCGGTCATCATGCTCACCGCCCGCGGCGACGAGGACGACCGGATCCTGGGCCTGGAGGTCGGCGCCGACGACTACGTCACCAAGCCCTTCAGCCCGCGCGAACTGGTGCTGCGGGTGGAGTCGGTGCTGCGCCGCAGCCGCCCCGCCGGCGCCGGGCACCGGCTGGCCGCGGCCGGACTCGCCGTCGACCCCCCGGCCCGCCGGGCCACCAAGAACGGAACCGAACTCGCCCTGACCCTGCGGGAGTTCGACTTGCTGGCCTTCTTCCTGCGACACCCGGGCCGGGCGTACAGCCGGGAGGACCTGATGCGCGAGGTCTGGGGCTGGGACTTCGGTGACCTGTCGACGGTCACCGTCCACGTCCGCCGGCTGCGCGGCAAGGTGGAGGACGACCCGGCCCGGCCCCGGCTGATCCAGACCGTCTGGGGTGTGGGCTACCGCTTCGAGCCCGCCTCCGGCTCCGGCGAGGCGGTGTCCTGACCATGCGCGACACCCTCC
The DNA here is from genome assembly GCF_055584345.1 of Streptomyces sp. NPDC104106. NCBI lineage: Bacteria > Bacillati > Actinomycetota > Actinomycetes > Kitasatosporales > Streptomycetaceae > Streptomyces > Streptomyces sp. NPDC104106. The sequence goes on from NZ_JBVJMF010000003.1 coordinate 161,394, forward strand.
TCATCGCCCTGTACGCCTTCGCCGGCGCCGCGGCCGCCGGGGTGAGCGGGGCGGTCGTGCTGCGCCTGATCCGCCGCCGCTCGCTCACCGCCTCGCTCGCCGTCGTCGCGGCGGTCGGCGTCGTCGCGATGCTCGCCGGCACGCTCGCCGTCGCCTGGGCGATGTTCCTGTCCTCGCACGACCTGAGCGTGGTCACCACCGTCGTCGCCATGGCGGCCGTGGTCTCGTTCGCCACCGCCCTGCTCCTGGGCCGCTGGGTCGTCGCCCGCAGCCGCGAACTGGCCGACGCTGCCCGCTCGTTCGGTGAGGCCGGCGCCTTCGCCGCCCCGCACGGCCCGGCCACCGCCGAACTGGACGCCCTCGGCCGGGAGCTGGCGGTCACCAGCGCGCGGCTCGCCGAATCCCGTGAGCGCGAGCGGGCGCTGGAGAAGTCCCGGCGCGAACTGGTCGCCTGGATCTCCCACGACCTGCGCACCCCGCTCGCCGGACTGCGCGCCATGTCCGAGGCGCTGGAGGACGGCGTGGCCACGGACCCCGGCCGCTACCTCAAGCAGATCCGCACCGAGGTCGAACGCCTCAACGACATGGTCGGCGACCTCTTCGAACTGTCCCGCATCCACGCGGGCACCCTTCCGCTGCAGCCCTCCCGGATCTCGCTGTACGACCTCGTCGGCGACGCGCTGGCCGGAGCCGACCCGCTCGCCCGCGAGCACGGCGTACGACTGGTGGGCGACGCCGTCGCAGCCGTCCCCGTCGAGGTCGACGCCAAGGAGATGACCCGCGTCCTCGGCAACCTCCTGGTCAACGCCATCCGCCGCACCCCGCCCGACGGCACCGTGGCGATCGCCGCCGAACGCACCCGGGACGCGGTGGTCCTGTCCGTCACCGACGGCTGCGGAGGCATCCCCGAGGAGGACCTGCCCCGCGTCTTCGACACCGGCTGGCGCGGCACCGACGCCCGCACGCCCCCGGCGGGCGCGGGCCTCGGCCTCGCCATCGTCCGGGGCATCGTGGAGGCGCACCAGGGGCGGGCGAGTGTCCGCAACATCCCCGGGGGATGCCGCTTCGAGGTGACCCTGCCCACGGCGCCCTAGGACCCGGGCGGGCGACGTCGGCCCGTCGAGGAGCGGCGTCCGGCGCGGCGGGTGGGGAACCTCCCGTGCGGCGGGGGAGCGTGCCGGGCGTCGCGACGGGGCGAACGTCGCCGGCCCGGGCACCGGGCCCGCGCGGTCACCCCTCGCGCGGGGCGGCCCGCGCGAACTCCCGCATGCCGTCGGCGAATCCGACCCGCGGCCGCCAACCAAGATCGGTGCGCAGCCGGGAGGAGTCCGCGGTGATGTGCCGTACGTCCCCGAGCCGGTACTGTCCGGTGACCCGGGGGCGCGGCCCGCCGTGGGCGTCGGCCAGCGCCCGGGCCAGCTCGCCGACGGTACGGGGCTCGCCGCTGCCGGTGTTGTACGCCGTGAGCGCGCCCGGCGCAGGCTCCGCCTCCAGCGCCGCCACGTTCGCCTCCGCGACGTCGCGGACGTGGACGAAGTCCCGCCGCTGCCGCCCGTCCTCGAAGACCCGGGGCGCCTGCCCGCGAGCCAGTGCCGACCGGAAGAAGGAGGCGACCCCCGCGTACGGGGTGTCGCGCGGCATCCGGGGGCCGTACACGTTGTGGTAGCGCAGCGACACCGCCGACCCGCCGGTGGCGCGGGCCCACGCGGCGGCCAGGTGTTCCTGGGCCAGCTTGGTCGCCGCGTACACGTTGCGCGGATCGGCCGGGGCGTCCTCGCCGACCAGCCCCGGGCTCAACTCCGCCCCGCAGCGCGGGCACCGGGGCTCGAAGCGGCCCGCGTCGAGGTCGGCGACGCTGCGGGGGCCGGGCCGTACGACCCCGTGCCGGGAGCAGGTGTATCGGCCCTCCCCGTAGACCACCATCGACCCGGCCAGCACCAGGCGCCGCACCCCCGCCTCCGCCATGGCCGCGACCAGGACGGCGGTGCCGAGGTCGTTGCGCGAGACGTACTGCGCCGCGTCGGCGACACCGTCGCCGAGCCCGACCATCGCCGCCTGGTGACAGACGGCGTCCACACCCGCCAGCGCCCGGGCGACCGCCGCGGGGTCGCGCACGTCGGCGCCGGGATCGTCCCGGACGTCGTACACGACCGGCTCGTGCCCGCTCGCCCGCAGCGCCTCGACGACATGGGACCCGATGAACCCGGCACCGCCGGTGACCAGTACACGCATACGGCCACGCTAGCCTCGGCCGGGGCCGCCGCCCGGCGACGCGGGCCGCACGTCACGACTCCGTAAGGGGTGGCGGCACGGCCGGGGCGGATGTCAGGCGCGCGTACCGCGCCCGCGGCCGCGCGGTTCCCTCCGGCGCCGTCGTTCCTGCTTGTCCTCGGCCCGGCGGGCGCGCCGGTACTCGCGGGCCGGCACGGCGTGCGACAGCGGCGCCAGTTCGGGCCGGGCCTGCCGGAGCAGGCTACAGATCGCGCGAGACCGGAGAGCCGAGGCCGGGGCGGAAGCCCTGCCGCCAGGTGCGCAGACCCTCGGCGATCCAGGGGTCCACCCGCTCGGGGCGGGCGACTTCGACGGCGCCGTCGACGCCCACACCTACCCCGCCCTGAGGAGCGCCCTGAGCGCCGTACGGGCCAAGGCGCCGGGCGCCCGCGTGGCGGTGCTCGGCTACCCCTGGATCACGCCCGCCACCGCCGACCCGTCCTGCTTCGCCCGACTGCACGTCGCCGAGGGCGACGTGCCGTACCTGCACGCCCTCCAGGCCCACCTCAGCGCCGTGGTGCGGCGCGCCGCCGAGGAGACCGGGGCCACGTACGTGGACTTCTCCCAGGCCTCCGCCGGCCATGACGCCTGCCGGCCGATCGGCACCCGCTGGATCGAGGCGCTGCTGTTCGGGACGAACGTCGTGCCCGTCCACCCCAACGCCCTCGGCGAACAGCGCATGGCCGAACGGACCATGAGCGTGCTCGGCCTCGACTGACCCGGGCCGGGCAGGAGTTCACGCCCGGGCGCCGCCGTCGACCTGGAGCACCGCGCCGGTCACGAAGGAGGCGCGGTCGCTCAGCAGCCACGCGGCGGCCTCGGCGATCTCCGCGGGGTCGGCCGCGCGGCGCAGCGGGGTGAGGGCGGTGAGCCGGTCCTGCAGACCGGGGGAGTCCTCCTCCCAGCGCCGGATCATCTCCGTCAGCGTGTTCCCGGGCGCGATGGCGTTGACCCGGATGCCCTCGGGCCCGTACGTCACGGCGGCCGACTCGGTCAGACTGTTCACCGCCCGCTTCGCCGCGCCGTAAGCGGGCAGTTCGGGATTGCCGCGCAGGCTGCCGACGGACGAGTTGTTCACGATGGCGCCGGTGCCGGCGCCCGCCCGGATCGCGGCGACCTCGGCGACCATGGCCAGCCAGACGCCCTTGAGGTTCACCGTGCAGACACGGTCGAAGTCGGCCTCCGGCAACCGGTCCATGGGGCCGGGCGGCTGGATCGTCGCACCGTTGTTGAAGGCCACGTCGAGACGGCCGTACACCTCGACCGTACGGTCCACCGCGCCCTGCACGCTCGCCGGTACGGCCAGGTCGCACACCACGTGCTCCGCGGTGCCGCCCGCCGCCCGGATCTCCGCGCTCACCGCCGCCAACTGGGCCTCCGTACGGGCCGCGAGCATCACCCGGGCCCCTTCCCGGGCGAAGAGCCGGGCCGCCGCCGCGCCGATCCCGCGCCCGGCGCCGGTGACGAAGGCGACCTTGCCGGCCAGCAGGCCCGGAGCCGAGGGAGCGGATGCGGGGATGTCTGTGTTCTCCATGACGCCGAGCCTCCCGCCGGTGCGCCGGACGCATCCAGGCACCGGCGGTACCTGGATGCGTCCGGCGCACCCGGGCACACTCGAGGCGTGGACAGAACAGAGCTGGCGGCCTTCCTGCGCAGCCGGCGCGAGCGGATCGGGCCCGCCGACGTGGGGCTGCCCGCCGGGCCGCGCCGCCGCACCCCGGGACTGCGCCGCGAGGAGGTGGCGCAGCTGGCGTACATCTCGACCGAGTACTACGCGCGCCTGGAGCAGGCCCGCGCCCCGCGCCCGTCGCGCGAGGTGCTGACCGGGCTGGCCCGCGCCCTGCGGCTGACGGACGCCGAACGCGACCACCTCCACCTGCTGGCCGGTGCCTCGCCGAGCCCGCCGCCCGGCCCCTCCCGCGCGGTGCCGCAGGCCGTCCTCGACCTCGTGCACCGGCTGCCGGGCTCCGCCGCCTTCGTCACCTCCGCCACGCTGGAGGTGCTCGCCTGGAACGACCTGGCCGCCGCCCTCATGGAGGACTTCTCCGCCCTGTCACGGCGCGAGCGCAACCTCGCCCGCCGCGCCTTCCTCGGACCGCACCCGCAGGGACGGCCGCTGTACGGCGTGTCCGACGCCGGCGCCTTCGCCCGGCACGCCGTCCGGCGCCTGCGCACGGCCGCCGCCCGCTACCCGGACGACCCCGAGGTGGCCGGGCTGGTCCGCGAACTCCGCGAGGGCAGCGCGGAGTTCGCCCGGCTGTGGGCGTCCCACGAGGTGGCCGTGGCGCCCACCCTGCGCAAGACGTTCCGGCACCCCCTGGTCGGGCCGGTCACCGTCAACTGCGACGCGCTCGACCTCACCGACCGGGACCAGCAGGTCGTGATCTACACGGCCGTCCCGGGCTCGCCCTCCGAGGAGGCGCTCCGGCTGCTGTCGGTCGTCGGCACCCAGCGCATGGACGCGCCGCGCTGACCCGGCCGCGCCCGGCGGCGCGGGTCAGCTCCGCTGGAAGAACTCGACCTCGCCGACGGCGACATGACGCCCCGCGGTGAGTCCCGTGACCGAGCCCAGCACCAGCCGCACCTTCACCACGTCGTCGATCCCGGTCGCGACGGTCTGGTCGCCCGCCTTGTCGCTGAGGTCGATCTCCTTGCGGTGCACCGAGCCGTCCGCCGACGTCACCTCCATGTCCATGCGCAGCGCCCGTGCCTCACGGTGGTACTCCTCGGGCTCCCGCGAGGCGCCGTTGGTGACGATGAGGTCGACCATCCGGAACGGCTTGCCGAAGGTGTACGTGATCGACGCCCCCGCCCCGGGCGCTCCCCAGTAGTGGTTGCTGATCCCGTCCGTGGTGTTCTTCGCCGGATGCCCCGGCACCTCGGCACTCGCCCGGACGCCGACCGGTGTGACGGCCTTGGTGCCGCTGAGCTTGTCCCGGGTGTCCTCGAACAGGGCGTGCCCGGCGGGCAGCAGGAGGAAACCGCCCACGCACAGCGCCACGACCACGGCCAGGATCACCAGGAACCGGATCCACCGCCCCGATCCCGCCCGCACCCGGCGCCGCAGCGGCCAGAGCGTCCGCCACCAGGGGAGCGCGGTCCGCTGCGCCGCCGGGGTCAGGGGATGGGCGCAGCGCCGGCAGAACCGGCGGCCGGGCGGATTGGGCGTACCGCACGCCGGGCAGGGCACGCCGGACACCTCCTGCGGCGCCGCCACGGGCCGGACGACGGGCCGCGGCGCGACCGGCTTCGCGGGCTGCACGGGCCCAACGGCCCCGGGCCCGGGCTCCGGCTCGCGTTCGGGCGGTGCCGGTTGCCGGGCCGGGGCCTGCGGAGGCCGTCCCGTGGCGTCGGATGTGCCGGACGCGGACGCGGGGGTGTGGGAGGGGGCCGGACCGGTGCTGTCCGTACGGCGGTCCTCGCCGTCTGCGCCTGCCACGGGGGACGAACTCCCCCCCGCCGGAACCCTGTCGTCGCCTGCCGGGGCGTCCGGAGCCGGCGGTGGCGGGGGAGGAGCGGACCGCTCCGGCTCGGGCGTGCCCTCGGGAGCGGCACCGGGTGTGGGCTCCGCGTCCCGCCGGGACCGGCCCGTCCGCCTCGTCCGCAAGGACGACGTACCCGGTGGCGCGGTGGGTGACGTACGGGACGACCGCGCGGCGCTCGGCTCCCCGGCCGACGGCGCGGCAGGCTCCTGAACCGCAGCCGGTGCGGCATCCGGCGCGGAGCCGGACGCCGGCGCGGACGGGCTCCGCGAGCCCTCCTCGGACCAGCCCAGGTACGAACCGCAGTTGGAGCAGAAGTCGTCATCGGGCTCGTTGGACGCTCCGCACACGGGACACGCGCGCACGGCGTCACCTCCCTTCGTCGGCGGGCGGGCCGGGCAGGACCTCCACCCGGCACGAGACATGGACCGGGCACAGGGCGCGGACGGTCTCCCGGACCCGGGCCTCGTCCACCACCGGGTCGCGCCCCGGCCACACCCGGACCACCACCTCGCCGGACGGCTCCGGCGGCAGCGCGGCGCCCGCCGTACGGGACCACACCGCCCCGCCGTCGCCGCTGACGTCGGCGTTCACCCCGAGCGTGAGCCGCAGCCGTTCCACCAGGCCGCGCCGGGTGCCGCGCCGGCGGTGCAGTTCCACCGCGCGCACCACCGCCTCGCGGCGCAGCTCCGCGGACCGGTCCGGGTCGTCGGCGGCGCCCACCCACGACGCCAGCCAGGCCACGAAGTCCAGCGGTGCCACGCGGGGGTCGAGGTAGGCCGGCAGGTTGTCCAGGGTGGCGAACACCGGGGCGAGGACGGTGTCCAGACCGGCGGTGAAGCGCTGGGCGACGTCGTCGTCGGCGTAGAGCGCGGGCAGCAGCCCGCCGATGGGGTGCCGGCTCGGCAGACCGGGAACGGCGGCGCGGCTCATGCCGGGCCTCCCGGCTGAAGCGGCTGGACGACGACCTGGTGCTGGTACGAGAACACCAGCGCCCCCGCGGCCACGTCGACGCGGTCCGCCGGGCTGCCGCGCCGGCCCGTGATCGGGTCGGCGGCGAACAGCCGGATCTCCTCCACCAGCGCGTTGCCGGTGGCACGCTGCAGCAGGCCGAAGACCTCTCCGTACTGCACCGGCCGCCCGAACGGCCATCCCGTGCCGTCGGGGCCGCCGCGCAGCGGGTTGAGGTACCGGAAGAGCGCGGCGAGCGCGGCGTCCCGTACCCGGTCGGTCTCCTCGGCGGCCGCCGCGAGCCGGGCGACGACCGTGACGCCCTGGTAGGCCGGCGGCTCCACCACCAGCCGGGTCCCGATCAGCCGCCGTTCGTCCAGGCTCCCGGCGATCGCGGCGAGCACCTGGTCCGAGGGGATCAGCTGCTCGAAGCGGAGCCGGTCGCCCTCATCGGCCACGGCGTCCGGCACCACCAGCACCCGCACCGCGCCCGCGCCCTGGGCCGCGGGCAGACAGCGCACCCGGCGCACCGAGGGCGCCGCCTGCCGGGCGATGATCTCGTAGTCCTCGGCCGTCACCGCCCGCTCCTGCATCCGCAGCGCGTCCGGCGCCCGCAGCTTGGCGTTGGCGACGGTCTCCCCGTCCACCCCGCCGCGCGCCGCTTCCCGGTTGGTCACCCGCGCGACGTACGGCACCGAGCTGCGCAGCACCGAGATCGCGCCCCGGGCCACATTGCCGGCCGGACCGCCGCCGGTGCGATAGCGGGACACCCGGATCTGGGCGCCCTTCTCCGGCACCGCACCGCACAGCCGCAGCGTGCCGTCCGGCTCGCGCAGCGCGGGCGGGAAGACGAACTCGCCCGTCGTGGCGTCGACTTGGACGTGCCGGTCGCCCGGTCCGGAGCGGCCGAAGTGCTCGACCACCTCCCAGCGCCGCCAGCCGTCCGCCGAGGAGACCTCCACCACCGGCGGCTCGCCGTCCAGCAGTACCGGCGGCCGGCCGAGCCGGAAGCTCTGGCCCGGCACCCCCTCCGACGCCCCGAGCGGCACGTCCGTGACCGTCTCGGCGTGCTCCACCGTGCCGGTGCCGCCGACCGTGAACACCGCCGCCTCCCGCACGGTCGGGGACTCCGAGTAGAACGGCTGGCCCGGCTCCGCCTCGGTGACCCGGCAGCGCAGCCAGCCCGCCCGGGTGCCGCCGATCACGGACGCGGTGTGCCCGGCCGGGACGTACACGATCACCTCGCCGGGCCGGTTCAGGCCGCCCGTCGTGTCCGAGCCGGTCTCGCACACCTGCCAGCGGCCGCCGTCCCACGCCTCCCACACCAGCGGCGGCTGGCGCGGGTCCACGCCGACGCCCTCCACCCGGCTGTCCAGCCGTACGGCGACGATGCACCGCGGCACGGCCGTGGGCAGCCCGAACAGCAGGGCGTCCCCCGGCTCGGGCGCCGGCTGGAAGCACCGTACGTCACGGCCCTCGCCCAGCTCACGCGTGCGGTCGGTCTGGTCACCGGCGCGCGGAGCGGTCACCAGCCGGATCAACTCGCTGGGCACCACGCGCAGTTCCTGAGTGGTTGTGAAGACCACAGGCTCCTCCGCCTCGCCGTCCGCCGTCGTCACCTCGGTACCGGCGGGCAGCGTCACCGCTTCGGACTGCGGCGCCGACAGCCAGAAGTCGACCTCGGCGCTCGCCGCCGCGGGCGGGAACAGCCGGATCCCCAACAGGTCCAGGAACGCGGTGTAGTTCTTGTCCGGTACCCGGTTCAGCCGGTACAGCAACTGGTCCACCAGATAGGCGAACGTCTCGATCAGCGTGACACCCGGGTCGGAGACGTTGTGGTCGGTCCACTCCGGGGCGCGCTGTTGCACATACCGCTTCGCCTCGTCGACGAGTTGCTGGAACCGCCGGTCGTCCAGGTTGGGGGAGGGCAGGGCCATGTCAGTCCGCGACCGCTTCCTCGGTCCCCTCCTCGGAGGGGATCGTGTAGAAGGGAAACACCAGGTTGCGCCGGTCGTTGGTGGAACGCACCGTGTAGCGCACGTCGATGTAGAGGGTTCCGTCGTCCACCGCGTCGAAGGCGACCACCACGTCGTCCACCGTGATCCGCGGCTCCCACCGCTCCAGCGCCTCGCGCACCGCCCGCGCGATCCGCCCCGCGGTGGCGCCGTCGCCGGGCGCGAAGACGTAGTCGTGGATGCCGCAGCCGAACTCCGGCCGCATCGGGCGCTCGCCGGGCGCGGTTCCCAGCACCAGCCGGATCGCCTCCTCGATCTCCCGTTCCCGCTCCACCAGGGCGATCCCGCCCGTCGGCCCGACCCGTAGCGGGAAAGCCCAGCCCCGGCCGATGAACCGCTCGCTCATCACACGCCCCCGATCCGGACGTTCAGGGCGCCGATCTGGATCGTCGCGCCACAGGCGGTGGAGTCGCCCGCCCGCGCGGCCGGCAGTCCGCCGATGAGCACCTCGCCCGAGACGAGCGCGCCCGGAGCGGGCAGGACCACGTTGGCCGGTCCCATGGCCGCGTGCGGGGGCACCACGCAGGTGTGCAGGCTCCCCACGACGGCGGCGGGCCGACCGCCGATCAGCACCCGAGCCACCGTCGCGGCGGCGCCGGGCGGCGGGGTGGCGATCACGCCCCCGTGGCTGGTGGGGTCGCCGGTACGGGCTGCGGCGGGCATGCGGGGCTCCTCGGAGTTCGTGGCGTCGGCGGAAAGGGGAAACAGCGGGGTACGGCGGTCAGTTGATGCGCACGAGATCCGCCTTCAGCACTCCGAGCAGGCCGCCGTCGAGGCTGAGGTCCGTGTGCCCGGTGACGGTCACCGACCGGCCGTCGACCGTCACCGACTGTGTGCCGTCGATCTCCACGCTCCCGCCCTTCACCCGCACCGTGCCGGTCGTCGCGTCGAGCGTGATCCCGCCCTCGTCCAGCCGCAGCGAGGACACCGCGCGCCGGCCGCCGGCCGTGTACACGGTCAGCTCGATGCGGTCGTGCCGGTCGTCCAGCACCACCTCCAGCCGCTCGTCCGCCGTGCGCAGCCGCACCCCGGACGGCCCCGGAGCGGGCGCGTCCAGCAGCTCCACGCGATGTCCCGAACGCGACACCACGGAGCGGCGGTTGATCTTGCCGCTGGTCCCGTCGACCAGCGGCACGTCGTGCGGCGATGGCCGGTCCACGCCGTTGTAGAGGCCGCCGATGACGTACGGCCGGTCCAGCAGGCCCTGTTCGAAGCCGACCAGCACCTCGTCGTTGACCTCGGGGCTCACCACGCCCCCGCCGCCCTTGCCGCCCCACTGCACCGTACGCACCCAGTCGGTGACATAAGTGTCGTCCAGCCAGGGGAACGTGAGCCGGACCCCTCCGCTCCGCGCACCGCCCGGCTCGCGCACGTCCGTCACCACGCCGATCGCCAGACCCGGCATGCGCGGGCCCCGGCCGGGCGCGTTGGCCCCGGTCACCAGACCGGCCAGGGAGCGGTCCGGGCTCGCGCTCACCCACACCGTGGTCCGGTAGCCGCCGTGCGGCTCCAGGGTGTGCTGCACCGCCGTCGCCGTGTACTTGCCGGAGAACGCGGGCCCCACGTTGCCGAGCGCGACCGGACGGCCCGCCCGCAGCCGCGGATTGCCCTCGGCCACCGCCTCCAACTCGCCGAAACCGGCGCTCACCTGGGCGGCGGTGGCGTTCGCGGCCGCGGTCGTCTCGGCCTGCGTCCGGTACGGCGTGTCCGTCACGGTCAGCTTCGCCGACGAGCCGAACCGGGCGCCGAGCTCCGGGGCGAGGCCGGGCAGCACGGTCTCGCTCGTCACCGACTGCCGCCGGGCCACCAGCGGCGTCTTGGTGGTCACGTCCCAGCCGCGCACCTCCACCTGGGACGCCCCGTCCGCACCCGACAGCGCGGCCCGCAGCGCCAGCAGATTCCGCCCGTACTCCAGCACCATCGGGCTCTGGGTGGCCGGCGTCGACGGCGCGGGCGCGCCGGAGGCCTTCTCCGGCCTGGTGAACTGCAGCACCCCCTGGTCGTCGACCCGCACCAGCGCACCGCTCTCGCCCGCCAGGTACTGCAGGAACTCCCAGTCGGAGACGTTCGCCTGCGACAACTGCCGGTAGGTGACCGGCGCGGCCTCCACCGTGCCGCACGGCAGCCCCGCCCCGGCGGCCACCTTGCGGACGATCGCCGCGGCCGTCATGTTCCGGTACGCCACCACCTTCCGGCCGCGCTGCAGCCGGTGCGCGACGGAACAGGCGCGTACGACGGTGAACGACCCCGTGCCGTCCCGGTCGATCTCCACGGCTGTGACCTCGCCGTTGAACAGCCGCTCGCGCGCCTGCCCGGAGACGGTCACCACCGACACCCGCAGCGGGGTGCCGAGGGTGATGCCGGTCGACCTCAGGAACTCGTGGTCGGGATCGCGGTAGGTGAGCACCGCGGTGTCCGGCAGACCCACGTTCTCGTCCACCACACAGCTCACCAGCTGCGCCGCCCAGATCCGCGGCAGCTCACCTGGCGCCTCCACGACGGGGTCCGCCGCGAACGACCGGCCGCCGCGTGCCTCGGGTGTGGTCACCGTTCCCCCTCATCGCCCGCGTCGCCCAGCGCCGGCACCACCAGTTCGGTGCCGGGCGCGAGGGCCATCGGGTCGTCGATCCCGTTCGCCTCCGCGATGACCCGCCAGGCCGTCGCGTCCCCGTACTCCCGCCACGCCAGCAGCGGCAGACTGTCCCCGGCCACCACGGTGTGCGTACTGCGGGCCGTGCGCGCGCCGGAGGTCGGGTTCTGCCCCGCCGGGTCGACGCTGGCCTCCGCGACCGACAGCGAGCAGGTCGCCCGCAGCGGCTTGCCGTCCACGTCGAACAGCGTGTACGTCACCGACAGGCTCGACAGCACGCCGTCGAACGACGTCGTACGGGCCGTGCCCCACTCGAAGCGCACCCACGGACTCGCCGGCTTCTTCCGCGCGAGACTCGCCGGGGTGGGCACGCACCCCTTCATCAGCTTCTCCACCGCCTGCTCGACCGAGTTGTCGTGGGTGGAGGTGGCGTCGAGGAAGACCTCCAGGCTCAGCTCCCGCGGCCCGCTGCCGACGAACTCCGGCAGCGCCGACTCCCCGGCCATCCGCGACGGGGTGCGCCGCCACTCGGTGGTCTTGCGCAGCTGCAGGGTGTTGGGGTTGAACTGCAGGCTGAGCCGCGCGATCGTCCCGCCCGGCTTGGCGCCGACGGCCGTCGGGGGCTCCCTCAGGGTCAGCTGGGCCCTGGCGACGTTGGTACGGACGGCGGCCATCAGGAAGGCCTCAGTCCCTCGTGGGCGATCTCCAGCGTCTCCACCGCCGGCTGCGAGGAGGCCGGATCGAACGACGGCCCCTGCCAGCGCACCGGCACGATGCCGAGCACCTGCCAGCTGATGATCCGGCTCAGGTCCGGCCTGAGCGCCACGATCTCCCCGTCCTTCGGCTCCACCCGCCGCAGCGTGTCGTCGAGCCAGCGCCCGATCTTCGCCGTGTCGGCGGTGACCGGCCGGGTGAGCGTGATGTTCGACCAGGTCACCCGGCCGGGTAACTGCCACTCGAAGCCGTTGTTGCCGCCCTCGGCGTACGTCTCCATCTCCACCTGGGCCCCCATGCCGGAGCACGTGTGGAAGGCGCCGAGGTCGTTGCCGCCGATCGCGAGCCGGAAGAACACGCTCGTCGCGAAGATGTTGTCCGTCATCCGCAGTCCATCCGTTCCCAGTCCTCAGCGGCGTCCGTCGTGGGGACGGCCCGCACGTTCCCGGCCGCGCCGCAGATCGGCCCGCAACAGCCGTGCCATCGGGTCCAGCAGCCGCCGCGCCAGCTCGTCCAGATCGATCCCGGGATCCCGCGCGTCTCCCGTCGGCCGGACCGTGTCCCCGCCCGCGCTCCGCCCGGGCGCCGCTGGTCCGGCAGGCGTGCGCCGCACCGTCCTCGCGGGCACGGCGGTCACCGGCACCCCCGGGGGGACGGCGGCGGGGCCGGGGGCGGTGCCACCGCCGGCCACCTGCCGCTGGACGACGGGTGCGGCCGGGGCGGGGGCGCCCGTGGGCCCGCCGGCCGACGGCCGGGCGGCCCGGACCACGGGCACGGGCGGGCCGGAGTGCCGCGTCGGGCTGTCCGGCCGGTCCGGCACCGGGGGCGCCTGCGGATCGGTCACGGGCAGCGCCGAGAGGCCCACGGGCGTCGCCCGCTGCACTGGCGGGTTCGGCCGTACGAGGGGGACGGAGCGGCGGGAAGGCGAGGAACCGGCGCCCGGCGCGGGGGAGTTGTACGACGCTGTCGGAGCCGGGGCGGAGACGCTCCGCCGCGCCGGTGAGGGGACGGGTGCCGGGGCCGACGCCGGTTCCCGTCGCCAGGCCGCGGCGACGACCGGGCGCGCGGTGCCACGGGCGGCGACAGCGGGCGCGACGCCTTCCGGGAGACGGGTGTTGACGGTGAGCGGACGGGCGGCGAGCAGGGGAAGGGCACGGCGGACCGGCCGGCGCTGTGCCGTGAGGGGGCGCGCGTCGACGACACCGGCGGTCCGGCGGCCCGCGCCCGCATCGGGAGCCCGCCCGGAACCGGTAGCCGCGGCGGTCCGGGCCAGGACGACCGGAGTGGCGTCCGCGGACGCTCCACCGGGTCGCGTCCGGGCTGCGGCCCCCGTCGCGAGCAGCCGCCGCACCGGGGCGGGGCCGGGGCGGGGTTCGGATTCGGGGGACGGGAGGGAGGCGGGTGCGGGCCGAGCGGCACCGCCGGGAACGACCAGGGGGGTCGCCGGAGCCGGTGTGCTGCTGCTCGCCGCCGCGCCCGAATCGCCCTGTGCGTCGGGGGAGTCGGGGGATCGGCGGAGACGCTCGTCCTCCGTCGTGCCCAGCAGCGGAGCGGTGCTTCCGAGCCCGTTGCCGGACGGGGACTGCACGGCGCCCGCGGCGGACCGGTCCGGACGGGCGGGGGCGCGCTGGACGAGCGGAGCGACGGGGCCGGCCGGGGTCTCCGGCCGGCCGCCGGGGCCGGCGGAGCGCGGCACGTCCGCGGTCGGCGGCATGGCCGGCAGCGGCGCTCCCAGCCCGCCACGGGCACGGGCCCCGGACGGCCGGGCCCCGGAGCGGTGGCTGCCGGTGCTGCCGTCGGACGGGTGGGTGCTTGAGGCGCCGGTGCCGGACCGGCGGCCGTCCGAGGTGCCGGTGTCGGAGGGGCGGGTGCTCGATGGGGCGGCGTCCGACCGGGGGTTGCTCGGCGTGCCGGTGCGGGAGGCGCTGTGGGAGGTCCTCCGGTGGGGCGGCTCTGACCCGGTCCGGGGGGAGGCGGGCCTCGCGGGGAGGGTGGGTGTCGCCGGACCCTTTCCGTGCGGGCCGGGCGCGGACGCGGGGGGCTCCGCCTGGCGCTGCACGATCGGCAGTGCAGGTCCCTCCGTCGCCTGCCTGTCGCCGGCCGGCCCTGTCATGCCCGGGGCGTCGTCGGACGTCAACATCCGTGCACTCATGGGGAGTTCGGCAAGTGGCTCGCCGAGCGGCGGCCGGGTGCCCGGCCGCGCGGGCGTGGCGGCGCGCTGTACGGCGGGCGCGGGCCGAGCAGTCCCACCCGTGACGGCGGCGGGTTCCGTGCCCTTGCCGGCAGCGGACGGGGAGGCGACCGCCTCGGCCACCGGGACAGCCGGCCGCAGCACGGCGATCCGCCGTACCGGCGCGGCCGTTCGCCGGGCGGTGGTCAGCGCGGGGCCGAGTGCCCTCGGGCGCACGGGGCTGTTCGCCGCCTGCTCCGGCCGGGCGGAGCGTTCGGGGCCCGGCGCGGTTCGCCCCCCGGAGGGAGCCGTAGGCGCCGTTGCCCGGCCGGTACGCGACCCAGTGGCCGTCGCCGTGTCATCCGGGGCAGGCCCCGAGGCGTTCGGCACCACGGCGACGCGCCGCACCACCGGAATCTCCGGCCCCGGTGCCGGACGGCCGGGAGTGTCGGGCCGGACCACACCCGTGGTCCGGTCCGCTCCTTCCGCCCGCCGGCCGGACGTGCCCGGCACGGTCACCGGCGGCAGAGGGTCCGCGCCCACGATCGCACGGCCCGGGGCGGGCGCGGTCACCGAACGCTGGACGGGCACGGTGTCGGTCGCGGGAGTCCGCGCAGAGCGGTCCGACGGCTGCGAACCCCGCGGGCGAGGAGTGTGCTCGGCCGCGCGGTTCCTCGGAGAGGCCGGTGCCATGGGCGCGTTCGCGGTGGGCGCGTCGCCCTTTGCGGCCCGGCGGTCACGGCGCGCGGTGCCGTGGGCCGCCGCGGCACCGGATGCGACGCCTGCCTCGCCCCCGTCGCCGCCCTCGGTGTCCGCCCGCCGCGCTCGCAAGCGCAGCGGACCTCCGTCGGCGAACGTCCCCGCGGGCGCGGCCGGGCGGGTGACCCCGTGGACCAGGCCGACCGGGGCGGACGGCAGGAGCGCGTGCCCGAGGCCGGCGTCGAACGACGGGTTCTGCCAGGACGCGAGGCCCGCGCGGAAGGCGAGGCCGTCGCTGACGCCGAGCGGCGCGCGGGCCACGGTCAGCGTCGGCGCCGGGGCCAGGCGCCAGCCGCCGTCCCAGTCCCCGGGCAGGGACAGGGACGTACCCTCCGTGCCCTCGACACCTGCGGTCGCACCGGACGCAGGCGCGGCGGAGCCCGGGGCGGCGGCCCGCGCCGCGGCCCGGCGGCGCAGTCTGTCCCGCCATGCCATGTTGCTCAACCGCCTTCGTTCACACGGGTGTTGATACGGGCGATCTCGGTCACCCACTGCCGGCGCTCGGCATGGGTGAGGTCGAGGATCTCCTCGCGCGGCCAGTGGAAGTGGTAGGCGACGTACGCGATCTCCTCCCGCAGCCGGGGGAGCGCGTACGTCACGATTCCCCCAGGCGCCCACCCGAGAGGTCGACCTCGAAGGCGCCCTCGCAGTGCGGGCAGGTCACCGCCGCCCGGGTGTGTCCCTCGCTGTTGACGCGGCGGTAGAAGTCCTGGAGGAACGCGACGTCGGTGGCGTACATCCGCTCGACTATCCCCGCGTGGACGTCGGTGATCGTGCCGAGCCGGGTGATCACCTGGCTCAGCAGCACCACACTCAGGTAGGCCGGGTTCTCCTTGACCCGCAGATCGATCTGCGGACGCAGTTCGTCGCGGGCGGTGGCCAGGCGCATCGCGCCGTGCCGGTGCAGGGTGCCCGCCTCGTCCACGTATCCGCGCGGCAGCTCGAACTCGAACTCCGTGCGCAGCCCGTGGTCCTGTCCTGGCGCGGGGCGGGCGGCCGGGGGCAGCGCCTGCTGCTGCTCGGCGGCCGCCTGGGCGGCGGGCGCCGTCAGCTCCAGGATCTCCTCCAGGTTGCCCGCCGTGACGGTACGGCGCCTCATTCGACGTGGATCTCCTCGAAGACGATCGTGACGGACTCGGTGGCCGCGGCGGACTCGCCGGCCTTGAGGGAGGGGCCCTCCCACTTGGAGGCCCAGCCGTTCATCAGCTGGATCCGGCGGACCGTGTCGCCCTTGGTGTCCTTGATCTCGATGGTCAGGTTCTGCCGGGCGGTGTCGACGGCGCCGTTGTTCAGGGTCTCCTTGATCCACTTGGTGAACTCGCTGCTCTTGTCGAGTCCCCGGGTGATCGTGATCTCGCCGGCCTGGCGCGCGCCGGGCTGCTTGCGGATGATCTGCTTGCCCTCCGAGCTGACCTGCCGAACCTCGACGACCTCCTCCTCGACGGTCAGCCCGCTGATCTCCTGGATCGACTCGACCATGTACCCGCCGAGCTGCACGCCGAAGACGTGAGTGGAAAGAGCATCGCCCTCTGCCATGACTGTCTGTCACCTTTCCTTGACCGACCCGCGGTCACTCGTCGATGAGGCTGGTGCTGTCGGAGAACTGGGCCAGCCGGAACACCACGAACTCGGCGGGCTTGACCGGGGCCACGCCGATCTCACAGACGACGCGGCCCTGGTCGATGGAGGTCTGCGGGTTGTTGTCGCGGTCGCACTTGACGTAGAACGCCTCGTCGGCGGTGCGGCCGAAGAGCGCGCCCCGGCGCCATTCCTCGGTGAGGAACGCGGTGACGTTGCGCCGGATGCTCGACCACAGCCGGTCGTCGTTCGGCTCGAAGACCACCCACTGGGTGCCCAACAGGATGGATTCCTCGAGGTAGTTGAACAGGCGGCGCACGTTCAGATAGCGCCAGGCCGGGTCGGAGGACAGCGTGCGGGCACCCCAGATCCGGATCCCGCGGCCGGGGAAGGCGCGCACGCAGTTCACGCCGATCGGGTTGAGCAGGTCCTGCTCGCCCTTGCTGAGCCGGACCTCCAGGTCCACCGCGCCCCGGATCACCTCGTTCGCGGGTGCCTTGTGCACCCCGCGCTCGGCGTCGCTGCGCGCCCACACACCGGCGATGTGACCGCTCGGCGGGACCGTCGTGTTGCGGCCGGCCGCCGGGTCGAAGACCCGCACCCACGGGTAGTAGAGGGTGGCGTACCGGGAGTCGTAGCCCGCCTCCTCGTTGCGCCAGTGGCGCACCTGCTGGGCGGTCAGTCCGGGCGGGGTGTCCAGGACCGCGACCCGGTCGCCCATCTGCTCGCAGTGCGAGATCACCGCGAGCTGGACGGTGCGCACGCCCTCGGCGTCGATGTCACCGCGCTGGTAGGCGGCCATCAGGTCGGGGACCGCGACCATGGTGATCTCGTCGATGGCCTCCAGTCCGGCGAACCCGGTGCGGGCATCGGCGTCGCCGACGTACTCGGCCGGGTCGAGCCGGCTCGCCGCGCCGGAGCCGGGCACCGCGGGCGCGGCCGGCGCGTCGGGCACGGCCACCGTCTGACTCGCCGGGCGGGTCTGCGCGGCGTCGCGCTGCTCGGTGACCTCGACCAGCTTGGAGGCGCGCAGCTGGGCGACGACATAGCCCTTGACGTTCTTGCGGGTGGAGACGTCGTACGTCTCGGCGACCTGGTCGCCCTGGCGGACCAGCAGCTTGAAGCGGTCTTCGGGCGGGTTCTCGCCGTCCGGGTCCGCGATCTCCACCGACACGCCGAAGACGCCGGGCCGGGCGGCGATCTGGAACCCGCCGAGCGCGACGGGCTCGGCCGCCGCCCTCACCTGCTGGGAGCCCCGGCCGCCCGCGGCCGTGCCCTCGGCGGAGCCGCCGATGCGCACCACGTAGGCCGCGCCTCCGCCGTTGGAGAAGTAGCCGTAGACGGCGTGCGCGAGGTAGGTGCCCTCGGTGAAGCCGCCGAACAGCTGGGTGTACTGGTCCCAGTTGGTGACCAGCGTCGGTTCGTGGAAGGGCCCGCTCTGGGCGAACCCGACGAACGCGGCGACGGCGGTGCCGACCCCCTCGATCGGGCGGGCACCGGACTGCACCTCCTCCACGTACACGCCCGGGGTGAGGTACGTCGGCATGCTCGCTCCTTCACACGTTCCATCGGGTCACCTGCGTCGATGCCGAGTCTCCGAGGCGGGTGCGGCCCGGCGGCAGGGGCGCGGGTACCTTGCCGGGGGCAATCGCGCTGCCTTTTCAGGCGTCGACGGCGTCCGCCAGGTACGGGCCGAACTCGCTCTCCAGGACGAGCCGGCCGAGCTTGCGGTACTCGCGCACCACCGCCGACACCAACTGCCGCATGGTGAGCGGCCGCCGGGCCTCGGCGGCGAGATAGGCGGCGGTCACCGCGCAGGCCCGGATGGAGCCGCCGGCGAGTTCGAAGCGGTCCGCGCAGAAGCCGAGGTCGACGTCGGCGGCGCGCGGCAGCCGGTCGCCCAGGCAGCGCTCCCACAGGGCGAGACGCTGGGCGGCGTCGGGCATCGGGAACTCCGCCACCACGTCCAGCCGGCGGGTGAACGCCTCGTCCAGGTTGGCCCGCAGGTTCGTGGTCAGCACGGCGATGCCGTCGAACGACTCCATGCGCTGCAGCAGGTACGCCGACTCGATGTTGGCGTGCCGGTCGTGCGCGTCCTTGACCTCCGCGCGCTTGCCGAAGATCGCGTCGGCCTCGTCGAAGAGCAGCACCGCGTTGACGGCGGACGCCTCGGTGAAGATCCGTTCCAGGTTCTTCTCCGTCTCGCCCACGTACTTGTCGACGACCGTGGACAGATCGACGACATACAGGTCCATGCCGAGGTCCGCGGCCACCACCTCGGCGGACATGGTCTTGCCGGTGCCCGAGCCGCCCGCGAACAGCGCGATCACCCCGCGCCCCCGGCCGCCGCCCGGCCGCATCCGCCACCGCCCGAGCACCTGCTCGCGGTGCCGGGCACGCACGGCCAGTTCGCGCAGCCCGCGCCGGGTCGGCGGGGGCAGCACCAGGTCGTCCCAGCCGACGCCGGGCTCGATCCTGCGGGTCAGCCGGGCGAGCCCCGCGCCGCTTTGCGCCCGTACGGCCGCACGCAGGTCCTCCGGGCGGACCGGACGGCCCGCGAGGTCCGCCGCTCGCACGGCCGCCTGCGCGGCGCGCCGCAACTGATCCCCGTCGAGCCGGTGCGCGGCGACGGCCCGCGCGAGCACCTCGGCGCCCTCCTCCGCCTCGGCACCGGCCGGGTCCGCCCCGTCGACGTCCGCGCCACTGCCCTGCGGGGACAGGTCGGCGCCGGCCAGGGCGAGCGCGTGGCGCCAGCGTGCGGCCTGACGCCGGGGGGAGGGCGGGGCCACGGGCAGGACGACCGGGGTGTCGGCCGCCCACGCGGGGTCCCAGCCGTCGGTGCCGTGCGTGAGGACGGGGACGCCGCGCAGCGCCCCGCACAACGCGCGTGCGCAGCGGGCCCGTTCACCGGGCGCGGCGGGCAGCGCCTCCAGCGGGCCTAGGACCACGCCCGCGCCGGTGAGCCGGGCCTCCAGCGCCGCCACCCGGGCGAGGGCGGGCAGGTCGGCGGAGCGCCGGGCGAGGGCCGCCGGGTCCAGGACGAGCGTGCCCCGCCCGGCCGCACGCAGCGCCGCCGCGGCGAGGCCCGGCGCGTCACCGCCGCGGTCGAGCAGGTGCACCAGGCCCGGTCCGGACCGGGCCGCGCGGGCCGCCCGGCGGACCTCCTCCGGCTCCGCCGTCGGATCCTCGGCGGCCGTGCCGAGCACACCGGCGAGCCGGGCGTCGGGCGCGGGGTCGCCCAGCAGGAAGGCGGTGACGCGGTCCGGCACCGCCAACACCCGGGACAGCGGCGGGCGTTCCGGCTCGCCGACCTCCAGCAGCCCGCCCGCCACCAGGGGAGCGCCGGCGGCGAGCCGGAACCGGGCCGCCGAGGCCGGCGCGAGCCCGCACAGCTCCAGGGCGAGGCCGACCGTCGCACGCCGGCGGGTCAGGTCGTCGTTGAGATAGCCGTAGAGCCGCTCGAAGCGGGCGTCCAGATCCGGGGCCAGCGCGATCAGCAGCAGATCGGTGTCCAGCGGCGACAGGCCGAAGCGCGCGGCGAGCGTGCCGAGCACGGAGTCGGGCGGCACGGGCGCCGGGCCGTACCCGGGTACGTCGAGGCCGCCCGGCCCGTCCAGGATCCGCTGGACCGCCTCGGGGGTGAGGTACTGCCCCCGGTAGGGGTCGTCGGGGTCGGGATCGACGGCCCGGCGGGCCGCCACCGCGTGGCGGACCCGCTGCTCGACCAGCCGCAGCCGTGCCCACAGCGGATCCGCGCCGAGGTCCGGGACCGTCTCCTCCATCTCCTGGGCGTACGTCACGGCTGGCGTCCTCCCCGGCGGCGGCGCGCGGGCGCCGGACGCCGTTCACGTGAACCGGCGAAGCCCTCCTGCGGCCCCGGTTCGCTCACCCCGTCGTAGCGCAGCCGGCGTCCCGGCACCGCGGCGCCGTCCTCCGGCCGGTGCGCGGAACGCACCAGGAGCCCTTCGGTGACCGGCGGCGCGGCGGCCCTGCTCGCCCCGGCGAGGGGCGCGCGCACCCGCACGCCGAGGGACGCCTTCAGTTCACCGCCGAGCGCCGACCACACGTCGGACGCGCTGGGCGCGTCCAGCGCGGCTCCGCCGGCGTCCAGCGGGACGGTCAGGCCCAGCTCGGCGAGCGAGCCCGTGAGCAGCCGGTCCGGCAGCGCGTCGACGGCCACCAGGGTGGCCAGCACCTGCGACAGCAGCCGGTGTTCGTCCTGCGGGCGGCTCGTCCACGCCGTGACCAGGTACGTCAGCTCGAACCAGCGCGGCGGGGTGCGCCGCGCCACCACATACCCGTCGGCGTCGTACACCTCCCCGGCGCCGCTGCCGCGCCGGGACGCGTCCTCCCGGATGTCGTACAGGAACGCGCAGACGGTGGGCGCGGTGCGGCGGGCCGCCCAGTCGCGGGTCGGCGCGTCGAAGACGATCTCGACCCCGGAGGCCTCCAGTCCGGACTCGCCGAGCAGACCGCGCAGCGCCTCGTCGACCTCGTGGATCACCGGCGGGTCACCTCGTCGGGCGGCTGCACACTGCCGTTCACGACCAGGAAGTCGGTCTTCACCGGGGAGAATCCGGGGCCGCTCGCGGTGATGGTGCGCGGGCCCGTCTGGTCCTTGGCGAGGATCAGCAGCTGGCCGATGAACGTGCCGTCCGGCTGGGGAACGGTGGGCGCGGCCGCCGCGGTGATCCCCGGCTTCCAGGTGAACCGCACCGGCACGCCCGGCGGGAAGTCCTTGCCGCGCACCGAGGTGACGAAGCCGGGCCTGCCGATCGGCGGCACGGCGACGATCCGCGGCTGCAGGATCCGGATCGTGGTCCGGGCCGTGTTGTCGTTCGGGTCGGCGTCCGTGCCGGTGGTGGTCAGGACGCCGGTCGCGCGGCCGGTCGCCGCACGGTCCGGCGAGAGCACCACCCGTACGACCGTGCTGTCGCCCGGGGCCAGGTCCGGCAGGGCGCACACCCAGCCGCTGTCGCAGCCCGCGGGCGGCCCGCTGGAGGGGATCGCGGCGGGCAGTCCGACCCGCAGCCGCAGTCCGGTCGCCAGGGCGTTGCGTCCGTTGCGCACGGTGTACGTCACCACGACCCGCCCGCCGACATAGCCCGGGTCGGGCTGCGCGCTCACCGTGACTCCGGGTCCGGCCTTCGGCGCAGGCGGCGTCGGGACGGGGGTCGGGGCGGGCGGCGCAGGCGTCGGGCTGGGGCTCGCAGGGGCGGCCTTGCGCACGGGCACGACCGTCCGGGCGGTGTTGTCGCCGGGCTGGGGGTCGATCACACTGCCGGTGACCGACCAGTCGACGGGCTGCTCGCCCACGACGCCTCCGGTGACCGTCACGGTCACCGGCACGGTGGTGCCGGGCGGCACCATCCCGACGGCGCACTGGAGCGAGGCGGCGTCGCAGGTGCCGCCGGGGCGGCGGATCCGGGTGACGGTGAGGCCGGCCGGCGGGGCGATGGTCAGCCGGGTACCGGGGGAGGCGGCCGGACCGTTGTTGACGACGTCGACGCGGATGTCCGCGGAACGGCCGACGGTGACCGCGGGCCCGGTGCCCGGCGCGCGTACGGCCAGGTCCACCGACTGCTGGACGCCGGGCTCCTTCTGACGGCCCGGCAGCTCCAGGGTGAGCGGGCTGCTGTGGCCGGTGGTGACGTTCAACAGGTGCAGTTTCTCCGGGCAGTTGGCCGGAGTGTCGGTGCGTGAGCTGTAGACGATGCCGTTGCCGTCCGCCGTCCAGGCCGCGTCGCGCGGCTGGTGCGGCCCGGTCACGGAGGTGTCGGGCAGTTCCTGGCGGCAGCCGTCCGCGGCGGACCGGGCAGACTCGGGCAGCAGCACCCGGCAGCTGTCGCCGGACACGGAGCTGAGCAGCAGGCCGTTGCGTTCGTCGACCTGGCCGCCGCCGTCCTTCCGGTTGAAGGCGATCCGGCGTCCGTCCGGGGAGAAGGCGGGACTGTCGTCGATGACCGAGCAGGTGCCGGGGCACATCCGTGCGCTGAGGTCGCGCTGTTGGCCGAGGGCGTCGACGGGTACGGTCCAGATGTGCTTGTTGCCGCCGTTGCCGGCGATCGTCATGGTGCGCGTGAACGCGAGCATGGTGCCGTCGGAGGACCAGGTGGGCTGGGCGTCACTGCCCGGCTGCCCGCCGGCCGGCGGCACGATCTCGTGCAGGATCGCGCCGGTAGCCGCGTCGGCGATGAGGATCCGGCCCGGGCCCGAGGCGGAGCCGACACCGCCGGGCGACGTCCGCGTGAACGCCAGGTACTTGCCGTCCGGGGAGAACGCCGGGTCGGTGTCCCAGTCCCGCGGTCCGCGCCCGGCGAGCGGCATGGCCGCGGGATGGGTGCCGTCGGCGTCCACCGTCCAGATCCGCTCGATCCGGTTGTCCTTGGTGCCCTCGAACCGGGTCACCACGATGCGGCGGCCGTCCGGGGTGTAGCTCTGCCGCTCGGTCCACGGGTCGTACCCAGGCGCCGGGGCGAACAGCGGATCCTTCGCCGGATCGGTGTTGGTGTCGGCCGCCGGGTCCTCGTTCAGGATGGTGAGCCGGAGGTCGCGCGGGTCGGCGCCGTCCGTGCGGACGTCCTGGAGCGTCACCACGTTCGTGCCGTGAACGCCGTTCTCCGTGTCGGCCTCGGCCGTGGTGCGGTCCACCACGACGTAGCCGCCGTCGCGCGGGCCGACCCAGGTCGGTGTGCCGACCGCGCGGTCCTCCATGAGCACCAACTGCGGGTCCGAGCCGCGGTTCTGCACCTGGTACACGTGGTCCCAGTCGCCCTCGCAGCCACAGGTGCGGTCCGGGCTGAGGAACAGCACCCCCTCCCCGTCGGGCAGCCAGGCCGCCCCATGGGTCCGCCAGTCCTGCGGGGTCTTGGTGAGCAGCGGCTGGTCCCCGGCCGGGCCGCCGGTCATCCGCAGCCGCGGCCCCGTGGAGGAGTCGGCGGTGTAGGTGTACGCGATGAGGTCCCGGTGCGCGGCGTCGTCCACCGGGTTCCACACGGGCTCGGTCGCCTTGCCGGGCGCGCCGGTGACCCGGGTGGCGGCGCCCCCGGCCAGCGGACGCTCGTAGATCTGGAACCCGAGGACGGCGTCGCTGTCGCCGGAGTACGCGAGGCGCTGCCCGTCCGGTGACACGGTCGGGCTCTCCTCGTCGTACGGCGTGTCGGTCAGCCGGGTCAGTCCGGTGCCGTCGGTGCGCACCAGCCACAGGTCGCGCTGCTTCTCGCCGTTCGGGCCACCGGGCTCCGCCGAGTCGAACACCACGGCCTTGCCGTCCGGGGTCAGCCGGGGGTGGGCCGCGTCCCGGCCGCTGGTCAGCTTGCGCACCGAGCCGTCGGGGGCGCGCAGATAGACCTGCGGGTCCTTGGAGTCGCGGCGGCTGGCGAACACCATCGTGTCGCCCAGCGCCGACGGCTCGACGTCGTAGTGCGCCGGACCCGGCCCGAAGAGCGCGTCGCTCTCCTTGGAGTTGACGACCTTGCCGAGACTGCGGTGCCCGGTGCCGGCGTAGACGATCCGGGTGGCGGAGGCGGTGGCCGCCCGCGGCCGGGCCTCGGCGCGGTCGGGCCCGGAGGCCGCCGTCACCGCGAGCAGCGGTACCAGCAGGAGCAACGACGCGCCGAATCTCCCCAGCCGGCGCTCCCCGCCGGGGCCAGCGGTGCCGTTCACGGTTCCACCTCGCAGTCTTGGAACACCAGGGTGTGCCACGCCACT
Organism: Streptomyces sp. NPDC104106; assembly: GCF_055584345.1. Taxonomy (NCBI): domain Bacteria; kingdom Bacillati; phylum Actinomycetota; class Actinomycetes; order Kitasatosporales; family Streptomycetaceae; genus Streptomyces; species Streptomyces sp. NPDC104106. The sequence continues at coordinate 185,634 of NZ_JBVJMF010000003.1, forward strand.
GTGCGCCCGCGCGCAGGGCGCACGGCAGGGCGGCGGGGCCGTGCCCGGGGGAAGCGCGGGCTGCGCTTTCGGGCAGCCGGCCGGTGCGGGCGCGCCGCGGGCGGGGCGGTGGAAACCGGGCACGCTGCGGGCGAGGGGAGGACGGCCGTGCACCCGGGGACCGCGAGGTGCCCGCCGGGTCAGCGCATGGCGCGGTGCAAAGGGCCCCGCCACGACCGGACGCGCGACCGGCCCGTCAGATCAGTCCGTTGCGCAGCGCGTAGCCCACCGCGTGGGCGCGGTTGCGCAGTTGCAGCCGGGTGGTGATCTCGTGCAGCACGTTCTTGACGGTGCGTTCGGAGTAGGCGGTCTTCTGCGCTATCTCCGCCGTGTCGAATCCCTCCGCCACCAGCCGCAGCATGTCCGCCTCGCGCGCGGTCAGCGTGGACAGGGCCAGGGCGCGCGGATCGAGCGCCGCGCGCTGCAGGCCTCCGACATGGGTCAGTAACTTGCCGAGCAGGTCGCCGGGGAGCACTCCCTCGCCGTTGGCCAGGGCGACGACCAGGTGCAGCAGTCGGTCCTGGTCGGCCTCGGCGCGCCGCAGCACCGCCGCGACACCGCACTCGATGACGCGCTGCAGCGCCGCGGACTCGAAGGTGCCGACCACCAGCCCGGTGCGGGTGGCGGCGTTGCGCTGCAGCCGTTGCAGCAGGACGATGACCTCGTCGTCCACGGAGTCGACGACCACGAGTGACGTCCGTGCCCGGTCCGCCTCTGCCTCGTCGACCAGCTCCACCTCGGGACGCTGGCGCAACTGGTGGACGACGCCGATGCGCAGCACCAGATCCTGGGCGTAGACCGCGACGGACACCCGGTGCGGCCGGTGCTCGGAGGCGGCCCGGTGGCTGGTCGCCGACGGGTGGGTGGTGCGGGGCGTGCGGGCGGGCATGAGCGGGTTCCCCTTCACGGAGCCGGACATACTGAGTACCTGTTTCATGACGAGAAGAGCGGAGAGAGGCGGACGGAACCAAGGAGGCGCGCGGAATGGCCGACACCCCGTGACGGCGGGGCGCGCGCCGGGACCGCTCGGGTCAACCCCCCTGTCATCGTGGCGAGTTGGCGTTGACCGTTGGGGGCATGCCGACTGCCCGGAAGTTGCCCTCGCATCTCTCGTGGCCCACGGCTCGCGGTTCTACGGTCGTGGGGTGACGCCATCTGCTGCCTCTTCCGGACCCGGAGCGCCCGGCCTCGACATCCCCGCCGTGACGGTGACACCGGGAAGTACCGCCTCCACCAGCCTGACCGTCCGCAACGACAGCGACATCGTCGAGGCGTACACCCTGGAGGTCGTGGGCGACTGCGCGGCCTGGGCGACCGTCGAACCCGCTCGGGTCTCCCTGTATCCCGGCACCTCCGAGACGGTGACCATCCGGCTGGCCCCGCCGCGCTCCCCGGAGGTCCGCGCGGGCGAGGTGCCGCTGGCGGTACGGGTGCTGCCCGCCGAGCACCCCGAGTCGGTGACGGTGCCCGAGACCACGGTGCACATCGAGGCGTTCCACGAACTGCGCACCGAGGTGCTCCCGCGTCGTCGGCGTGGCTGGCTGCGCGGCCGCTACCGGCTGGCGGTGCGCAACGAGGGCAACACCCCGGCCCGCGTCTCCTTCACGCCGCAGCAGCCGGGCGAGGAGCTGAAGTTCGGGTTCACGCCGCCCGAACTCCCGCTGGAACCGGGTGAGTCGGCGGAGACCCGGCTGCGGGTGCGCATCGGCAAACCGGTCTGGTTCGGCAAACCGGTGGTCTGGCCGTTCACCGTGCGCGCCGACGACGCGCAGGCCGCGGAGGAGGCCGAGCGGCCCGGAGACGTCGTTCGGCCTCCGCTGGAGGCGGAGTTCGTCCAGATACCGGTCTTCCCGAAGTGGCTGCTGGCGGTGCTCGCGGCGCTGATCGCGCTGGTCGTGGCCTGGTTCGCGCTGGTCCGCCCGGCGGTGCGCAGTGCCGCCAAGCAGGCGGCCGACGAGGTGGTCCAGCCCCGCCCGACCACGGGCGGGAGCCAGAACGGGCAGTCCCCGGGGGCCGGCACCGGCAAGGGCACCGGTCCGCGGCAGGACGGCGGCCGGGGCACGACCGCCGGGCCGGGGGGCACCGGAGGCGACGGCCCCGGCGGCACGGCGTCCGGAAGCGGGCAGCAGAGTTCGACCACGATCGACGTGCAGACGGCGGGCGGGGCGACCAAGACGGGCACCTATGTGGTCCCGAAGGGCAAGATCTTCGGTGTCACGGACATCGTGGTCGCGAACTTCCAGGGTGACGAGGGCCTCCTGACCATCACGTTCGGCGACCGGAAGATCACCACGATCGCGCTGGAGACCTTCCGCAACCAGGACTACCACTGGGTCACCCCCATCAAGATCCCCGAGGACGCCACCGTCACCATGAACGTGACCTGCGCGAAGCCGGGCACCCCGGCCACGGGACAGCAGGCGGCGCAGTGTCATGAGGTCCTGAATGTGAGTGGTCTGCTCAGCGACGTCGCCCGGTGACGTGGTTCGTTCCTTCGAACATCGTTCGCCTCGTGTGGCGGCAGGGGAAGAGGTGACTCCTACTCCGGCCGAAAACCGACACGGGGATGCGTGTGACGAGCATGTTTCGCGCCGTGCCGCGGGTCCCGGAACGACGGCGTCCGCGGGGACGGGTCCGGCTCGCGGGACGTGCTCACCGCTCTGAGGTGATTGGCCGGTTTACTCGCCGCTGTCCGATGTGACGCAGGACACCGAACGCCTCCTCCAGCAGTGCCCGGAAGGCCCCAGCGTGGGGGAGGCGGATGGGCCCGGCTCCGCGTCGCCCCGTGCGCATGAGCGGCGCACCGCGGCCGGACGGCCCGGGCCGGCTCCTCGGGGGGCGAAGCGTTCCGCGAGCGCGGCGGCGATGCCGTACTGCCGCTCGCACCGAAGAGGTGGTCATGGTCAGCCGGATGTGCGAGGCGTACGTCATCGGCCGACAGGCCGACGTCTCCCATGCCGCGGCCGACCGGTGCGAGCGGAGGGAGGGCTCCGTACGGAGGTCCGCATGGCGTGAGGCATCCGGTGCGTCCAGGGTGGCGGAAGGGGGGCCAGTGCGGCGCGTGAACGGCATGAGGGAAACTAGTTGCCTAGTGAAACCACCTGGATCGTGTGAAGGGTCCCCCATGCCGCACCTCACCATCGACTACTCCTCCCGCCTGGCCGGATCCTTCGACCCGGCGGCCCTGGTGAAAGAACTGCACCCGCTCGTGACCGAGGAGTCCGCCACGACCGGCGTCTGCAAGACGCTGCTGCGCGCGGCGGAGACGTTCGTGGGGGACCGGCCGGGCGAGGAGGCCGCCTTCGTGCACGTGGAGATCGGTCTCATGCCCGGCCGCCCCGAGGCGCAGAAGACGCGCCTGTCCGACGCGGTGCTGGCACTGCTGGGCAAGCACCTGCGCGTCGAGGGCGTACCGCCGAAGGCCGTGCTCTCGGTGGAGGTACGGGACCTCGCCGCCTCTTACCGCCTCTCCCCATCCGCCCACTGACCCCCCCCGCGCCTGCCCTCCCCGGCGCCGGTTTGCTCGTACCGCGTGCCCCGGTTCCTCCGCCCCGTTGCCGGCCGCGCGCCGTGCGGTCCCTGGGCCTCTGCCGCCCGAATCGGATGTCCCGGCCCCCCCCGCCGCGAGTCGGGGCTGCCCGCGTCGCATGACCCTGGCGACGCCGCCCTTCTTCCCCGTCGTTCGCGGCGCGCCGTGTCGGTCCTGGTCGTCCCGGGTCCCTGGGGCCCGGCTCAAGGCTCCTCGCGCCGTATGCCCCCGGTTCCCGTGCCCCGGCTGGCGGGCGCTCACGTCGCAGGCCCCGGCCGGAGTCGCCGGCGTTGCCCGTCCGATGCCTGACCTCGGCTCGGTTCCGCCGTGCTTGCCCCAGGTCGCCCGGGCTGCCCGCGGCCCCGGCTCGCGTTCCGGCCCCGGACGCGTGGTCTCCGTCAGGGTTCTCCCGGATTCCGCCGCCCCAGCCCCGGCCGGCCGCCCTCCCACGGCCCCGCCCCCGCTTCCCCGGCTCGCGCCTTCCAGCCCCACTCGCCCCACTCCCCGCACTCCGCCCCCCTCCTCCGACTCCCGCCGCCCGTCCTCACGTCGCCGTGATACCCCTGCCCCCGCGCTCGCTGCGGCCGTGATCCGCTTGAATTCGGTTGAGGGCTGATCCGGTCCCGCACTACGTTGCCCCGGTGCATCTCTTCTCACGTTCCTGGACGGCGTTACGCGCGGCGGTCGCCGGACTCCCCGACGAGGATTTCGGGCGGCCTTCCGGCTGTGCCGGCTGGCTGGTGCGGGACTTGGTCTGCCACCTGGTCATCGACGCCCAAGACGTGCTGATCACGCTGGTCACGCCCGCGACGGGTGAGCCGACCGTGGACGCGGCCGGGTACTGGAAGCTCGGCGAGCCCCCGACCGGTGACGATCCGCTCGACGCGCTGATCCCGCGGCTGGCCGCCGCCTACGGCGAGCCGGGGTTGCTGCGGTTCCACCTCGACGACGTCGGCTCCGCCGCGGGCCGTGCCGCCGAACTCGCGGATCCGGCCGCGCGCGTCGGCACCCGGGGCGAAGTGCTGACCGTCGGCGACTACCTGTCCGCGTACGTCGTCGAATGGACTCTGCATCACCTCGACCTGATCGCGCACCTGCCGTCGGCCCCGGAACCGCCCGCCGACACGCTCGCCGCGGCACGTATCGCGCTGGAGCGGATCGCGGGCGCCCCGTTCCCGGCCTCGATCTCCGACGCGGACGCGCTGCGGGTGGGCACCGGACGGCGCGCGCCGACCGGCACCGAGAAGTACGACCTGGGCGAACTTGCCGCACAACTCCCCTTCGTGCTCGGCTGACCAGCCCTCGGCCCAACAGCCCTCGGCCGAGCGGTTCCCCGCCCTTTTCCCTCCCTCTCTCACCTCCGGTCCCGGGCGTCCCCACGCCTGAGCCATCTGATGAGATGACAATTCGTATCGGGACACTACCATGTGGCCCGAAGTCAACCGATCGACCGGTTCGTACAGTGCGTTCCGGTCGGGGTCGCCGATTGCCAGGGACCGCTCCCCGGGCTGCGGTGATCTTCCTGTCCAGGAGGACCTTCCGCATGTTCCGACGTATTGGCAACACAGTCGTCCGACATCCCGTGTGGACGATCGTGGCATGGCTGATAGCCGCGGTGGCGATCGTCGCCACCGCCCCCGGTCTGCCCTCGAACAGTGACGAGAGCAGCTTCCTGCCCAAGAGTTACGAATCCATCAAGGCCGCGGACATCCAGCAGAAGGCGTTCCCCAGCGCCTTCACCCCGTCCGCGATCGCGCTCTACCAGCGCACCGACGGCGGCAGGCTGACGGCCGCCGACCAGCAGGACATCGCCCGGATCACCACCGAGCTGGGTGACAAACACATCGACCAGGTGCAGAAGGTCGTCCCCGGCCCGCCGTCCAAGGACGGCAAGTACTCCATGACCCTGGTCCAGATGGACAGCAAGAACGCCGGCCAGCCCAAACAGGCCGACGCCGCCAAGACGTTGCGCGACGACGTCAAGCAACTGGCCAAGGGCACACATCTCGACGTCAAGCTCGGCGGCTCCGCCGCACAGGCCCTCGACCAGCAGGACTCGTCCACGCGCGGCCAGGCGCTGATCGGTATCGGCACCTTCGTGATCATCCTGGTGACCCTGCTGATCATCTTCCGGGCGCCGATCCTCGCCGTACTGCCCCTGGTGCTCATCGGTCTGGTCTCGGCCGTCGCCAACGGTCTGATCGCCTACGCCACCAAGCTGTTCGGCCTGCAGGCCAACAGCTCGATCTCGTCGATCCTGATCGTCGTGCTCTTCGGCGTGGGTACGGACTACTTCCTGTTCCTGATGTTCCGATACCGCGAACGCCTGCGCGCCGGTGACGAGCCCAAGCTGGCCATGGTCAACGCGGTCGGCCGGGTCGGCGAGGCCATCGCCTCGGCCGCCGGTGCCGTCATCATCGCCTTCCTGGCGCTGGTGCTTTCCACGCTGGGCTTCCTCAAGCAGATGGGCCCGGCGCTCGCCATCGCGGTCGCCGCCACGCTGGTCGCCGGCCTGACCCTGATCCCGGCCGTCGTCTCGCTCATCGGACCCAAGGTCTTCTGGCCGTCGAAGTCCTGGCAGCGGGAGCCGGAGAACGCCCGGTTCGCCGCCCTCGGCCGCGCTGTGCGGCGCCGCCCGGCGCTGACCGCCGTGGCCTCCGGTCTCGTCCTGGTCGTCCTGTCGCTCGGCACCCTCGGCTACAAGGCCACCTTCGACCTGGCGTCGGGCTCCATGCCGAAGACCAAGGAGTCGATGGTCGTCCAGGACCAGATGCAGAAGGCGTACTCGGCCGGTGCCGCCGCGCCCACCGACGTCTATCTCTCCAGCACCGACGGCAAGCCCCTGGACAAGTCCGGCTTCACCGCCTACGCGCAAAAGCTCGGGGCCGTGGAAGGGGTCGCCGCCGCACGGATGACCCAGGTCAGCAAGGACGGCACCACCGCCGACTTCACCGTCACGCTCAGGTACGAGGCCTCGACGGACAAGGCGATCGACGCCGTGGGCAAGGTGCGCGACGTCGCCCACTCCGGCGCGCCCGACGGCACGAAGGCCGTCGTCGGCGGCATGTCCTCGATCTACAAGGACATCAACACCGCGGTCAACCACGACTACAAGACGGTCTTCCCGGTGGCCGCCGCCCTCATCATGGTCATCCTGGGCCTGCTGCTGCGCAGCGTGGTCGCCCCCTGGTACCTGATCGCGTCGGTGGGCCTCGGCTTCGGCGCCACACTCGGCGCCACCGTGTGGATCTTCCAGAAGGGGCAGGGACACTCGGGCCTGATGTTCATGCTCCCGGTGATCATGTATCTGTTCGTGGTCGCCATCGGCACCGACTACAACATCCTGATGATCGCCCGGCTCCGCGAGGAGGCCCGCGAGGGCCGGGAGCCGCGCGAGGCGGCCGGCATGGCACTCAGGCACGCCGGACCGACCGTCGCGGCGGCCGGCTTCATCCTGGCGGCGACCTTCGCCACGATGATGCTGGCGGGTAACTCGCTGCTCACGGAGATGGGTTTCGCGGTCTCCTTCGGCATCATCGTCGCCGCGTTCGTCATGGCGATGTTCTTCACGCCCAGCCTCACCGCCCTGATCGGGCACGCGGCGTGGTGGCCGGGGCACGGCGACCGCGCCGAGGAGGCGACGGCCGCGGCGGGCACCGGAGCCTACGGTTCCGCCACCGCTCCCGGCGCCGACCGGGACGCAGTCGGCGGGCGCCACAACTAGGAACGACGGGAACGAAGTGACAGCGGGGGAGCCCTGCCGAGCCGTCCCGGCCCGGCAGGGCTCCTCCTTCGCCATGCGCCCGCGCCCGCCGAGCCGCCCGCACCCGGCCGCCCTCGCGCCGTCGCCGGCAATCCGCCAACAACCGCCCGCCGCACCGCCCACGACCGCACCACGCGCCGCTGAACCGTCCATGGTCGGTGCCGCCTGCCCGGTGGACCGTCCACGTGCTGGACCGTCCACGGCCGTGCCGCCTGCCTGTTGACCACTCATGGACGTCGTGCCGGCTGCTGGGCCGGCCCCGGTCGTCGCACCGGCCGGACGAGCGGGCCATGGTCCTCGCGCCGGCACGACGATTGGGCCGTGGTCGTACCGCCCGCCCCTGGATCGTCCATGGCCGTATCGCCCGCCCGTCGACCGCCACGGTCATCGCACCCGCCCGAGCTCGACCGTTCACGGCCTCACGGCGAACGGCCTGGTCGCCCTGAGGCCGGGGCGTGCTGACATCCTGCGGCCATGGTCATCCCGATGCCCTCCGGCCAGGACCCTTGACGATCTCCCGGCCGGGGCAGGACCAGCGGGACGCGGGCCGGTGCTCCTACGATCGGGTTATGACGATCACCTACGAGTGGCGCGGTGCCATCGACGACGCCGCTCTGGACGCGCTGCACGCCGACGGCTTCGGGCGTCCGGGCGGAGGGACCGAGTGGCGTGTGCGGCTGCGGCGGCACAGCCTCGGCTGGGTCTGTGCCCGCGAGGACGGCGACCTCGTCGGTTTCGTCAACGTGGCCTGGGACGGCGGCGCCCACGCCTTCGTCCTGGACACCGTGGTCGCCCGTCGTCGCCGTGACCGCGGGGTCGGCGCGGCGCTCGTCGCGGCCGCCGCCGACGGTGCGCGCGCCGCCGGATGCGCCTGGCTGCACGTCGACTTCGAGGAACACCTGCGCCCGTTCTACCTCGGCGCCTGCGGCTTCAAGGAGACGGCGGCCGGGCTGCTCGCGCTGTGACGCCGTAGAAGAGGGCGCCGTTACCAGCGCACGGCCGTGAAGTCCACGGGCCTCGGCCGCAGTTCGCTGGTGCGCGCCGCCAGCCGGCGCAGCCGCTCGGCCATCTCGCCGGCGGGAAGGTGCCGTCGGTCGCCGTGGCCCGGCAGCAGCCACTCGAAGCGCAGCCGGCCGACCGTCCGGTGCAAAGAGGCGGCCAGCTCGCGGATGGAGTACCAGGTCACCGACTCGGCCACCTCGATGTCCCCGCTGCCGCGCGACCAGTAGAAGCTGTCGCCGCTGAAGCAGTACCGCTCGTCCGCGACGAACAGCACACTGCCCCTGGTGTGCCCGGGGAGCGGGAAGGCGACGACTCCGGCGGCGATCTCCACCGGATCGGTGCCGCGCAGGACGTGGTCGGCGTCCGGGACGGAGTCGAGGTCACCCTCGTGGATCCACAGCCGCGCGCCGAGGCGGTCGGCGTAGCGGCGGCCGTGGGCCACGTGGTCGCGGTGGGTGAGCAGGACGTCGGTGACGCTGCCCAGCGCGTCGTAGCGCTCGGCCAGCGACTCGCTCCAGCGCGGGGTGTCCACCAGCATCGCGGTGCCGTCGGGACGGCGCAGCAGATAGGAGTTGGCGGCCGCCGTGCGCGGGGAGTTGTGACCGCACAGGAACACCGTGTCGTCCAGGGGCAGCGGGAAGGGGTCGTGGGCGGCGTCCAGTCGCCCGCCCGGAGGGCGGACGGAACGGGTGTGGCAGGCGTGCGCGGCGGCGTACATCCGCCCGGCCTCGTCCCGGCCGCGCGGCTGGCGCAGGACGACCGAGCGGCCGTCCACCTCCCCGATCAGGCGCGGGGCCAGCTGCCGGGCGACGTCGCAGTTCGTGCACCGCTCGTCCACATACCAACTGTCCGGTAAGCGTTCGTCGTTCATGGCCCTTCCTCTCCCTGCGGCGCTCGCCGTGCCGTGCCGTCCTTCCAGAGGTATCCCGCGCCGCAGGGAAACCGGAAGGGGCTGCGGGGCTTGTGGTTACGGGAGCACGCTGCTCTGGGGCGGCCCCGACGCGGCCACTGTCACCGGTAGCCCTCACAGCCTGCCGGAACCGCACGGCCGCCGTGCCCGTAGTACCCCGGTACCACGGACTCGCCGCGGTTCAGCCTCCGGTACCACCGGATCCGGGGGCCGCGGATCTTAGCGTGGTCGGCGAGGCGCCGGTGGTTGTCGCGGGCGCCGCGGCCGACAGAGAGAACGCGCATGATCGAGGCACAGCAGCTGACCAAGAGGTACGGCGAGAAGACAGCCGTCGACCGGCTGGACTTCACCGTCAAGCCCGGCACCGTGACCGGGTTCCTCGGTCCCAACGGCGCCGGCAAGTCCACGACCATGCGCATGATCGTCGGGCTCGACGCCCCGACCAGCGGCTCGGTCGCGGTGAACGGCCAGGCGTACGCCCGGCACCGGGCGCCCCTGCAGGAGGTCGGCGCGCTGCTGGAGGCGAAGTCGATCCACCCCGGCCGCTCGGCCTACCAGCATCTGCACGCGCTCGCGCTGACCCACGGCATCCCGCGCCGCCGGGTCGACGAGGTCGTCGACCTCGCCGGGCTCGGCAGCGTGGCGAAGAAGCGGGCCGGGGCCTTCTCGCTCGGTATGGGCCAGCGGCTCGGCATCGCGGCCGCGCTGCTCGGCGACCCGCAGACGGTGATGCTGGACGAGCCGGTCAACGGGCTGGACCCGGAAGGCGTGCTCTGGATCCGCAACCTGCTCAAGGCGCTCGCCGACGAGGGCCGGACCGTCTTCGTGTCCTCCCATCTGATGAGCGAGATGGCACTCGTGGCCGACCACCTCATCATCGTGGGGCGCGGCCGGCTGCTGGCCGACACCACCGTGCCGGACCTCATCCGCGAGGCGGGCGGCGACGCGGTCAAGATCGTCACCCCGGACCCGGCGCGGCTGCGGGACGTGCTGGCCGGGCCCGGCGTCGACATCACGGGCCGGATCGGCTCGGAGGAACTCCAGGTCACCGGTCTGAGCGCCCGGGAGATCGGGCTGGCGGCGGCCGAGCACGGCATCGCGCTGTTCGAGCTGACGCCACGGACGGTCTCGCTCGAAGAAGCCTTCATGAACCTGACCCGGGACGCCGTCGAATACCACGGCTCCACGACCGCCACCGAGACCCTGGAAGCCGCCGGGAGGCCCGCATGAGCACCCTGACCACCCCCGCGGCCGAGGCGCCCGCCACCGCGCCTACCCGCCCCGCCTACCGGGTCACCGGACGGCGTGTACTGGCCTCGGAGTGGGCCAAGCTCTGGTCGCTGCGCTCGACCTGGATCACCCTCGGGCTGGCCCTGCTGTTCACGGTCGCGTTCGGGCTGATCGCCGCCAGCCGCTACAAGTCCAATCTCGACTCGGGCCGTCTGGACGGGGACCTCGCCCACTCCACCGCCGTGAGCCTGTCCCTGTTCGGCACCCACTTCGCCCAGCTCGCGCTCGGCGTCCTCGGCGTGCTCGTCACGGCGGGGGAGTACTCGACCGGCATGATCAGGTCCACACTCGCCGCCGTACCGCGCCGGCTGCCCGTCCTGTGGTCCAAGGCGGCCGTCTACGGCGTGATCGCGTTCGTGGTCGCGACCGTGGGCGCGTTCGTCACGTTCGGGATCGGCAGCCAGATCGTCTCCGGCACGCCCGCCGCCCTGGGCTTCTCCCACGCGGGCGTCGTACGGAGCCTGCTGGGCGCGGGTGTCTACCTGGGCCTGGTCGGCGTGATCGGCGCCGCACTGGGCGCGCTGCTGCGCTCGGTCGCCGGGGGCATCTCCGTCCTGGTCGCCACCCTGATGCTCATCCCGGGACTGGTCTCGCTGCTGCCCAGCTCCTGGCAGAAGGACATCAGCCCCTACCTGCCGAGCAACGCCGGCGAGTCGGTGTTCGCGCTGACCCACGACAGCACCACCCTTTCGCCCACGGCCGGCCTGCTGGTCTTCCTCGGCTGGACGGCACTCGCGCTGGCCGGGGCGGCGTACCGGCTGGTGCGCAGCGACGTCTGAGCCCGGCACCATGGGCAGGTGACACCTTTGACGACCACCATCGACGACATCGGCGGCATGGGGCCGCTGGTCGCCCGGATGTCCCGGGGCGGCCAGCGGCTGCGGCAGGCCGACCACGCCCGCCCCTGGGTGCTGGACACCGCGGTGGTGGCCGTCGTCTTCCTGCTGTTCTGCCTGCCGGACCTGCTGCACGGCGGCGTCGGGGACGGCGACGCCCCGCGCCGGCTGCGGCTCGCCTTCACCCAGCTCCCGCGCGCGGGCATCCTGGCCGTCCAGGCCGGTCTCGTGCTGCCCCTGCTGTGGCGGCGGCGCAGACCCATGGCCGCCTTCGGCGTCATCGCGGCCGTCTTCGTCGTCCAGTGGTCCCTGGGTGCCGTACTGCACGCGGACGTCGCGCTGTTCATCGCCCTGTACAGCCTGACCCTGCACGGACGCCCGCGGCAGCTGCCGTGGGCCTGCGCGGTCATGGCGGCCGGGGTGGTCCTGGTCGCGGTCCACGCGTCGGCGGCCGTGTCCGTCTGGGACGCGCTGTTCTTCCTGCTGAGCACGGCGATCGCGGCCCTGGCGCTCGGCCTGATGGTGCGCATCCGCCGGGCCCAGCTCGCCGGGCTGCGCGAGCGCGCGGCCCGGCTGGAGATCGAACGCGACCAGCGCAGCAGGCTGGCGACCGCCGCCGAACGCGCCCGGGTGGCGCGCGAGATGCACGACATCGTCGGGCACAACCTCTCCGTCATGATCACCCTCGCCGACGCGGGCGCCTACGCCACCGACACGGCCCCCGAACGAGGCAAGGAAGCGCTCCAGCTCATCGGCGACACCGGCCGCACGGCCCTCGGCGAGCTGCGGCGCGTGCTCGGCGTGCTCCGCGAGGACCCGGACGACACCCCCAGGGCGCCCGAACTCAGCCCCCAGCCCGGTGTCGCGGACCTGGAGACGCTGTGCGACGGTGTGCGCACGGCCGGTCTGGACGTCGTCTACCGGACCGTCGGCGACGTCGACGCCCTCGACAGCGGAGTGCAGCTCGCCGTCTACCGCATCGTCCAGGAGGCCCTGACGAACACCCTGAAGCACGCCGGGGCCGACACCCGGGTGAAACTGTCCGTCGTCGTCGAGGACACCCGGCTGCTCGTCCGGGTCCGCGACGACGGACCAGGGGCAGGCCGCCCGGGACCGCCGAACGAGGAAGGACACGGCCTGGTGGGCATGCGCGAAAGAGCCGCGCTCTACGGAGGACACGTCAGCGCGGGACCCGCGCCCGGCGGGGGCTGGGCCGTGGAGGCCGCCCTCGACCTGACCCCGCGGGGTGGTTCCCGGTGACGACCGTGCTCGTCGTGGACGACCAGCCGTTGCAGCGCTTCGGCTTCCGCATGCTCCTCGACGCCGTCCCCGAGACCGAGGTCGTCGGCGAGGCGGCGCACGGCGCCGAGGCCGTCCGCAAGGCCGCCGAGCTGCGCCCCGACGTGGTCCTGATGGACGTCCGCATGCCCGGCATGGACGGCATCGAGGCCACCCGGCAGATCACCGCCGCCGGCGACCGCTCCCGCGTCCTCGTGCTCACCACCTTCGACCTGGACGAGTACGTCCACGCCGCGCTCCGGGCCGGGGCCAGCGGCTTTCTGCTGAAGGACGCGCGCCCCGAGGAACTCCTCGCCGGGATCCGCGCCGTCGCCGCGGGCGACGCGGTCATCGCCCCGTCCCTGACCCGCCGCCTCCTCGACGAGTTCGCCCGCTACGGCCCCGTGCGGGGCGCGGACGGCACCGACGACGCCCGGCTGCGCTCGCTCACCGACCGGGAGCGCGAGATCCTGGTCGCCGTCGGCAAGGGCTGGACCAACGGCGAGATCGCCGCCCGTTTCGTCCTGTCCGAGTCCACGGTCAAGACCCATGTCGGCCGCGTCCTGGCCAAGATCGGCGCCCGCGACCGCATCCAGGCCGTGATCTTCGCCTACGACCACGGCCTCGCCCGCCCGAACTCCGGCTGAGGCCCCGCCCCGGCCGGGGCCGTGCCGCGACGGTGGTGCGGCGGCGCACGCGACAGGACGGCGGCCTCGGCGTTCAGGTCCGCTCCGGTGGTGGGTCGTCGGGCGCGGGCCGAGTCGTCGGCCGCGGCGGGGGTGCGTTCGGGGCGTGGGGCCGGTCCGGCGTCGGTCGCTCGCGCGCCGAGCGGCGGTTGCCGCCGGGGATGCGCGCGGCGGCGCTGACCTCGCACCGATGTGTCGCGTCGACGCGGGCGGCTCATGGCCGACGGCCCCCCGCTCGCCGTACCGCGCGCGGTGGGCTGCGGCGCGGTGTGCCGTACCGGGTAGCTCCGGGCGTCTGAGGAGCACCGCCCCGGGGCAGGTCACGGCCGCTGAGACAGGCGGCTCCTCAGCCGTCGGCGGCGAGACGGTCGAGCCACTCGTGCAGCAGATGGCGTTCCGCTTCGCTGAGGGCCGTCCGCTCGGGCAGTGCGGCGCGCAGGGCGCGGGCGGCACCGGCCGGGCCTGCCTCGCGTACGACGGGCTCGTGATGGGTGACGGCGCCGACCATGGCCTCCCGGAGCGCGCTCAGCAGCGCTGTCCTGCGGTCGTCCTCGGGCAGGGACAGCCAGGTGAGCACCGCTCCGCGCGCTGTGGCGTGGATGATCGCGGCCGCCAGTTCCTCGTCCACCCGCAGCCAGCCGGCGGCGGCCAGGCGCCGGATACGGCCCCGCAGGATCTCCATGCCGGCCTGGTAGGCGGGCGACGCGGCCGCTGTCGGCTCGCTGTACATCAGCGTGTAGAGCGCGGGATGGGCCAGGCCGAACTCCACCGCGAGGTCCCACCCGGCCCGCAGGTCCTCGATGAGGTCCGGGGGATTCGGGTCGACACGCTTGGACGCGAGGAACGTGGCGAAGCCGTGCTCGGCCACCGCCTCCAGCAGTCCGTCCTTGTCCCCGAACAGCCGGTAGATGGCGGGCGGCTGCACGCCCGCGGCCTCGGCGACGGCCCGGGTGGTGACCGCGTCCCGGCCCGCGGATTCCAGCAGTCCGATCGCGGCGTCGATGATCCGCCGCCGGGGCTGCTCGTGGCCGGGGGGAGCGGGTGGGGGGCCGGCGGTGGCGGGACTGTGCGTGCTGCGCGGGGAAGACGGCATGTATCAACGATACCGAATACTTGATATCTACGTTAGTAACGATGGTAACGTGATGGCGATTCCATTGGAACTCCGACATCCCTGGAGTACGTCGTGATCATCGTGACCGGAGCGAACGGACAGCTCGGCCGCCGAGTCGTCGAAGCGCTGCTGACGCGCGTGCCCGCGCAGCGGATCGGCGTGAGCGTCCGCGACCCCCGCGGGGCACGGGCCCTCGCCGACCGGGGAGTCCGGGTGCGGCAGGGCAGTTTCACCGATCCGGCGAGCCTCGCCCACGCCTTCGAAGGCGCCACGCGGGTGCTCGTCGTCTCCGTCGACAAGATGGGCGAGGAGACCGTACGCCGGCACCGGACCGCCATCGAGGCGGCCGCCGCGGCGGGCGCCCGCCGCATCCTCTACACCAGTCAGATGGGCGCCTCGCCCGCCTCGCGCTTCCAGGCCTGCCGCGACCATGCCGCCACCGAGGAGATACTGCGCACCACGGGCGTGCCCTTCACCTCGCTGCGCAACGGCTTCCACGCCGCCAGCGCGCTGCTGCTCCTCGGCTCCGCCCTGGAGACCGGCGAGATCGCGCTCCCGCAGGACGGACCCGTGCGCTGGACCGCGCACGCCGACCTCGCCGAGGCGGCCGCCGCCGTCCTCGCCGGCGAGGACGGCTTCGACGGTCCGACCCCGCCGCTCACCGCCGGGCAGGCCCTCACCTTCGGCGACATCGCCGCCCTCGCCACCGGCCTGACCGGCCGCACCGTCAAACGCGTCACCGTCCCCGACGAGCTGTTCCGGGAAGAGCTGGTGGCCCGGGGCACCCCGGGCGAGCTGGCCGACCAGATGCTCGGCATCTTCGCCGCGAGCCGCGCCGGTGAATTCGCCACCGGGGACCCGGCCCTGTCCACCCTGCTCGGCCGCGAACCGCTCACGCTGGAGGCGGTGCTGCGCGACAGGTTGACCGGGAGCTGATCGCCGGGGGCCCGGTGCCTAAAATGGCCCGGCGCGTGCGCGCCGAGTGATCCGCTCGGCAGGACCGTCGGCGCGCGCCGCGACTCCCAGAGGGGACGGGCATGCCGGACTCCGTGCGACCGAGGCGCCATCGCTGGCTCGCCGTGGCGGTCTTCGCCCTGGCCCTGTACGTCGTCCTGCGCGCCGCCGGCCTGTTCGGCGGCGGCGACCACGACGGCACCCCGCCGCCGGCGAAGGCGTCGAGCGCCGCGCCCACCCCGTCGGCCGGCGCGTCCGGTCCCACTCCGCCGGCGGCGGCCACCTCGTCGTACGACCCCGCCCAGTACGCCCCGCAGGTGCGCGCCCGCGCCCGGCAGGCCGGCGTCAGTGCCCAGCTGCTGATGGCGATCCTCTACAACGAGGCGTACAAACCGCACGACCCGGCCTTCGAGCGGGCATGGCAGAAGTACAAGCCGGACGCCGCCTTCGGTATCGCGAACATGCACCGCGCCACCTTCGACGAGGTCAAGCAGGGCCGGGACTTCGCGAACCGCAGGTGGGACGAGCTGCCGGACGACCGGGGCCTCGCCATCGAGGCCGAGGCCTGCTACCTGCACGACCTGGCGGCCCGACTCCCCGCCGCGAGCACGCTCCCGTACCCGAGGAACGATCTGCTGGCGCTCGGCTACAACACGGGCGCGGGCAACATGCTCGCCTTCGCCCGCGGCGCGACCCCGGGCAGCCAGGCCCGCTCGTACCTGGACCGCCTGCACGCGAACTGGGCCAAGGCCGGCCGGGTCGTCGGCGCGCACTGACGGCGACCGCGGGCCCGGACCGTGCCCGCGACGGGGATCGCGCACGGTTGTACAGTTGCGCAAAAAGGCAATTCAGAGAGGGGTGGGCGATGTTCCGCAACGGGCTGGAGCCCTGGCATCTGCTGATCGTGGCGATCGTCATCATCCTGGTGTTCGGTTCGAAGAAGCTGCCGGAGGCCGCCCGTGGCCTGGGCAAGTCCCTGCGCATCCTCAAGAGCGAGGCCGCGGCCATGAAGGAGGACGGCGCGGCGCCCGTCCCCGCGCCGGCGCAGGACGCGACCGCGACCGGTGCGGCGGCGCCCCGCCTGGCCCAGGTCCCGTCCGAGGCGACCCGGACCTCCGCGCCCGCGGCCGAGGACCGCGCCGAGCGCTGACACCCGGCGTATCCGCAGGGCCTCCCGGCCGGCCGTCGCCCCCCACGCTTCAATCGTTGCGCCAATTTTGGAACCACGACGGTGAGCAGGACGTTTCACCCGGTGAACGGTCAGATCGCAGTCGGGAGGATGAGTCGTGGGAGTTTCCCTGGGCAAGGGTGGCAACGTGTCGCTGAGCAAGCAGGCGCCGGGCCTGAGCGCCGTGGTGGTCGGACTCGGCTGGGACGTGCGGACCACCACCGGCGCGGACTACGACCTGGACGCCTCCGCCCTGCTCTGTGACGTCTCTGGGAAAGTGGTCTCCGACCAGCACTTCGTCTTCTACAACAACCTCAGGAGCCCGGACGGCTCGGTGGAGCACACCGGCGACAACCTCACCGGTGAGGGCGAGGGGGACGACGAGTCGATCAAGATCGACCTGGCCGCCGTACCCGCCGAGATCGCCAAGATCGTCTTCCCGGTCTCCATCCACGAGGCCGACGTGCGGGGCCAGAGCTTCGGCCAGGTTCGCAACGCCTTCATCCGCGTGGTGAACCAGGCGGGCGGCCAGGAGATCGCGCGCTACGACCTCTCCGAGGACGCCTCGACCGAGACCGCGATGGTCTTCGGCGAGCTGTACCGGCACGCCGGCGAGTGGAAGTTCCGCGCTGTGGGCCAGGGGTACGCCTCCGGACTGCGGGGCATCGCCCAGGACTTCGGCGTCAACGTCTGACGGCTACTCGGCCGCCGGCGCCCGCCGCCGGCCCCGGCCCGAGCCCTGCGAACGCCGCCCGGACCTCGACCTCTCCTGACACACTGGGCAGCCGGACTCGCCCGCAGGGCACAGGACTTGCGCAGACAGGAGATCCCTCGTTGCGTCCGCTCACCGACAATCCCGTCACCAGTCCGCAGGCCGACTCGTTCCACTTCGGGCCCTACGTCGACGTCCTGCACGCGGCGGTGGAGCAGGCCACGCCGCTGCCGCTGACCGTCGGGGTGTTCGGCTCGTGGGGCGCGGGGAAGTCGAGCTTCCTGCGGCTGTGGGAGCGGCGGTTCGAGGCCGGGGACACCCGGACCATCTGGTTCAACCCCTGGAAGTACGACCGCAAGGTCGAGGTCTGGGCGGCCCTGCTGCACACCATCCTCGCCGAGATGGAGCAGGACAAGTCCGTGGGGCAGGCCCTGAGGGACAAGGCGGCGAGGCTCGCCAAGGCGGCGACCTGGCTCTCGGTCCGCGCCGGCCTGGGCACGGCGGCGGCGCTCGGCACCGGCGGCATCGTCAGGCGCGAGGACGTCGACGAGCTGCTGAAGGGCCTGTCCGAGGGAGACGCCGAGCAGTACCGGCAGGTGAACCGCTTCGAGGCCGACTTCGCCGACGCCGTACGGGAGTTCGTCGGCGAGGACGGCCGCCTGGTGGTCTTCGTGGACGACCTCGACCGGTGCACCCCCGAGTCGGCGATGACGGTGCTGGAGTCGCTGAAGCTGTTCCTGGCGCAGTCGAGTTGCGTTTTCGTCCTCGCCATGGACGTCGACGTGCTGGCCGCGATCGCCACCAACAAGTTCGGCGAGGCCCTCAAGGGGGCGCCGGACGAGGTGGCGTCCGGCATGGCCTACCTCGAGAAGATCGTCCAACTGCCGTTCTTCCTGCCGGACGTGGGCTTCGACACCCTCCGTGCGGCCTTCCGGCCCTATGTCTCGGACCTGGCGGACGACGCCCTGTTCTGGGAACTGATCCAGCGCGGCCTCGGCGGCAACCCGCGCCGCCTCAAGCGCTACATCAACGTCTTCAACATGGCGCTGGCCGTCTCCCGCGGCCAGCTGCCGCCCGGCCGGATCGACCGCGAGTACCGCCTGCAACTGGCGGTGCTGCTCATCATCCGCACGCTGCACCGCCGCTTCTTCCACGCCCTGACCATCGACCCGGAGTCCTGGCAGACGCTGGCCGCCTGGTTCGAGCAGGTCCAGATCAATCCGCTCACCCGCCAGAACACCCTGCAACTCCCCGACCACCTGCGCGACTTCGCCACGGACTCGGCGCTCGAACGCCTCCTCACCCACAGCGGCGGCGAGCGCCTGCGTCCCCCGGCCGGCCCGGTCGTCCAGGAGATGGTCACCACCCTGCGCAGCACCGCGGGGCCGGTCGACCCCGAGTAGTCCCACCGGGCGGGTTCAGGGATCGTCCACCGGCAGCAGCACGACCAGCCGGGCCCCGGGAGCGTTGTCCTCCAGCACCGTGCGGCCGTGGTGGGCGGTGACCACGTCACGGACGATGGCCAGGCCCAGCCCACTGCCCCCGGTGTCCCGCGAGCGCGCGTCGTCCAGGCGGGTGAAGCGGCCGAAGACGCGTTCCCGGTCGGCGTCCGGGACGCCGGGGCCGTCGTCGGCGACGACCAGGCGGGCGCGGCCGTCCTCGGTGCGCAGGCTGACCTCGACCCGGCTGTCGGCGTACCGCACGGCGTTGTCGAGGAGGTTGCGCACCACCCGGGCGAGGGCGTCCGGGTCGCCACGCACCCGCGCCGCCCCGACGGCGTGCTGGTCGATCGGGACCCGGGCGCCGAGCCGGGCCGCGCGCACCTCGGCGAAGACGATCTCGTCCAGATCGACGGACGTCGTCCGGATCCGGGGCTGGTCGTCCAGCCGGGCCAGCCGGAGCAGGTCGTCCACGAGCCGGGTCAGCCGCTCGGACTCCCGCAACAGGGACCGGGCGAGGACGCGGGCCTCGGGCGACCCGGCGTGCCGCGCGGCGACGTCGAGGCGGGTGCGCAAGGTGCTGAGGGGGTTGCGCAGTTCATGGGCGGCGTCCGCGACGAACCGCCGCTGCCGCCGGGTGGCGGTGTCCAGACGTGCCAGGAGGTCGTTCAGGGTCTGGGCGAGCCGGGCCAGGGCGTCCGCGGTCGGCGGTACGTCGAGCCTGCGGCCGAGGTCGGAGGCGGTGATCTCGGCGGTCTGGGCCCGCATGGCCTCCACGGGGCGCAGCGCCCGCCCGGTCAGCAGCCACACCACGGCCGTGAGCAGCGCGAGCACCGCCGGAGTGCCCGCGGCCAGACCGGCGGTGAGCCGGTCCAGCCCCCGCTCCACGCTCTCCGTGGGCAGGGCCACGTACACCGTCCACGGGCTGCCGGCCGTGCCCACGGGGACGGCGACGGCCCGCCAGGCCCCGCTCGTGCCCACCGGGATGTCGTACACGGTGTGCGCCCGCGGGGTCCCGGACCGGCTCGCCGGAAAGAAGAACGCCCGTGGCCTGCCGCGCAGGTTGGCCGAGCTGGCGACCACCGTGCCGGTGCGGTCGACGATCTGCACGGCGACCTCCCCGTGGCCGCCCGCGGGGACCTCCGCGCCGGTCCGGGCACTGTCGGCGTCCGCCGCCACGACCTCGGCACGCTGGAGGGCGGCCGTGTCCAGGCCGTGGATCAGGCTGGCGTGCAGCCACACCACGAGCAGGACGGCGGCCCCCGCCAGGCCCGCGGTCATGACCAGGGCCGCGGCGGCTGTCAGCCGCAGCCGCAGCGACCTGCGGGCCCACCAGAACCGGGCACCGGCCGCCACCGCTCACCCCGCACCGCTGCGCAGCCGGTAGCCGAAACCCCGCACCGTCTCGATGCTGCGGCGGCCGAACGGAGCGTCGATCTTGCGCCGCAGGTAGCCGACGTAGACCTCGACCACGTTGGTGTCGCCGTCGAAGTTCTCGTCCCACACATGGGCCAGGATGTCGGTCTTGCTGAGGACCTCGTCGGCGTGCCGGACCAGGTACTCCAGCAGCGCGAACTCCCGCGCGGTCAGTTCGATGTCCCGCTCGCCGCGCCGGCAGCGGCGGCGGGCGGGGTCCACGCTGAGGTCGTCGGCCCGCAGCACCGCCGGGCGGGCCGGTGCCCCGCGCCGCAACAGCGCCCTGAGCCGCGCGACGAGGACGACGTACGAGAACGGCTTGCTCAGATAGTCGTCGGCGCCGAGGTCGAGGGCGTCCGCCTCGTCGTACTCGCCGTCCTTGGCGGTGAGCACCAGGACCGGGGTCCACACCCCGGCGTGGCGCAGCCGCTTGAGCACCTCGTAGCCGGACAGTCCGGGCAGCATGATGTCGAGCAGGATCACGTCGTACGAGTCGTGCAGAGCCCGCCACAGGCCGTCCGTGCCGTCGTGGGCGACCTCGGCGACGAAGCCCTCGGCGGCGAGTCCGTCGGCGATCGCCGACGCGAGCCCGCGCTCGTCCTCGATGATCAGCGTCCGCATGGCAGCCTCGTGTCCACGTTAGCCATCGTGGGCCCAGGCCCGCGGCCCGGCCAGCCGGGAGTCCGGGTGCCGCGGCACGCGCGCGTCTAACGCCCTCCGGTGAGCCCTTCGGCAGGCAGACCCCGCCACCACGTCCCCGCCGGCAGCTGCTCGCCCTTCATCACCAGGGTCAGCGCGGCGAGCCGGACGCGGGCGCCGACGACGGCGTCGTAGAGCACCACCGAGCGCGTGCCGACGGCCGCGCCGGGCCCCACGGTCACGGTCGACATCTTCATCACCCGGTCCTCGAAGAGGTGGGTCTGCAACGAGACGTGCGGCCCGATCGCGGCGTCGTCCCCCACCTCCACCAGGTCGAACTCCGTCAGATACGTCGTGCCGATCCAGGTGCGCCGGCCGATGCGCGCCCCGAACAGGCGCAGCACCGGCGCCAGGAACGGCGTGCCCACCAGGGCGCCCACGCCCGCGGGCACGGCCGCAGCCTCGAACAGGCCGGTGACGAACTCGGTACGGCGCACGAACAGGCTCCACAGTGGCTCGACGCGCGGCCGGTACCGGCCCGCCACAGCCCACTTCGCCAGCGCGCAGCACCCGATCACGGCCAGCAGCGCGGCCACGGCGAGGCACGGGGACACCAGCACGGTGACCAGCGGCGCGGTGTGCCGGGCGAGCAGGGCCAGGGCCGGCAGGGTCCCGTAGGCGCCGGCGGCGAGCAGCGTCGCCGGCAGGGTGACGCGGAAGAACTCGATGGCCAGGCGGCCGAGCACGGCACCGCGGGTGGGCTCGAACGTCAGCTTCTCGGGGAAGCGTCCGCTGTCCTGGCGCACCGGCAGCCGCAGCGCGGGCGAACCCAGCCAGGTGCTGCCCCCGGGCAGCCGGCCGCAGGGCGGCACACTGCCCACCCCGACGAGCGAGCCGGGCCCCAGCCGGGTGCCGGCCGGTACGAGCGCCGCATTGCCGACGAACGCGCGCCCGCCCACTTCGGTCGGCGCGAACGCCATGCGGTCGGCGGCGAAGGCGGCGACCCCGACCCCGGCCATGTCGGCGACGAAACCGCCCTCGTGGAGGGTGAGCAGGTCCGGGTCGATGTGCGCCACGGTCGACACCTCGGCGCGCCGGCCGACCCGGGCGCCGAGCAGCCGCAGCCAGGGAGCGGTGTACAAGGTGGCGTAGAGCGCGTTGGTGAGGACCAGGCTCTCCTCCAGCAGCTTGTCCGCGAACCACTTGCGCACCCCCAGGGCCGAGCGCGCGCGGTGGACCCCGGCCGGCGTGCGCGGCAGCACCGTCCGCTTCCCGACGGCGACCAGCAGGCACACCGTGGGCACGAAGAGGGGACCGAACAACAGGACCGCGGCCGCCGCGCCCGCGCCGCCGTACGCGCTCGCCCACCAGATCAGGGCGGCGCCGGGCACGGTCGCGGCGACCGGCACCGCCTCCAGGGCGGCGAGGCCGAGCAGGGTGCCGGCCAGGTGCCGGGGCCGCCAGCGGTCGGCCGGACCTCCGGCGGCCAGCATCGACTCCACGACGGGCGAGAGCGCCCCGACCGGCCGCGCGGGCGAGCCGGCGCGCCGCTCCGCGGCACCGATCACCTCGTCGGCGCCGGCCACCGACTGCTCGCCGAGCGCGGCGCCGGCGCCCAGTTCGGCCCCGGGTTCGCAGACGGCGCCCGCGCCGACGTACGCCCGTGCCCCGAGGGTGATCGGCGCGACGGTGAGCCAGCCGTCGGCGACCTGCCAGGGGCGCAGCGTGGCGCCGTAGCCGACCGCCGCGTCGGCGCCGACGCGCAGCAGCGCGGGCAGCCCGATCACGCTGGTGGCGATGGTGGCGCGCGGGCCGACCCGCGCCCCGAGGAGCCGCAGATACGGGCCCATCAGCGCCGACCCGCTGAGCGCGCGCAGCGGGCCGAGGCCGAGCAGCAGCACGTCGAGCGCCCACAGGCGCACGCATGTGGCCCCCCACAGCGGATACCGGCCGGGCCTGATCCCGTGCGCCAGCGGCCGGGCCAGCAGGACGGGGGCGAGCCAGCGTACGGCCAGGTAGCCGGCCGGTGCCGCGAGCGCCGTCGGCAGGACGCTCCCAGCCGGCAGCCGGCCGTGGTGCGCGGCGTACGACACGGCCGGCGGGGCCATGAGCAGCAGGAGCAGCGCGTACATGCCGGCCGCCTGGGCCAGACCCGCCCGCGCGATCCGGCCGCGGCCGTGCCGCAGGGGCGGCGCGGCCGTAGGCCGTGCGCCCTGGCCGGGCTGCTCCGGCCCGTCGTGGACGTGCTCCGTGAAGGTGCGGATGGTGGGGTGCTCGTACAGGTCGCGCAGGGTGGGGCCGGTGCCGCCGCCCTGTTCCCGCAGTACGGACACGACCCGCGCCGCGAGCAGCGAGTGCCCGCCGAGGTCGGTGAAGAAGTCAGCCTCGGCCGACAGTTCCCCGGGGGGCATGCCGAGCGCGCCGGCCCACACGTCCCGTACCCGCGCCTCCGCGGCGTCGCGGACCGGAGCCGCGCGACCGGCGGCCGGGAACCGGGCGGAGGGCGCCGGCAGCCGGTCGCGGTCGGTCTTGCCGCTCGCCGAGACGGGCAGCCGGTCGAGGACGTCGAGGCTCTGCGGGATCATGTAGGCGGGCAGAGCGCCGCGCAACCGGTCGCGCAGCCGGGCGGCGAGCGCCGGGACGTCTGCGCCGTCGCCGTTCGCCGCACGGACCACGTACCCGGCCAGTACCGGCTGCTGTCCCGGTTCCGCGCCCTCGCGCGGCCTGAGCGCCGCGGCCGCCTGGGCGACGTCCGGGTCCGCCAGCAGCACGCTCTCGATCTCCTCCAGGGACACCCGGTAGCCGCGGATCTTCACCTCGGCGTCGGCGCGGCCCAGGTACTCGATCTCCCCGTCCGCCGTCAGCCGGCCGAGGTCGCCGGTGCGGTACAGCCGGCCGCCCGCGGGCGCGAGCGGATGGCGGACGAAGCGGTCGGCGGTCAGGTCCGGGCGGCCGACGTAGCCGCGGGCGAGGCCGGGCCCGCCCAGGCAGATCTCGCCGACGGCCCCGCGCGGCACGGGCTCGCGGCGTCCGTCGAGGAGGACGGCCGTGTACGTCGGCAGCGGGCGTCCGATGGTGACGGGCCGGCCCGGGCGCAGTTCCTGGCAGGTCGCCGTGACCGTCGCCTCGGTCGGGCCGTAGGTGTTCAGCATGCGCCGTCCCGGCCTGCTCCACCGCTCCACCAACGCGGCCGGGCACGCCTCGCCGCCGACGACGACACAGCGGAGGCTCGGGAGGTCCCGCGGGAGCGTCGCCAGCAGGGTGGGCACGCAGTACAGGACGGTGACCCCGCACCGCTCCAGGAAGTCGGCGAGTTCGGGTCCGAGCCGGCCCGGGCCCGTGGGACCGGCGACGACCGTCGCACCGGCCGCCCACGTCGGCCAGATCTCCTCGATGGAGAAGTCGAAGGAGAGGGTCATGCCCTGGTACACGCGGTCGCCGGGCCGGACGCCGTAGACCGGGCCGACGACCCGCACGAAGTTGCGGATGCTCGACCGGGCGATCTCCACGCCCTTCGGCCGGCCGGTCGATCCGGAGGTGTACATGACGTACGCGGGCGGATCCGCGCCGCTCCCCAGTGCTTCGGCGGGCCGGGCGGACGGCTGCAGCGCCAGTTCCTCGGCGGCCGCGCGGACGTCGATGACCGGGCACCTGGGAGGCGCCGCCCCGACCGCGCCGGCCGCGAGGGCGGAGGTGGTCAGGACGGCGTCGGCACCGGCGTCGCCGAGGACGAACGCCGTCCGTTCGACGGGGGCCTCCGGGTCGACCGGTACGAAGGCCGCGCCCGCCTTGCACACACCGAGCAGGCTCACGTACATCTCCACGGACCTCGGCAGCAGCAGCGCGACGCGGCTGTCCGGGCCGAGGCCGAGGTCGCGCAGCCGGTGGGCCAGCCGGTTGGCCCGTACGTCCAGCTCGGCGTAGGTCAGACACCGGCCCTCGCAGTCGAGGGCCCCGGCGTGCGGGGCGCGGTCGCAGGAGGCCTCGAAGAACCGGTTCAGGCTCGCGGCCGTGGCGGTCCTGGAGCCGTGGCGCGCGGCGACCGGCGCGGCGGCGGTGTCGAAGGTCATCTCGTCGCTCCTGGAGTGCGGTGGTCCCCGAAAGCGTTCCGGTGGTCGTTGCCGCGGTCACGGGAGGCACAGCGGTCCCAGACACCCCTCCAGGCTGCCGGGCGCCCGCTGAGAGGACGCTGAGAGAACGGATCACAGCGGCTGGGGAGCGAGGGCGGCCAGGTAGGCGCCGTAGAGCAGGGACACCGTGGTGAGGGCCCCGTACAGCAGGCGGGTGCGGGGCGGGCGGCTGTGCCAGGCCGTCACCAGGGCACGCGCGGCCGGGATGAGCAGGGGGAACGCAGGGAGCAGAAAGCGCGGCCGGGACGAGAAGGGGCCGGACACCGCGACCACCAGCAGGAGCAGGACCCCCGCGAACACCACCAGTGGCAGCGGGGCGCGCTCCCGGCACAGCAGGCAGAAGAGCACGAGGCCGGCCAGCACGACCAGCACGGCCATCGGGAAGGTCGCTCCGGTGCCCTGTACCGGCATCGCGCGCAGCAGGCGCAGCGGGCCGACGCTGAGGTCCAGCTGGGACTTCCAGGCGCTCTGCACGCGGAAGTAGCCGTGCAGCAGGTCACCGGTCTGCGCGCCCACCCAGAGCGCGTAACCGATCCAGCCCAGCGGTCCGAGGGCGGCGCCGGCCCACAGCGCGGCCGGCACGCGCCCGCGCCGCCGTACGGCCTCGTACAGGGCGGCGACGGCGACGGCCACGGCGACGGCGATGCCGCTCGGCCGGGACAGGCCCGCAGCCAGCGCCAGCGCTCCCGCCGCCGGCCAGCGGCCGGTCAGCACGGCGTACAGGGACCAGGCGGCGCAGGCGCTGAAGAGGGACTCGGTGTAGGCGAGGCTCAGTACGACCGCGTGCGGGAGGACCGCCCACAGGGCGACGAGGGCGGTGGCGACCGCCCGGCCGTGCAGGCGGTGCCCGATCGCGTAGACGCCGTACGCGGCGAGCAGCGCGCAGCTCCAGGCGATCAGCAGTCCCGCCTGCGCCGTGGTGAGGGGCAGCAGATACCGCAGGCACCGGATGAGCGCCGGGTACAGGGGGAAGAACGCCCAGTCGGTCTGGACCGCGCCGGTCGGGGTGATGCGGACCTGGGTGCCGTAGCCGTGCTCGGCGATGTGCAGGTACCAGACGGAGTCCCAGGCGTGGACCAGGCTCCTGCCGAACGGGTGGCCGGCGAGCCGGTCGGCCGCCGCCACCACGGCGACGCCGGCCAGCCGGACGGCGGCGAACAGGGCGAGGGCCCGCAGGACACCCGGCGGACCCTCCACCGGCGGACGTCCGGCCCCGCCGGGCCGGTCGGGTCGCCGCAGCGCGGAGGACGTGCTCACCCTTTCGACCATGAGCGGCCGCGCATCAGGCCGCAATCCGGACTCCGCCCGCCGGAGCCGGGGAGCGGTGCTGCCCGGTGGCGGTCACGGGCCGTGGTGGTAGACGACTCCCGGCCTCAAGCGGGCGGTGCCGCCGAACAGTTGGGGGACGGTGACCAGGTGGTAGCCGCGGGCCTGAAGCGCGCGGACGATGACGGGGACGGTCGGCGGGGTGGTCGCGTACCGGTCGTGCAGGACGACGATCGAGCCCGGCCGCACGAGCCCCAGCACCCGGTGTTCGACGACGGGCGGATCGTGGAACTTCCAGTCCCGTGCGGTGACGCTCCACATGATCACCGCCATGCCCTGCTCCTTGGCCGCCGTCCGCACCCGCGCGTTCCACGCTCCGAACGGAGGCCGCAGGAGTGTCGGCCGGTGCCCGGTGACGGAGGCGATCTGGCGTGCCGCGGTCCCGATCTCGTCCTCGATCCGGCCGAGCGGGAGAGCGGTCAGATGCGGATGGGTGACGGTGTGGTCCCCGATCGCGTCCCCGGCCCGGTACTCCGCGAGCACGTCCGCGCGGTAGCGCAGCGCGTGCGGGCCGATGAGGAAGAAGGTGGCCGGGACACGCAGCTGGTGCAGCGTGTTCAGGATCGGGGCGGTGTACCGGGTCGGTCCGTCGTCGAACGTGAGGGCGACACACCGGATGACCCGGCAGTCGATCCCGTGGGCCGGCCCGGTGGCGGCCGGGGCGGCGGCCGGGCCCACGGCGCCGCCGACCGGCAGCGCGAGGGCCGCCAGGGTGACGAGCGCGCCGGGGAGACGCCCGTGACGGAGGCCGGACATGCCCTGCTCCTTCCGCCGAGGGGGCCGGGAGCAGCGGCCCCGGGTACGTCACCAGCTTCACGCGGGGGCGCTGAGAGGAGGCTGAGAACGGCCGGCCGCGGCGGCCTCCCGGCGCCGCTGGGCGGACCGCCGGGCTGGTGCCCCGGCAGGCAACGTCTGCCCGTCAGGGAGCGGAGTCCGGTGCTGTTGCCTGTTGGGGCACCAGCTAGCCCCTCTCCTCCTGCGCACGGGCCGCCCGGCGGGAGCGCAGGACCTCGGCGAACAGCGGGATCAGGGAGAGGACGACGATCAGGGCGACCAGCGGCAGCAGATAGCGGTCGACGTTCGGGATCGAGGAACCGAGCGCGTATCCGGCGAGCGTGAGACCGAGGCTCCACACCAGGCCGCCGGCCACCTGCCAGACGGTGAACGTCCGCGCCGGCACGCCGAGGGCGCCCGCCATCGGGTTGAGCACCGTGCGCACCACGGGGACGAAGCGGGCCAGGACGACGGCCTTCGCGTGGCCGTAGCGCTGCAGCAGTTCCTCGGCGCGCTGCGCCCCCTCGTGCAGCCGCTTGGAGCGGCTGTGGGCGAGCAGCGCCCCGCCCGCCCTGCGTCCGATGAGATAGCCGACCTGGGCGCCGACCAGCGCGCCGAGGGCCGCCGAGACCAGCAGCGGGCCGAGCGAGAGGTGCAGTTTCTGGTCGGACGAGCCCGTGCAGAGCAGGCCGGCGGTGAACAGCAGCGTGTCCCCGGGCAGGAAGAAGCCGATGAGCAGTCCTGTCTCGGCGAACATCACCACCCCGACGCCGATGACGCCGAAGGAGGCCAGCAGCGAATGGGCGTCCAGGATGTTGACGGCCAGCTGCGTGGCGAGGTGCGTCGGTGGTGCGGTCATAGGCCCCGAGCCTCCAAGAGAGTGACTACAAACATGTAGACGTTCAGTGAACTGTAGACGAGCGGCACGCGTGCGGTGTTCCCGGTGACTAACGGCCGCGGCGGTCCGGAGCACCGGTACCGGCAGGGCGAACGTCGCGCACCGTACCGGGGCGGGGCCACCCGTGGTCGCGGATCGGGCCGACCTCGTAGCCCCGCTCCGCGCAGGTGTCGAGGATGCGGGGGACCGCGCCCAGTGCCGAGCGCCAGGCGCCGGGGGCCGAGGTGCAGTCCGAGTCGTGCAGCAGGATCGTGCCGCCGCCGTCCAGGTCCGCGCTCACCGTCCGGTGGACCGACTCGGGCGTGGCCCGGGCCGTCCAGTCCTCGCCCCAGCAGGTCCACAGCACGGGCGTGAGCCCGAGGCGCCGGGCCGCCACGTGCGCGGCGGTGGACATGACCCCGTACGGCGGCCGGAAGAGCGTGGGCCGGGTGCCGGTGATGTCGCCGACCGTGTCGCGGGCGCGGGCGAAGTCGTCGTACGTCGCGCGCGGGCCGCGCAGCAGCAGCGGCCGGTGCCGCCAGCCGTGGACGCCGATCTCGTGGCCGGCCGCGGCGATCTCGCGCACCACCCCGGGGGAGCGGTGCGCCTCGCTGCCGAGCAGGAAGAAGGTGGCCCGCACCCCGCGCCGGTCGAGCAGGCGCAGGAAGAACGGGGTGGACAGCGGGTCCGGGCCGTCGTCGAAGGTGAGGGCGACGTGGTCCGGGCGGCCCCGGCCGGACAGGCGGGGCATGGTGCGATTGCGCAGTGGCCCGAAGGTCGAGACGACGGGCGCGCAGTGGACCGCGGCGAGGGCGGCGGCGGGCAGGGCGGCCAGCGCGGCGGTGCGCAGCGGGCGGGACGTCGTCACGAGTGGTGCCCCTCCCGGCCGAGAGCGGGTGTGAGCCGGTCCAGGTCGAGGCCGTGGCTCAGCGAGTGCATCAGCGCGGGTCCCTCGTACGTCGTCGCGACGCCGGTGCCGACGGCGCACGCCCACAGGGCGCAGGCCGCGGTGCCGGTGGCCGCGAGCCGCCGGCTGCGCAGGCGCCGCTGCCGGCCGGGCATCGGCGGCGGGGGCGGCGGGCCGGGATGGTGCAGGCGGGCTATCTCGGCCGCGGGACCGTCGTCCGGGCGTGCCGCGAACAACGCGAAGCCGGCGGCGCGTTGGCGCTGCCCCAGCGGGCCGGCGGTGAGGTCGCCGAGTGCGTCCTCGAGGTCGGCCGGGTCCTGGATCCAGACGGCCACGCCCGCTTCGTCCAGGGCGGCGGCGTTGGCCGGTCCGTGGCCCGGTATGCAGCGGTAGCTGGCCACGGGCAGGCCCGCGGCGAACGCCTCCAGGGAGGTCAGCCCGCCCGCGTTCTGGACGAGGACGTCCGCCGCGTGCATCAGGCCGGGCATGTCGTCGACCCAGCCGTAGGCGTAGTCGATGCCGTCCGCGCGCAGCTGCCGGGCCAGGGCCTCGTTGCGGCCGCAGACGACGACCGGTACCGCGGCCCCGCAGTCGCGCAGCTCCCGCGCGACCTGCCGGACTGGGCCCACCCCCCAGGACCCGGCGACCAGCAGCGCGAGCGGGGCGTGCTCCGGCAGGCCGAACCGCGCCCGCGCGCGAGCCCGTTCGAGCGGGTCGCCGGGGCGGAAGCGGGGATCGGTGACCGGCCCGCGCACCCGGACGTCCCGCGCCCCTGCGGCCCGCGCCTGGGCGGCGGGCACGGCGTGCGCGGCGAGGTGGACGTCCACGCCGTCCGCGACCCACAGCGGATGCACGGAGAAGTCGGTCAGGTACGTGACGACGGGGACGCTCAGGCGCCCGGTGCGGCGCAGGGCGCCCAGGACGCGGCTGGCGCCTGGGTAGGTGGAGACCACCGCGCCGACGTCGGGGCGCAGCGCGCGCAGCACGCGGTCCTCGGCGGCGCGCAGCAGGGCCCGGGCCGCGGGACCGCTGCCGTCGGCGCGTTCGGTGCCGGCGTAGATCCGCTGGTAGGCCCAGGGGGCGGCGACCAGCATGCGGTGGTAGCCGTCCCGGACGACCCGGCCGAGGCCGGCGGGCAGCAGGTCCAGCAGGTCGTGCCGGTCGACGGCGAAGCCGTCCGCGACCAGGCGGCGCTCCAGCTCGGCGGCGGCACCGTCGTGTCCGGCGCCGACGCTCGCCGAGACGATCGCGACCCGGCGCGAGACCGTCGCCGCGTCGCGGGGCGCCGGCAGGAGGCCCGCGGGCGCGGGCCTTCGCAGCGTACGTCCGGGATTGACCATGGGCTGTCCTCTGCGCAGGTGGAGGGGTGCGTGACTACAAGTTGTAGTAGTTCGCGGTTCGAAGCCCGGAGCATACCTCCTACAACTAGTAGGAGATGTCCGGGTAGCCTGTCCTGCGGAAAGGCGACGAAAGGGCGAACGTTGAACGGCTTCAGGAGCACCGGCACCCCCGGCAGACGGGCGCGCGGCGAACTGGAGAGCAATGTGCTCGCCGCCCTGTGGTCCGCCGAGGGACCCCTGACGGCCCGCCAGGTCCTGCAGCGGCTGTCCGGCGATCTGGCCTACACGACCGTCCTGACGATCCTGTCCCGGCTGTACGACAAGGGCATCCTCGTCCGCCACCGCGAGGGCCGCGGCTACGCCTACGAGCCGGCCCGTGACGAGGCCTCCCACACCGCGCACCGCATGAAGTCGCTGCTGGAGGGCGGTTCCGACCGCGAGGCGGTACTGACCCGCTTCGTCTGCGAACTGTCCGCGCAGGACGAGCAGTTGCTCCAGCAGCTGCTGTCCGGGCAGGAGGAGCACGACGGCCGCGACGGCGCCGGCCGCTGAGACGACGGGAAGTGAGCCGGTGCTGATCAGCGTCTATGTCCCGCTCGTCGTGACGGCCGTGCTGAGCGTCCTCGCGCCGCGGCCGGCCCGCCGGCTCGCCCCGCGCCCCGCCGCCTGGACCCTGGCCTGCACCGCGGTGGTGACCACCGTCGGCTGGACCGGGTCGCTGGCCCTGCTGGCGTTCACCGGGATCGCCCAGATACCCCAGGTGGCGGCGGAGGGGCGCTGGTCGGTGCCCGTGCTGCGGGCCGAGGACCCGGTCCACCGCACCGTCGCGATGGCCGGCACGCTCGTCCTGCTCGCCGGGTTCGTCTCCCTCGTCCGCGCCGCCGTACGGCAGACCCGTCACCTGCTGTGGGCCCGGCGCGAGTGCGCCCGCGTGCCCGGCGGAAGCGAACTCGCCGTTGTCGACACCGACACGCCCCAGGCGTTCGCGCTGCCCGGCGCGCCCGGCCGCATCGTCGTCTCGCGAGGCATGCTGCGCTGCCTCGACGACGCCGAACGCGAGGCCCTGCTGGCGCACGAACGCGCCCATCTGCGCGGCCGGCACCATCTGTTCCAGACCCTGTGGCGGCTCACCGCCGCCGTCAACCCACTGCTGCGGCCCCTGGCCGACGCGGGCGGTTACGTGCTGGAGCGCTGGGCTGACGAGGAGGCGGCGGCACACGTCGGCAGCCGCAGGGTCGTCGCCCGCGCGGTGGGGCGGGCCGCCCTCGCCTCCTCCCGCTCGTCGAGCCCGCCGGCGCTGGCGCTCACCGGGGGCGCGGTGCCCCAGCGGGTCCAGGCCCTGCTCGACCCGCCGCCGCCCCGCCGCACCCTGCCCATCGCCGGCGCCGCCCTGCTGCTCACGATGTGCTGCGCGGGCCTCGCCAACGCCGCCTCCGACAGCGACCGGATGGTCGACGACGCCCAGCGGGCCCAGTGCGCCGCGGCGGCCGCGCACCCCGGCGCGCCGCGCCCGGCGAACGCCGACCTCTGCTGCCGGCACCACGGGCGGGGGGAGCGGCGCGGATGACCTCCGCCCGCGCGACCGCTCCGGTCAGCGGGCCGCCCGGACCCGGCGAAGGGTGTCCCCGGCGATCCGGGTGGCGGCGAACTCCGTCCCGGCGACGAACCGCATCATGGGCCCGAACACCGGGGCGGCGAGCGAACCGGTGAAGTACAGGCCGGGTACGGACGACTCCAGCGTGCCCGCCAGCTCGGGAGCCTTGGACCCCGGCACGCACACCAGGTCCCGCCGCAGCGCGGGGGAGAGGAACGGCAGGGCGTCCAGGTCGAGCCGGTAGCCCGTGGCCGCGAGGACGTGGTCGACGGTCAGCTCCGCCTCGCCGGCGGGGTCGGCCAGGTGGAGGCGCACGGCGGGCCCCGGCGTCGCCTCGGCGTGCGTGACGCGGCACGCGGTGTGCACGCGTACGACGCCCTCGACCCGGTCCCGCAGCCACCAGCCGCCCGAGGGACCGAGCGCCCGCCGGAACAGCAGGAGCCGCGCGGAGGCGGGCAACCGCCGTACGGCGTGCGGCGCCCTGCACACCGCGGCCAGGACCCAGCCCGTGCCGAGCGGCGAGGCCGGCTGGGCGAGGCGCCGGGGCCACGGGCGGGACAGGACCGGGGTCGCCCCCCACCGCACCCGGCTCTCCCGGACCAGCACCCGCACCTCGGCGCCGGCCTCGTGCAGCAGCGCGGCGCTCTCCAGCGCGGACTGGCCCCCACCGATCACGGCGACCCGCTGCCCGGCGTAGCGCGAGAGGTCGGTGTGGTGACTGGTGTGCGACACCAGGGTCCCGATGCCGGGCCCTTCGGGCGCCAGCCCCCGCAACTCCCCGGGGACGTGGGCCAGTCCGTTCAGGCCGGTGGCCACGACGACGGTCCCGGCGGCCAGTTCCCGCCCGTCCGCCAGCCGGACCGTGAAGGCCGTACCCGTCCCGTCCCGGTCGAGCGACGCCACCCGGGCGGGGTCCACGTCACCGACGTGACTCTTCTGGAACCACTGCCCGTAGCGCACGAACACGTCGCACGGGATGGGCGTCAGCTCGGTCAGCTCCGGCTCGCCCTGGAGCCGGCGGAAGTCGGCGAGCCGGGCGCCCCGTCCGGGGGCGGACAGATCGGTGGCCGCCGGCGTCGACTTCAGGAACATCCCGGTGGCCATGGCGTGCCGCCAACTGCCCATCACCTCCCCGAAGACGCGCACCGGCACCCCGGCGGCCCGCAGATGCGCGGCCACCGACAGCCCGTACGGCCCCGCCCCGACCACGACGACCGGAAGCCCCGCGCGCCCGGTGAACCCCCGCTCGGCGGCAGGGCGTTGACCCGGAAGCGACTGCGTCATGCATCCCCCTGCTGGTCCGCTCGCCGCCTTCCCCGGGGCGGCGCGACACGTCGGGCCGGTGCGACCGCCGCCGCACTCGTCCCCCCTCCGCTGCCGAGTGTGACCTGTCATCCGCCGGCGGTGTGTGAAATCGGCGCACGTTGCCCGAAACATGGTCGAAGCGTGTGGGGCCCATTGCCATGCCGCGCGCCCCTGCCGCCGGGCCGCGAGCCCGGGCGGCCCTTGCGGGTCCCGGTGTTCGCGGCGAGGGGGGCGGGGGCGTGGCCGGTTGTGTGTGGGGGGAGCCTGGACAGCAGGCCCGCCATACCGCGGATGTCGGTGAGCGCGGAGAAGACCAGGCCGCCCGCGACGCCCGCCGCCAGGATCGCGCAGGCCGGGTGGACGGCGAGGCCGAGGACCAGGCCCAGCAGCACGCGTGTGCCGGCGGTGAAGCGCACCCGCCGCTCCACGGACCGGCCCGGCCTCGTGTCGCGGGCCGCGAGCCGTCCAGCCCGTGACCGGCGCCGGCCCAGGCGGTCGTACCGCCGGTCAGCGTGGCCGCGGGGACGCCCTGACCGGCGAGGAACGCGCGGGCGCCCGAGGCGCACGCCAGGAGCACCCCGCCGCGCTCGGCCGCGTGCCGGATCCCGGGCAGCGCGCGCCGCAGCCGGTCCACGGGGATGTTCAGGGCCCCGGGCAGACGGCCGGAGGCGTACTCGCCGGGGGTGCGCATGTCGATGACGGTGAACTGATGTGATCCTTTGCTGCTCGTCGCCGCGCCGCGAGGAATCCGCCGCCCACGCCGAGCACGCCGAGATCGGCGAAAGTGGCCCGTGGGAGAGTCCGCGGGGCACCCGCGCGTCCGGCACGCGGCGTGCGGTGAAGCCAGTCGGGTGATCGACAGGCCGGTCCGGGCTCGGGTGCCGCCTGTCGTGGGCCACGGCGGAGAGACTGCGGCCATCCCAGTGGAGGTGGCGAACAGGATGCTGAGCGACAGCACAACGACGATCGTGGCCGAGCGGCCGCTGGTGGCGGACGTCGTCGCCGGCGCGCCGCGCGTGGCGGAGATCGCGGCGCGGTGCGCCGAGGAGACGGAGGCCGCCCGGCGGCTCGCGCCCGAGGCGGTCGAGGCGGTGCGGGAGGCCGGCTTCGCCCGGCACTTCGTCCCCGCGGCCTTCGGCGGCGCCGACGGCCGCTTCACGGACATGACCGCGGCGGTCACCGTCGTGGGACAGGGCTGCGCCTCGGCGGCCTGGGCGGCCTCGCTGTCCGCGTACGCCGCCCGCTACGGGGCCTTCCTGCCCCTGGAGGGACAGGCCGAGATCTGGGCGGACGGGCCGAACGCCCTGATGGCGGGCGCGCTCATGCCGGCCGGTCGGGCCGAGCCGCACTCCGGCGGCTGGCGGCTGAGCGGCGAGTGGAAGTACATCAGCGGAGTGCGCTTCGCGGACTGGGTCTTCGCCTGCTCCGCCGTGCCGAACGGGCAGGCGGGTCCCGACGGGCGTCCCGAGGTGCGGTTCTTCGCGGTGCCCCGGGCGGACATCACCGTGAAGGACACCTGGTTCACGTTGGGCATGCGCGGGACCGGCAGCGACACCATGGTCCTGGACGACGTCTTCGTGCCCGCGCACCGGAGCCTGTCGAGGTTCGACATCAACGCGGGCCGGGCGACCGCCTCCGAGGCCCGCTGCCACACCGTTCCCGTGGACGCCCTGAACGCCCTGCCCCTCGCCGTCCCGGTGCTGGGTGCCGCGCGGGGAGCGCTGCGCGTGGCCGCCGAGCAGACCATGCGGCGGGTCGACCGGCGCGGCGCCCCGGTGCGGGAGAGGCCGCCGGTGCAGATCGAGCTGGCCCGCTCGGCCGGCGAGGTGGACGCCGCCGAACTCCTCATGCAGCGGGCCGCCCGGGTCGCCGACGGCATCGAGCAGGCCCGGGAGGGCGAGGCGGCGGTGCGCGGGCCCCGGGACCTCGCCCTGGCGGTCGGCATGCTGGTGGCGGCCGTCGACCGGCTCTTCACGTCGGGCGGCACCTCTGCCCACTTCGACTCCGACCCCCTCCAGCGGTTCTGGCGGGACGTCACCACCGCCGCCTCCCACGTGATCTTCGACTTCGAGACCGCCGGAGCGGCCTTCGGGGCCTGGGCGCTCGGCGCCGAGGGAGCCGGGATCCGGCGCTGATCCGCCGGTTCCCCGTCTCTCCCGGACGACAGCGCGGCCTGGGGCGGTCCCTGGCGCCGCCGCCACGGCCGTCGTACGGTGCGCCGGGCGCGCCCGCCCCATCGGCCGGGAAGCCGCCCCGCGACGAGCGGGTACACCCCCACGACGAGGACCGGTGCGCGGCTCGGAGGGGCTCACCGCGTCGTACGGCGGCTGCCCCCGGCGCCCACCGGCCGGGGGCCTGGGCCGGACTGTACGGCGACGATCCGCGCATTCCGTACGCGCCCCTCGTTCGACACCCGCGCCCGGCGCAGGCGCTCGCGTGTCTCGCGACGGCCGGCCACGAGACGCCCGGCGCGCGCTGAGCGTGCTTCTGCTGCAGCAGCTTTCGCGCGGTGCAGTAGCTTCTCGACTCCGCCTGGAAACCGGTCCGCCGGACCCCCGACACAGCCGGAGCGTCACCCATGCCCCGAGAAGCGCCCTACCTGGCGATGGCCGCCGCGTTGCGCGACCGCGTCGTGTCGGGAGAGTGGGACATCGGCGCGCGACTGCCGTCGCGGGCCCGCCTCGCCGAGGAGTACGGGGTCGGGCGCAACGTCGTGCGGCGGGCCATGGACCTGCTGATCGCCGACGGCCTCCTCGAAGGCCGCGCCGGCTCGGGCACCTATGTGCGCACACCGACCGAGCGGCTGCGGCTGGTCCGCTCCCGGCACCATGAGCGCCGGGGCGGCTCGCCGCTGTTCGCGGGAGCGTTCGCCGGTACGCGCGAGCGGGGCCGGGCCGACGCCTGGGACGCGTACAGCCAGGTGCGGGTGCCGGCTCCCGAGACGATCGCCGAGCGGCTGCGCATACGCCCCGGAGACCTCTGCGTCACCACGCACTACGAGTTCCTCGCCGGCGGCCACCCCGTCCAGCTCTCCGAGTCCTGGGAGCCGATGGCGATCACGGGCGGAACACCGATCGCGCTGCCCGAGACGGGCCCCCTGGCGGGCAAAGGGGTGCCGGAGCGCATGCGCTCCCTCGGCATCGTCGTCGACACGGTGGTCGAGATGCCGCGCCCGGCCCGCGCCACCCGGGCACAGGCGCACCTGCTGGGAATCAGCGCCGGAGACCTCGTCCTGCGGATGGAGCGGACCCTCTACGCCACCGACGGGCGCCCGGTGGAGACCGCCGACATCGTCATCCCGGACGCCCGCCGGGCCGTCGTCTACGAGTTCGGCGTCGGCCGGTGACGCGCCGGCGGCCCGCGGCCCGGCCGGGCCTTCTGCGCGATCCCGATGTCGGGCGCCTCTTCGCCGCCACCGCGTTCGGTCAGCTGGGTGACCGCATCATTTTCCTGGCCCTGCCGCTGGTCGCGGTCGTGGCGCTGGACGCCGACGCGTTCCAGGTCGGGCTGCTGACCGCGATGACCACGGCGGGCTCGCTGCTGATCGGGCTGCCGGCGGGCGCGTGGGTGGACCGCGTGCGCAAACGGCCGGTGATGATCGGCGCCGACCTGGCGCGGGCGCTGCTCCTGCTGGCGGTCCCCGTGGCGTGGTGGGCGCGTGTGCTGACGATCTGGTGGTTGTGCGCCGTGGCCCTGGCGCACGGGCTGCTGACCGTGTTCTTCGACGTCGCCTACGTCAGCTGTCTGCCCCACCTGGTGGGCCGGGAGAACCTTCTCGAAGGGACCGCCAAGCTCTCGGCCGTCCGCTCGCTGACCGGCATCGGCGGACCCGCGATCGCGGGACCGCTGGTCGGGTGGGCCGGGGCGCCGGCCGCGCTCCTGGCGAGTTCGGCCGGAATGGCCGCGTCGGGGCTCCTCACGCTCCGCATCCGCACACCCGAGGAGAGGCCGGCGGCGAGCGGGAGCCGGCCCGTATGGCGGGACATCAGGGAGGGGACGGTGTTCGTTCTCGGGCACCGGGTCCTGCGCGCCACCATCGCGGGGGACGCGATGTTCAACCTCTTCCTCGTCCTCTACCAGACCATGCTCCTGGTCCACCTGGAACGCGGGATCGGCCTCGGTTCCCTGGGTGTCGGGCTCGTGCTGTCGGGCATGGGCTGCGGCGCGCTGTTGGGTGCCCTGGTCGCCGGCACGCTCGCACGGCGGCTCCGGAGGGGCCGGGTCATCTGGCTCGCGCCCCTGCTCACCTGTCCGCTCACCGCCCTGCTGCCGGCCGCGCGGCCGGGCTGGAGCCTGTACGCCGCGGCGGTGGGGCTCGCGGCCCTGTCCTTCGGCGGAGTCGTCCGCGTGGTGGCGCAGTCGAGCCTCCAGCAGGCCCTCACCCCCGACCGGCTCCTCGGGCGGATGAACGCGACGGCACGGTTCGTCTCCTGGGGCGGCATTCCGCTGGGGGGCCTGCTGGGCGGGGTCTGCGGCGCGCTGTGGGGAGCGGCGGCGACCCTGTGCATCGGCGCGGCGGGCATGACGCTGAGCTGCCTCGTCCTGCGGCGCGCGAGCTGAGCCGGACGGGCCGAGGTGGGACGATGTGGTGCCATGCGTGCTGCGTACATTCAGGAACCGGGTCCCCCCGACGTCATCCGCTACGGGGAGATCCCGGCGCCGGTGCCGGGTCCCACGGACGTACTGGTGGCGGTGAGCGCCACCGTGGTCGATCCCGTGGACACCTTCGTCCGCTCGGGCCTCTTCGCGACGCCGCTGTCCTTTCCCTTCGTCGTCGGCCGCGACCTGGTCGGAACGGTGGCCGAGGTGGGCCCCGGCGTCAGCGGTTTCCGGCTCGGGGAGCGGGTGTGGTGCAACAGCCTCGGGCACGGGGGCCGGCAGGGCGCGGCGGCGGAGCTGGCGGTGGTGGCCGCCCACCGCCTGTACCACCTGCCCGACGGCGTCGACCCCGACGCCGCCGTGGCGGTCGTCCATCCGGCGGCGACCGCGTATCTCGCGCTGTTCGTGCACGGACGCCTGCGGGTGGGCGAGACGGTGCTGGTCGCCGGGGCCGCGGGCAACGTCGGCAGCGCCCTGGTGACCATGGCGGTGCGGGCCGGCGCCCGGGTCCTCGCGACGGCCGGGGCACGGGACGCGTCGTACTGCGCGCAGGCGGGCGCCGCCGAGGTGTACGACTACCGCGATCCCGGCCTGGCCGGCAGGATCCGCGCCGCCGCGCCGTCGGGCGTCGACCTCTACCTGGACACCTCGGGCGTCAACGATCTGGAGACCTCCGTCGGACTGCTCGCCCGGCGCGGCCGAGTGGTGCTGCTGGCCGGTGCCCGCACCCGGCCCGTGCTGCCCGCGGGGGCGCTGTACATGAACGACCGCTCCGTCGTGGGATTCGTCATCTCCCACGCCACCCCCGACGAACTCGCCGAGGCCGCCGCGTACATCAACGACCTGCTGCGCCGGGGCGTGCTGCGGCCGCGCCGGACCGAGACGCTGCCGCTGAGCGCGGCCGCCGCGACGCACGCCCGGCTGGAGCGGGGCGAGCTGCACGGACGGCGCGTGGTCCTGCGCCCGGACCTCGCCCCGGCCGGCTGACGGCGGAGCGGGTCGCGGGTGAACCGATCCCGGCCTGATAGCGTCTACGCACTTGTAGACGTTCATGTTCCGGACGTCTGTGAGCCATCTGTACGTCCACTCGGTGTCGCGGCGTGTTCCCCGGAGCACGCCGCGCCTGCACCACGGCCCGGAGACCCGCTCGATGACGACTTCCTCCCCGACCGCCCAGGCGCTCGACGGTGCGGCCATAGACGGCGGCCTGTACACCGACGTCACCGACTTCGCCCGCCACACGCACTGGCTGAACGGAGCCGCGGCCGCGTACAGCGCCTACGGCACCGGCATCTTCGCGCTGCTGCTGCTGGTCGCCTGGTGGCGGGCGCGGGGGCAGGGCAGCACCGCGATGGCCGCCGTGCTGGCCACCCCGTTCGCCGTCGTGCTCGCCTATGTGGTCAACAGCGGGATCAAGGCCGTCTTCCAGGAGTCCCGGCCGTGCCGGGCGCTGCCGCACGACTTCCTCATCGAGGCGTGTCCGGCCCCCGACGACTACGCCTTCCCCAGCAACCACACGACCGTCGCCTTCGCCTTCGCGGTGGCGCTGCTCCTCGTGAGCCGGCGGCTCGGTTCCCTCGCGCTGCTCGCGGCCGTCGTGATGGGGGCCTCGCGCGTCTACGTCGGCGCCCACTACCCGCATGACGTCGCCGTGGGGGCCCTGGTCGGCAGCGTCGTCGCCCTCGGCACGGTCCTCGCGGCGCGCCGGTTCGCACCGCCCGTCGTGGACCGGCTGCGCGAGGGCCGGCTGCGTCCGCTGCTCACGTCGTGACGGGACCGGGACCCCTGCGCCCCGGCTCCGGACCGGGGCGCGACACCATGCTCGGGGCGGGCCGGCCGTAGGCGTCGAACCGGGCCGCGTTCACCGGCACCGTGACGACCGTGCCGTCGCCCAGCCCGGGGCTGCCGGTCGTGCCGACCGCGCCGCCCGGGTGCGTGTGCCGGTCACCGGGCCCGGCTTCAGCGGCTACGGGACGGATCCGGACCGGCCCCGGAGCGGGGGTCGAGGGCCAGCGCCGCGAAGGCGGCCAGCCAGTGGTCGGTCGTGAAGTCGCCGCGGACCACGGCGGGCAGCCCCGCCGACAGGTGGGCCTCGGCCGCCTGCGCCAGACGGGTTTGCACCGGCCCGTCCGGCAGGGCCGCGGCGATCGAGCGGAGCGCGGCGGCCCTGCTCAGCACGAGACCCAGCAGATGGCCGATCTGCGGGTCGCCGTGGTCGGAGACGACGGGCACCTCCAGCGGCGGGCAGGGCGCCCCGGTGCGCAGGGCGGGCAGGAAACCGTCGAGCCACCGCGCGAACTCCTCCCGCCCCAGCACCCGGCGCATCGCGTCGGCCTCGGTCAGTGCCGGGGAGAGGAAGTCCTGGCCCGAGGGCTCCCAGTGCACGGGAGCCTCGCGGTCTTCGGCGAACCAGGTCAGCAAACGCCGCCGTACCTCTTCGGCCGCCTGGGCGGACAGCTCGCCCGAGTCGAGGAGGAGACCCAGGGCGAAGGCGCTGTTGGGGTGGTTGCCGTGGCGCACGGGATAGGTGGCCCTCGGCAGCCAGCCGGTCAGCAGCGTCTCGACGGCCGCGACCCCCGGCGCCAGCGCCTCGGCCCAGCGGGCGCCCGCGTCGCCCCCGTACGCCCGGCACTCGGCCGCGAGCGCCGCCAGCCAGGCCCAGCCGTACGGCCGCTCGAAGGACGGGTGGGCCAGCAGATAGGCGGCTTCCACGGCGATGCCGGCCTGCGTGAGATGCCGGTCGAGCACCTCGACGGCCCGCGCGGTGTCCGGCAGGGCGGGCGTCTCGCCGTGCCGGCGCAGCAGGCGCACCAGCAACCAGTGCATGTGGACCGCCGAGTGCCAGTCGTAGGCGCCGTGGAAGGCGGGGTGCGGGGTCCTCGGCCGTACGTCCTGCGTGGCCGAGGTCATCAGGTGGGCGGGGGCGTGGGGATACTCCCGCGTGATGTTGGCGAGGGCGAGCCGGGCGAAGGAGGCCGCGTGGGCCGTGAGCGGCATCAGTGGGTGGCTCCCTCGGTGACCTTCAGGTCCTCGCCGGGCGCGGTGGCGGCCGCCGCGGCCAGCAGCGCCCGCAGGCCACGGGCGACCGTGGCGGGCTCCAGGGCCGGGGCGGTGCCGTCGGGGACCTGGTCCGGCGCCCAGGGCACGTGCGCGAAACCGCCCCGGACGTGCGGGAGTTCGGTGGCGATGAGGTGGGCCAGGCCGTAGGCCACGTGGTTGCAGACGAACGTGCCGGCCGTATAGGAGACGGCGGCGGGGACCCCGGCCGCGCGCACCGCGGCGACGCAGGCCTTGACCGGCAGGGACGAGAAGTAGGCGGCGGGTCCGCCTGGTACCACGGGTTCGTCGATCGGCCTGCGGCCCTTGTTGTCGGGGATCCGCGCGTCGTCGAGGTTGACGGCGACGCGTTCGACCGTCACGCCCGGGCGGCCGCCCGCCTGGCCCAGGCAGAGGACCAGCTCGGGGTCGGCCGCGCGTACGGCGTCGCGCAGCACGGCGACGGACTCGCCGAAGACACAGGGCAGTTCGGCGGCGGTGACGGTCAGTCCGGCGGGCGGTTCGGCGGCCACGAGACGGGCCGCCTGCCAGGACGGGTTCACGCGCTGGCCGTCGAAGGGGTCGAAGCCGGTGATGAGCACGCGGGACATGGCACTTCCTTACCGGTGA
Organism: Streptomyces sp. NPDC104106; assembly: GCF_055584345.1. Taxonomy (NCBI): domain Bacteria; kingdom Bacillati; phylum Actinomycetota; class Actinomycetes; order Kitasatosporales; family Streptomycetaceae; genus Streptomyces; species Streptomyces sp. NPDC104106. Next base: position 226,927 of record NZ_JBVJMF010000003.1, read on the forward strand.
GCGAAAGGCCGGCGGACCGGGGCGGTCAGAACGCGAACAGGGCCATGATCACGGTGGCGCAGGCCAGCAGCGGCAGGGCGGTGGGGATCTGGGCCTTGATGGGACCGTACTGATCGCGCAGTTGGAGCAGGGTGGCCGGGACGATGTTGAAGTTGGCGGCCATCGGCGTGCACAGCGTCCCCGCGAAGCCGGCCAGCATGCCGAGCGCGAGGACGGCCGCTTCGTCGCCGTGCATCTGCTGGATGAGCACGGGCCAGCCGATCGCCGCGGTCATCACCGGGAACGCGGCGAACGCGTTGCCCATGATCACCGTGAACAGGAACATGCCGACGCAGTACGCCACCACGGCGAGGTACCGGGAGTTGCCGGGCAGGACGTCGTGCACGATCTTCCCGACCTGGGTGCCGACCCCCGCCAGCGCGAAGATCGAGCCGAGCACGGCGAGGAGCTGGGGCAGCAGGAGGGCGGAGCCCATCGCCTCCAGCATGGAGCGGCCGGCGTGCAGCGGCACGGACAGCCTGCGCTCGCCGGTGACCAGCATGCCGACGGCGAGGGCCGCCAGACAGCCGACGCCGAGCCCGATCAGGGTGGCCTTGCCCTTCTCGAACAGGCCGGAGGAGTCGAGCACGGATGCGCACACGAGGGCGACGAGCGGGATCGTCAGCGCGGGGACGAAGATCTTGCTGCCGAGCCGGGTCGCGGACACCTCGCGCTCCTCGGCGGTGCTGGTGGCGGGCTCGCCCTTGCCGAGGAAGTTGAACCCGGCGAGCACGATCAGCGCGAGGACGGCGCCCCCGAGCGGCGCGGCGGGCAGGGTCCAGCCTCCGTTGTGCGCGGTGGCGTCGGCCACGCCGGTGCCGTAGGGGAACGTGAGCCCGAGCAGGCCCCAGAAGGCGGCGGAGGTCCACCGCCGGGGATTGGAGCGGTCGGCGGCCATCTGCACGGCCATGACGACGAAGACGAGGCCCACCAGCCAGTAGAGCCATTCGACCTTGATCACTTGTCGGTTCCCTTCGGCAGCGGCACCTCGTGCTCGGCGCGGGCGTGCGCCATCTCCCGTTCCAACTGCCGGTCCAGCAGCAGCATGCGGGCGCCGTGGACGACGAAGGCGCAGACGGCGAGCGGCACCGCCCACAGGGCCAGCTGGGTCGGTTCGAGGTTCTGGTGGTACGTCGAGTTCACGAAGCCGGTGATCAGCAGGATGGAGCCGATCGCGATGAAGCAGTCCTCGCCGAAGAAGAGGCCCACCGTGTCCGCCGACGCCGCGTAGGAGCGCACCTTCTCGCGCAGCCGGCCGGGCAGCGCGGCGCCCGTCGAGCGCTCGGCGGCGGCCTCCGCCATGGGCGCGACGAGCGGCCGTACGGTCTGCGCGGGACCGGCGATGCTGGTGAGACCCAGGGCGGCGGTGACCTGACGGACCAGCAGGTACACGGTGAGGAACCGGCCGGCGCTGAGCCCGGCGAGCCGGCCGATGAGCCGACGGGCCTGTTCGCGCAGGCCGTAGCGCTCCAGCAGGCCGATCACGGGCAGGGCGACGGCGAAGACGGTGACCGAACGGCTGTCCGCGAAGGACCGGCCGAAGGCCGCGAGGACCTCCAGCGGGTCCAAACCGCCGATCAGCCCGGTGAAGACACCGGCGACGCCCACCACGAGGACGGGATTGCGGCGTGTGACGAATCCGAGGATCACCACGACCACGCCGAGGAGAACGATCATGCGGCGGCCTTCTTCGGGAGGGACGGGGCAGCACGCCCGGGCGGCGCGGATCCGGGGGTTCCGGGTCCGTGGGGGATGCCCGGACCCTAGGGGATCGTTCAACGATCGAACAAGGGGTGGTCGAGAATCGATCGAGTCCTTGTCGGATCGTTCAACAATCGACTACGGTCGGCGCGTGATCGACCTCAACGCGGACCTCGGTGAGGGCTTCGGCCGCTGGACCCTCACCGACGACGACGCCCTGCTCTCCGTCGTGACCAGTGCGAACGTCGCCTGCAGCTTCCACGCCGGCGACCCTTCCGTGATGCGCCGGGTCTGTGACCTCGCCGCCGAACGCGGGGTGCGGATCGGCGCCCAGGTCTCCTACCGCGACCTGGCCGGATTCGGGCGGCGCGCCATGGACGTGCCCGCCGAGGAACTCGCGGCCGAAGTGGCCTACCAGATAGGGGCACTGCGCGTCTTCGCCCAGGCCGCCGGGGCCGACGTGGCCTACGTCAAGCCGCACGGCGCGCTCTACCACCGCACCGTGCACGACGCCGAGCAGGCCGCCGCCGTGGTGGCCGGCGCGCGACTGGCGGGCGGCGGGCTGTCGGTGCTCGGCCTGCCGGGATCACGGCTGCTCGCCGCGGCCGAGGAAGCCGGCCTCACCGCCGTGCGGGAGGCCTTCGCGGACCGCGCCTACACCCCGGCGGGCACCCTCGTGTCCCGGCGGGAGGCCAACGCCCTGGTGACCGACGAGGACACCGTGGTCCGGCGCGCCCTCGGCTTCGCGGTGGACGGCGCGGTCGAGGCCGTCGACGGCACGACCGTCGCCGTCGCCGCCCGCTCCCTGTGCGTCCACGGCGACACCCCGGGCGCCGCCCGCATCGCGGCACGGGTGCGCGCGGCCCTCGAAGCGGCCGGGGTCGAGGTCGGGGCGTTCACATGACCCACGGCGTGCACACGGCCGGCAACCGGTCCCCGCGGGTGCGCCTCGCCGGGCGGCGAGCCCTGCTCGTCGAACTGCCCGACGCCGAACGGGCCGCCGACTTCCACACCGAGGTGCTGCGCCGCCGGGCGGCGGGCACCCTGCCGCCGGTCACGGACATCGTGCCCGGGGCGCGCACGGTGCTCCTGGACGGCGTGACGCACGCGGAGGAACTGGCACACCGGATCGCCCGCTGGGACGTGCCCTCCCGGTCCGCCGACGACCTGGGAGCCGTCGAGATACCCGTGCGCTACGACGGACCGGACCTGGAACGCGTGGCTACCCGCTGGGGCGTCCCCGCCGAGGAGGTCGCCGCGCGGCACTCGTCGTACACCTACCGCGTCGCCTTCTGCGGATTCGCCCCCGGATTCGGCTATCTCACCGGCCTGCCCGAGGAGTTGCACGTCCCGCGCCACGACACGCCCCGCACCCGCGTCCCGGCCGGCGCGGTCGCCCTCGCCGGCCCCTACAGCGCGGTGTACCCGCGCGCCACACCCGGCGGCTGGCAACTCATCGGCACGATGCCGGACCCCGCCCGGCTGTGGGACCTCACCCGGGCCGAGCCCGCGCTCCTCACGCCCGGCACCCGCGTCCGGTTCGTGGCCGAGGACGGCGGTGCCCCGTGACCGGCGGCACCCTCACCGTCGTACGCCCCGGAGCCCTCACCACCGTCCAGGACTCCGGACGGCGCGGCCACGCCCACCTGGGCGTCCCCCGCTCCGGCGCCCTCGACGCGCCCGCCATGACCCTCGCCAACCGGCTGCTCGGCAACGCCCCGGACGCCGCCGTCCTGGAGACCACCCTGACCGGCTGCGCCCTGCGCCCCGACCGCACCGTGACCGTCGTGGTCGGCGGCGCGCCCTGCCCGGTGCGGATCGGCGGACGCCCGGCCGCCTGGGGAGCGCCCGTACGGGTGCCCGCGGGCACCGTGCTGGACGTGGGCGGGGCGACCGCGGGCGTGCGCTCGTACGTCGCCGTCGCGGGCGGTGTCGCCGTCGAACCCGTGCTGGGCAGCCGCTCGGCGGACCTGCTCTCCGGGCTCGGCCCGCGGCCGCTGCGCCCCGGCGACGTCCTCCCGCTCGGCACCCGCGCCGCGCAGCCGGCGCCCGGCGACCTCGCCCCCTGGCCCGCGCCGCCCGCCGAACTCGCCCTTCCCGTGCGGTTCGGGCCCCGCGCCGACTGGTTCACCTCCGCCGCGCTGCGCACCCTCACCTCGGCGACGTACCGCGTGTCGCAGCACAGCAACCGCATCGGCCTGCGCACCGAGGGACCGCCCCTGGAACGCGCGTCGAGCGGTGAACTGCCCAGCGAGGGCATGGTCCTGGGCGCCGTACAGGTACCCCCCGACGGGCGCCCGGTGGTGTTCCTGCACGACCACCCGACCACCGGCGGCTACCCGGTCATCGGCGTCGTCGCGGAAACGGCACTCGCCGCGGCCGCCCAGGCCGCGCCCGGCACACCGGTCCGCTTCACGCCCCTCGGCTGACACGGCAGCCTCGGTGGTGCCGGCGGGCGCGGCCTGATAGGCATGGCCTGTGCGATTCGAGAAGGTCCCCATGCCGGCCGGCGTCGAGGCGCGTCCGCGCGACGCGCGCGGCTATCCCGTGCCGGCCATCACCCCCTGGGAGAACGGCGAGCCCCGGTTCGCCCTGACCGACTACGACCGCAGCGCCGCCTGCGCGCGGGGGCGGCTGTGCTCGGTGTGCGACCGGCCCATGCCGAAGGGGCCGGTGTGGCGCGTGGTGGGAGCCGCGGAGAGCGCGGCGATCGCCGACGCGCTGGCCGCGGGGCGGCCCTACCGCAATCTCGCCCCGACCCTGGAAGGCCCGGGGCACCGCGCCTGCATGCTGTACGCCTCGATGGTGTGCCCCTATCTGGCCCGGCCGGGCGCCCGGCGCGGAATGTCCGCGATCGAGCCGGACGAGATGACCGCGCACGTGGTGCGCGGTGCCGTCCGGGGCACGACGGGGGCGGTGGTGGGCTTCGCGGAGTACGAGTACGCCGTCACGAGCAGCCAGGTGCTGTTCCGGTTCCTCGATGTCGTGGACTTCCTGCCGCACGACAGCGCCGACACGCACCTGGACGAACTGCGGGCCGAGCTGGCCCGGTCGGCGACGTGACCCGCACGTCGGCCGCCCGCACCCGCCCGGCCCGCTGTGCCGGCCGCCGTCAGGGCCGGTACGCCGCGAGACCCACCGTCGAGGTGGCCTTGACGGGGTGACCCGTGCCGTTCGAGGCCAGGGTCACCGTGCCGGACGGGGTGCGCACCGCGAGGGTCCTGCCGTCGGGGGACCAGGCCGGCTCGGTGTAGTCGGTGGTGGCGTGCGGGGTGAGGTCCCGCACGCGGTTGTCGTGCGTCAGGTCCTCGACGAGGACGTGGTCGTGACCGGCGACCGAGCGCACGAACACGACCTCCTCCTCGTTCGGGGACAGCGCGGGCTCGGAGCCCTTGGTGAGCTTCCCGCCCTGCTGGCGCAGGTAGTCGTCACGGATGTAGACGGCGCCGGTGTCCACATTGGCGTACACCGACGTGCCGTAGTGGCCGCCCGCGTTCGGCCACACGTTGCCGGTCTGCGGCACGTCCCCGCCCGGCCCCGGGTCCCCGGCCAGCGGCAGCGTCCTCGGCGTGCCGTGGACGGCCCTGGCGGAGATGTACTTCAGCCGCGAGACGCCCTTGTCGCGGGCCGCGAAGACGAGGTTGTCCTTGGCGGGGATGCCGTTCTGCGTGTCCTTGGCGGTCACCTGCCAGGTCGGATGGGACCAGTTCTGGTGGCCGGGGTTCCGGGCGACCACCACACGGCCGCTGCCGTCGGGGTTGGCGATGTCCAGATTGCCGGAACCGTCGATGAAGGCGGCCTCGGCGCCGTTCGGCGACCAGGCGAGGTCCCGGACGGGCACTCCGAAGTTCACCCGGTGCCCGGCGATCAGCACGTACGCCGTGCCGTTGCTGACGGTCAGGGTTCCGTGCGCGGAGCCGGTGGCGGCCGAGGCGGCGCCGGAGGCACCCAGCAGCGCCGTGCCGGTGACGGCGGCGGCCACGGCGATGGCGGTGGTGGTGATACGGGTTCGCTTGGTCATGGCTGAATCCCCCAGCAACGTGGACAGGCACGACAGAGCCTGACAGGCGTCGATCGTCGGACGGTCCGCTCGGTGTCACAGGCGCGTAACAGGGTCCGCGTGCGGGTGACCGACCGGGTGATTGACTGGGCCCCATGGACTTCACCGCGACGTCGACGCACCGGCAGGCACCGCCCTTCGACCCCGAACTGGGCGCGGTGCTGGCGGCGTTGGGGGAGGCGGCCAGGGAGCCGTTCACCCCCGGGAACCTGGCCGACCGGCAGGCGCGGGACGCCGCGAGCCGCCCCAGGCCGACCGTCCACGACCTGCGGGCCGACGGCCGCTTCGAGGTGGCCGAGCTACGGGTGCCGGGACCGCCCGGCGCACCGGACGTCACGCTCGTCAGCGCACGGCCCGGTGGGCTCACGCGACCGCTGCCGCTGCTGTACTACCTGCACGGCGGCGGCATGATCATGGGCAACGCCTGGTCCGTGCTTCCGCAGGTGCTGCGCGCCTGGGCCCTGCCGCTGGAACTGGCCGTCATCTCGGTCGAGTACCGGCTGGCGCCGGACACCCGTTACCCCGGAGCCCTGGAGGACTGTTACGCCGGACTCGTCTGGGCGGCCCGACACGCGGACGCACTCGGCATCGACGCCGACCGGATCGTCGTCGGCGGAAAGAGCGCCGGCGGGGGACTGGCCGCGGCACTCGCCCTGCTCACCCGGGACCGCGGCGGCCCCGCGCCGATCGGGCAACTCCTCATCTGTCCCATGCTCGACGACCGGAACGAGACCTTCTCCAGCCACCAGATGGCCGGCGTCGACCTCTGGGACCGGACCTCCAACGCGACCGCCTGGCAAGCGGTGCTGGGCGACCGGTACGGCACCGAGGACGTGCCCGCCTACGCGGCGCCCGCCCGCGCCACGGACCTGTCGCGGCTCCCCCCGGCCTACCTGGAGGCCGGCGCCGCCGAGACCTTCCGGGACGAGGCCGTGGCCTACGCCCAGGCCCTCTGGCAGGCCGGCGGCCAGGCCGAACTGCACATCTGGCCCGGCGCGTTCCACGGCTTCGACACCTTCGCCCCCGATGCGGCGCTCAGCCGTGACGCCCGCGACGCCCGCACCCGATGGCTCCGCCGCGTCCTCGCCCGGGCCACGACCGAGCCGGAGCGGACGAGCTGATCGCGCGCGGCGCGGCCGCCCCGGGAACCACGGCCCCGGCGCCCGGCGTCTCCCGAGCGATCAAGAGTGAGGAGCGCGCCCAGTGCGGATCTACGTCAGCGCCGACATGGAAGGCGTCACCGGCCTCGTGGACGCCCACGACGTCCAGCCCGGCGGCCGGGACTACGAGCGGGGGCGGCGGATGATGGCCGAGGACGTCAACGCCGCCGTCCGCGGCGCCGTCGCGGCCGGCGCCACCGACATCCTCGTCAACGACGCGCACGGCTCGATGCGCAACATCCTGCCCGAGGACCTGGACCCGGCGGCCCGCCTCGTCCGGGGCAAGCCCAAGCACATGAGCATGCTCGAAGGACTCACGGCCGAACACGACGCCCTGGTCTGCGTCGGCTACCACTCCCGGGCCGGCGCGCTCGGCGTGCTGAGCCACAGCTTCATGGGCCACGAGGTCGAGGACATGTGGCTGGACGGCAGGCCGGTGGGCGAGATCGGGCTGGCCCATGCCACCGCGGCCGCGATCGGGGTGCCGACGGTGGCCCTCACCGGCGACGACCGCGCCTGTGCGGAGATGACCGAGTGGGACCCGCACGTCGCCACCGTCCCGGTGAAGTACGCCCGTGACCGCTTCGCGGCCGACCTGCGCCCGGCCGGGGAAGCCCACGCGGCCATCGAGGAGGCGGTCGCGGCCGGACTCCGCGCGCCCTTGCCGGCCGTGGCGGCCCCCGCCGGTCCGGTGACCCTCGCGGTGCGCTGGCAGTCGGCGTCCGTGGCGTCGACCCTGCTGGGAATCCCGGGAGTCACCGCGACGGACGGCCGGACCGTCCGGGCCCAGGGCCCGCTGCCGGGCCTGTACCGGCAGTTCGTGGTGTGGACGCGTGTCGCGGCGTCCCTGACCAACCAGCCGCCGTACTGCTGAGGCGCGGGGCGGCCGAAAGACGACACGCCCTGCTGACAACTCCCGTGACGGCGCGTCAGCATGGTCGGCATGGCCGACGAACCGAGCACACCGCGCCGTGTCGCCGACGACCACGTCGCACGGATCGCCGCCCTCGACCCCATGACCGCGACCCGGCTCGGCCTGTACCCCGCGGACGACCGGCAACCGGATCTGTCACCCGAGGGCTTCGAGGCCCGGGCCGACGTGGCCCGGCGCACACTCGCCGCACTCGACGCGGCCGAGCGGTACGGCGAGAAGCACGGCACGGCCGAGGAAGCCGGCGACAAGCACGGCACGGTGTCCGCGGACGCCGAGCGGAACTGCGCCCGCCTGCTGCGGGAACGGCTGACCGCCGAGCTGGCCCTGCACGAGGCGGGCGACCAGTTCCGCCAACTGCGCAACGTCAACTCGCCCCTGCACACGGTGCGCGCCGTCTTCACCCTCATGCCCACCGGCAGCGACCAGGACTGGGCGGCCGTGGCGGGGCGGCTGCGGCATGTGCCCGGCGCGCTGGACGGGTACCGGGCCACCCTGGCGCAGGGCATCGCCCGCGGCGCGCTGTGCGCGCCCCGCCAGGTGCGCGCCGTGCTCGGCCAACTCGCGGCCTGGACCGGCCAGGACGGAACCGGCACCGGATGGTTCACCGCCTTCGTGGCCACCGCTCCCGACCGGCTCAGGCCCGGGCTCCACGCCGCCGCCGAGCGGGCGACGGCCGCCGTGGCCGCCTTCCGCGACTGGTTGCGCACCACCTATCTGCCCGCGGCCGACGGCACCCCGGACGCGGTCGGCCGCGAGCGCTATCTGCGCGCGGCCCGCTGGGCCACCGGCGTCGCCCTGGACCCCGCCGAGGCCTACGCCTGGGGCTGGGAGGAGTTCCACCGCACGCTGGCCGCGATGCGGGCCGAGGCCGCCCGGATCCTCCCGGACGCCACCGTCCGCGAGACCATGGACCACCTGAACCGGCACGGCCACGCCGTCACCGGCGAGGAGAACATCCGGGCCTGGCTCCAGGACATCATGGACGAGGCGATCGACACCCTCCACGGCACCCACTTCGACATCTCCGGCCCCCTGCGCAGGGTGGAGACCCGCATCGCGCCCCCGGGCAGCTCCGGCGCCCCCTACTACACCGGCCCCAGCCTCGACTTCAGCCGTCCCGGATACACCTACCTGCCCACCCTCGGCCAACACACCTTCCCCACCTGGGAGATCGTCAGCACCTGGTACCACGAGGGCGTGCCGGGGCACCATCTGCAGACCGCCCGCTGGACCGCCGAGGCCGGCCGCCTCAGCACCTACCAGATCACCCTCGGCGCGGTCAGCGCCGACAAGGAGGGCTGGGCACTGTACGCCGAGCGACTGATGGACGAACTGGGCTTCCTCACCGATCCCGCCCGCCGCCTCGGTTATCTGGACAAGCAGATGCTGCGCGTGATCCGCGTGATCATCGACATCGGCATGCACCTGCAACTCCCGATCCCGGCCGGCTCCGGCTTCCACCCGGACGAACGCTGGAGCCCCGGCCTCGCCACCGCGTTCATGGCGGCCCACCACGGCAGCGACACCGCGCGCCGCACCAGCGAGATCGACCGCTACCTCGGCTGGCCCGGCCAGGCCATCGGCTACAAGCTGGGCGAGCGCGCCTGGCTGCGGGGCCGCGCAGCCGCCCGGCGCCGCCTCGGCGCCGCCTTCGATCTGCACGCCTGGCACACGAAGGCACTCACCCTGGGGTCACTTGGGCTCACGGACCTGGCCGACACGCTCGCGGCGCTGTGAGACGGGACCTGCCAAGACCTGGGGCCGGACGGCGGGAAACCCGGCCGGTCGTACGGCGAGCACGGGGCCGCCGAGGGGGTTCGGCGACGTCCGGTGCGCGGCCGAAGTGCCCCGAAGGGACGCGGGGATCCGTGCGACCGGGCGCGGCGCGACCGCGGCCGTCCCACGGCACGTGCGGCGGACCGCTCGTGCCCCGCAGCCAACGTTTGCCCGTCGGGGAGCGGCGTCCGGTGCGGCGAGTGGGGGCACCGCCTGTCCGACGGGGAGCGTGCCGGGCGTCGCCTGCCCGGGCACTAGTGCGCCTCCCGCAGCCGGTCCAGTTCGGCGCCGATCGCGGCGCGCAACTCGTCGTGGCGCGGGCCGAGCCGGAACCGCTCGTCCCGCCACCGGTCGGCCGGGTAGAGCCATACGGGCCTGCTCGCCGGCCCGGCCGGCTCCCACGCGTAACGCGGCCAGACATGGGCGTGCAGGAACGGGTCGGTGTTGCCGAGAATCTCCAGGTTGACCCGGCGGAAAGCGGGGTCCAGACGCCGGCAGGCCCGTTCGACCGCCTCGCCGAGCAGGTCCATGTCCGACAGGAAGGCCAGCCGCCCGGCCTTCGGCAGGTCGGACAGCCGCCGCACTCCCGGGTCGTCCGTGAGGAGAACCGAGTAGCCGGGCAGGAACTGCACGTCGCCGATCACCGCGAAGCCCGACGCGAGCCTGCGCAGCACCGCCGGATTCTCGCCCCGCAGTGCCGCCCCGATCCGGTCCGTCCGCCAGTCGTCCGTCATGGCCTCAACGTACCGGCACCTCCGCGGGCCCCGCGCAGTCGCCGGACCGGGTGAAACAGACCTGCGGGCCGGGCGCGTTCCGGCGGTACCGGCGACAGTGTCCCTGCCATGAGGAGTAACCGTACCTCCGTCACCTCACTGCTGACACGTGTCCACCTCGTACGGGCCGGGCGAAGCGGCGAACGCCTCACCTACGCGTCCCTCCTCCCCGACTCGATCCTCGTCGCCCTGCGGCGCGAAGGCCTCGCGCCCGCCGCCGAGTTGGACCTGCTGCGGCAGACCGAGCCGGTCGCGCGGCTGGACCGGTGGTTCGGGGTGAACGCCTGGCTGGTCAGCGGCTACCGAGGTCAAGGCGGTGCTCGGCGACGCGCGGGCGTTCAGCAGCGACTTCCGCCGGCTGACGGAGCGAGCGGGGGCCGGTGCCGGCAGGGACCGCGGAGGCCTCGGCTTCACCGACCCGCCCGACCACACCCGGCTACGGCACCTGCTCACAACGGAGTCGGCGGCGCCTCGCGCGCATCGCACCGAGGATCGACAGCGTCGTCGCGGAACGGCTCGACGCCATGGCCGCAGCGCCCGGACCGGTGGACCTGGTGCCCTCCTTCGCCCAGCCGGTCCCCACCCTGACGATCTGCGAACTGCTCGGCATCCCCGAGGAACGCCGGGCCGAGCTACGGGAGTCGAGTCGCGCGCACTTCGACGCGTCCGCCGGACCGGAGGGCATGCTCGGATCCGTGTCGTCGTCCCTGTCCTTCCTGACCCGGCTCGTACGGCAGCAGCGCGAGGCACCGGGGGACGATCTGCTGGGCGTGCTCGTGCGCGAGCACGGCGAACGCGTCGGCGACAGGGAACTCGCCGGTGTGGCCGACGGGTTGCTGACCGGCGGACTGGAGACGACGGCGAGCATGCCGGCGCTGGGGGTCCTGGTCCTGCTCGACCACCCCGAGTGCTATCAGGGGTTACGGGCGGACGACGCCGACGTCGACAAGGTGGTGGACGAACCGCTGCGCCACCTGAGCGTCGTCCAGGTCGCGTTTCCCCGGTTCGTCCGCGAGGACGTCGTCGTCTCCGGGGTCCAGCTGGCCAAGGGGGACCTCGTGCTGTGCCTGCTCAGCGGTGCCAACCGCGACGACCGCCTGGGCCCGGACATACGGTCCTTCGACCCCGGCCGGCAGACCCCGCCCCACCTGGCCTTCGGCCACGGCATCCATCGCTGCGTCGGCGCCGAGCTGGGACGCATGCAACTGCGCGCCGCCCTGCCCGCTCTCGCCCGCCGTTTCCCGGCCATGCGACCGGCCGTCGAGCCGGACGACATCGCCTACCGCAAGCTCTCCATCGTCCACGGCCTCGACTCCCTGCCGGTACACCTCACCTGACCCGTCCCCGAACCCGTGGGGGCGAGTCTGTGCCGATGTCGAGCCCGCTCACACCGCCCGCCAGGACAGCCCGTCCGCGGCGACCGCCAGCGCGTCGCCCGCGCTGTCGGCGGAGCCGTCCGGCGGGCCGTCGTACAGGGCCTGATCCTGGAGGTCGTTGCCGGTGCGGAAGGTGTCCGCGACGGCCCGGGTGGACAGCAGCGGGTTGACGCGGCCGGGGCCGGCCGCGAGCCGGCGCACCGCGTCGTCCAGTTCGGCCGCCGCGGCGGCGCGCCCGGCCGCGAGCACCGACGCGTCGCCGGACACCAGTCCCGCGGCCAGTTCGGCGAACGCGGCGGCCTCGTCGACGTCCACCCGGGTGATCTTCTTCGCCGACCAGAAGTACGAGTCCTCGCCCCGCTCCAGGTCGTAGAAGGCCATGAGGAACTCGTGGAACACGCCGTACTCGCGCCGGTAGCGGGCCTCGAACTCGGCGAAGCCGCGCTCTTCGGGGACGCTGCCGTCCAGCGCGGAGTTCACCGCGCGGGCGGCCAGCAGCGCGCCGTACGTGGCGAGATGGACGCCCGAGGACAGGACGGGGTCCACGAAGCAGGCGGCGTCGCCGGCGAGGGCCATGCCCGGCGCCCACAGCGACGTCTTCCCGTACGAGTAGTCCTTGCGGACCCGGATCCGGTCGTACGGTGGCTCGGTCGCGACCGGTACGCCCGTCAGCAGCCGGTCGACCTTTGGGCATGCCTTGATCATCTGCTGCCAGGCGCCGCGCGGGTCGCTCTGGACGGCCGCGTACCGCTCGGGCGCGATGACGGCGCCGACGCTGGTCAGGTCGTCACGCAGCGGGATGTACCAGAGCCAGCCCGCGTCGAAGGCGGCGCAGAAGATGTTCCCGCTGTCCGGTTCGGGGAGCCGGCGGCCCCCCGCGTAGTAGCCGAACACGGCGAGGTTGCGGAAGAAGTCGGAGTACACCCGCGCCCCGCCGACCTGACTGTGGATCCGGCTGGTGTGGCCGGACGCGTCGATGACGTACCGGGCCTGCGCCGTGCGCGCGGCCCCGTCCCGGTCGGTGTACTCGACACCGCGCACCCGCCCGCCCACACTGAGCACCCGGCGCACCGGACTGCCCTCACGGACCTCGACGCCGACGCGCTCGGCGTGGCGCAGCAGGATCTCGTCGAACCGGGAGCGTTCCACCTGGAAGGCGGTCGCGGTGGGTTCTGGCAGCCGGGGCGTCATGGAGAACGAGAACCGCCAGGGCTCCGGGTCGCGGCCCCAGCGCATGGTCCCGCCGCGTTTGGGGACGAAGCCCGCCGCGGCGACCTCGTCGGCGACGCCGAGCAGGCGGCACACGCCGTGGACCGTGGCCGGCAGCAGCGACTCGCCGATCTGGTACCGGGGGAAGGTGTCCCGCTCCAGCAGGAGCACCCGGTGCCCCCGCAGTGCCACCGCCGTCGCGGCGGTCGCGCCGGCGGGCCCGCCGCCCACCACGACGAGGTCGTACTCCGTGGTCATCCGGGTTCTCCTGTTCTCACGCGTGGTCAGTGGTGTCCCGGTCACTCGGCCGGCCAGGCACGGATCGCCGCGGCCGTTCCGTCGGCGTGCCGGCGGAGCGCGGAATCGTGGTCGCCGGGGAGGTCGGCGTGGTCGTGGGGGAGCGGCCACCGCGGCCGCCAGTCCGCGTCGGGCGCGATGCGCCGCATGTGCGGGGTGGGACGGCCCCGCAGCAGCAGGGTCGGCACCGGTGACGGTTCGGGCTCCCAGTTCTCCAGGACGCGGGCGTAGCCGCCACCGGTGATCAACAGGGAGTCGTCCAGCCGGTCGGCCAGCTCGTCGGGCAGATCGGCGCCCGCGGACACCAGTGCCAGCCCGCGCGGGTCGTCGCGCCGCAGCAGTCCGGCGTGGGAGTCGATCAGGATCACCCCGGCGGGCGCCTGTCCCGCCCCGGCGAGCCGCCGGGCCACGGCATGGGCGATCACACCGCCCGCGCAGTAGCCGACGAGGACGGGCGCGGCGGCGAGGGGCAGTGTCCGTACGGTGTCGGCGTGGGTCCGCGCGAGTGTCGCCATGCCGTCCGGTACGGCCCGGCCGGCCGGGCCGAAGCCGGGATGCTCCAGCAGGAACATGTCGCGCTCGCCGTCGAACCGGTCCGCCAGGGCGGTGGGGACGCGGTGGTGCGGTGTGAGGTAGTCGGGGAGGTACACGAGGGGTGTGCCGCTGCCGCCGTGGGCGAGCCGGACCGGCGCGACCGTGTGCCGGGCACGTTCGGCCGCGGTGAAGCAGACCAGGGCGTACGACGCCAGACAGCGCAACCCCATCGCCTCCAAGGGGCCTTTCTCGCGCAGGACTTGGTGGTACAGGCGGCTGAACCGGTACGCCGGTCCGGCGGACGGGGAGCGGGTTCCGGTGCCGGGTGCCGTGGGCTTCGCGCCCGTCGTGCCGGTGTCCGGCTCCGGCGTCCCGGCACCGGCTCGCGGCAGCGCGCCCGCCCCGATCAGCGCCGCATGGACGTGTGCCGCCAGTTCGGCCGGCGTGGGATGCTCCAGTACGACGGTCGGGGCCAGCCGCACCCGCGTGAACGCGCTGAGCCGGTTGCGCAGTTGCACGGCCGTCAGGGAGTCGAAGCCCAGCTCGGTGAAGGCCCGGTCGGCGGGGAGCGCGGCCGGGTCCGTGAAGCCCAGCACCACCGCGACCTCGGCACGGATCAACTCGGCCAGCAGCGGTTCGCGTTCGGCCGCCGCGACGGCGGCGAGCCGCTCGCGCCACGCCCCGGGCGTCTGCGCCACGGATGCGGCGGACGGCAGGCTGGTGACGGCGGGTTCGGTACCGGCCGGGTCGCCGGTCCGGCCCGCCGGCCCCGGCAGGAGGTCCGCGAGGACGGCCGGGGTGGCCGGGCCGCGGTCCGCCGCCGCGAGGTCCAGCGCGAGCGGCACCAGCACGCGTTCCGCATGGCGCATCGCCCTGTCGAGCAGGGCGATGCCCTCGCGCTCGGTGACGGGCAGGACGCCCCCCTCGGCGAGGCGCCGCGGTGCGACACGGCCCGCCATCCCCGCCTCGCCCGCCGTCGACCACGGGCCCCAGGCCAGCGCCTGCGCGGGCAGTCCCCGGGCCGCCCGGTGCCGGGCGAGCGCGTCCAGGAACCCGTTCGCGGCCGCGTAGTTGGCCTGGCCGGGCCGGCCGAGCACGCTGGCCGCCGAGGAGTACAGCACGAACGCGGACAGGGTGAGGTGCCGCGTCGCCTCGTGCAGATGCCAGGCGCCCTCCGCCTTCGGGCGGAGCACGGCCGCGAGCCGCTCGGCGGTCATGGTGTCCACCACACCGTCGTCCACGACCCCGGCCAGATGGAACACCGCCGTCGGCGCCGGCCGGCAGGACGCGACCAGCGCGGCGACGGCCGCGCCGTCGCTCACGTCGCAGGCCGCCGCGCGCACCGCGGCCGGCAGATCGCCCGCCCACCTGGGGACCCGGCCGGCGCGGCTGACCAGCAGCAGGTGCCGGACACCGCGTTGCGCCACCAGATACCGGGCGAGGCTCGCCCCGAGCGCTCCGGTGCCGCCGGTGACGATCACCGTCCCCTCGGGATCCAGGGCGGCCGGTTCGCCGGACGGCGGGTCGGCGGGGGCGAGCCGGGGCGCCAGGGGCACACCGCCGGACACGGCGACCTGGGGCTCGCCGCACCGCAGTGCCGTCTCGGCGTCCGCCGGCGACACCGGTGTGCCCCGCCCGTCGACCAGCACGATCCGCCCGGGATGCTCGGACTGGGCGCTGCGTACGAGCCCGGCGACCGCCGCCTCGGCGAGGTCCGGATCGTCGCCGGTGGCGTTGCGTGTCAGCACCAGCAGACAGCCGGGCCGCGCATCGGAGGTCCACGCGCGTACCCGCTCCAGTACGGCGGTGACCAGGCCCCGCACCCGGTCGGGCACGGCGGTGCCGGCCGGCAGGCCCCCGGCCCGCGCGGCCACGTCGAGCACCTCGTACGCGGGGACGGCCGCGTGGACCGGGGCCGCGGGCCGCCAGGTGAGGTGGTACGGCCCGGCGGCGGCCCGGAGCGCCGCCGCAAGCGGGCGGGTGACCACGGACTCCACGGCGGCGAGCGGGCGGCCGGCCAGGTCGGTGAGGACGACCCGGAACTCGTCCGGGCCCAGCCGGCGTACCACGGCGCGCCCGGCGCAGGCACCGGGCGCCCACACGGTCACGCCCGTGCAGGCCACCGGTACCCGGGGCCCGCTCGCCCGCCCGTGCGGCGGCTCCTCGGCCAGCAGCGCGGCATGCAGCGCCGCGTCGAACAGCGCGGGGTGCAGGGTGTACGAACCGGCGGTCGCCGCTTCGCCGGGCGGCAGGGCCAGCTCGGCGTGGACCTCGCCGTCCCGGCGCCACAGCGCGGTCACCGCGCGGAAGGCGGGCCCGTAGCGCAGGCCGTACGACGCGGCGAGACGCGGATAGTCGACGGGGATCCGCACGGAGCCCGGGGGCGGCCACGCCCCGGCGGACGCGGCGGCGGGCGCCGCCGGTGCCGCGGTGACCGTGGCGGTGGCGTGCCGGGTCCACGGCCCGGCGGCATCGGTCCCGCGCGCCCAGACGGTCACCGGGCGCCCGTCCGTACCGTCCGCCGCCCCGGCCACCACCTGCACCTGAGCGCGCTGCGCCGGGGGCAGCACGAGCGGCTCGTGGAAGGCCAGTTCGGCGAGGCGGACGGCACCGGGCGTGCCGGTGGCCCGCGCGGCCAGCTCGGCGAAGAGGGTCGCGGGCGCCGTCACCCGGTCGCCGATCACGTGGTCGGCCAGCCAGGGGTGGCGGGCCGTGGACAGGACGGCGGTGTGCCGGATCCCGGGTCCGTCGGCGTCGGGCTGGGGCCGCCCCAGCAGCGGATGGCCGGCCGTGTCCGGGTGCCGTACGGCGTTCAGCCAGTAGCGCTGCCGCTGGAAGGGATAGGTGGGCAGCGGACGCCGCCGGGCGCCGCTGCCCGCGTACACCGCCGGCCAGTCGACCGTCACCCCGTGCACGTGCAGCGCGGCCAGCGCCTCCAGTGCCGTGCGCGCTCCGGTGCAGGACGCGAACACCGCGCCCGCCTCCGGCGCCACGCACTCCTCGGCCGCCGCGCCGAGCGCACCGGACGGCCCGGCCTCCAGGAACACCGTCACGCCCTGCTCGGCCAACCGCCCCACGGCGTCGGCGAACAGCACCGGCTCGCGGGCCTGCCGTACCCAGTACTCGGCGGTGGCGAGCGCGTCCGGCTCGGGGCGGCCGGTGAGCGTGGACACTACCGGCACGGACGGCCGGTGGTAGGTCACCGACTCGGCGACCGCGCGGAACTCCGCCAGCATCGGGTCCACCAGCGGCGAGTGGAAGGCATGGCTCACCCGGAGCCGTCGCGTGGGCGCCGCGAGCGCCGCGGCCAGCGCCGTCACCGCGTCCTCGTCCCCCGAGAGCACGACCGACGCCGGCCCGTTGAGCGCCGCGACAGCGACCCGGCCGGGCGCGCGGTCCAGCAGAGGCGTCACCTCGGCGAGCGGCGCCCGCACCGCGACCATCGCGCCGCCGGGCGGCAGAGCGGCCATCAGCCGGCCACGGGCGGCGACGAGGCGTACGGCGTCGTCCCGTGAGAACACCCCGGCGAGGTGCGCGGCGGCCAGCTCGCCGATCGAGTGGCCGACCAGGTGGTCCGGCCGTACGCCGACGTCGGCGAGCAGCGCGTGCACGGCGACCTCGAAGGCGAACAGGGCGGGCTGCGCGTAGTCCGTGCGGTGCAGCAGTCTCTCCTCCGGGGCACCGGCCGGGGCGTCGATCACGCCCAGCAGCGGCCGCTCCAGCCACGGGGTGAACGCGTCGCACAGCGCGGTGAACGCCGCGTCGAAGACCGGGAAGGCGGCGCGCAACTCAGCGCCCATGCCGCTCAGTTGGGCGCCCTGGCCGGCACAGAGCAGCGCCACCGGAGGCCGGGTCCGGGCGGTGCCGCGCAGCAGCGCCGGGCTGTCGGTGCCCTCGGCCAGCTCCCGCAGCCCTGCGAGCAGGCCCGCGGGCCCGGTGGCGAGGACGGCGGCCCGGTGGGAGAGCGGCGCTCTGGTCGTCGCGAGCGAGTACGCGGCGTCCAGCGCGGAGGCGTCGTCGGCGACGTCGGCCAACGCGGCCGCCAGCCGGGCGGCATGGGCGCGCAGCCCGGCCTCGTCACCGCCACCGACGAGCCAGGGCGTGACCGGCGGACGGCGATGTCCGGCCGGCGGTGTGTCGCCCGTCCCCGGCCGGTCCTCGGCCACCGCCTCCTCGATGATCACGTGCGCGTTCGTCCCCCCGATGCCGAACGACGAGACGGCCGCCCGGCGCGGCCGGCCGCGCCGGGGCCAGGGGCGCGCCCGGTCGAGCAGCCGTACCGCCCCGGCCGACCAGTCGACGTGCGGCGACGGCCGCTCCGCGTGGAGCGAGGCGGGGAGTTCGCCGTGGCGCATCGCCTCGGTCATCTTGATCACACCCGCCACTCCCGCCGCGGCCTGGGTGTGACCGAGGTTCGACTTGACCGAGCCCAGCCACAGCGGGTCGGCCGGGTCGCGGTCCTGGCCGTACGTGTCGAGGAGCGCGCCGGCCTCGATCGGATCGCCCAGCGCGGTTCCCGTCCCGTGCCCCTCGACGGCGTCGACGTCGCAGGCCCGCAGCCCCGCGTCGGCCAGGGCCAGCCTGATCAGCTCCCGCTGTGCCGTGCCGCTGGGCGCGGTCAGGCCGTTCGACGCGCCGTCCGAGTTCACGGCGGACCCGCGCAGCACGGCCAGCACCGGATGGCCGTTGCGCCGGGCGTCCGACAGCTTCTCCAGCAGGACCAGCCCGACGCCCTCGCCCCACGCCGTGCCGTCCGCGCCCGCGGCGAACGACCGGCACCGCCCGTCCGGCGACAGCGCCCGCTGACGGCTGAACGCGATGAACGGCTGGGGGCTCGACAGCACCGTCACCCCGCCCGCCAGCGCCAGCGTGCACTCCCCGGCCCGCAGCGACTTCGCGGCCAGGTCCAGCGCGACCAGCGAGGACGAACACGCCGTGTCCAGGGTCAGCACCGGCCCGCGCAGCCCCAGGACGTACGCGAGGCGCCCCGAGGCCACACTGCCCGACGACCCGATGGCGACGTGCGACTCCAGTTCGTGCGGGGACACCCCGGCGCCGTAGCCCACGTGCATCAGCCCGACGAACACCCCGGTGGCGCTGCCGCGCAGCGCCGGCGCCGCGACGCCCGCCCGCTCCAGGGTCTCCCAGGCGACCTCCAGCAGCAGACGCTGCTGCGGATCGGTGGCCAGGGCCTCACGGGGTGACATACCGAAGAAGAGCGGGTCGAAGTCCGCCACGCGCTCCAGGAACCCGCCACGGCGGACGTACGTCGTGCCGGGCCGGTCGGGGTCGGGATGGTGCAGGGAGGCGAGGTCCCAGCCCCGGTCGGCGGGGAACTCACCGGTGGCGTCGACGCCTTCGGCCACCACGCGCCACAGGTCCTCGGGAGCGGTCACCCCGCCCGGATAACGGCAGCCGGCGGCCACGATCGCCACCGGCTCCGCCCGCGGGCCGCGCCGCGGCGCCGCCGTCGCGGGAAGGGGAGCGGGCGCGGCGCCGGGCCCCGATGCCGGTACCGGTACCGGTGCGTGCAGCCGGGTGTCCAGGTGGGCGGCGACGGCGGCCGGCGTCGGATGGTCCCAGAAGAGCGTCGCCGGCAGCCGCAGCCCGGTGCGCACGCTGAGCCGGTGCCACAGGGTCATCGCGTCCATCGAGGTCACACCGAGGTCCGCGAACGCGGTACCGGGGTCGGCGGCCACCGCGCGCACCGCCGTGACCTCCGCGCACACCAGCTCGGTCAGCGCGGCCCGCCGCGCACCGGGCGGCAGACCGGCCAGCCGCGCGAGTGCCGGCTCGGCGGGCCGTCCGCCGGCCAGCGCCTCGCGCAGCAGTGCCCGGCGCGGCTTGCCCCCGGCGGTGCGAGGCACGGCCGGGGTGAACAGGACCTCCTCGGGCACCTTGTGCGCCGACAGCACCTCGGCGCAGGCCCGCACCAGGGCCGCCGGATCGAGGCTCTGCCGCTCGGGCACCACGAACGCCACCGGCACTTCGCCGAGCAGCGGATGGGCCCGTGCCACCACGGCCGCGTCCCGGACCCCGGGCAGAGTGCGCAGCACGTGCTCGACCTCGGCCGGGTCGACGTTCTCCCCGCCGCGCACGATACGGTCGTTCACCCGGCCGGTGACGACCAGACACCCGTGCTCGACGAACCGGCCCAGGTCACCCGTGCGGTACCAGCCCTCGTGCAGGGCCCGGGCGGTCTCCTCGGGCCGGCGGTGATAGCCGAGCATCACACCGGGCCCGCGCACCCAGATCTCGCCCTCGCCGGTGTCCTGTCCGGTCCGCGGGTCGACGATCCGGACGTCCGTTGCGGGCAGCGGCGGCCCGCTGGTGCCGGGCACCGCCGGCCCGTCGGACGGGAGCCCCTCCATGGCGATCTTGCCGCAGGTCTCGGTGCTGCCGTAGCCGTCCAGCAGCGGGGCGCCGAAGCGGGCGCGGACCCGCGCACGCAGCTCCGCGTCACTGGGCGCGCCGGCGGTGACACAGAAGCGCAGCGAGGGCACCTCGCCCAGTCCGGCGTCGAGCAACCGCTGGTAGACGAGGGGCACACCGCCCAGCACGGTCGGGGCGAACTCGGTCACCAGCCGCACCAGCGCAGCCGGTTCGGACACCGCGGTGATCCGCGCGCTCGCCCCGGCCACCGTGGTGCCGAGGACGCACAGCGAGTGGGCGTAGGTGTGCGCGAGCGGCAGCGGCCACAGCACCCGGTCCGCCGCGGACAGCCCGAGCCGGGGCACATAGCAGGCGACCGGGGACCACAGCGCGGACCGCTGGCTGGACACCGCGGCCCTGGGCGTACCGGACGTGCCGGAGGTGTAGATCAGCCAGGCCGGCTCGTCCAGGCCGAGGTCGTCGCACGGCTCGACGGACGGCCCGGCCGACGGATCGGCTCGGCCGGCATCGCGCGCGGCGGTCTCGGCGGCGTCTTCGTGCGGTGCGGTGTGCGGCGGGGTGCCGGGCGGGTCTTCGAGGCGGGTACCGGGCGGCGGGGCGGCGGCCAGGGCCTCGAAGCCCACGGTTCCCTCCGGCGGCGTGCCGTCGCCGGTCACCACCAGCCGGACCGGCCGCCCGGCCGTCAGCGGCGCGAGCCGTCGCAGGTTCCGCCGGTCGGTGACGAGCACGGCCGGATCGCAGTCGGCCAGCAGCGCCGCGAGTTCGGTATCGGTGCCGCGCGAACTCAGCGGCACCCCGATCGCGGCGGCCCGCACCGTGGCGAGCAGCCCCTCGACCAGCTCCACGCCGTCGTCGAGGCAGAACGCCACCCGGGCACCCCGCCCTACCTGGAGCCGGGCGGCCAACCGCGCGGTCCTGCGCTCCAGTTCGGCCCAGCTCACCGCGCGCCGGTCGTCGGCGAACGCGAGCCGGCCGCCATGGCGCCGGGCGTTCGCCACGAGCAACTCCGGGACAGGCCGCACCTCGAACGCCTCCGCCGCACCCACCAGGCTTCTCCCTCACTCGCTCCAACGCCCGCCGCACGCCGCCCTGTTGAGCAGCCTACGACCCCCCGCGGACACGCTACGTCAACGGCTCGCGGGCCCCGCGGCGTGATCGGCCGGGCACCGTACCGAGTAGGACACCGGTCCGCGCCCGCCCGTTCCACCGGGGCGCCCCCGACGCCCGCGCACGGTACTGAGAGGATCGGCGCAGGCCCGCGGGGGTACCGGAGTCTGGAAGGAACCAACGAGATCATGCGCGTCATCGTGGCCCGTGGCCGGACGGAGGTGTGCGGATGACCGCCACCACGGCAACCGGCCTGTCGCACACCGGCGAACCCGTCCTGTTCCACACCGCCGGCCGGGCCGCACACATCACCCTCAACCGGCCCAGCGCCCTCAACGCCCTCAACCACGAGATGGTCCGCCGCATCGACGCGGCCCTGACCGCGTGGGAGCACGACCCGGCGGTGGAGACCGTGGTACTGACCGGCGCGGGGGAGCGCGGCCTGTGCGCGGGCGGTGACATCCGCGCCGTCCACGACGACGCCCGCGACGGCGACGGCACCGCCTCGGCCGCGTTCTGGCGCGACGAGTACCACCTCAACGCCCGCATCGCCCACTACCCCAAGCCGTACGTCGCCCTCATGGACGGCATCGTGATGGGCGGCGGGGTCGGTCTGTCGGCACACGGCGGTGTCCGGATCGTCACCGAGCGGTCGCAGGTCGCGATGCCGGAGACCGGGATCGGCTTCGTGCCCGACGTGGGCGGCACGCATCTGCTCGGCCGCGCACCCGGCGAGCTGGGCACCCACCTCGCGCTCACCGGTGACCGGATCGGCGCCGGTGACGCCCTGCTGTGCGGGCTCGCCGACCACTACGTACCCTCTGCCGCGCTGCGCGACCTCGCCGCCGACCTGGCCGGGCTGTCCGTGCCCGAGGCGCTCGCGCGTCACGGCCGGCCCGCGCCCCACGGCGAGTTGGCCGAGCGGCGGGAGTGGATCGACGCCTGCTACGGCGCCGGCACCGTCGAGGAGATCCTGGACCGGCTGCTCGGGCACGGCGACCCGAGCGCCAAGGAGGCGGCCGAGACGCTGCTCGCCAAGTCGCCCACCTCGTTGAAGGTCACCCTGGCCGCGGTCCGCCGCGCCCGGGCCCTCGGCTCGCTGGAGCGGGTGCTCGACCAGGAGTACCGCGTCTCCTGCGCGTCCCTGAGCACCCACGATCTCGTCGAGGGCATCCGCGCCCAGGTCATCGACAAGGACCGCGCACCCCGCTGGTCGCCGGCGACCCTCGCGGAGGTCACCGACACCGACGTGGACCGCTTCTTCACCGCGCTCGGTGAGCGCGAACTGGGCCTCGCCGCGCCTGACATCGCCCCGCCGACCTCGACGACCTGACGGCCGAGGCCCCGGAGGGCCACCGGCGCCTCGTCGGGGCACCGCCCACACGATCACGTCGGACGCAGGCGGCGTCGGCCGGGCCGGCGCAGCGCGGCACGAGGGGGAAGCGGCGGCACGGACACGCCACCGTCTGCGCGGGCCCCTCGGCCGCCTACGGGGGCCCTCGGCCGTCCGCGCCGGCCCCGCAGGCCTCGGCCCCCGTGAGCCAACCCCGCGGCCGCCGGCCACCCCCGGCCGGTCCGTTGTCTGGTGCCCTTGCCTGGCCGGTCCGTGGCCAGGCATCTCCGGTCGGTTCGTCGTCCGGCGCCTCGGCCGGTCCGTCGCCCCGCACCACGGCTCGGCACCGTTGTGCCCTCCGCCCATGGCTCAGGACGAACGCCGAGGGCGGTCGGCCGGGCGGCGGCCGGGACACCGGCGCCCGCGCGCCGCAGCCGTATGGCCGGACGTCCGGACGGCCACACGCACCTGAGCGGCCGTCGGGCCGTCCGTCGGCCCCGCACCGGCGGGGACGGGAACAAATCCGGCCGACAGCGTGCTGCACGGAGCGGCGACGGCAGGGGCCGGCACCGACTGGCGAAGGGAGCGTGGGACCGATGGCGACGGCGGGACACGACCGGTACGAGGGCATCGAGCAAAGCCCCGCGGACGAGTGCCGTCTCGTGACCGCGTGCGGCCGCAGGATCGAGGTGCGGCGCCTGCGCCTCGGGCGTCCGGACCGGCCCGTGAGCCGGATCGCCCTGGACGTCGGTGAGGACCGGGGCGGCGAGCCGGGGGCGTGGGCGTCGCTCACGCCGGACGAGGCACGCGGCCTGGCCCGGCTGCTCCTGCTGCAGGCCGGTGCGGCGGAGTGGCCCCCCGACGGCCTGTTCAGCCGGTGACGGCGCGCGCCGTGGTCGACAGGTCGATGGCCCGGTCGGCGTCCTGTGGCTGGAGCACCCGCAGGATGCCTTCCGGCAGGTAGCGGTCGGCGCAGGGCACGGATGCCCCGGTCCCGTCCTCGGCCGGGCGGTTGCGGGTACAGCGGACGACCGTGGCCTGCGCGCGGGTGGATCTCGTGGTCAGGCAGGCCTCGCAGAGCGCGGTGAGGATCCGCAGCGCGATGGCGCGGTGGCGCGACGTGCCCGTCGCGGCGGACAGGCCGAGCAGACCGCGGGCCATGACCGCGCCCGCCGAGGCGTCCTTGACGTCATGGGGTTGCTGCGGCGCCCGGGGGTTCCACACGGGCACGTGGTCCGAGGTCAGCGCCCTCGCCGCGTAGTCGGCGAGTCCGCGAGCCGTGGCCGGGAACGGCTCCTGACCCGTGCGGCGGTACAGCGTGG
This sequence comes from Streptomyces sp. NPDC104106, assembly GCF_055584345.1. Lineage (NCBI taxonomy): Bacteria > Bacillati > Actinomycetota > Actinomycetes > Kitasatosporales > Streptomycetaceae > Streptomyces > Streptomyces sp. NPDC104106. The sequence goes on from NZ_JBVJMF010000003.1 coordinate 250,941, forward strand.
TGAAGCCGTAGCTCCCCCAGGCCTGTCCAGGTCGAGGTTCATCACCGTGTCCATGATCACCCGGCCCGCGGTTTCGCCGTGGCGTGGTCGGCGGCTTCGGCGAGCGTGCGGAGGGTGGCGGAAGCCGGTGCGTGGCGGAACGGTGCGGGGGAGGCGCCCAGGTGCCGCACCTGTAGCGCAAGCGGATCCGGGGCGCCGCCCGGGCCGTCGCCGCCCTCGGTGACTGCACGTTCGTCGAGGGGGGTTCGCCGTCGAGGAGATGCTGCAGAACCTGCCGGTCGCCTCGGTCGTCCCGCTGTTCGTCGCCCCGCTCGCGGTCGGGGTCGTGCTCTGGGTCTGGCGGCGCTGCGGCAGCCTGCGCCCGCTGCGGCCGCCCTGTGCAGAGTGCTGGGCCTGCCGCTCACCTTCGTCGCGTCCCTCGTCGTGACCGTCCTGCTGCTCCAGAACGGCACCAGCGCCCTGGGGGTCGGCCTGCTGTCATTCCGGTGAGACTGCTGACAGCCGGCACCCCGGTGTCCGTACAACTGCCGTTGATCGTAGGTCAGTTGGAACACAGATCCACCGACGAACCGCCACCCGGAGCGAGGGTGGCGGTTGGCTTCCGTTCCCCTAGCGTTCAACTGGCGCCCCCTGTCACTGTTGTGTGCCCTCCCTAACCTCCTTGAGGCTTGTGAAGGAAGGGGCTCATGGACACACTCCACGCGATCCGGGCGCGCGGCATCACGAAGTGTTTCGGTGACGTCGTCGCACTCGATGGCGTTGATCTGGACGTGGCACAAGGTCAGATCCACGGTCTGGTCGGGCCGAACGGGGCCGGCAAGACAACCCTGCTCGGTCTGTTGCTCGGCCTGGCCGTCGCCGACAGCGGCACTCTCGACATCCTCGGCACCCCGGTCGGGCGGACCTCCGCCGCCCCCCACGGCGTCGCCGGGTTCGTGGACGGGCCCGGTCTCTACCCCTCTCTCACCGCACGGCAGAACCTCGCCGCGCTGGCCGCACTGCGCGGCCAGGACGCAAGGGCGGCCGGCATCGACGACGTGCTCGCGCAGGTCGGACTCACCGACGTCGCCGACGACAAGGCCCGCGGTTTCTCCCTGGGCATGCGCCAGCGGCTCGGCCTCGCCGCCGCCCTGCTCACCAGGCCCCGGCTGCTCGTACTGGACGAGCCCTCCAACGGTCTGGACCCGGCCGGGAAGAGGCACGTGCACGGCGTCCTCAACCGGCTCGCTGCCGACGGGACGAGCGTCGTGCTCTCCAGCCACCGCATGGACGACCTGGAGGCCCTGTGCTCCGAGGTCACCATCCTCGCCACCGGGCGGGTCGTCTTCTCCGGCCCGCTGGGCAAGCTGGCCGCCGAGAACCGCGAACTCGACTACCGGCTTGTCACCTCCGACCCGCGGGCCGCCCGTCGGCTCGCCGCCGAAGCGGCCGGGATCCGCACCGTCGACGGGGCCGGCGCACCCCAGGGCACCGACGCCCTCGTCGTCCGCGCCCTCGTCCCCGACCTGGACGAACTCGTGACCCGACTCGTCCGCGAAGGCGTCTCCTTGCGCGAACTCGCGCCCGTGGTGTCCCCGCTGGAGGCCGCGTTCCTCGCGCTGACCGAGCAGCGGACCGCCGACGCCGGACAGCGCCGCAGCGACGGCGGGCAGCAGGAGGCCGACAGATGACCGCGACCGCCCTAGTCCCCCCGCCCGTCGCCGGGGCCACCCGGGTCTCCGTGGCCCGCGGCTACCGCTTCGAACTCCTCAAGCTCGTCTCGCAGTGGCGCATCCGGCTGCTGGTCCTCGCCTGCTGGACCGCGCCCGGGCTCTTCGTCGCCGGAGTCGGCCAGCAGAGCACCCTGCCCTCCGACACCCTCTTCGGCCGCTGGATGCTCGCCAGCGGCTGGGCCGGCCCCCTGGTCATCCTCGGCTTCTCGGGCACCTGGGCACTGCCGCTGCTGACCTCCGTGGTCGCCGGCGACGTGTTCGCCTCCGAGGACCGGCTCGGCACCTGGCGGCACCTGCTCGTGGCGGTCCGCTCACCCCGCCGGATCTTCGTGGCGAAGGCACTGGCGAGTCTCACCGTCATCCTGCTGCTCGTGGCCGGGCTGGCCGCGTCGAGCACGGCCGGCGGGCTGCTCGCGGTCGGCGACCACCCGCTGGTCGGCCTCGACGGCCATCTGCTCGCTCCCGGCGACGCGGCCGGCAAGGTCCTGCTGGCCTGGCTCTGCGTGCTGGCCCCGACGCTGGCCCTCGCCGGCATCGGACTCCTCGGGTCCGTCGTCCTCGGCCGGTCCCCGATGGGACTGCTGCTGCCCGCGGTCGTCGCCCTCACGATGCAGCTCGCCCAGATGTTGCCGCTGCCCGTCGCCGTCCGACTCGCCCTGCCCGGCTGGGCGTTCATCGCCTGGAACGGCCTGTTCGCGAGCCCCGCCCAGCTCGCCCCGCTCGTCATCGGCATCGTGGTCAGCCTGGTGTGGGCCGTGACGGCGACGGCGATCGCGTATCTGCTCTTCCTGCGGCGCGACTTCACCAACTCGACGGAGGACGGATCGGCGCGCCGCGCGCTCACCGCCGGGCTGCTGCCGCTCGCCGCGCTCGTCGCCGTCACCGTCGCGGTCGTCGCCGCGGTGACCGGCGCGGCCGGCGGCTCCGGCATCCGGCAGGACAAGGTCGAGCGCTCCCTCGCCACGGCCTTCGCCCACCTCTACCGGATGCAGACCGCCCAGCTCCACCGCCCCGCCGTCACCGAGGCACAGCTGAGGTCCACGGCCGCCTGCACCAAGGGCGACGTCGCCGACGGCGCGGAGGGCGCCGGCAACGACTGGCGCTGCGTCGTCTCCTGGCGCCTGCCCGGCACCCAGACCGCGGGCCAGGCCGTGTACCAGCTCGACATCACCGCCGACGGCCGGTTCGTGGCCGACGGCGACGGACCGAAGGAAGTGAACGGCTACTTCCTCGTGCGCACCTCGACCGGAGACGCGCCGAACCCGCTCTGGCAGTTCGACGGCGACGTCGACCTGCTCCCCACCTCCCCGAAGGGATGACGTCATGCAGATAACGCGCCGTCGCCGGCCAGCCGAGAAGGAGTACTTCGTCGTGCTGGGCAGACGCGTGGGCCGCCGGGCGACGCTGCTCACGGCCTGCATCACCACGGCGGCCCTGGCCACCGGCACCGCCGTGGCCTCGACCCAGCAGTTCGGCACCCAGCAGGTCGGCCAGGTCACCGACAAGGGCCAGGTCATCGCCGACGACCAGTACATCTCCCCGTACGGCAGCCGTCTCGTCATCAACGACGGCAAGATCATGTCCTCGACCGTCAGCCCCGACGGCAGACACCTGGCGGCCGCGGTCGCCGACGGCGACGCGGCGCTCGTCGTCGTGGACCTCAGGACCGGGCAGATCAAGCAGCGCGTCGGCGCCAACGCGGCCGACGACCTGCGCATCAAGAGCGGCGCCGTCGGCCAGGAGAGCCCGGCGTACTCGCCCGACGGCAAGCAGCTGTGGCTGGGCCAGACCGACGGCTACACCAAGTTCACCGTGAACGCCGACGGCACCCTCGCCGACCCGGTGACCGTCCCGATCCCGGCCGACGGCGCCAAGCACGCCCTGGCCGGCGCGGCCGTGTTCTCCGCCGACGGCTCCACCGTGTACTGCGCGGTCAACGGCCAGAACCGGGTGGTCGCCATCGACGCGGCCACCGGCACCATCAAGCAGAGCTGGTCCGTGGGCAACGCCCCGCGCGGCATGGTCCGGGCCGGCGACAAGCTCTACGTCAGCAACGAGGGCGGGCGCCCGGCCAAGCCCGGCGACACCACGATCAACTCCTACGGCACCCAGGTCCCGGCCGACCCCAGGACCGGCGCCACCACCACCGGCACGGTCAGCGTCATCGACCTGAAGAACCCTGCCGCCGCCGTCGGGTCCATCGACGTCGGTCTGCACCCGACCGCCGTGTACGCGGGGCACGGCGCGGTGTTCGTCACCAACACCGCCGACAACAACGTGTCCGTCATCAGCACCAGGAACGACAAGGTCGTCCAGACCATCTCCACCCAGCCGTGGCCGGAGGCCTCGGTCGGCTACGAGCCCAACGCGGTCACCCTCACCGACGACGGCCACCTGCTCGTGACGCTCGGCCGCGCCAACGCCGTCGCCGTCTACCGCTACACCTCCGCGCAGGAGCCGGTCTCCTACGTCGGCCTGCTCCCGACGGACTACTTCCCGTCCGAGATCACCACCGTCGGCAAGGAGGTGGTCGTCTCCAACACCCGTGGCATCGACGCCCGCCGCCCCGACAGCGCCGGGCACGGCACCCACGACACGACCTCCAGCCTGACGCAGTTCGCGCTGCCCGGCGACCGGGTCATCCGGTCCGAGACCCGCAAGGTCTTCCAGCAGAACGGCTGGACCGAGGGCGCCGTCCAGACCGCGAACAAGCACGGCAAGGCCAGGCCGGTGCCGGTCCCGGCGCGGCTCGGCGATCCCTCGACGATCAAGCACGTCTTCCTGATCGTCAAGGAGAACCGGACCTACGACCAGCTCTTCGGCGACATCGCGAAGGGCAACGGCGACCCGTCGCTGACGCAGTTCGGCGAGAACGTCACGCCCAACCAGCACGCGATGGCGGAGCAGTACGGGCTCTACGACAACACCTACGACATCGGCACGAACTCGGCCGAGGGCCACAACTGGCTGATGCAGGCCGACAACCCCGAGTACACCGAGTCCTCGGCCGGCGAGTACGCGCGCAGCTACGACACCGAGGACGACGCGCTCGGCCACCAGAAGACGGGCTTCCTGTGGACCGGCGCGCAGGCGGCCGGCAGGAGCGTGCGGGACTTCGGCGAGTTCCAGCAGTTCCTGACCAAGCCGTCCGGCGCGACCTGGCAGAACCTGTACTGCGACGCCAAGAACATGGACGCCACCGGACAGGGCACCGCCTACCCGCTGAACTCCTCTTCGCCGATCCCGTCGCTCAACAGCGTGTCGGTGCCCGGCTTCCCGAAGTTCGACACCAGCGTCCCGGACCAGTACCGGTACCAGATCTGGAAGCAGGACTTCGAGAAGAAGGGCCCGGCGAACCTGAACATGTTCTGGCTCTCCAGCGACCACACCGGTGGTCCGGCGAGCCCCGCCGCCCAGGTCGCGGACAACGACCTCGCGACCGGCAGGATCGTCGACGAGATCTCGCACAGCAAGTACTGGAAGGACTCGGCGATCTTCGTCGTCGAGGACGACTCCCAGGCCGGCCTGGACCACGTCGACGGCCACCGCGCCCCGATCCAGATCATCAGCCCCTGGGCCCAGCACGACACGGTCGACAGCCACTACTATTCGCAGATCACCATGATCCGCACCATCGAGCAGATCCTCGGGATCCGCCCGATGAACCAGAAGGACAGCGCGGCCACCCCGATGCGCGGCGCGTTCACCCGGCGCCCGGACTACACGCCGTTCAACGCGCTGCCCAACCGGACCTCGCTGACCGACGGTCTGAGCACCCCGCCGTCGTGCGGCGTGGACACCCCGGCCGCGCAGAACCACAAGGCGGCTCTCGTCCCGGCGACGAAGGTCCCGGCGGGCAAGAAGTCCCTGGTGTCCGAGTGGAACACCTGGAAGTCGCAGCAGCGGCTGACCGGGCCGGGCGCCGTGCCCGACTACGCCAACCCGGCGCAGATGAACCACCTCACCTGGTACGAGACGCACAACTGGACCACGCCGTACCCCGGTGAGAAGAAGATCTTCGCGCCGAATGACGTGCCGGGCGCGTACATCCCGTCCGCGGAGAACGACGGCTGACCCACCTCGCGAGACGGACGTGCGGCGCACCTCCTGTGGGGGGAGAGGTGCGCCGCACGCCTCTTCGGGGGGCGGTCGGGGGTCAGTTGAGGGTGAAGTCGTCGGCGTAGACGTCGGACTGGCCGTACCAGCCGTGGACGTAGACGGTGACGGTTCCGCTGCTGCCTGTGGTGAACGGGACCGTCAGCTGGTTCCAGCCGGTGTTGTCGGACCAGGTGCTCGCGGTGGCGCCGCCACTGACCCCGATGTAGGCGTAGGGGCCCTGGACCCAGCCGGTGAGCGTGTAGCTGTGGCCGGGGGACAGGGTGACGGTCTGGTCGCACTCGCCGGTGCTGCTGGAGCCGGGGGTGACCTGGAGGCTGTGGCTGCCGGAGTGGACCGGGCCGGAGACCACCGAGCTGCCGCCCGTACAGGTCCAGGGGCTGAGGCTGCCGGTCTCGAACCCGGCGTTCGTCAGCGAGCCCCCGCCGCCACCGCCTCCGCCGCCGGAGGTGACGGTGAGCGTGTACGTCGCGCCGTGACTGCCGCCGGCCGCCGTGCCGGTGACGGTGATGGGATAACTGCCCGCCGACACCGATGAGTTGACCGCCGCGGTCAGCGTCGAGGTGCCGCCGGAGGAGACGGTCGCCGGGCTGAAGGAGACGCTGACACCTGAGGGCGCCCCGGCGGCCGAGAGGCCGACGGACTCGGCGCTGCCGGCGGTGACGGCGGTGTTCACCGTGGCGGTGGCCGTGCCGCCGGCCGCGACGGAGGCGGAGTTCGGCGTCAGCGACAGCGAGAAGTCGCTGCCCGTGCCGCCGCCCCCGCCGCCCGAGCTGCCCTCGTACGGCACGAACGCGTCCGTGAAGGCCAGGCTGTTCTGGCTGATCTCGCTGCATGTGGGCAGGGAGTTGGCACTTCCGCTGCACGGCTGGTCCCGGTTGACCGACCAGAACGCCAGCCGTCCCACGCCGCTTTGCGCGGCGAAGTCCTCCACCGTCCGGGCGTCCGCCAGGGTGAAGGTGGAGCCGTCGTCGTTCTTGCCGATCATCGGGGTGATGCCGAGGTCGGCGTACGTGTAGCCGGGGTCGACGGACTGCATCTGCGCCAGCGTGGCCTTGGCCGCGTCGACCGCGCCCTGGCCCATCTCGGTGCCGGTGCCGGCGTAGTAGTCCATGGCCATGATGTTGACCACGTCGATCCTGATGCCCGCGTTCTTGGCGGCCTTCAGGATGTTGACGCCGTCGCCGGTGAGCCCGCTGGTCAGCACCGGCAGGGTCATGGAGAATCGCAGGTTCGGGTTGGCCGCCTTGAGATCCTTCATGGCCTGCATCTGCCGGGCCGCCGCCGCGGTGTCCGCGACGGCGGCACCCTCGACGTCGAAGTCCAGCCGGGTGACGCCGTAGGCGTCGATGATGGCCTGGTATCCGGCGTCGATGCTGCTCTGGGTGGAGCAGGTCCAGGCGAGCGGCTCCCCGCTCGCCCCGCCCGAGGAGATGATGACGGAGGCTCCTTCGGACTTCGCCCTGGCGATCTCGGGGTCGGTGTAGGAGTCGTTGCCGACGGGGAGCGTGTCGCCCCAGATCTGGTTGCAGCCCGTGCCGAGGACGAAGGCCGCGGTGTAGGCCTTGAGGTGGTGGCCGGTGACAGCCGTGTCGAGCAGGCCCTCCTGACCGTTCGACATGTCGACGTAGGGAGCCACGGAGTAGACGCTGTCCGTCGTGGACGCCGCGCTGCCGGCCGGTGCCAGGGCCACGGCCGCGCCGGTGGCCGTCAGCGCGAGCGCGCAGGCGGAAGCCGCGAGTCTTGCCAGGTGCATGACATGACCCCTTTCGGGGATGCCGCAAAGGGCGGTTGGGTGATGGGGAGTGCCGTACCGGACCGACGTTGGTACATACCAAACCGCTCACGACTCTGCCCGTCAAGAGGACTAGACCAAAACTGAACCGATCCGGGGGCGGCACGGCCTGCCGCCCCCGGACCGGTTTCCTGGTCCGGCCTACCCGCCGGTCGGCAGCACGTGGTCGCCGCTCTTGTCCGTACTCAGGCACAGCGAGCACACGACCGCGTCGTGGCGGGCACACGCCGTCAGATCCGGGCGCTCGTACGGCTGCCGGCAGACATGGCAGTCGAGGGTCACAGCGCTCGGGTTGCCGTCCGCGTCGAGCAGGGGCTCGGCGATGCCGTCGTCGGTGCGGCGCAGGTAGTACCGGCCCCTGGTCACCACGGCCGTCAGCGGGGTGAGGACGAAGGCGATCACGGCCGCGGCGACGGGTGAGTACGGCTGGAGGGTGTCGCCCAGCAGGTGGAAGTACATCGCGATCGACAGCCCGGACGCGGCGACGAAGGCCACGACCCCGACCGGGTTGACGGCGTACAGCATGCCGCGCCGGAACTCGGGGGTCAGCGGGGACAGCTTCAGCACGTACTTGTTGACCCCGATGTCGGTGGCGACGGTGACCACCCAGGCGATCGCGCAGTTCGAGTAGAAGCCCAGGATCCCGTTGAGGAAGCTGAACATGTCCGCTTCCATCAGGGCCAGCGCGAAGCCCAGGTTGACCAGGACGAAGACCATGCGGCCGGGGTAGTGCCGGGTGACGCGGGTGAAGGAGTTCGTCCACGCCAGCGAGCCGGAGTACGCGTTCGTCACATTGATCTTGATCTGGCTGATCACCACCAGCGCCACGGCCAGCGGGACGACCGTCCAAGACGGCAGCATCGCGTCGAAGGCGCCGCGGAACTGCTGGATCGGCTCCGTCGCGGCGGCCGGCCCGACCTTCGCGAGGATGTACACGGCGAGGAAGACGCCGATCGCCTGCTTCAGCGCACCCAGCACCACCCAGCCGGGGCCCGCCATGACCACGGCGGTCCACCACGTGCGCCGGTTGGCCTCCGTCCTCGGCGGCATGAAGCGCAGATAGTCGATCTGCTCGCCGATCTGCGCGATGAGGGAGAGGCACACGCCCGCGCCGAGCAGCACCGAGGCGGTGTTGACCCCGCCGTCGCCGTCCGTGCCGGCGTAGGAGAGGAAGCGGTCCACCGTGCCGGAATCGGTGGCGATCAGGTACACCAGCGGGCCGACCATCAGCAGCAGCCACACCGGGGTCGTCCACACCTGCAGCTTGCTGAGCGCCTTCATGCCGTAGATCACCAGCGGGATGACCATGAGCGTGGAGACCAGATAGCCCAGCCACAGCGGCACTCCGAGGCCGAGTCTCAGGCCCTGGGCCATGATCGAGCCTTCGAGGGCGAAGAAGATGAAGGTGAAGCTCGCGAAGATGACGCTGGTGAGGACCGAGCCGTAGTAACCGAACCCGGAGCCGCGGGTGATGAGATCGAGGTCGATGTTGTAGCGGGCGCCGTAGAAGGCGAGCGGCAGGCCGGTCACGAAGATGACGACGGCCGCCACCGCGATCGCCACGAGCGCGTTGCCGGTGCCGTGGGACAGGCCGATGCCGGCGCCGATGGAGAAGTCGGCCATGTAGGCGATGCCGCCGAGCGCGGTCGTCGCCACCACCATCGGGGTCCAGCGGCGGTAACTGCGGGGAGCGAAACGGAGGGTGTAGTCCTCCAGGGTCTCCTTGACCGCCTGGCCGTCGGCGGCCTGTGCCGAGGCCGGTGCCGGCGGTCGTGACTCGGTGGTGCTCATGTCGCGCCTCCCGATGCGTGCGGGTGCTTCGAAGGGGGGAAGAGCCGGTCACGCTAGAAAGCCGTTGTTACCGCCGGTCCCCGCCGCGGTGAACCCGACGTTGCCGAGACCTCACCCGCCGTTCGAAGGACCTGGCCCGGCGTCAGCGGGCGGCCGGGCCGTGTGCCGCCGGCAGGGGGTTGACTCGCGCACGGCGGAGACATCCGGATGTCGCCGGCCCCCGGTGTGCGATCCGCGCGTCGCTCCGTGGGGCGGCGCCCTCGTGATGCGGCAGCTTCCCGGCGGACACGGCGGTGAAGGTCTTGTCGGTCCGTCGCTCGTGCCGGGGCGGATCAGGCGCCGGTCCCGGTCGGTCAGCAGCAGGGCCGCGCGACCGGCCCCGACCGGCACGCGGCCGAAAGGGCCCGGGCCGCGATTCCGCAGGAACCGCGGCCTCCGTACCGGGCTGCTGCGCCGGGCCTCTCCGCGGCCGACGGCCGGTCGGGGATGCGCCCCGCGCCGGTCAGGAGCCGTCGCCCGACGTGGTCGCCGTCTGGGAGTAGGCGTCGTGCCAGGCGGCCTTCGCCCCGGAGTCACCGATCCGGTAGACGTCCACGACCGCGCCCACCGCGACGGCCAGCGAGAGCACGCCCACGACGATCCGCACGGGCAGGGCGGACCAGTGCAGCGCGCCGCCGCCGTGGCCCGACCCCGTCCCGGCCCACCAGACGACCGCCGCCAGCACGAACAGACCCAGGGCCCACGGCAGCAGACCGTCGCCCAGCTCGGTGTGCCGGCGCACGAGGGCGTCGTCGCCCACATGCTGTTGGAGCCACTCGCCGGCATGCGTGGTCAGCGGCACGCTCACCAGGGCGACGAACGCCACCAGCGGCAGCAGCAGCCCCAGCCGGCGCGCGGCACGCGGCCACAGCGCGGCCGTGACCAGGGCCAGAGCGGCGAGCGGTATCAGCACGACGACCACATGGACGAAGAGGACATGCGCGGGCAGACCATTGATCTCAGTCATGGGAGCGCTCCTGAGGGGGGTGAGGCGCGTCAGCCTGCCACAGCAGACTCTCAGTTACTTCTGAGTCGCCTCAGCCAGTGCGAGACGGGGTTCCGGCGGCGGACGGTCGCACACCAGCCGCGGTCCTAGGGTGGAGGGGTGGAGGGCGGCACGGTGACGCTGTTCCTGTGCGGTGACGTGATGCTCGGGCGCGGCGTCGATCAGATCCTCGCGCATCCCGGAGCCCCGCGGCTGCGCGAGGACTACGTCACGGACGCCCGGTCGTACGTCCGGCTGGCCGAGGGGGTCAGTGGTCCGATCCCCGCTCCGGTGGGCCCCGCCTGGCCCTGGGGCGAGGCGTTGGGGATGCTGGAGCGGGCCGGCCCGGACGTCCGGATCCTGAACCTGGAGACGGCGATCACGCGCGGCGACGCGTTCGCGTCCGGCAAGGCGGTCCACTACCGGATGCATCCGGCCAACCTCCCGGCCCTGATGGTGGCCCGGCCCGATGTGTGCGTGCTGGCCAACAACCATGTGCTGGACTTCGGCCGTCCCGGCCTGGAGGAGACCCTGGACTCGCTGAGCGGTGCGGGGCTGCGGGCCGTGGGTGCCGGACGCGACGCCGACGAGGCGTACGCGCCCGCCGTACTGCCCGTCGGGTCCGGCCGCCGCGTGCTGGTCTTCGCCCTCGGCGCGCTGTCCAGTGGCATCCCGCCCGACTGGGCCGCGACCACGGACCGGTCCGGCGTCGCGTATGTGCGTGAGCTGTCCGTGGCCGCCGCCGACAGCACTGTCCGGTGGGTGCGTGAGGCGCGGCGGCCGGGCGACATTGTCGTCGTGTCGGTCCACTGGGGTTCCAACTGGGGCTATCTCGTCCCCCGCGAGCAGAGGCGCTTCGCGCACGCCCTGATCGACGGGGGTGTCGACCTCGTGCACGGACACTCCTCGCACCATCCGCGCTCCGCCGAGGTGTACCGGGACCGGCTGATCCTGTACGGCTGCGGTGACTTCATCGACGACTACGAGGGCATCACGGGCTACGAGGAGTACCGGGACGACCTGCGCCTCGGCTACGTCGTCTCGGTCGACGCGGCCACCGGGGCCCTGGCCGGGGCGCGGCTGCTCCCCCTGCGGGCGCGGCGGATGCGGCTGGAGCGCGTAGCGGACGAGGACCGCGCCTGGCTGTACGCGACCCTCACCCGGATCAGCCGCGGCGTCCACATCGACGCCCGGGCCGACGGCACGTTCGGCCTCGTGGCCCAACCGGCGGCCCGCTGACGTGCACGGGCGCTCCGGCGACGTCGGCGGGATCGGCGCTCACCGGGCTGGCGCCGTACCCAGCTGCTCCTCGCACCACTCGCGGACCGTGCCGGCGACCTGCTCCAGCGCGCCGGGCTCCTCGAACAGATGGGTGGCTCCGGGGATCACGCGCACCGTGTGCGGGGCCCGCAGCCGCCGCGCGGCCTCCTCGTTGAGCCGCAGGACCTCGTGGTCCGCGCCGCCGACGACGAGCAGGACGGGCGCGCGTACGGCGGGCAGCGCGTCGCCCGCGAGATCCGGCCGCCCGCCCCGCGAGACGACGGTCAGGACGCCGTCGGGGCGCTCGGCGGCGGCCCGGAGCGCGGCGGCCGCGCCGGTGCTGGCGCCGAAGAGGACGACGGGCAGGTCGCGGGTGGCGGACCGGGAGCCGAGCCACTCCATCGCGGCCACGAGACGGCGCCCCAGCAGCGCGATGTCGAAGCGGTGCTCGCCGGTCACCATGTCCCGCCGCTCCTCCTCCGCGGTGAGCAGATCGATCAGCAAGGTGCCCAGCCCGGCCTCCCGCAGCGCGGCGGCCACGGCCCGGTTGCGCGGACTGTGCCGCGAACTGCCGCTGCCGTGCGCGAACAGCACCACCGCCCGCGCGGACTCCGGCACCACCAGATCACCAGGCAGTTCGGCGCCGTCGGCGGGCACCACGACCGTCTCGGACATCATGGTCATCGACTTCCCAGGAGGAGTGCGCTCGTTCAGGACGAAACCGGCCTCGGCCGTCTGCCGTCGCTTCCGCATGTCCCAGGTACCCCGGTCCACTTCGGCCTACCGATTGAAAGCCCAACAGGCCATCGCCACGCGCGCGGGTGCACGCTGGCCTGGGACGGAGGGGAGAGCCATGACCACAGTGAGGGACGTCATGCACCCGGGTGCCCAGTGGATACCCCGGTACGAGACGTTGGACCGCGCGGCCAAGGTGATGCGGGACCACGGAGTCGGTGCGCTGCCGGTCGCCGACCCGGAGAACGGTGACCGCATGTGCGGCATCATCACCGATCGTGACATCGTGGTGAAGTGTGTGGCCGCGGGCCACGACCCCGCGCGCGTGACGTGCGGCGACATCTGCGAGGGCACTCCGCGCTGGATCGAAGCCGGTTCGGACGTCTCGGAGGCCCTGCGGGAGATGGAGGGCCACCAGATCAGGCGCCTGCCGGTGGTCGAGAACAAGCGCATGATCGGCATGCTCAGCGAGGCCGACATCGCCCGGAACCTCGGGGACGACCAACTCGCCCAGTTCGTCCCTCGGGTGTACGCCGTGAATCCCTAGCGTCACCTGCCGCGCCCGCCGGTGGGCACGGCACCGGGCGGCTCGCCGCGCACCGTCTTCCGCCAACGCCGCCGGACCCCCCGGCAGTTCGTCACCGCGCCAGGCCACATGCCCGTCGGGGCGGACCAGCACGAAGTATGGAGGACCTGCTGGCTCTCCTCGAAGGGTTCCCGCCGACTGCCTGCTCGCCGACGACATGTGCTACGGCGCCTGCTTCGTCAGTGAGCGCACCGGGATCCCGCTGGCCTCGCTGAGCAACTCCGTGTACATCCTGGGCAGCAGGGACACCGCCCCGCTCGGCCGGCTCCGCAACGCGACTGTGAGGTTCATCGGCGACCAGGTGGTGATGCGGGACCTGCGCAAGGAGGCCGACCGGACCCGGCGCCAGGTGAACCTGCCGCGCCTGCGCACCGGCGCCATGGAGAACATCGCGTGTCCGCCGGCGCTCTGTCTGCGTCGATCCTGGCGAGTGTGAGGGCGAGGAACCAGCGCGGGTCGAGGAACGGTACGTCCTCGCAGCCGTGGTCGAGCGCGGCGGCCTGGCGCAGTATCCCGACGGCGTCGCTCACCTGGCCGGCGCGCCACTGTCGTGAAGGCGTGGAAGGTCAGCGCGCCGACCTGGACGGCCCATGCGTGCCGGTCGGGTGTGCTGGGGATGGTGCGGGCCCGTTGGACCGCGGTGCTGTCGCCGTTGAGGTAGGAGGCGGCTCCACCAGGCACCAGCTCGATCACCGCGGGGAGTGTCGTTCACGCTCTCGGCCAGGGAGAGCAGCCCGGTGTCGGGTGCGGCTCCGGCGCAGTCGGCGACGAGCCGGCTGAGCGCGTCGCCCGAGAGCGGCCCCAGCTCCCGCACGTGTTCCACCGGGAGCCTGCCCCGGAGTCCGCCGAGGCAGGCGAGGACCGACGCCTACGACGTGGTCCGGCTGTCCGGGGTGAAGGCGAGCAGCCAGAGGACGGGGCGGGCGCTGAGGCCCGCGATGAGGTCGCAGAGCACCGCCAGGTCGGGGAGGTTCGCCAGGTGGAGATCGTCGAGCGTGACGAGGGTACGGACCTGTTCGGCCTTGTCGCGCGGCAGGGCCCGTGCGGCCTCGATCGCGAAGGAGGCGCGGGGGGTGGGGAAGGCGTCCCCGGCGGTGCGGGGCAGGGCCGGACGGGGCGCGGGCGGCCGGGACGCGGGCGGGGGGGAAAAGCGGCGGGCACGGCGGTGCGCGGAGCCGCCCGCGCGGTGGTCTCGGAGCCGCATGAGACGCCGTCCACGACCGAGAAGCCGTTCGCGCCGGCCAGGCGGGCGGCTTCGGTGAGCAGACGGGTCTTGCCCGCTCCGGGCGCCCCCTCCAGCAGGAGGATCCGGCTGCGCCGGGTGCTCGTCACCGTGTGCAGACCCGCACTGATCCGCGCCAGCTGTTCTTCCCGTCCGTGCAGTCTGTGGCAAGGGCCGTGCAGGGGGTCCCACGGCGCTCCATGTCCGATGCCGAAAATGACGCAGAATAGTACGTACCCGGCTGCCTGCACGATGCACGCGGGTCCGAGTGCCGGTGGGAGGCGCGGAGGGCTCACTGGTACGCGGGTGGTGAACTCGTGGCGCGCGGCGCCCTCTTCAGCGCCGCCGCGAAGGAGCCGCCCGATTCGAGGAATGCCCTCGTTCGCGTCAAGGGTTCGCCAAGTCTGCCGAGGTCGACGTCAGGAACCTCTCTGGGATTCCCGCACCTTCGCCCCTGTCACCTGCGGTGATGTCCGAAGGTGTGCGGATGGTAACCGAAAGTCTCCCTTGCCCCGAGTTCACTCGGCGATAATCTTCAACAAATTGTTGAAGTGAGTTTCCATCTTCCCCCTGGGGCAGACAGTGCAGCGACGGAGCTGGACCGCCGCCGATGTAGGACACATCGAGTTGCGCGGGATCGCCCAGGTGGCGCTCAGTGCGAGCCCGTGGACCGGGTTGCTGTTCACCGCCGCCCTGTTCGCCGGAGGCTGGCGGTTCGGGCTGTACGGCCTGCTCGGCGCGGCGGCGTCCACCGCGGCCGCGGCCGTGCTCGGCGCTGACCGGGACGGCCTCACCAAGGGCCTGGAGGGCTACTGCGGTTGCCTCACGAGCATCGCCGTCGTCGTCCGGCTCGGCGCCTCGTGGCGCACCGCGCTGCTCGCTGTCGGCGCCGCCGCGATCTGCGCCGTGGTGGGCGCCGCGGCCGGCCGCCTCCTCGGCCGCATCGCGCTGCCCGCCCTGACGGCCCCGTTCTGCCTGGTCGCCGGGGTGCTGGCGCTCGCGCTGCCGACCGGGCCGCCCGCTCCCACGACCCCGGCCCACCGCTCCGGGTTCACCACCCTCACGGCCGCCGAACTCGGCCACGCCTTCTGCGACAACATCGGCCAGGTATTCTTCCTCGACACCTGGTACGCGGGCCTGATCCTGCTCGGGGGCCTGCTGGTCGCCTCCCGCAAAGCCGCCCTCGCGGCCGCGTGCGGCAGCCTCCTCGCCATCCTCACCGCCTGCGTCCTCGGCCTGCCCGCCGACCGGATCGACGAGGGCCGCTACGGCTACAACGCCGTGCTCGTCGCCATTGCCCTGGGCGCGACCTTCCTGCCCCTGACCCCGTGGACCGCCGGCTACGCCGTACTCGGCGCCGTGTCCTCGGTCCCCCTCACCACCGCCTGGGCCGCCTTCGCCCAGACGCACGGCGGATCCGCGTTCACCTGGCCGTTCGTCGTGACGACCTGGCTCTTCCTGGCGGCCGCTCCCGCCTTGGACCGGCCCGGCATCTCTTTCGGGAAAGCGAGGTGACGCCATGAACCTCGCACCGCGCGAGATCGACAAACTGCACGTCCATCCTGGAGGTGGTGCGCTCCGACGGCGATCCGGTCATGGTGGACACGGTCCGGTGTCCCCGCCCCCGATCTGCGCAGGACCTGACGGGCGGTGGTGGCCGCAGCCCCCGCGTCTGACGAATCATCAGGTCCCAGGCGGCGGCCAGCTAGCATGGCCACCCGTCGAGAGACCGTCCACCCCGAGGGAGCGAGCGGCATGGAGATCGCGTCGTCGCAGAAGATCACCACCTTCCTGATGTTCGAGGGCGACGCCGAGGAGGCGATGACCTTCTACGTCTCACTCTTCGGCGACGCCGAGGTCGTCCGCATCACCCGCTACGGCGCCGAGGGTCCCGGCAGGGAGGGGAGTGTGCGGCACGCGACGTTCTCGCTCGGCGGCCAGCAGTTCATGTGCGTCGACAGCCCGGCACATCACGACTTCACCTTCACCCCCTCCGTCTCCCTCTTCGTGCAGTGCGAGAACGAGGCCGAGATCGACCGCCTCTACGCCGCCCTGGCCGACAAGGGCACGGAGCTGATGCCGCTCGGGGACTACGGCTTCAGTCCCAGGTTCGGATGGGTGAACGACCGGTTCGGTGTGTCCTGGCAACTCAACCTGGCCCCTTGAAGGGCGCGGCTCACGCCCCGGCGGCCAGCTCGGCGACGAGGCCGGCGGTGCCGGCGGGGTCGACGAGCTGGTGCAGGTGCGCGCCGGGCAGGTGGGCCACCCGCCAGCCCCGGGCGCGCGCCTCGGCGGCGAGGCCGTCGTACGGAGGGCCGAACAGCAGGTAGCCGCACGGGTGGTCGTCCCAGCCCGCGGGGACGGGGATGTGCTGTTCGTAGTAGGACAGGGGCAGCCTGGGCTGCTCCTCGACCACGGTCCGCCGTACCCCCGGGCAGGCGAACATGGGGGCGGTATCCGCTTCGTCCCACCAGTCGGTCCAGCGCGGCAGCCTGCCGTCGACCGCCAGGGGGCGCAGGAAGTCCAGCACCTCCGGCGCGGCGACCGGGGTCGGTCCGGTGTGCGCCGGCAGTGCGGCGTCCACGAACACCGAGCCGGTCACCGGGCGGCCGAGCCCCGCGCGGATCACCGGCAGGAAAAGTCCCGCGTTGCTGTGTGCCACCAGGATGACCGGGGTGCCGTCCGGAACCCGTCGCAGGTCGTCGCGGACCGCCTCCACGACGCGGGGCCAGAACGGCGGCGCACCTGCGCCGATGTGCAGCAAGGACGGCACCCGCACCCGGTGCCCCGCGGCCCGCAGGTGTTCGGCCACGGGATGCCACGTCGACGGGCCCACGGACGGGCTGTGGACGAGAACGAAGATCGGCTGCATGGCACGGATCCTGCCGCCCGAGCCGGTACGGGCGCGACCGTTTCGGCCGGCAGCAGAACGCTCCGGCACCCCGCCGTCCGGCCGGTGCCTGCGCCGGAGTCGGCGGAGCGCCCACGCCGTCGCCAGGGCCGGGCCGAGGACGACAGGCCGATGACCCAGGGGCCTGCCGCACGGCTCCGGATCTGCGGTCCGGGGATGTTCCCCGTCCGCTCCCGGGTGCCTGCCGCGCCGGAGCGAATTCCGGTTTCCCGGCCGCCTGTTCCACCCGCGTCCGGGACCCCGGCGTGCGGTACCGGCAGGTTCGTCCTGTCATTCGCCGGTATGTCCGCCGCGCGTTCTCTTCCGGTGCCGTGATGGCACGGGAGGCTCAGTGTGCCGTGCCCGTGTCCCGTGCGTCCCGTGGCGTGATGCGGAAGTCGAACGCCAGCGTGCCGGGGTCCAGGGCCGTCGTACCGCCGTCCACCGTCAGCACCGCCCCATTGACGTACGACGCCGCCGGGGACAGCAACCAGCCGATCGCCTCGGCGACTTCACGCGGCTCGCCCGGCCGCCCCAGGGGCATCAGCCGGGTCGCCTCCGCATAGGCGGCCTCGGCCCCGCCGTCCCCGAGGTCCGCCTCCTCGGCGAAGCGGGCCATGCGCCGGTCGGCCATCTCGGTCCGTACCCAGCTGGGACACACGATGTTGGCACGCACCCCCTGACGGCCGTAGTCGACGGCGACGGAACGGCACAGCTGGACCAGAGCCGCCTTGGAGGTGGCGTACGCGGCGTTCCGCGTGCCGTTGCGCAGCGCGGACACCGACGCCACGGCGACCACCGCACCCTTGGACTCCAGCAGATGCGGAACGGCCGCGCGCAGGAGGAGCATGGGGCCGGTGACGTTGGTGCGCATCACCTCGTCCCAGTCGTGCGGCGACAGTTCGCCCACGGCTCCGCCGCGCGCGATCCCCGCGTTCAGGACCACCCCGTCCAGGCGCCCGTGCGCCTCCAGGGCCGCCCGCACGAGCCCGTCGGCCGTCTCGGGCTCCCCGATGTCCGACGGATACGCCAGCGCCCCGGTCTCCTGCGCCAGGCGCCGCAGGGGCTCGGCCCGCCTGCCGGAGGCGATCACCTGGTGGCCGTCCGCGCGCAGCAGCCGGGCCGTCGCCTCCCCGATGCCCGTGCCCGCGCCGGTCACGATGACAACCCGCTCGTCCGCCACTGTCGTCAGGCCCCCTTCGCCGAGATCATCACCGACGGATCCGACTCTAGGTCCGGCGGCTGCGCCGGTGACGACTTCCGGCCACCGCGCATGTGCCGGGGAGGGGGCCCTGCTACCGGACCCGCTCCGGCGCGCAGGCCGGCTGCGGGGCCGGCGCCTCGCCCGAGCGGACGGACGGTACGCACAGCACACCGGCGGTGGCCGCCACGACCACGCCGGCGAACGCCAGCAGCGTCCTGTGCACGCCGAACGCCGCGGCCGCCGGTCCCGAGACGGCGACGCCGAGCGGGGCGAGGGACAGCGACCCCAGCATGTCCCAGGAACCGACACGGGAGATGAGGTCCGCGGGCACGCTCCTTTGCAGGGCCGAGAAGAAGAGCACCTCGAAGACGTCCGCCGCCACGCCCGCCGCCAGGGCCGTCAGGACCACCACCGCCAAGGGCGCGCCGACGCCGAGGGCCAGGGGAACGGCGGCCGTCATGCAGGTGACGCAGGCGGCCACGAGCACGGGCCGGCTGCTGCGGACCCGGAACGCCGCGTAGGCGCCCGCGACCGTTCCCACGGCCTGTGCCGTCGTGATCGCCGACCAGGAAGCGGGTCCGCCCAGCCGGGACGTGGCGAGCATGGGCCCGAGCACGCCCGTGGTCGCGCTGACGCAGGCGAACGCGAGGGAGTACTGCAGGGAGAGGACCCACAGCCAGGTGCGCGAGAAGAACCCCGAGGCGCCGGCCCTCAGCTCCCGCACGAGGCCGCCCCCGCCCGTCCTTCGCACCGGGCTGATCCTGGTGCGGAGGATGAGCAGACCGCTGAGGAAGAACGAGGCCGAGTCGACCGCCAGCGACACCGGCGGCCCGCACAGGGCCACGGCACCGCCGCCCAGCGACAGTCCGAGGATCGAGGCGGCGTTGACGCCCACCTTCATCAGCGCGTTGGCCTGCTGGAGTTCGCCGTCCGCCACGACCTCCCTGACGATCCCGACGTACGCCGGCGAGAAGAGCGCCGTGCACAGGCCCGACAGCGCCGAGCACACGCACAGGGCCCAGACGGGTGCCCGGCCGGAGGAGACCAGCGCGGCGGCGACCGTGTACCCGACCCCTTCCGCCAGCTGGGCCACGACCATGACCCGCGCCCGCGGTAACCGGTCGGCGACCACGCCCCCGAACAGCGAGAACACCAGCATGGAGAGCGTCTGGCACGCGAGCACCAGCGACAGGGCCCCGGGGGAGCCCCCTTTCAGGCCGAGGACGCCGAAGGACAGGGCGACCGGTCCGAAGCCGTTGCCCAGGGTGGAGACGCAGCGGGCGGTGAAGAGCCGCGCGTAGTCCGGGTTTCCGAGCAGGGCGGAACGCCTGCCCGCTGCCCGCGCGGTGGTCACCTTCCGGGAACCCCCGCGCGCAGGCCGGCCATGACCAGGTCGAACAGGCGGGTGGCGCGGCGGCGCCAGTCGTCGTCCGGGTCGAGGTGCCACAGGCCGGCAATGGCCAGGAAGAAGTCGTCCGCGGTGACCCCCGGGCGGAGGGCGCCGGCTTCCTCACCGGCCCGGAGCAGGAGTTCCGCCGCCGACGTCACGGGAGTGGGGGCCGGCTTCGCCGGCCCCCCGGGGGTGCCGGTGGCCTGGCGGATCGCGTCGGCCAGCCCGGCCTTGGTCATGGCGAACTCGGCGAGCCGGTCCATCCACGCGCGCAGGGCCTCCTCGGGCGGCCGGGTCCGCAGCAACTGCGCCGCGTGGTCGGCGACCTGCTGCATCTCGTGGCGGTAGATCTCCAGGACGAGTGACTCGCGGCTGGGGAAGTTGCGGTAGAAGGTGCCCTGCCCGACGCCGGCCTTCTTGGCGATCAGACTCAGCGGGGTGTCCGCGCACCGCGACAGCTCGGCGAGCGCGACGTCGAGGATGCGTGCGCGGTTGCGCTGTGCGTCCGAGCGCCGGGATGGGTCCTGCTGCTGGGACACTCGTCCTCCTCGGGGTTCGTGGCGCGAACCCGGCCTTGCTAAGCGGACAGCTGTCCGTTACGTTACCAGGGATCGGACAGCTGTCCGGTTGCGTCCACCATAGCCGCGGACGCGGTCTCGAGGCAGCCACCGGCCACCCCTGCCCGGTCCAGCACCCCGCACCTTCGTTTCGCCCGCCGCACCGGCCCGCACGGCACGCACCCCGCGTCGCCCGGTACCCCGGCTGCCGGTCCTCCGGCCGCCCTGTACATGCGAAAGAAGCAGCTCATGACCTCATCGACGTCCAGTGTCATCACCTTGAGGATCAACGGCGAGAAGCACACACTGCCCGTCGACCACCGCACCACCCTGCTCGACGCCCTGCGTGAACGCCTCGGGCTCACCGGCACCAAGAAGGGCTGTGACCAAGGGCAGTGCGGCGCCTGTACCGTCCTGCTGGACGGTCGCCGCGCGGTCGCCTGTCTGCAACTGGCCGTGGCGGCCGAGAACCGGGAGATCACCACCATCGAGGGCGTGGCCGACGGTGACACCCTGCACCCGGTGCAGCAGGCCTTCCTCGATCTCGACGGATTCCAGTGCGGTTACTGCACCCCTGGCCAGATCTGCTCGGCGATCGGGGTGATCGAGGAACACGCGGCGGGCTGGCCGAGCGCCGCCACCGCCGACGTACGTCCCGAAGCGGCGCCGCCGGAGCTGACCGCCGAGGAGATCCGGGAGCGGATGAGCGGCAACCTGTGCCGCTGCGGCGCGTACGTCTCGATCGTCGAGGCCGTGGCCCGCGCGGCGCGGACCCGGGCGGACGGGCGAAGCCGCGACGGCGGCGCCACGGTGAAGGAGACGGCGGCATGAGGGAGTTCGACTACCAGCGGGCCTCCGACGTCGCCGGCGCCGTCGCGCTCCTCGGCGCCGACCCGGAGACCCGCTTCCTCGGCGGCGGCACCAACCTGGTCGACCTCATGAAGAGCGGCGTCGAGCGCCCCGCGCGGCTCATCGACATCCGTGAACTCCCGCTCGACGGGATCGAGTCCACGCCTGACGGCGGACTGCGCATCGGGGCCACCGCCACCAACGGCGATCTCGCCGCCCACCCCGAGGTCCGGCGCCGCTACCCCGCCCTCGCGCAGGCGGTGCTGGCCGGCGCGTCCGGGCAGTTGCGCAACATGGCGACGGTCGGCGGGAACCTGCTCCAGCGCACCCGCTGCGGCTACTTCACCGACGTCACCAAGGCCTGCAACAAGCGCGTGCCGGGCAGCGGTTGCCCCGCCGTCGAGGGCGAACACCACAACCACGCGATCCTGGGCGCCTCCGACCACTGCGTGGCCGTGCACCCCTCGGACATGGCCGTGGCCCTGACCGCCTTCGACGCCGTCGTCCGCTTCGAAACGGCCGACGGGCCGGGGGAGTTGCCGCTCGCCGACTTCTACCTTCCCGTCGGCGACACCCCGCACCGGGAGACCGCCCTGCCCCCGGGCGCGCTCATCACCCACGTCACGCTTCCGCCCGCCCCGGTCGCCGCCGCCTCCCGCTACCGCAAGGTCCGCGAGCGTGCCTCGTACGCGTTCGCCGTCGGCTCCCTCGCCGCCGCGCTCGACGTCCGTGACGGCGTCGTACGGGACGCGCGCGTGGCCCTCGGCGCCGTCGCCTCCCGCCCGTGGCGGGCCCGCGCGGCCGAACGGGTCCTGGCCGGTGCGCCGGCCCGCGCCGAGACCTACGCGGCCGCCGCGGACGCCGAACTGGCGGCGGCGCGGCCGCTGCCGCACAACGGGTACAAGGTCGAGCTGATCCGCAACCTCGTGGTGGCCGTCCTGTCCGAACTCGCCGAGGAGGCCGCACGATGACCACCCTCACCACCGCGACGACCGTCCCCGCGGCGGCCGTGGGCACCGCCCACACCCGGATCGAAGGGCGGGACAAGGTCACCGGCGCCGCCCGCTACGCCGGTGACGTGCCCTTCGCCGACCTCGCCCACGGCTGGCTGGTGCTGTCCACGGTGGCCCGCGGCCGCATCCGTGACCTCGACACCGCTCCCGTCCTCGCCATGCCGGGCGTCCTCGCCGTCCTGGACCACCGCAACGCCCCGCATCTGGAGACCGACTACACCACGTTGATGGGCATGCGGCCGGACCCGACCTGCGCCGTCTTCCAGCACGACCGGGTGCCGCACCTGGGCTGGCCCGTGGCGCTGGTCGTGGCGGAGACCTCCGAGCAGGCCAGGGAGGCCGCCGAGACGCTCGTGGTGCACTATGAACGGCAGCCGCACGACGTCGAGTTCGGGGCGGAACGCCCGGACGTCTACGCGGCGGACGGGTACATGCCGGCGGTGGCGGAGAAGGGCGACCTCGAAGCCCAGCTGGCCGCGGCGGCGGTCGTCGTGGACGCCGAGTACAGCACTCCCGAAGAGCACCACCACCCGATGGAGCCGCACGCGGCGACCGCCCGCTGGGACGGCGGCAGGCTGGAGGTGACCGACTCCAACCAGGGTGCCACCTGGGTCGTCGGCGACCTGGCGAAGCTCTTCTCGCTCGACCCGGCCGCGGTGCGCGTGCGCTCCGAACACGTCGGCGGCGGCTTCGGCAGCAAGGGCGTCCGCGCCCACCAGGTGGCCGCCGTGATGGCCGCGACCGTCCTGCAGCGGCCCGTGCGCGTGGTACTGACCCGTCGGCAGATGTTCTCGCTGGCCGGCTACCGCAGCCCCACAGCCCAGCGCGTCCGGCTCGGCGCCGACGCCGACGGACGCCTGCGCGCCCTGGAACACCGCGCCGTCAGCCTCACCTCCACCGTGCACGAGTTCGTGGAGCAGAGCGCCGCACCGGCCCGGGTGATGTACGACGCCGACGCGCACCACACCGCCAACCGCGTCGTACGGCTCGACGTACCGACCCCGACGTTCATGCGCGCGCCGGGCGAGGCACCGGGATCGTTCGCGCTGGAGTCCGCCGTCGACGAACTCGCCGAGAAGTGCGGCATCGACCCGATGGAGCTGCGCCTGCGCAACGAGCCCGCCCGGGGCCCGGTCTCGGGCCTGCCGTTCGCCGGCCGGAACCTGGCTGCCTGCCTGCGGGAGGGTGCCCGCCGGTTCGGCTGGGCGGACCGGGACCCGCGCCCGGGACTGCGCCGGGACGGCCGCTGGCTGCTCGGCACGGGCATGGCGGCGGCCTCCTTCCCGTCGGGCACCGCGCCCTCCACCGCGACCGCGACCGCCCACCCGGACGGCACCTTCACCGTCCGGATCTCGGCGGCGGACATCGGCACCGGGGCCCGTACCGCGCTCACCCTGGTCGCGGCCGACGCGCTGCACACCTCGCCCGAGCGGGTCCGGGTCCGCATCGGCGACAGCGACTTCGGCCCGGCCATGATCGCCGGTGGCTCCATGGGCACCCGCTCCTGGTCCTGGGCCATCCGGATCGCGGCCGGCGAACTGCGCGAGCGGCTGGCCCTGGGCACCGGCGTCCCGCCCGAGGGGATCACCGTGCGGTCGGACACCACCGAGGCGGTCGGCGCCCTCGCCGCCGCCGAACGGCACTCCTACGGGGCGCAGTTCGCCGAGGTCGCCGTGGACACCGGCACCGGCGAGGTGCGGGTGCGCCGCATGCTCGGCATCTTCGCGGCGGGCCGGATCGTCAACCCGCTCACCGCACGCAACCAGTTGCGGGGCGGCATGATCTGGGGCATCTCCATGGCCCTGCACGAGGAGGCCGTCCGCGACCGCGCCACGGGCGGCCACGTCGGCGCCGACCTCGCGGGCTACCACGTGGCGGTGAACGCCGACGTGCCCCGCGTCGAGGCCGACTGGATCGACGACGCCGATCCCGACGACCCCGTGGGCATCAAGGGCGTCGGCGAGATCGGCATCGTGGGCGCCGCGGCCGCCGTCGCCAACGCCGTCTGGCACGCCACCGGCGTACGCCACCGCAGCCTGCCCATCCGCCCGGACCGCGTGCTGTCGGCCGCCATGGGGGCCTCGGATGCTTGACCTGGCCGAGGAGCTGGACCGCTGGGCCGAGGAGGGCCGGTCGTTCGCCGTCGCGACCGTGGTGGCGGTCGGCGGCAGCGCGCCGCGCGGCCCCGGCGCCGCCCTCGCCGTCGACAGCGCCGGCACCGTCATCGGCTCGGTGTCCGGCGGCTGCGTGGAGGGCGCGGTGTACGACCTGTGCCGCGAGGCGCTGCGCACCGGCGAGAGCGTGCTCGAACGGTTCGGCTACAGCGACGAGGACGCCTTCGCCGTGGGGCTGACCTGCGGCGGCACGATCGAGGTGCTGGTCACGCCGGTGACCGGCCCGGCACGGACGGCGCAGGTGGCGGCCCTGTCGGCCGCCGCCCGGCGCGAACCGGTGGCCCTCGCCCGGGTCGCCCGCGGCCCGGCCGGACTCCTCGGGCGCGCCCTGCTGGTCCGGCCCGACGGGACGTACGACGGCGCGCTCGGCGGCCACCCGGACCTGGACCGCGTGGCGGCGGCCGAGGCCCGGGCCCTGCTGGCGGCGGGCCGCACCGGTGCGGTGGAGCTGTCCGCGGACGGCTCGCGCTGCCCCGGCGGTCTCACCCTGCTGGTGGAGTCGAAGGTGCCGCCACCGCGCATGGTCGTCTTCGGGGCGATCGACTTCGCGGCGGCGCTCGTGCGGACCGGGAAGTTCCTCGGCTATCACGTGACCGTCTGCGACGCCCGCCCGGTCTTCGCCACCCGCGACCGCTTTCCCGAGGCCGACGAGGTCGTCGTCGACTGGCCGCACCGCTATCTGCGGCGCGCCGGGACCGACGCCCGCACCGTGCTGTGCGTGCTCACCCACGACGCCAAGTTCGACGTACCCCTGCTCACGACCGCCCTGCGGCTGCCGGCGGCGTACATCGGCGCGATGGGCTCGCGCCGCACGCACGAGGACCGCACCCGGCGGCTGCGCGCGGAAGGGGTGACGGAGGCGGAACTGGCCCGGCTGCGCTCGCCGATCGGTCTCGACCTCGGCGCCCGGACACCGGAGGAGACCGCGCTGTCGATCGCGGCGGAGATCGTGGCCGTCGCGCGGGGCGGCACGGGTGTCCCCCTCACCGGCTCGACGACACCGATCCACCACGACGGCGCGAAGCGGGGGAGGCGGGCGGCCGCTTGAGAGGGTAGGGTATTCATCGATCGATGAATTAATTCGGGACCTCGGTTCGGGACCTCGGTTCGGGACCACTGCTCTCCGAAGGGCAGGACTGCCATGGAACAGACCACGTGCTGCGTCGTGGGCGGCGGCCCCGCGGGCATGGTGCTCGCCCTGCTGCTGGCCCGGTCCGGCGTCGAGGTGACGGTGCTGGAGAAGCACGGCGACTTCCTGCGCGACTTCCGCGGCGACACCGTCCACCCCTCGACCCTGGCCCTGCTGGACCAACTCGGCCTCGCCGAGCGCTTCGCCCGGCTGCCGCAGCGCCGGGTGCGCACCGTGCAACTGCCGCTCGGGCCCGGCCGCTCGACGGTCACGGTCGCCGACCTGGCGGTGCTGCCCGGCCCCTACAACTACATCGCGATGGTGCCCCAGTGGGACCTGCTGGACCTGCTCGCGGACGAGGCCGGGCGCGAGCCGTCCTTCCACCTGAGGATGGACACGGAAGCGACCTCCTTCGTGGTCGAGGGCGGACGCGTGCGCGGGGTGCGCTACCGCACCACCGACGGCCGCACCGGCGAGCTGCGCGCCCTGCTCACCGTGGCCTGCGACGGGCGCGGATCACTTGCCCGTGTCCGGCCCGAGCTGAGACTGCGCCGCTTCACCTGCCCGATGGACGCGTGGTGGTTCCGGCTGCCGCGCGAGGACGGCGACCCGCAAGGGCTCGTCGGAGGCGCCGGCGACCGCTTCCTGACCGCGATGATCGACCGCGGCGACTACTGGCAGTGTGCCGCCCTCATCCCCAAGGGCACCGACGCCCAGCGCCGCGCCGCCGGCCTCGACCGCTTCCTGGACGCCTTCCGGGCCGCCGCCCCCTGGCTCGCCGGCCGCGCGCACGCCGTGCGCTCATGGGACGAGGTGAGGCTGCTCGACGTACGACTGGACCGGCTGCGCCGCTGGCACCGCCCCGGGCTGCTGTGCATCGGGGACGCCGCGCACGCCATGTCCCCGGTTTTCGGCATCGGCATCAACCTCGCGGTGCAGGACGCGGTGGCCGCCGCGCGGTATCTCACCGAGCCGCTGCGCCGGGGCGCCGTGGCCCTGCGCGACGTACGCCGGGTGCAGCGCCGGCGCCTTCCCACCACCATCGCCACCCAGACGCTCCAGCGGATGGCCCACGCCCGCTTCGTCGCCCCCGTCCTCGCGGGCTGGCCCCCGCTCGGCAGCGCGGACCGGGCCCGGGGCCTGGCGCACCTGGTCGCCGAGTCGCCGTGGATCCGCCGGCTCCCCGCGTACTTCGCCGCGTACGGCGCCCGCCGGGAGAGGCCTCCGGCCTCGGCGGTCCGCCCGGCCCCGGACGCCCCCGCACCGTCCGGCGCGACAGACCGCACGGCCAAGGCGTCTCATGGAGACGGCGCCCGGCAGGAGGAGCGGCGCGTCCCCGGCGCGGAGCCGGAGCGGCCCGAACTCCCCGAGCGCGGCCGGCGGCCGGCGCGGTGAGGCTCCCCGGGGAAGCGGCCGCCGGGCCGGCCCTCATGCCGCTGCTCGGGCGGTGCTGGTGCCCGGGCGGGCGACGTTCGCCCCGTCGCGACGCCCGGCACGCTGCCCCGCCGCGCGGGAGGTGCCCCCGCTCGCCGCACCGGCCGAAAGGCCGCGTACGCCCCCTGTACGAGGACTTCCGGCCGGCAGGCCGGCAGCACGCACCGGACGCCGCACCAGGCCGCGCCCTTCCCCGGCGCGGGCTGTCCTCGCTCGGTGCCGTCCATGAAGTCCAGCATTCAGGCGGTTGGTCCGCTCGGCATGGTCGATCTGGGTGCCGTGGCCGGTGTCGGAGACGATCTCCGCATGGGCGCCGGGCACGAGCGGGGGATGCGCTCGGCCTGCCGCCGAGGTGCACCAGCAGGCTGCGCCCGCCGAGGACGAGGTACAACGGCGTGCGGATCGTGGCCAGTTCGGCGTCGGACAGGGGCAGCGGTGCCGGGCGGCGTATCCGGTAGGCGCGGACACCGGTGCGGGCCGTGCTCGGCGCGGGCGTGCTGGTCGGCCGGCGCGGCGCGGACTCGGCGGCCGCCGTCGTCGCCCACCGGCTGGACCGGCTCTTCCTTACGGACGGCCGGTCCGGGGCCCTCGCTCCGGCGCCGGCGACGTGTCCGACTCCTGACGACGGCTCCCGCGGTGCGCTACGGCGCGGGCGGCTCGGGGCGGAGACCGGTGCCGGCGGCGAGTGCGCCGTCGCCGGGCGGGCCACGGCCCACTCAGCGCAGGTTCTGTCCGAATCGCGCCGCGATCCACGCGGCACCGCGCTCGGCGAGGGCCCGCCTGCGCCCCCACCGGGACCGGCGCGGGGCGACGGGCAGGGACGGGGTGTCCGGCGTCATGGCAGCCAGGGCGGCGAGGCGGCCCGCCGCGCGCGCCAGGTCCGCCTGTAACTCCCGGCGTCGCTCGGAGGCCCCCGCTCTCAGCAGCGCCGCGTAGAGCCCCTCGACCTCGGCCACGGCGGCGCCCAGCCGCAGATTCGCGTCGCGCACTCGCTGCATGTCTCCGCGTGGCATGAACGCCCTGCCTTCCCCCGATGCCGGTACCGACCCTCCGCTCAGTTTAATTATTGCGCAAGGCGGCAAGTGCCTTTTCCTCTGCTGTCTCATTTCGCATCGCTGGTAAAGCAGGCTGTTACAAGACGATGACACGGCGTCAGTGAACGCGCCCCGGAGTCACGCCGTCTCTTCTCATGACCACGCCAATCCGCATGAAGTTCTTCTTCGGCGTGAAAAACTCTTTTCTTCACGGAAGGGACATACTTCGATGACCTCGAAGCGACGCTCTCTGCGCGTAGCCCTCGTCGGTGCCCTCGGTGCGGCCTCCCTCGCCCTCGCGGGCACCGCGACGGCGGCCACCGGGGGCCCGCACAGCGCGCCCGCCGCCGCGGCACCGCAGCAGGTCCGGTCCGCCAAGGCGAGCATCACCGCGACCCCGTCGGTGTCCTCGGTCCGCGCCTGGCAGCTGTTCCGGGTCACAGGCAGGACGACCGGGCTGAAGGCGGGCACGAAGGTGACCCTCCAGCAGAAGCAGCACGGCAGGTGGGTGAGCCTGCCCGCCTCCGTGCCCGTCCTGCGCGGCGGCTCCTACTCGCTCGGCGTCAGGCTCGGCCTCAAGGGCACGAACGACCTGCGCATCGTCAGCGGCACCACCGCCTCGCCGGTCTTCCACGTCACCGTCCGCTGAGCCCGGAGCGGAGACCGCCCGCTCCTGCCATGGGTGTCGCCAGTCGTCTGGACCTGACCCTGCGATGCGCCGGAGCGGCAGGGGCTGGTGCGCCGGGTGCACGGCGGTGCGGTCGCCGTGCACCCGCCCGGCGGGTCCGCGGGGCCCTCCGCGGAGGGAGGGCTGGCAGGCCGCGGCCAAGGACAGCCGCTGGCGCTGCGCACCCTGGAGACCCTGGCGACTGCTTCGTGATGTCCATCGGTGGTGTGCACGGCTGGTCGGAGTTCTCCCTGGTCGACGCCGCCGTCACACAGGTCGGACTCGCCCAGGCCGGCCGTGTGGTTCCCGCCGCGGACGCCACCGAACCGGGGGTCCGGGCCTTCAGTCGGGTCGCTCCGCTCGACGCCGTACAGGCCTTCGTCACCGACAGCGCCGCCACCGATCCGGCGGCCCCGCCACCCTGGCAGCCCTGCGTGACGCCGGTGTCGGGACGGTGCTCACCTGAGCGCACCATCTGTGACCAACGTCCCCTTCTCCCGGGTGAGTTCACCTCTGCGACCGGAACGCCCGGACCGCTGGTGGTCGTCCGTGCGATGAACGACGTAGCGCTCGACCTCTTGCGCCCCGGCCGCCTGCCCGTCACAGGCCAGGCGACGCGTTCCACGAGGAGATCTTCCCATCCCGTCGCCGCAACGGTGCTCGCGCGCTGCGACGCCGTACTGCGCATCGGCGGCCCGTCCGAGGGCGCCGGCCGGATGACCGATGTCACACGCGCCGCCGGCAAGGCCGTCTACACCCGCCCGACCGACCTCCCGGCCGCCCGATGACCGCAGGCCTCGACGCCCCGTCCTGCCCACCCGACCGTTCCGCCTGCCCGCCCGCCCGCGTCGACGGGCACCAGGCCGCGGAGGAGACCGGACACGACATCGGCACCCCTGAGCACTTGTTCGACCTCTGCACGAGCCCCGGCCCGGTTCACAGCTCGGCCGTGTGGTCGGGGACGTAGGTCCGCAGATCGCGGGGCGGCCGCTCGTAGCCGGTGGACGGGGGTGGCTCGGGCAGCTCCAGCACCGGTGGCGGCACCTCGTGGTACGGCACGGACGCCAGCAGGTGGGCCATCATGTTCAGTCGCGCGCGCCGCTTGTCGTCGCTCTCGACGATGTACCAGGGTGCCTCGACGATGTCCGTGTGCACCATCATGTCGTCCTTCGCCCGGGAGTACGCCTCCCAGCGCGTGATCGACTCCAGGTCCATCGGCGACAGCTTCCAGCGCCGCCGCGGATCTTCCAGGCGGCGCCGGAACCGCTCCAGCTGTACGCTGTCGCTCACCGAGAACCAGTACTTGAGCAGCAGGATCCCGTCCTCGATCAGCATCCGCTCGAAGACCGGACACTGGCGGAGGAACAACTGGTGTTCCTCCTGGGTGCAGAACCCCATCACGCGCTCGACCCCGGCACGGTTGTACCAGGAGCGGTCGAAGAACACGATCTCCCCGGCGGCCGGCAGATGTGCGATGTACCGCTGGAAGTACCACTGGGTGCGCTCGCGTTCCGTCGGCTTGGGCAGTGCCGCGATCCGGGTCACGCGCGGATTGAGATACTCGGTGACCCGCCGGAGGGTGCCGCCCTTGCCGGCCGCGTCCCGCCCCTCGAAGACGACCACCAGACGGGCGTCCTCCGCCCGTACCCACTCCTGGAGTTTGACCAACTCCGTTTGGAGGCGCAGCAGTTCGGCTTCGTAGGCCTTGCGTGACAGCGTCGACGCCTTTTTGTCCGTCATCTCCTCATTGTCTCTTCACTCCTGCTTTCAGGCCCGCTGAAGCGATCAGCCGCGCCGTTCGTGAAGCCTCACGGAATGCTCCGGCCGCCAGGTTGGTAGGGACAGGGAGACCTCACCGACCGGCCGAAGGGGGACCGATGTCGTTGGCGTGGCCGTATGCGTGCTCGGACGGGACGGCGGTACGCGGGCGCGCGTGTGAGCGCTCCGCTCCGGCGGGCCGCCGATGACCAGGCGTCCGCCCGCCCGGCGGCGCACCGGCCGGCGCCCCCGCCGCGGACGTGGCGGGCACGACACCTTCATCGCCCTGGCGGTGGCCGCCGTCGCGGTGGCGGTGGTCAACTGGCTGTTCGCACACTGGTGGTTGCCGCTCGCCGCGGCCGTGCTCGGCGGCCTGGGCGGGATCGGGTGGTGGCAGCTGCGGGCGCGGCGTGCGCGGTGGGAGCGGACCCGGGCGCGCGCCCTGCGCTACGGGCTGGCCCAGCTGGACGCGCTGTCCCACCGGGAGTTCGAGTACGCGGTCCGGGACCTGCTGCGCCGGGACGGCTGCGCCGATGCGGTGCAGGTCGGCGGGCAGGGGGACCTGGGAGCGGATGTGAAGGCCACCGATCCGCTGGGCCGGCGCTGGGTGATCCAGTGCAAGCACCGGCGCGACGGCGATCGGGGCGCGGCCGTGGGCACCCCGGAACTGCAGGTGCTGAACGGTACGGGCCGCCCGGTCCACCGGGCGGACGTCGTGGTCATGGTCACCAACGGCAGGATCACACAGCCCGGCCGCGCCTTCGCGCGGGAGCAGCGGCTGCATCTCGTCGACCGCCGGCTGCTCGCCTCCTGGGCCGCGGAGGCGCGACCGCTGTGGGAACTGCTGCCCGCGCTGCCACCGCCGCGCAGACCGACACGTCTCTCCTGAGCCGGCCATGACGCGGCCGCGCGCGATGGAGCAGCGGTTCCGCCCGCCGCCCCACGGCGCCCTCCGCCATCGCTCAATGTGCTTTCGCACAGGGCAAGTTGACCGCGACGGCGGTACGTATCGGTGTCACCGCTGCACGCCCCGGTGGGTCCGCCGGGGGTCGCCGTCGGCGGATCTCCTCCTCCCGGGCCGGGCCCTCGTTCGCCAGTGTGGGCCGGCAAGCCCGCTCGGTGACCGGCGTCGAGCGCGGGTCGGGCAGCCCGGTGCCGCGCAGGATGCCGAGGAGGGTCTCGGCCACCGCGATCTCGCGCGGCCGTCCGGTGACCCGGTTCGCAGTGAGCAGCGCGGCCTTGGGGGCCGGCCCCGCGCCGAGGCTGCAGTAGCGGCGCTGGGGGAGCGGGGTGACCGGGAGGCGCAGCTCATCCGCGCTGGGCGTGAAGCCTGCCCCCACGCCCTTCGTGGGCCTGCTCACCGACTACGGCTAGCGGCCCAGCGCGTCCTTCAGCTCCTGCTTGTTCATCGAGGAGCGCCCGTGGATGTCGCGCTTCTTGGCCTCCTCGTACAACTGGTCCCTCGTCGGTCCCTCCGCTCCGCTGTGCGAGCGCCGGCCGCCACGCTCGTACGACGACTTCGGGTCGCGGGTCGATGCCTTGCCGGCACTGCGGGACTCGCCCGACCTGGCCCGTTCCTTGTTCACGGTGCGTGCCGCGATCTCCTTGGCCCGCTTCGTGGACTCGCCGCGCTGCTCGGCGCTCTCCTTGATGTGCTCGTACTGGCGCTCACGCTTCGCGCTCGATCCCGCAGGCATGATGGCTCCTTTCGCTGGAAGTGACGGGTACCCGTGCCGGACCACGCGTCACACGGACGCGGGCGGCCGAGGACGGCAGGGAACCGGGCGTCAGGCCCGGGTGCCGCCGATCGACGGGCCTGCCGGGGTCCTGCCCTGCCTCCTGTGCAGGCCCGAGCCGCGCCGGTGGTGTGCCGCTCCGCCGAGGAGCATGGCCATGCCCAGGCAGAAGAGGAGGGCCAGAGCCAGGCCGGAGCAGAAGAGGGCGACCGGGCTGAGGGTGGCGATGTCGTGACCGAGTACCGAAACGGTGTGGTCAGGACCGCCGGACATGTTGTCGCTGATCGCGAGGGCTGTGAAGGCACCCGCCCCGACGATGAGGAGCAGTCCGAGGAACAGCATCCGATTCATCTCCTCCAGTTGTCCGTCCCGTCGGGTGCCGGGTACCGGGTACGCCACGCCTTACACCGGGGGCGGCCGGGCGCGGCACGGCCGGTGCACGGGCGTGCCGCCGTCCCGTCAGGCGACCCGGTACTGCTCCGCCTGGCGCCGGCGCAGGGTCAGTCCGTGTCCGTGGCCCTGTTCCGGCCGGACCGATCCGCCCGCGGGGTCCAGCGCCCCGTCGAAGAACATCGACTCGATCCGCACGTGGTCGTGGAACCATTCGAGGTGGCGCAGGTTGGGGATCGCGGCGGCGGCCGCGGCATGGACGTGCGGGGCGCGCAGCGCGGAGACGTCCAGCCCGTGGGCGTGGGCGAGAGCGGCGACCCGCAGGAAGTCCGTGATGCCCCCGCAGCGCGTGGCGTCGACCTGGAGACAGTCCACGGCGTTCGCCTCGATCAGGCGGGCGAAGTAGGGGAGGTCGTAGCCGTACTCACCGGCCGTCACCTCGCAGGGCAGGGTGTCGCGCAGCAGCCGCAGCCCGGTCAGGTCGTCGGAGGAGACGGGCTCCTCGAACCAGGTCACGCCGTACTCGGCGAGCCCGTCCCCGACGCGCAGCGCCTGCTTACGGGTGTACGCGCCGCTGGCGTCGACGTACAGCTCGGCGTCCGGACCGATGGCCCGGCGCGCGGCGCGGACACGGCACAGGTCCCACCGGGGCTCGCGGCCCCAGTCCTCGCCGATCTTGATCTTGACGCGGGGGATGTGCTGCTTGTGCACCCAGGTGCCGAGCTGCTCGGCCAGACGCCGGTCGTGGTACGTCGTGAACCCACCGCTGCCGTACACCGACACGCGGGTTCGGGCCGCGCCGAGCAGGCTGACCAGCGACAGGCCCAGCAGGCGTGCCTTGAGGTCCCACAGGGCGGCGTCCAGGGCGGAGATCGCGCACGCGGTGATCCCGGGCCGGCCCGCGTTGCGCACCGACCGGCACATCGCGTCGTGCAGCGCCGGTATGTCCAGCGGATCATGGCCCTCGACGAGGGGAGCGAGGTGCTCGCCCAGCATCAGCCCGACGGCCGCCGGGCCGTACGTCCAGCCGGTGCCGGTCGTGTCCCCGGCCGAGACCTCGGCGATCACCATCGTGGTCGAGTCCCAGGCCAGTGTTCCGTCCGCCTCGGGGGCGTCGGTAGGCACCGTGTACACGGACACCACGGGTCGGCGGAGTTTCATCGCGTACCTGCCCGGGGCCGCCATCAGTCGCGCGGAAGCTGTGGCAGCACCTTTGTGCGGTAGAAGTCGAAGAAACCGCGTTGGTCGGGGCCGATCTGATTGACGTAGATCCGGTCGAAACCGGCCTCGGCGAAAGCGTTCAGCGCGGCCACATGAGCGTCGACGTCGTCCCCGCACACCACGTTGTCACGGACCATCTTCTCCGTGACGAGCGGTTCCAACTGCTCGAAGTGACGCGGCGAAGGCAGGGTCTGGCCCATCTCGCCGGGCAGCAGTTCGTTGAACCACAGCCGGCGGACCGTGCGGACCGCCTCGTCGCGATCGGGACCGTAGCAGACCTTGGTGCCGCCGCTCACCGGCTTGCCGGCGCCACCGGCCCGCAGGAACTGGGACACCAGCGACTCGTCCGGCATCATCGTGATGTAGCCGTCGCCGATGCGTGCGGCGAGCCGGGTCGACCGGGAACCGAAGGCCGACACATCGATGGGCACCGGTTCGTCGGGGAGTGTGTAGAGGCGGGCGTTCTCCACCGTGTAGTGGGGACCGTGGTGGCTGACCTCCTCGCCGGTGAACAGCCGGCGCATCACCTGGACCGCCTCCTCCAGCATCTCCAGCCGCACCTGCGTGGGCGGCCAACGATCGCCCAGAACATGCTCGTTGAGCGCCTCACCCGTGCCCACACCCAGCCGGAAGCGGCCGCCCGTCATCGTCGCGCAGGTCGCCGCGGCCTGCGCCACCAGCGCCGGATGCATCCGCACGGTGGGGCAGGTGACCGCCGTCTCCACGGGCAGCGACACCGCTTCGGACAGGGCGCCGATCACCGACCAGACGAAAGCGCTCTGACCCTGGGCCTCGTTCCACGGGTGGAAGTGATCGGAGATCCACAGGGACTGAAAGCCCGCCTGTTCGGCGGCTCTCGCCTGCTCGATGAGGTCATCCGGACGGAATTCCTCACACGAGAGGAAGTATCCGTACTCCGGCATCTGCGCTCACCTCCGGCACCGAGAGCGAAGTCGATCCTCCTCCGGGTTACCGGTGTGCGAGGACGGAAACGGGCGCTCCGGGGATAATTCCGATCCCCGGAGCGCGTGTCCCGACCGATGTCACCACCGATACCAGCGCGCCCTGCCACCACCGGTCGTCCCTCGTACCAGGAACCCCAGGAGCCAGACCACGAGCACCGCGAGGGCGATCCACCAGAGGACCTTCACCGCGAACCCGATGCCGAAGAGCACCACTGCCAGCAGCAGGACGAGAATGATGGGAATCATGTCAACCTCCTGACCACCGTGTTTCCCCGAATGCGACGATCAGGCATGTTCACGCCCGAGGTTTGCCCGGCAGCAGTCGGCGAGCCCGCAGCGGCCGGTACACCGTCAGGGCCGCGGGCAGCTTGTCCAGGGTGACCGCCCCGTCCACGTCGGTGACTTCGCCGTCGTAGGCGAGCAGCGTGCCGGCTGGCAGGCCCGTCACCCGCAGCCGAGCCCGCTGGACCGCCGCGTGCACCCGGGAGCGGCTGAACGGACCCGCGGCGGCCGCGGCGAGCAGCCGCAGCGCCGGCCGGGGGCCGCCGTGCACCACGCGCACGTCGAGTCGCCCGTCCACCAGGTCCTGCCGGTGCCCCGGTGCCAGACCCCTGCGGTGGTAGATGCCGTTGCCGGCGTACAGCAGCCACAAGGGACGGCGCCGGCCGTCGAGTCGGGCCGTGAGTGGGTGCCGGTCGGCGCGCAGCACGTGCAGGGCCGCGAGCACCCCGGCCGGCCAGCCGCCGACCCGGTGCGACCAGCGCTCGCGCACCCGCACCAGCTCGGGATAGACGCCCAGGCTGCACCCGTTGAGGAAGACGCCCCGCGTCTTTGCGGACGTGAACCGTCCCACGTCCACG
Source organism: Streptomyces sp. NPDC104106 (assembly GCF_055584345.1). NCBI lineage: Bacteria > Bacillati > Actinomycetota > Actinomycetes > Kitasatosporales > Streptomycetaceae > Streptomyces > Streptomyces sp. NPDC104106. The sequence goes on from NZ_JBVJMF010000003.1 coordinate 286,453, forward strand.
CGCACCGCGTCACCGCGCGCGACGGCCCGGCCGAGATCTCGTGCGCCTTCCACACCCAGGTCCCGGGCGAAGTGGTTGTAGGTGCCGCCGGGCAGGACGGCGAGGGGCAGGCCGTGCCGCAGGGCCACCTCGGCCGCCGTGTTCACGCTGCCGTCCCCGCCGCACACGCCGAGCACCCGGGCGCGTGCCGCCGCCCGCCCCAACTCCTCGCGCAGCCGGTCGGGTTCACAGACCACGACCTCCGCCTTCGGCAGGACGGTGCGCAGCGAACGGACGGACTCCGCACTGCCGGCGCAGGTGTTGGCGACGACCACCAGGCCCGCGCCGTCGGGCAGCGCGGGCGCCGGGCTGCGGGACCGGCTGTGCGGACCCGCGCCGGGCCGCGTCGGCGCGATCGCCCGTACGGCGAACGCGGCGCCCACGCCGAGGACCGCCCCCGCGAGGACGTCGCTCGGGAAGTGGACGCCGGTGTAGACGCGGGACGCGGCGACGGAGAGGGCGGCCGGCGCGACGGCCGCACCCCAGTGGGGTGACTCCAGCGCGACACCGGCCGCGAAGGCCGCCGCGGACGCGGAGTGCCCCGAGGGGAAGGACGTGGTGATCGGCTGCCGGCCGAGCCGCCGGACGAGCGGCACCGGGTCCAGGACGGGACGGGGGCGGCGTACCGAGCGCTTGCCGATGGTGTTGATGGTCAGGGACGCCAGCGTCAGGGAGGCCAGACCCCGCGCGGCGGCCCGCCGGGCACGCGGAGTGCCGCTCGCGGCCATGGCCGCCGCGACGGCGAACCAGAGCGCGCCGTGGTCGGCGCAGCGGCTGAGCCGGGGCAGCACGCGTTCGGCGGCGGGCCAGTGCCAGGCGGCGGCCCGTTCGAACAGCCGCCGGTCCTCGGCGAGCAGCACGGCCCACGGACCGCGCCGGCCGCTACCCGATGTGGTCAGATCGACATGGACGGTCATGGGTATCCGGTGCCCGCCCGCGCGTCGTCCACGCGCCACCGGTTCACTCCGGCTCCGGTCCGCGACGCTGTGACGCGATCGGTGTTTAGTGACTCGGCGCGGGGGAAAGGGACAAACAGAGTGTTTCGGACATGAGGCACATCCGTGGGAGCGACGACGATGTCTTCCCGTCGCCCGGATGCGGCCGTCCGAATCGCGGTCGCAAGTCCACGGTGATCGTTCATCCCTCGCGCAAGAGAGGTGCGACGCACCATGCGAACACGAACGAGCGCGCAACACCATCCGCACGACGACGCTCCGGACACCGAGCAGGCGTTCCGGCGGCTCGCCGGGCTGCCTGCCGGTCACGAGCGCGACGCTCTCCGTGAGGAGCTGGTCGAGGCGTGGCTGCCCATGGCCGAAAGGATCGCGAGCCGGTTCCGCAGCCGCGGGGAGAGCTACGAGGATCTGCGCCAGGTCGCGGCCCTCGGGCTGGTCAAGGCGGTCGACCGCTACGACCCCGACCGCGGCAACGCCTTCGAGAGCTACGCCGTCCCGACGGTGACGGGCGAGATCAAGCGGCACTTCCGCGACCACATGTGGACGTTGCACGTGCCCCGCCGGGTGCAGGACCTGCGCAACCGGGTCCGGGCCGCCTGCCAGGACCTGTCGCGAAGCGTCACCGACCGCTGGCCCAGCGTGCGGGAGATCGCCGAGTACACCCATCTGAGCGAGGAGGACGTCCAGGTGGGACTGGAGGCGCTGGAGAGCTTCAGCGCACTCTCCCTCGACGCCGAGGTCCCGGGCAGTGACGACGGGTACTCCCTCGGTGACGCCCTGGGCGAGTGCGATCCGGCCCTCGACACCGTCGTGGACCGCGAATCCGTCAAGCCCCGCCTGGAGGCCCTGCCCGAGCGGGAGCGCACCATCCTGTACATGCGGTTCTTCAAGGACATGACCCAGAGCCACATCGCCGAGGAACTGGGCATCTCGCAGATGCACGTCTCGCGTCTGATCAACCGCTGCTGCCACCAACTGCGCGACGAGGTCCTCCAGGGCGCCGCCTAGCCGCCGGCCGTGCGCGCCAAAGTCCCCGTCCGACGGCGAAGTCCCATCCGGCGGCCGCCCTGGGTTGTCGCGGCCGCCGGGGCTGTGTCTACCGGGCGCCTGTCACCGGTGCGCCGAGCGGTGCGACTCCTCGTGGCGGCGCGCGCGCCGGCCGGAGGAGTGGGCGCGCTTGCGGGCGCCGGGCAGGAACTCCTGGACCTTGGCCTTGAAGCCCTGCCGGACCACGGCCTCGCGTTCGACGTCACCCTTGAAGATGGCCTTGGCGGTCGACTCCATCTGGTCCCAGGTCGCGTGCGGCGGGATCGGCGGCACGGAGGGGTCGGTGAGGAACTCGACCACCGCGGGCCGGTCCGCCCGCAGCGCCGCCTGCCAGGCGTCGAGGACCCCGCCCGGCTTCTCCACCCGCATGCCGAGCAGGCCGAGCGACGTGGCGAACTCCGCGTACGAGACGTCCGGTATCGACTGGGACGGCACGAACTGCGGCGAGCCGCCCATCGCGCGCAGCTCCCAGGTGACCTGGTTGAGGTCCTGGTTGTTCCACACCGCGATCACCAGCCGCGGATCGCTCCACAGGTCCTGGTACTTGCTCGCGGTGATCAGCTCCGCCATCCCGTTCATCTGCATCGCGCCGTCCCCGACGAGCGCGATCGCCGGACGGTCCGGATGCGCGAACTTCGCCCCGATCGCGTACGGCACACCGCTGCCCATGGTGGCCAGCGTCCCGGACAGCGAGGCCCGCATCGCACCGCGCAGACGCAGATGGCGGGCGTACCAGTTGGCCACGGATCCGGAGTCGGAGGAGATGATCGCGTCCTCGGGCAGCAGGGGGTCGAGCGACCACGCCACGAACTCGGGGTTGATCGGGTCGGCCGACTGCTCGGCGCGCCGCGTCATCACCCCGCGCCAGCGTTCGTTGTTCGCGATGATCTGCTTCTGCCACGAGCGGTTCTTCTTGCGGCGCAGCAGGGGCAGCAGCCGCGACAGGGTCGCGCGGGCGTCACCGATCAGATTGACCTCGTAGGGATAGCGCATGCCGACCATGTGCGGGTCGATGTCGATCTGCACGGCCCTGGCCTGGTCGAACTCGGGCATGAACTGGGTGTACGGGAAGCTCGAACCGACCGTCAGCAGCGTGTCGCAGTCCCGCATCAACTCGTACGACGGACGGGTCCCCAGCAGCCCGATCGCCCCGGTGACATAGGGCAGTTCGTCACTGAGCACGTCCTTGCCGAGCAGCGCCTTCGCCACCCCCGCGCCCAGTGCCTCCGCGACGCGCTCGACCTCGTCGGCGGCCTCCGCGGCGCCCTGGCCGACGAGCATCGCCACCTTCTCCCCGGCGTTCAGGATCTCGGCGGCGCGGTGCAGCGCGGCGTCGTCGGGCTGCGGCGCGAACCGCTCGCAGCCGAGGCTGGAGGGGACCATCTTGAAGGCGTGCGTGGGCGGCGAGTAGTCCAGCTCCTGGACGTCGGCGGGGACGATCACGGCGGTCGGACACCGCCGGCTCCAGGCGGTACGGATGGCCCGGTCCAGCACGTTCGGCAGCTGTTCGGGCACGTTGACGGTCTCCACGAACTCCGACGCCACGTCCTTGAACAGCGTGTGGAGGTCGACCTCCTGCTGATAGGAACCGCCCATCGCGCTGCGGTTGGTCTGCCCCACGATCGCCACGACCGGCACATGGTCGAGCTTGGCGTCGTACAGCCCGTTGAGCAGGTGGATCGCGCCCGGGCCCGAGGTCGCCGTGCACACCCCCACACGCCCGCTGAACTTGGCGTACCCGACGGCCTCGAACGCGGACATCTCCTCGTGCCGCGACTGGATGAAACGCGGATCGTTGTCGGCGCGGCCCCACGCGGCCAGCAGCCCGTTGATGCCGTCCCCGGGATATCCGAAGACGCAGTCCACGCCCCACTCGCGCAGGCGGGCCAGGATGTGGTCGGACACCTTGGTGCTCATGGCCTCCTCCTCGAAACTGTCGGCCGCCGCCGCACACACCGCGGCGGTGACGACCGGGACACACGTGCGGAGTAACCCTCGCTCGCGCCGGAAAACCTCCCGCGCACCCTGCGTCACCTCACTCCAGGTCGTCGAGCCGGCGCCCCGCGGCGGCGAGGGAACGGCGGCAGCGGCTCAGGTCCTTCCACGGGTTCCCGTGCTCCTCCAGCCGCTCGGGCAGGGTGCGCAGGGTCCAGCGCCGCGGGCCCAGCTCCGGGTCGTCGAGCTCGTCCCACTCCAGAGGGGTGGCGACCGGGGCGTGCGGGAGGGCCCGTACGGCGTAGGGGGCGACGGAGGTCTGGGCGTAGGCGTTGCGCTGGGTGTCCAGGTAGAGGCGGCCCCGGCGCCTGTCCTTGCGCGCCTCGGTCGTCAGCCGGTCGCCGTGCCGGGCGGCGAGGACACCGGCGACGCGGCGGGCGAAGTGCCGGGCGGTGTCGAAGTCCGTGCGCCGGTCGAGGGGCACCAGCAGGTGCAGGCCGCGCGATCCCGTCGTCATCAGCGCGGGCCGCAGCCCCAGCTCGGTGAGCAGGTCGCCCAGCCGGCGCGCGCCCCACCGCACGTTCTCGAAGCCGTCGCTCCCGCCCCCGGGCGGGTCGAGGTCGAAGACCAGCCGGTCCGGGCAGTCCAGGCAGTCCGCCGGGCTCAGCCAGGGATGCGGGGTGATGCACGCCTGATTGGCGAGGTAGAGGAGGGTGGCGGTGTCGTCGCAGACGGCCATGGTGAGGCTGCCGCCCTCCTTGGGCACCCGCACGGTGCGGATCCAGTCGGGGAAGTAGGCGGGAACGTCCTTGTGGTAGAAGGACTTTCCCGCACAGCCGTCCGGATAGCGCTCCATGACCAGCGGCCGGTCCCTGAGGTGGGTGAGCATCGGTCGCGCGACCGTCCGGTAGTAGTCGATCAGCTCGGCCTTGGTGATGCCGTCGTCCGGGAACAGTTCCTTGTCGGGACGGGACAGCGGCACGCTGTGGCCGCCGACCCGGATCTCGTCCCTGGTCCTCGCCGTGGCATTCATGAGTCCGTCCTCGTGTCGTGGATGCCGGTGCGCCGCCGCAGCCACGCGCGGCCGGTCCGCGGGCCCTTGCGTCCGGAGTCCGGCCGGCCGCCTTCTCTCCGGGTGCCCGCGAGGGCAGGCCGCATGCGGGCGGAACCCCGGTCGGCGGGCCGGCGCGGGGCGGTGTACGGCGCGCTACACGGTCATGGCGACAAGCAGCACCGCCACCCCGACCGCGAGCCACGCCACGTAGTCACCGAGGTGCCCCGAGTGCAGCCGGCGCAGGGGCACGATCACGCGCCGCCCCACGGCCGCGCAGAGCGCCGCCGCACGGACGGCGACGGGCGAGCGCAGCGTGGGGCCCCAGACGGCCGCCGCGGCGAGCAGTACCGCGAGGACGGTCGAGACGAGTGCGAGGATCACGCCCTCGGCGCTCCAGCCGGTGTCGGGCACCCGTGCCGAAGGGGCGACGGTGCGGCCGTAGACCGCGGCGGTGTAGGCGGTGCGGTCGGTGAACTGCCGCGCGGCCCGGCCGAGGGCGGCGCCGAGGCCGGGCAGCAGCCCGACGGCGAGGGCGCCGGCCAGCAGTACGGCGGGCACGGCGAGCATCGGTACCGGGGGCCGGCGCCGCGGGTCGCGGATCTCCGGCTCCTCGCCGCCGCCGGTCGTCTCCGGCCCGGCGTAGCGCTCCCGCGGCCGGGGTCCGGCACCGGCGAAGATCCGGGCACCGGCCCGCAGCACGGCCCCGCCCGTGAGGGCCGAAACGAGCACGAACACCGCGGGCAGCCACGGGAATCGCTCCTCCCCGGCGTGTTCGGTGACGGCCTTGCCGAGCGCGGTGCCGAACGGCGGCAGACCGGCGAGTCCGAGACCGCCCACGGCGAACAGGACGCCGACGAGCGGCAGTTCCCGGCCGCGCCGGTACAGCCCGTGCTCGTCGACGGACCCGTACCGGTCGAGCAGGACACCGGTGGTGGCGAACAGGGCCGCCTTCACCCCGGCGTGGGCGGCGACGTACAGGGCCACCCCGGCGGTCCCGGCCGGGGTGAGCAACGCCGCCCCGGTGAGGAAGAGGCCGACATGGCCGACGGTGGAGAAGGCGAGCAGGCGCTTGAGGTGCCGCTGCTGCCAGCACATCACCGCGCCCACCAGCGCGGTCAGTACGCCGGCGGCGACGAGCGTCGCGCGCAGATGGGGCTGTGTGACGCCGTGGGGGCCGGAGAAGACGACCCAGTACACGCGGGCGGTGCCGTAGACGGCGAGTTCCACCATGACGCTGGAGAGCAGCATGCACACCGGGGTCGGGGCCACGGAATGCGCGTCCGGCAGCCAGAAGTGCAGCGGCACCACCGCTGCCTTGACCAGCAGCCCGGTGACGATCAGCACGAAGGCGACGGCGATCAGGGTGTCGGAGCGGTGGTGGGCGATCTTCAGCCCGATCTGCGCGAAACCGAGTTCGCCGGTGTGGGCGTACACCAGCCCGATGCCGAGCAACGAGCAGTACGCGCCGAGGGAGTTGACGACACCGAAGACCAGGGCGCCCTGCACCGGCCGCGGGTCCTCGATGCGGTAGCCCGTGAGCGCGTAGGCGACGGCCCCCATCAGCTCGAAGAACACGAACGCGTCGAACAGGTCGCCGGTCAGCGCGAAGCCGACCATGCCCGCCTCGAACAGCAGGATGAGGGCGGGGAAGGTGCCCGCGTGCTCCACCGGAGGCTCGTCGAAGTAGCGCCACGCATAGGCGACCACGGCGAGGACGAGCGCGCTGGTCAGCAGCGCCAGGCCGATGCCGATCCGGTCGCCGACGAACACGATGCCGACGCTCTCGCCGTGCACCGGCGACCAGCCGCCCAGCCACGAGACGCTGTGCCCGTCGCCGGTGCGCAGCCACAGCCAGGCGAGGTCGGCGACCTCCAGCACCGCCCAGACCGTGACCAGCGTGTCGATGACCACGCGCGGCAGCCGGCGCCCGCCGACCACGAGCACGACAGCGCCCAGCAGGGGCACGGCGACGGCGAGCGGCAGCAGATCGGCGGTACGCACCATAACCGGCCCGCTAGCCCTTCAACCCGGTCAGGGCGTCGGGGTCGACCGTGCCGTGCCGCTTGCGGATCTGGATGGCGAGCGCCAGCAGCAGCGCCGTGACCGTGGCGCCCACCACGACGTCGGTCAGCGCCAGCGCCTGCACGACCGGGTCGACCGTGTGGGTGCGCAGCGGCGTGTCGGTGAAGTAGGGCGCGATGCCGCCGCGCCGGTAGCCGACGGTGAGCAGCAGCACGTACGTCGACGACTGCGCGACGGCGAGACAGCCCACGGCGTGGATGATGTTGCGGCTGGTGACCATGCCGTAGACGCCGGCCAGGAGGATCCAGCCGGCCGTGAGAAAGGGAAGGATCGTCATGTGCCGCCTTTCGAGCCGGAGTCCTGCGTCGATCGCACCTCGACGGCCTGGTCGAGGAAGGAGGCGAGCAGGACGATGACGCCGGAGCCGACCTCGACGCCGACCGCCGCGTTCAGCACGGGCACCAGGCCGCCGGAGGAGAGCTGCCCGAAGGTGCCGAGGGGCAGCACGTTCTGCAGATAGGCGGCGCCCGCGATGAGCCCCGCGAACCCCAGCGCCACGAAGGCACCCGCGCCGAGGGCGTCGGCCACGTCGAACACGGCCAGTGGCCGGACCCGCTTCAGCACCCGGTAGTCCACGGCCACGTACGCCATGTGCAGCCCGGTCGCGAGGATGACGCCGCCCTGGAAGCCGCCGCCCGGCGACAACTGGCCGTGCGCCACGATGTACACCCCGGTCAGCAGCGTGACCGGCACCATCACCAGGCCCAGCAGCCGGGTGCTGGGCAGGACCCGGCCCGCCCGCGGATGGCCGGGCCGCTCGTCCCGCGCGTGGCGCAGCAGCACGATGGTGCCGAGCACCGACGCGAACAGGATCGACTCCTCCCCGAGGGTGTCCAGGCCACGCTGGTCGAAGTTGACGGAGGAGACGGCGTTCGCGGTGTGCTGCCGCAGGGAGGCGGTCACCGAGCGGGTGGCGTAGGGGTGCACGCTCGTCCCGAAGTGCGGCAGTCCGGTGCACGCGAGCGTGTACACCACGGCGAAGACGACGGCCGCGGCCCAGAAGAGCGCGACGCGGGCGTTACGACTCATCGCCGCCCTCGTCCCCGCGACCGCCCCGGTCCTGCCCGGGCGCGGGCGTACGGCGCACCTTACGGACCGTCAGCAGGATCAGCAGCGGGGTCACCGCCGTCCCGACGCCCAGCTGGGACAGGGCCACGTCCGGCGCCTGGAGGAGCGTGAACAGGACGGTGAGGCACAGCCCGAGGACGGCCAGCAGCACGGCCTGCCGTACCGGGTCGCGGGACAGTGCCGCCGCGGTGGCGCTCGCCGCGACCAGCACCAGCGCGACGGCGATCAGATACTCCTGTGCGGTGGCGGTGTTCACTCCGGGGAGTCCTTTCGCAGCAGATGGTCGTGCTGGGCCGTCGCCCGGCCGATCGCCATGGCGGTGACCGCCCCGCCGATCGCGACGATCACGGCGATGAGCAGCAGCTTGACGGCGGCGCGCCCGGGCCCGGTCTCGACGGCCAGGGCGAGGGCGACGAGCGGCGCGCCGAGGGTCGAGGCGGGGGTGAGGGCGTGCAGCCGCTGGAACGGCCGGGGGAGGGCCACCAGGGCGACGGCGGACAGCAGGGTGACGCCGGTACCGGCGACGAGGAGCACCAGCGCGCAGACGTGACGGGCCGTCATCTCGCGTCTTTCCCGCCGGTCCGGGTGTCCGGCGCCTCGATCGACCGGCCGCCGAGGAAGCGGGCGAACACCAGCGTTCCCGCGGGCCCCAGCACGGCCAGGACGAGGCCGAGGTCGGCGAAGGAACTGCGCCCGAACCCCTGGGAGACCAGCAGCAGGACCACGGTGACGACGGTGGTCGCGAGGTTGAGCCCCGCGAGCCGCTCGACCGCCGCTCCCCGGCCGGCGGCCCACAGGCACGGCGGCATCGCCAGGGTCAGCAGCACCGCGGTCGCGAGCAGCCAGGCGTTCACCGGCGCCGCCCCTCGGTGAGCGTCTCCTCCAGCCGCGTACGGTCGTCGGTGAGGAAGTGCGCGACGGCGCTCCGGTGGCTCTCACCCGGCCGCCTGCGCGGTACGTCGACGACATAGGTGCCGGGCGTGGACGACAGCAGGGCGCACGCCCACGCGGGATCCGCACCGGACGCCAGCGTCACCGTCTCCAGCCTCCCCTCGGCCGCACGGCCGCCGAGGCCACGCGCGGTGACCGAGCACAGCCGGGCCAGGTCGGTGAGGAGCGCGCCGGGCCAGGCGAGGGCCGCCGCGCCCGCCCCACGGGCGCCCTCCATCCGGGCCGGCGCCGCCGTGTGCACCGCCCGTGCGGCGACCGCGCAGATCAGCGCCCCGCCTGCGACCACGACGAGTTCCAGCGCGGAGACGGAGCTGATGAACATCACATTGAGCACGACCAGCCCCGCCCACCAGGCCAGTACCTCGCCCACCGCGGCTGTCGTCCGCATCGCCCCTCCTGACCGGCGTCACGCCTCATGAACCAGCAACGTCTACCGCGCACGGCGACCGCCACGCCCCACGCACGCCGGGCGGACCGGGCCGGCGGGACGAGCATCACCGTGATGGAGCATCACGTCCGTGCGCGGGTACCCGCACCGCGCGCCTTTTCCCACCCGGACATCGCGCGGCGGCACCCGGAACCCGGGGCGCTACCCGGGCTCGCGCCGGCGCGCGGCGGCCCGGCGGACGGCGGTGGCCGTGATCGTCCCCGCGGCGGCGAGGACCCCGGTGGCGGCCACCGCGGCGGCCCGGCGCGCGTCGGCCGGCCGGGGATCCTGGCGTGGAGCGCCCAGCTTCTCCGGGCGGTCGGCGGGCGCCCGGCCGTCGAGCCCCAGGGCGAGGGCCTCGGCCAGGTGCATGGCGCGCCGGCCGGTGTCACCCTGCTCGATCTGGGTACGGCAGCTGAAGCCGTCGGCGACGATCAGCGCGGACGGGGCGGCCGCGCGCACGGCGGGCAGCAGGCCCTGCTCGGCGATCCTCATCGACAGTTCGTGGTGGCCGCGTTCGAACCCGAAGTTGCCGGCGAGACCGCAGCACCCCACGTCCAGCACATCGGCGGTGAGCCCGGCCCGGCGCATGAGTTCGCTGTCCGCGTCCATCCCCAGGACCGCGTGCTGGTGGCAGTGCGGCTGCACGGTGGCCAGCCGGGCGAGCTGCGGGGGCCGCCAGTGGGGGGCCCGGTTGAGCAGCACCTCGGACAGCGTCATGGTGAGTTCGGCCAGGCGCTGTACGTCGCGGTCGTCGGGCATCATCTCGGGGGCGTCGGCCCGGAACACGGCCGCGCAGGACGGCTCCAGCACCACGAGCGGGGTGCCGGCGTCGAGCCACGGGCGCAGGGCGCCCAGCGTCCGTCGCAGCACGCGCCGCGCGGTCTTCAGCTGGCCGGTGGACACGCAGGTCAGGCCGCAGCACAGTGGCTCGGTCGGCACGGCGACCCGGAACCCGGCGTCGCGCAGGACACGGACGGCGGCCTGGGCGACATGAGGGTGGAAGTGGTTGTCGAACGTGTCGGGCCACAGCACGACCGCGTCCGGATCCCCCGGCCGGGGCCGGGGGCCGCCCCGCTCCCGCCACGACTCGACGAACGACCGCTCGGCGAACAGCGGCGCCTCGCGCTCCGCCGCCACACCGGCCAGCCGCTTGCCGAGGCCGGACAGCACCGGCGCGCGCAGGAGCGCGTTGACGGCCCGCGGCTCCGCCCGGGACAGCAGGGCCCACAACGGCAGCCAGCCGAGGGAGTAGTGGGCGGCGGGCCGCAGCCGTCCCGCGTAGTGGTGCGCGAGGAACTCGGCCTTGTAGGTGGCCATGTCGACGCCGACCGGACAGTCGGACTTGCACCCCTTGCAGGCGAGACAGAGGTCGAGCGCGTCGCGCACCTCCGGTGAGCGCCAGCCGTCCTTGACCGCCGAGTCGGGATGGCCGCCCAGCATCTCGAACAGCAGACGGGCCCGGCCGCGGGTGGAGTGCTCCTCTTCGAGCGTGGCGCGGTAGGAGGGGCACATCACGCCCCCTGAGTGCCTGCGGCACTGCCCGATGCCGACGCACCGCATCACGGCCCGGCCGAAGCTGCCCTCGTCGTCGGGGTACTGGAAGTACGTGTCGGGGTGGGCCGGACGCCACCGCGCGCCCAGCCGCAGATCGGCGTCCACGGGCCGGGGCCGCACGACCTTGCCGGGGTTCATCCGGTCGTCCGGGTCGAAGAGCTCCTTGAACTCCCCGAACGCGCCCACCAGTCGCTCGCCGAACATCCGCGTCAGCAGTTCGCCGCGCGCCTGGCCGTCGCCGTGCTCGCCCGACAGCGACCCGCCGTGGGAGCCGACCAGGTCGGCGGCGCGCTCCAGGAAGCGCCGGAAGTCCGCGACGCCCTCCTCGGAGCGCAGGTCGAAGGGGATGCGGGTGTGGACGCAGCCCTGCCCGAAGTGCCCGTACAGGGACGACAGTCCGTACCCGAACTCGGTGAACAGGGCCTCCAGGTCCCGCAGATAGGCGCCCAGCCTCTCCGGCGCGACCGCGGAGTCCTCCCAGCCCTCCCAGGTCTCGCGGTCGTCCGGGGGGCGGGCGGTGACGCCGAGTCCCGCCTCGCGCGCCTTGAGCATCTCCTCCTCGCGGGCGGGGTCGTCACTGATGGCGACCGAGGCGTCGTCCGTGTCCCGGTCGATGGCGCGCAGCAACGCGCGGGCCTGGTCGTCGGCCTCGTCGACGGAGTCGGCGGCGAACTGGAGGAGCAGCCAGCTGTCGCCCTGCGGGAGGCGGTCGAGGGAGTCCAGGTACGCGTGCTCCTCCCGCATCAGCTGGGCCATCCGGCCGTCGATCGCCTCCAGCATGGCGGGGGAGCAGTGCTCCAGCAGCCGCGGGACGTCGTCGGCCGCGGTGAAGATGTCCGGGTAGCCGAGCACGAGGGTCGCCTCGGCGGCCGGCACCGGGACCAGGTCGAGTTCGGCGTGCAGCACGGCGACGAGCGTGCCCTCGCTGCCGGTCAGCGCGCGGGCCACGTCGAAGCCGTTCTCGGGCAGCAGCGAGTCCAGGTTGTAGCCCGAGACACGGCGGGGGATGTCCGGGAAGCCATGGCGGATGTCGGCCATGTACCGGTCGGCGATCTCCCGCATGCCCCGGTACAGCTCGGCCCGCCGGCCACCGGCGGCGAGGATCTCCTCGTACTCCTCGCGTGTGGTGGGCCCGGTCCAGCAGCGCACGCCGTCGTAGGTGAGGACCTCCAGCCGGCGCACGTTGTCCACGGTCTTGCCGTACGCCTGCGCTGAGGCGCCGCACGAGTTGTTGCCGATCATGCCCCCGAGCGCGCACTGGCCGTGCGTGGACGGCTTGGGGCCGAACTTCAGCCCGTAGGGCGACAGTTGGCGGTTGAGTTCGTCGAGCACGATCCCGGGTTCGACGACACATGTGCGGCGCTCGGCGTCGACCGAGAGCAGCCGATGGCAGTACTTGGTCCAGTCGACCACGACGGCGTGGTTGGTGCACTGACCGCCGAGCGAGGTCCCGCCGCCCCGGGAGAGCACGGGCAGGCCGTACTCGGCGCACACACCGATCGCCTCCGCCCCCGCCGCCACGGTGCGCGGCACCACGACACCGACGGGCACCTGACGGTAGTTGGAGCCGTCCGTCGCGTACGCGCCGCGGCTGCCGGCGTCGAAGCGCACCTCGCCGTCGACCCGGCGGCGCAGTGTGGCCTCGGCGGCACGCACCTGCTCGGGGGAGAGGTCCACAGGACGCCCGGCAGACGCCGGCTTCTTGCCGCTCTTACCAGCCATGCCGCCCGTGTTCCCGGGGACGTTGGTGACAAACGGCCGCATGGAGCGCACCCCCGCGGGTACTCGCGGGCTCCGGACGGCGCGCCGCGGACACGCCGACGGAGCGCCGGAGTGGTGACCGTGCGACGACGGCGGGTGACGGGCGATGGCCTCGAAGACCGACAGCAAGTCCGGGGCGGAGAAGACCGGCAGGAAGTCGGGGGCGAGGAGGACCGACGACAAGTCCGGGGGCAAGGCGGCCGGCGCCACCGAGAAGGACGTGGTGCGCGCACTGCTCGACCGGCAGGAGCGGACTTACACGGCCCAGGCCGGCATCCGGCTGCGCAACACGCCGGCGCCGCTCTACCAGACCCTGGTCCTGGCGGTTCTCCTCAGCGCCCGGATCAAGGCCGACATCGCGGTGGCCGCGGCGCGCGCCCTCTTCGACGCCGGGCTGCGCGACCCGCGGTCGATGGCGAAGGCGTCATGGCAGCAACGCGTCGACGCCCTCGGCAGGGGCGGGTACCGCCGGTACGACGAACGCACCGCCACGATGCTCGGCGAGGGAGCGGTGCTGGTGCTCGACCGCTGGGGCGGGGACCTGCGCCGGCTGCGCGAGGAACCCGATCCGAAGCAGGCCCTGCTCGACGTGCCCGGCATCGGGCCCACGGGCGCCGACATCTTCCTGCGCGATGTGCAGGGCGTCTGGCCGGAGTTCGCCCCGTACGTCGACCGCAAGGCCCGCGAGGGAGCACGCCGGCTCGGGCTGCCGGCCTCGCCCGAGAAGCTGAGCGGTCTGGTCAGCGGCCGCGACATGACGCGGCTGGCGGACGGCCTGGTCCACGCCGCGCTCGACAGGCCGCTCGCCGACGAGGTGCTGGCCGCCGCGAAGCCGGCCTGAGCGCGGCGAAGCCCCATGAACGCCCCAAAGAGCCCCGGCGGACACCTCACTGTCATGCTCCTCGGACTCCTGGCCCTCGGGGCCCTGACCCCCGGCCGTCTCCGGCTCCGGCCGCTCCCGCGGCATCCTGTCCGCCATCGCGTCCGGACGAGTCGGAGGAGGCCTCTCCCACTGCCGCCGCGAGGAGGGAGGTGCCGGCCGTGGACGGTCCCAGACTGACGGAGGCCGAGCGCCGGTCCCTGCTGGAGATCGAGACCCGGCTGCGACGGGAGTGCCGGACGCTCGACCAGGAGCTGAGCACCATGACTCCGGGCAGGCGGGCCCGGCTGAGCGACACCCTGGACCAGTTGCGCCGGCGCCTCGTGCTGGTACTCGGCCTGTCCTCCCTGATCCTGCTGATCGGCGCCCTGCGGACCGACTCGACGGCGCTGATCTGGGCCTTCGCGATCAGCTGGGCACTGACCCTGATCGCGGCGGCCCGCCTGCTGTTCAGGACCCGCGACGGTCCGCCCCGCCCGCCGGACGCTCGCGGCCCGCGATGATCCCGGGGTCCGGCCGGCCCGGTGGTGTGCGACGCAGAGCCAGAGTGGCGCGGCTCCTTCGGAAAGAGCAGGATGGATGAGCCGGACGAGGACATGAAAGGCGCACGTCGCGCCGGGACTCCGGAGGGGCCGATGAGCACGAACGGCGGCTCGACCACGGCCGACGGTGAGCGCATCCACGAGCTGGAGGAAGAGGTCGACCAGCTGAAGCAGGCCGTCAGCTCCCACGCGGTCGTGGACCAGGCGATCGGGATGATGGTGGCGCTCGGCCGCGTCACCCCGGACCAGGGATGGGCGGTGCTGAAGGACGTCTCCCAGCACACGAACATCAAGCTGCGCACCGTGGCGGAGATGATCCTCGTCTGGGGACGGCAGGGGGACATCTCCCCGGAGATCGGGGTCGCACTCGAAGAAGCCCTCGACCGCTACGGCCCCGCCCAGATCCCGGGCGCGCCGCTGACGGAGTAGCGCGCGAAGGGCCGGATCGGGCGGGCAGCCGGTGCGCTGCGGGCAGGGCGGTGAGGTGACGGCCCCGTGAGCTGACGGCCGGTGGGGTGCGGGCCGCGGCGCGGACGCGCGCTGCGGGGCGCGTCACGTCATGCGTACCGCGCGGGTTTACGCCGTACCTCCACCCACGGACTGACGACGCACAGACGCCTCGTCTGCCAGGCTGTCACCGCACCCTCGGCGCGGACCGGGCCGGGGGACGACGGGGGACGCATGGAGGGGGACCATGGCGCAGCGCATCCCGAGGTTCTCGTCGCAGGGCGTGCCGGACGCGGAGGTGGCGCACCATCCGTTCACCACACAGGACGGGCTGAGACTGAGCCTGACCCGGTACCGGCGCGGCGCGGGCGCCGATCCGGTCCTGCTCGTGCACGGGCTGACCTCGGGCAGTGACATCTTCGTCATGCCGGAGCACCGCAACCTCACGGGCTATCTGCTCGACCACGGCTTCACCGACGTCTGGGCGCTGGACTCCCGGATGAGCAACCGCTTCCCGTACAACACCGAGCCGGGCCGCCGTACGCTCGACGACCTGGCCCGGTTCGACTACCCGGCGGCTCTCGCCGAACTGCGCCGGCACACCGGTCAGCGGCCCGTGGGCGTCGTCGCACACTGTCTGGGCTCGGTCGCCTTCGCCATGAGCCTGTCCGCCGGCACCGTGGACGGCATCGCGGGCTTCGTGGCGAACAGCGTGGCGCTGACCCCACGGCTGACGGCGTGGCCGCGCTGGAAGCTGGAGTACGGGCCCGAACTGCTGGAGCACGCACTGGGGCTGTCCGTCCTGGACCCCCGCGCGCGGAGCGCACGCCCGCTCACGCCCGCCTGGGCGCTGTCCCGGCTGGTCTCGCTGGCCCACCAGGAGTGCGACAACCCCGCCTGCCACATGATCAGCTTCATGTGGGGCAGCGGCTGGCCCGCCCTCTACAGCCACGAGAACCTCCACCCGGTCACCCACGACCGCATCGCCGACCTGCTGGGCCCCAGCGGGCTCGGCTATCTGCGGCACGTACGGAAAATGGTCCGGGCCGGGCACGCCGTGAAGTACGACCCGAGCGACCCGCGCCACGCCGGACTGCCCGACGACTATCTGACGGACACCACCGGGATCGACACACCGATGCTCTTCCTGGCCGGGGGCCGCAACCATGTCTTCGGCGAGTCGAACGTGATCTGCCACCGCGAGCTGTCCCGGCACGCGCCCGGCCGCCACGAACTGGCCGTCCTGCCCGGCTACGGCCACCTCGACCCGATCATCGGCAAGGACGCCGACCGCGACGTCTTCCCCCTCGTCCTCGACTTCCTGCGACGCCGGGCGGCGGCATGACCGTGCCGACGACCTCCGGCCGCCCGGCCCACCGGACGGCCCCGGACACCAGGCCCCCGGCCCCGAGCGTCGGGCGCGCCGACGGGCGCACCGGAAGCGCGGGCCGGGAGACGCCGAGTGCCGGCCGTGAGACGCGGAACGTGGCCAGGGAGAGTGGGCCTGCTGGCCGGGAGGCGGGGAGTGGGGCCACGGAGCTGGAGGTGCTGGTGTGGTGACGCGGGGTGTGGCTGGGGAGAGGGGATGCGGGCCCGCCGAGACCGGGGACGCGGGCCGGGAGACGGGGCGCGGGGCGAGCGAGATGAGGGGTAAGGCCGGGACGACGGGGCGTCTCGGCCGGGAGGCGCGGGGGATGGCTGGGGAAACGGGGTGTCTGGCCACCGAGACCGGGGGTGCCCGTGGGGAGACGGGGCGTGCGGGCCGGGATACGGGGAGCGCTGGGCGTGCTGGCCTGGAGGCGGGCAGTGGGGCCACGGAGCTGGAGGTGCTGGTGTGGTGACGCGGGGTGTGGCTGGGGAGAGGGGATGCGGGCCCGCCGTGACCGGGGATGCGGGCCGGGAGACGGGACGTGGGGCGAGCGAGGTGAGGGGTAGGGCCGGGGAGGCGGAGCGTGCCGGCTGGGAGGCGCGCAGCGCGGCGAAAGAGGCTGGGGGTGCCGGCCGGGAGACGGGGCGCGGGGCCGCCGAGACCGGGGACGCGGGCCGGGAGACCGGGGGTGCTGGTCGGGAGATGCCGAGCGCGGGTCGGAACGCCGTGGGGGCCGAGCATGTCGACGTCGTGGTGGTCGGCTCCGGATTCGGCGGTTCCGTGGCGGCCTTCCGGTTGGCCGAGGCCGGGCTGTCGGTCGTCGTGCTGGAGCGGGGACGGGCCTATCCGCCGGGCGCTTTCGCCCGGACGCCCGCCGAGATCGGCCGCGCCTTCTGGGAACCGGGCGCGGGCCTGTACGGGCTCTTCGACGTCTGGTCCTTCCGCGGCTGTGACGCGCTGGTGGCCAGCGGCCTCGGCGGGGGTTCCCTCATCTTCGCCAACGTGCTGCTGCGCAAGGACGAGCGCTGGTTCGTGCAGGACCAGCCGCTGCCCGGCGGCGGCCACGAGTCCTGGCCGGTCGGCCGGGCCGATCTGGAGCCGCACTACGACGCCGTCGAACGGATGATGGGCGCCACGCCGTACCCGCTGCACCACCCCGGCTACGCGGACACCCCGAAGACCCGGGCGATGCGCGAGGCGGCGGCCGCGCTGCGGCTGGAGTTCCAACTCCCGCCGCTCGCCGTGAGTTTCGCTCCGGCCCAGGGTGCCGTGCCGCGGCCGGGCCTGCCCCTGAGCACCCCGGAGCACGACAATCTGCACGGCGCTCCCCGCCGTACCTGCCGGCTGTGCGGCGAGTGCAACATCGGCTGCAACGAGGGGGCGAAGAACAGCCTCGACCTCACCTATCTGTCGGCCGCCCGCGCCAAGGGGGCCGACCTGCGCACCGGGCACGACGTCCAGTCCGTCCGCCCCGGACCCCGCGGCGGCTACCAGGTGGACTACCTCCGGTACGCGACCGGCGAGCCCGGGCAGGAGCCCGGCGAGCCGGGGAGCCGGCCGCGGGCCGGGCGCCTCACCTGCGACCGGCTGGTCCTGGCCGCCGGCACCCTGGGCACGAGCCGGCTGCTCCTTCGCTCCCGCAACCGGCTACCCGGGCTCGGCCCGGCGCTCGGCACCCGCTTCTCCGGCAACGGCGACATACTGTCCTTCCTGCTCAGGGCCAAGGACGCGGACACGGGCCGGGCAAGGCCGCTGAACCCCAGCCAGGGGCCCGTGATCACCTGCGCCGTCCGGCTCCCTGACGAGGCCGACGGCATACCGGGGGGCGGGCGCGGCGCCTACATAGAGGACGGCGGCTACCCCCAGTTCGTCCAGTGGCTGGCGGAGGGCGCCCGGGGACCGCAGCAGCTCTCGCGCGCGGCCCGCTTCCTCGCCCGCCGGCTGGCCGGCCAGGTCGGCCTCGGCCCGGAACGCCACCTCGCCAAGGACCTCGCGGACCTGCTCGGCGACGGCCTGCTCACCAGCACCTCCCTCCCCGTTCTCGGCATGGGCCGGGACATCCCGGACGGCGAACTGCGGCTGCGCGGCGGCCGGCTCCAGGTGAACTGGAGGAGGGAGCACAGCGCGGACACCCTGCGGCGGATCCGCTCGACGATGCGGCAGATCGCGGACGCGCTCGGCGCCGGTTACGCCGACAACCCCCTGTGGCACCTCGGACGCACCGTCACCGTGCATCCGCTCGGCGGCGCCCCGATGGGCCCGCGGCCGGAGACAGGGGTCTGCGACGGGTTCGGCGAGGTGTACGGGCACCGGGGCCTTTACATCGCGGACGGCTCCGCGCTCCCCGGTCCGGTGGGCGCCAACCCCGCCCTGACCATCGCCGCGCTGTCCGACCGCATGTGCACCCGGATGCTGGAGAGCCGCACCGGCGGGGCAGCGACCGCCGCACCCCGGTCGGCCTGCGCCCGGCGGACCTCGCTGGTCTTCACCGAGACGATGCGCGGCCACTACGTCCCCGGGGCGGCCGACGCGAGGACCGCCGAGCGGTGCGGCGGACAGCGGGAGCCCTTCGCCTTCCGGCTCACCATCACGGCCGACGACCTGGACGCCTTCCTGGACGACCCCGAGCACGAGGCCCGCGTGGACGGCTGGCTGGAGTCCGCCGCGTGCGGCGGCCGGCGGCCGGTCCTGCACGGCCGGTTCCACCTCTTCGCACCACCCGCGGACGGCAGCGCCGAGGAACGGTCCGACGCGACGGGGAGCGGGGAGGTCCGCCGCGTGCTGCGCTACCGCCTGAGCTTCACCGACCCGCAAGAACGCCCCCGTACCTTCCTCGGAGTCAAGCAGCTCACCCAGGGCACCCCGCTCCGTCTGTGGCCGGAGACCACCGCGATGACCTTCCACCTCCTCGCGGGCCATCCCACCGCCGGCCCACCGGGCGCCGACCCGGAGATCCTCGGCACCGGCCGCCTCCAGCTGCGCCTGCGCGACCTCGCCCACCAGCTCACCACATTCCGCACCACCGGCCCCTCCGGCCCCGCCGCGCTGGCCCGCTTCGGCGAGTTCTTCCTGGGCCGGTTGTGGGAGAACTACGGACCCGGCAACGCGTCCTGACGCGCCCCGCCGCCGGACGCAGGCCGCCCTTGCCGAACGAATCCACTGCCGCCGGCGTCGCAATACCGTGAAGACACAGACGCGTGACCGGTGCGTGTGGCTGGCGGCGGCTGCCGCCCTGGTCGTGGTGGCGGGGTGCTCGGCAGTGGGATGGACGGGCGGGTCGGGCGCGAGGACCGTCACGAGGAACGAGGCCGTCACGGGGCCCGTCACCGTGAGCGGCGGCGGGCGCACACTCACGGTGCGGATGGAGTGGGGCGGGTGTGACGAGCCGCCGCTCCTTGGGCTGTCCGAGTCCGCCGACACAGTCGTCCTGAGGATACGGGTCATCACCCGGGCGGGGCGGAACGTCGTCTGCCCGGCCGTCGCCCGCATCGGCCCCGTCCGCGCCACCCTGCGCACGGCGCTGGGGTCGAGGACCGTGAGCGACG
This sequence comes from Streptomyces sp. NPDC104106, assembly GCF_055584345.1. Lineage (NCBI taxonomy): Bacteria > Bacillati > Actinomycetota > Actinomycetes > Kitasatosporales > Streptomycetaceae > Streptomyces > Streptomyces sp. NPDC104106. Next base: position 306,113 of record NZ_JBVJMF010000003.1, read on the forward strand.
CGACCACCGGCCGCCGGCTGGCGGTCCACCGGGAACAGCTACTCCCAGAAAGGACGGTTCACGAATAATTCGGTGACCGATGTATCCTGGGTGCATGGCCACCGATATGAATCCACGCGCCTCGAGGCGGCGCTGGCCCGACCTGCTCACCGTGGAGCGGCCCCGCCCGGAGGTGATCCGGACCCGGCCGAACGGCTGGTGGCTGGCGGTGGGCGCGGTCTGCTTCGGCGCGTTCATGGGCCAACTGGACGCCAGCATCGTGACGCTGACCTACGGCAGCCTGCGCACCGGGTTCCACACGTCGCTGGCGGCGGTGGAGTGGGTGTCGCTGGCCTATCTGCTGACCCTGGTGGCCCTCCTGGTGCCGGCCGGCCGCCTGGCCGACGCGCACGGCCGCAAACTGCTGTACCTGTACGGGTTCGCCGTCTTCACCCTGGCCTCCGCGGCCTGCGGTTTCGCCCCCTGCCTGCTCGCCCTCGTCGCGTTCCGGGCGGTCCAGGCGGCCGGCGCGGCCATGATGCAGGCCAACAGCGTGGCACTGGTCACGACCAGCGCGCCGCGCGAGCGGATGCGCAGCGCGCTGGGCGTCCAGGCCGCCGCCCAGGCGCTCGGCCTGGCGCTGGGACCGACGGTGGGCGGTGCGCTGGTGTCCACGCTGGGATGGCGGTGGGTGTTCTGGGTGAACGTTCCCGTCGGCGTCGTCGCCCTCGTCGGTGGCCACTATCTGCTGCCCCGCACACGGGCACGCACCCATGTCGCGCGCTTCGACTGGTGGGGGCTCGTCCTGTTGGCCTCGGCGACCACCAGTGCCCTGATGGGCGTGTCCGCGGCGTCCGGGCTGCCGGTGCCCGGCTGGGGTGTGGCCGCACTGTTCGTGGTGGCGGCCGCCACCGGCTGGGGTTTCCTGCGCCGCCAGCGGGGCACGAGCGCGCCCCTGCTCGACCTGGCCCTGCTGCGGGTGCGGGCGGTGGCGTTCGGCCTGGTGGGGGCGCTGAGCGGCTACCTCGTGCTGTTCGGTCCGCTGGTGCTGGTGCCCGTGGTGCTCACCGCGCGGGGCGCCTCCGAACTGACCGCCGGGCTGGTGCTGACGGCCCTGCCCGCCGGGTTCGCGCTGGCGGCGACCGGCGGCGACCGGCTGCTGCCGCGCGGCCTCGCGGACCGCGGGCGCTGTCTGGCCGGGGCCGTGGTGTTCACCGCCGCGTCGGGCGCGCTGCTGGCCGTCCCGCTCACCGCGGCCTGGCTGGTGCCCGTGCTCGCGCTGACCGGCCTGGGCCTGGGCACGTTCACCCCGGCCAACAACGCCATGATCATGGGCGCGATACCGGCCCGCTCCTCCGGCACGGGCGGCGGCCTCGTGAACATGACCCGCGGTCTGGGCACGGCGCTCGGTGTCGCCCTGGTGACCCTCGCCCTGCACCTGGCCGGCAGCGAGGGGGCGCAGACGGGAGCCCGCTGGGCGGCCGTCGTGCTGGTAGCGGCCTCGGGCGTCGCCGTCGCGTCGGCGTGGCTGAGCCCCCGTACGACCGCGAAGGTGTGACCGAGCCGTGGCCGCTGGACCGCAGGCGCGCGGGGGCCGCCGGCCGTCGTGTCCGCGTCGCCGCGCCGGGTCCACGCCCGTGGATCCCCGTACCGAGGCGTTCGCACCCCCGGCCGGTCCGCTGGGGCAGGAACCGCAGGCCCGCCGGCTCACCGAGGCCGTCACCCGGCTGCGGCGTGCGCTGCGCTCCTCGATCCGCACCGACTACCCGTGGGAGACCCTGCCCATGGCGCAGGTGGAGCTGCTCCAGGTGCTCGGCGAGCACTCGCCCACCCGGATCAGCGACCTCGCCGCCCGCCGCCGCCTCGCCCAGAGCACGGTCAGCGGACTGATCGGGCAGATGATCACCGCCGGGCTGGTCACCCGCGACGTCGACGCCGCCGACCGCCGGGCCTCCCTCGTCGCCCTCACCGGCGCCGGCCGCGAGAAGCTCGCCGCCTGGACCACCGCCCACGAACGCCGCATCGACGCCGCACTCGCCACCCTCGACGACAGCGCCCGCGCCGCCGTCGCACACGCCCTGCCCGCCCTGTTCCGACTCGCCGAGCGGCTGGGGGAGCCGGCCGACGGCATGACGTGGAACTGACGGCGACGCGGGAGAGAGGCCGACCCTCCCAGCCGAATGCGGCGAGCCGCCCGTCCGGCGCGGTGCGCTGCCGGAGGGGCGGCTCTCGGGAGGGGCCCGGGGCGCGCCGGTGCGGCGGCCCGGGCACGGGCGGATTCAGGCCTGGGCGCGGTCCGGTGGCGGTTCGGGCAGGGTCGGGAGCCGCTTGTCGTAGAGCCAGGCGCGCAGCAGGGGTTCGATCTGCGCGGGCCGGGACCGTCCGGCGTGGGCGATGAAGGCGGCGGTTTCGGCGCTCTTGCCGCGGTACGCGTCGTGCCAGCCGCGCAGCATCGAGAAGAACCGCTCGTCGCCCAGCGTCAGCCGCACCGCGTGCAGTGCGCACGCGCCCCGGTTGTAGACGCGGTCGTCGAAGATGCGGTGCGGCCCCGGATCGGCTGTCCGCAGGTTCTGCGCGCGGTTCGCCAGCGTGTGCCACGCCTCGCGGGCGATGGAGTCCGCGGAGTCCTCGCCGATGTGCTCCGACCACAGCCACTCGCCGTAGGTGGCGAAGCCCTCGTTGAGCCAGATGTCACGCCAGTCCCGCAGGCTCACGCTGTTGCCGAACCACTGGTGGACGAGTTCGTGGGCGACGAGGGTCTCGCAGGTCCGCCGGCCGTCGACGTGGTTGCGCCCGAACACGGACACCGTCTGGTTCTCCACCGGCTGGTCCAGGTCGGCGTCCACGACGACCGCGCCGTACGTCTCGAACGGGTACGGCCCGAACCAGCTGGTGAACGCGCCGAGCATGGCGGGCTGGCGGCCCAGGTCGTGCCGGGCCCGCTCCGCCAGCCGTGCCGGGAAGGCGTTGCGTCCGGCGATCCGGCGGCCGGTCGCGGCGTCCCGCGCCTCCCAGGTGTCGTAGCCGAAGCGGCCCGTGTACAGCGAGGCGAGATAGGGCGCCATGGGGCCCGTGTGGTGGTAGGTCCAGCACGCGGTCGGCCCCGACTCGCTCCGCTCCAGCAGCGTCCCGTTGGCGAGCACCTGGTGGCCGCGCGGCACGGTCACCCGGAAGGTGAACTCGGCCTTGTCGTCCGGGCGGTCGTTGCACGGGAACCACGACGGCGCGCCGAGCGGCTGCGAGGCGACCAGCGTCCCGTCGTGCGGGTCGCCGGTGCGGTCCCAGCCGATCTGCCCGAACGGCGTGCGCAGCGGTCCCGGCCGGCCGCCGTAAGCGATCTCCACGCTGAAGGGGGTGCCGGCGCGGATCGGCCGCGGGGCGGGCAGGATCACCTTGTTCCGCTTCCTGCCGGGGCGTACGGCGGTCCCGTCGAGCCGCGCGTCGTGCACGGACAGCCGGGCGAGGTCGAGTTCGACCCGCGGCAGCGTCCGCTCCGCCACCGCGCGGATGAACGCCCGCCCGTCGAGCGTGCCGGCGGCCGGGTCGTACGCGAGGTGCAGGTCGTACGCGAGGGTGCGGTGGCCGTCGGTGCCGTGGCTCGCGAAATAGCGCTCGGCCCGGTCCGGCAGCCGGTCGGCGGCCGCCGCCGCGAGCGGGGCGAGCGCCGCGCCGCGCAGCAGCGCCCGCCTGCTGCACCAGCTCATGCCGCCTCCCCGCCGGCGAGTGGAGCGGCGGCGGGGCGCGGGCCGGCGCCGGCGATGGGGTTGCCCGCCCAGCGGGTGCCGTCCGGCACGCTCTCCCCGCGCATCACGAGCGAGGCGGCCGCGATGGACGCTCCGGCGCCGATCGTGGTGCCGGGCAGGGCGATGCTGTGCGGGCCCAGGGAGGCGCCGGCCGCCAGCTCCACGGTGTCCATCCGCATGATCCGGTCGTGGAAGAGGTGGGTCTGCAGCACACATCCCCGGTTGACGCTGACCCCGTCGCCGAGACTGACCAGGTCGGTCTCCGGCAGCCAGTACGTGTCGCACCAGACACCGCGACCGATGCGCGCGCCGAGGCTGCGCAGCCACCAGTTCAGTGCCGGGGTCCCCAGGTGCGCCCCCGCCCCCCACGGCACGGCCAGCACCTCCACGAACGTGTCGAACAGCTCGTTGCGCCACACGAACGGCGACCACAAGGGGCGCTCGCCGGACCGGAACCGGCCCACCAGCAGCCACTTCGCCGCGGTCGTGGTGAGGCACGCCGCCAGGCCCGCGGCCAGCAGCAGCGGGACGGCGGCGAGCGCGGCCAGGGGCAGCCCGCCGAGGTCGAGGAACTCCTGCTCGCTCAGCAGCAGTCCCTCCGCCAGCAGCGTGCCGAGGATCACGGGCAGCAGGCGGCACAGTTCGACGGCCGCGCGGGCCGCGATCAGGCGCCGGGGCGGGGCGAAGGTGCGCGCCGGGTCGCCGCTCTGCGGCAGCCGGGGCAACGGCATCGCGGGCCGGCCGATCCAGGACATGCCGGGCTCGCTGTGCGCCGGCGCGTCGGACAGGACGCCGACGAGCGCGTGGTCGGCGACCTCGCGGCCCGGTCCGACGATGCCGGAGTTTCCGACGAACGCCCGCCTGCCGACGCGTACCTCCCCCAACTTCATCCATCCGCCGCGCAGTTCGTAGGGTGCGACGAGTGTGTCGTCGGCGAGGAACGCCCCGTCGTCCACCCGGAGCAGGGAAGGCAGCGGCAGTACGGTCGAGATCTCGGTGCCGCGGCCGACCCGGGCGCCGAGCAGCCGCAGCCAGGACGGTGTCGCGAGGCTCGCGTACAGCGGGAAGTAGCCGCCCCGGGCCCCGTCGAGGATCCGCGTCACGAGCCAGGCACGCCAGGCCACGCCGCCGTCCGCGCGGTGCATGCCGGGCCTGATCGAGCGGTTCAGCAGGCGCACGGTCAGCGCGGTGAGCAGCAGCCCGCACACCGTCGTCATGACGGCGAACAGCGGTGCCGCGGCCAGCAGATGCCCCGCCGCCCCGGACAGCGTCGGCGTGGAGCGGACCAGCAGCCAGGTGAGGAACAGCGCGGGTGCCGCCGCCAGCAGCGACGTCAGGGGCAGTACGGTCAGGGACAGCGCGTAGGCCAGGTGCCAACGGCGTCGGCGGTCCGCCGGCGGCGCCGGCCAGCCGGCACCCGCGAGCCGCTCGGCGGGCTCGGCGGGCCGCGCCGGTGAGCCGGTCCACACCATGCCGTCCGGGATCCGGTCGCCCAGGCAGCTGCCCGGGGTGAGTTCCGCGCCACGTCCGACGACGGCACCCGGCAGGAGCGTGCTGCGGTGGCCGACCCGTGCCCCCGCCCCGACCGAGATCCGGCCGACGTGCAGTGTGTCACCGTCGAGCCACCAGCCCGCGATGTCCGCCTCGGGCTCGACGCTGCACCCGTCGCCCAGCTCGGCGAGGCCCGTCACCGGGGGCATGGTGTGCAGCCGTACGTCGCGCCCGGTGCGGCAGCCGAGGATGCGGGCGTACACGACGGCCCACGGGGTGCCCAGCAGGGACGGCACGCCGAACGCGGCGACCGCCCGCTCCGCGGTCCACAGCCGCAGATGCGCGCCGCCCCCGCGCGGATGGGCGCCCGGGGTGATCGGGCCGGCCAGCGTCCGGGCGAGGACCGCGCCGATCAGGCAGCGCACCGGCGCGCTGAACAGCACCACCCAGCCCGCCAGGACCAGCCACCACGAGGTGTGCGGAGCCCACTTGTGCGGCGCGATCCAACCGAGCACGTTGTCCGCCGCCGCCAGCCCGACCAGTCCGCGCAGGCCCGTGATCCCGTACCCGGCCATCTGCACGAGGAACTGCACGACAGCGGTCCGCCGGGGGATCGGCCGGACCGCGCGCACCTCCTGCGTGGTGCCGGCGAGGGAGTCGAGGTGCTCGGCCATGCGGTGCAGCACCGAGTGCCGGTAGAGGTCGGCCACGGACAGGCCCGGATAGTCCTCGCGCAGGAGCGAGGCCATGCGGGCGGCGGTCAGACTGGTGCCGCCGAGCGCGACGAAGTCGCTGTCCGGGCCGGGCCGCAGGCCCAGCAACTGCTCCCAGACGTCCGCCAGCCGGGCCGCGGTCCCGGTCAGCCGCTGCCCCGCGGCACCGGCCTCGCCCTCGCCGCCCTCGCCGCCGGCCAGCGGCACCGGCCAGGGCAGCGCCTTGCGGTCGACCTTGCCGGAGGCGCGCGTCGGCAGGGTCGTCACCTCGGCCAGCAGCGGGACCAGCGCCGCGGGCAGCCGCTCGGCCAGCAGCGCCCGGGCCTTTGCGGCCTCGAACGCGGACCGCCCGCCGGCACCCGGCTCCGGTACGACGTACCCGACCAGGACGGAGGCGCCGACCGCCGTCGGCTGCACGGCCGCCGCGGCGCCGCGCACCCCCGGCAGCGCCAGCAGGGCCGCGTCGATCTCGCCGAGTTCCACGCGCCGCCCGCCGAGCTTGACCTGGTCGTCGACGCGGCCCAGGAACACCAGTCCCTCGGCGTCGGCGCGTACGAGGTCGCCCGAGCGGTAGGCGCGCGGGGAGTCCAGCGCGGGGCACGGCCGGTAGCGGTCCGCGTCCTTGGCGGGGTCGAGATATCGGGCGGTTCCGGCCCCGGCGATGACCAGTTCCCCCTCCTCGCCGTACGCGACCGGGTTCCCGGCCTCGTCGACCACGGCCAGTTCCCAGCCCGCCAGCGGCAGTCCGATGCGTACCGGGCGGCCGCGCTCCAGCGGGGCGGCGCAGGCCACGACGGTGGTCTCCGTGGGGCCGTAGGTGTTCCACATCTCCCGTTCGGGCCCGGCGAACCGCTCGACCAGGCCGGGCGGGCACGCCTCCCCGCCCAGGATCAGCAACCGCACCCGGCGCAGCGCCTGTTCGGGCCACATGGCCAGCAGGGTCGGGACGGTGGAGACGACGGTGATGCGGTGCTCGTCGAGCCAGGGCCCGAGTTCATGACCGGCCCGGACCAGTGCGCGCTCGGCCGGCACCAGGCAGGCGCCCGAGCGCCAGGCCAGCCACATCTCCTCGCAGGAGGCGTCGAAGGCAACGGACAGCCCCGCGAGGACCCGGTCGCCGGGGCCGAGCGGCCGCTCGCGCAGGAACAGCCGTGCCTCGGCGTCGACGAAGGCGGCCGCGGAGCGGTGGGTGACGGCGACGCCCTTGGGCGCGCCGGTCGAGCCGGAGGTGAAGATGATCCAGGCGTCGTCCTCCGGGAGGGGGGCGCGGTGGCCCCCCGCCGCCCCCGACGGTACGGCGAGGTCCGCGGGCTGCGGATGGGGTCCGAGAACGAGACACACCCCGGCCTCGTGGAAGACGGTGGCGGCACGCTCCTCGGGGTCGTCCGCGTCGACCGGCACGTAGGCCGCTCCGCACTGCAGGACGGCCAGGATCGACAGATACAGCTCGGCGGTGCCCGACGGGATCCGGATGCCGACCCGGTCACCGGGGCCGATGCCCCGGCCGGTGAGCCGCTGGGCGCGGCGCACGACCTCGGCCGACAGTTCGCGGTAGGTCAGTATCTCGGAGCCGGTGTCCAGCGCCGCGGCTTCCGGACAGCGGGTCGCGGTGGTGTGCAGAACGTCGATGAGGGTACGCGGCGCCGAGGCCGCCGCGGAGCGGAAGACCGCCTGATTCTCGGACGCGGTGAGGGGTGGGTGTGACGCATCGAATGCGGGCGAAGACAAAGTGGTGCCTCTGGTGTGCGGTGCCAACGGATGCGAAGTCCATTACGGCTTGTCAGAGGCGTTTGCCGGGCGAGGCGTTCACCAACTCATTGCAATTAATACACGGCCGGACCATGGGCGGAAATTGATGAACTCCAAACCGTGCCCCGGACATTCGAATCGGCGTACGCATTTTGTTTTCGATTAAGGGAAGAAAGTGGCGTGAGAACGGTTTGATTTCCGTGCGGCCGTCGTGTGATGATCGCATGGTCGGCGCGTCGACCGTGCGCCGGCCGCGAGCGTAGGAGTGACCGATGACTGTGGGAACCGAGCGGGCCGTGCTGGCGGGCGGTTGTTTCTGGGGCATGCAGGATCTGATCCGCAGGCAGCCGGGCGTGGTCTCCACGCGGGTCGGCTACAGCGGTGGGGACACGCCGAACGCGACGTACCGCGACCACGGCGACCATGCCGAGGCCGTCGAGATCCTCTTCGACCCCGCTGTCACGAGCTACCGCGACATCCTGGAGTTCTTCTTCCAGATCCACGATCCGACCACGAAGGACCGCCAGGGCAACGACATCGGGCGCAGCTACCGGTCCGCCGTCTTCTACGGCGACGAGGAGCAGCGCCGCGTCGCCCTGGACACGATCGCGGACGTCGAGGCGAGCGGGCTGTGGCCGGGCAAGGTGGTCACGGAGGTGGAGCCCGTGGGCGACTTCTGGGAGGCCGAGCCCGAGCACCAGGACTACCTGGAGCGCTACCCCGACGGCTACACCTGCCACTTCCCGCGGCCGAACTGGAAGCTCCCGCGGCGCGGCTGAGTCCTCGCGGAAGCCGCCCTGTGACGGCTTCCGCTCTCCTCGCGGGATCGTCCGCATGCTGCGGGACGACATGCAGGCGGTCTTCGACGGGGCGGGGTGCACGGGTGCCCTGCTCGTCCAATCGCCGGGCGGCGACCATGAGTTCGGGTTGCGCGCCGACGAACCCGTGATCCCGGCCCGGTCGGCGTCTTCCTGTTCGAGGACGACGTCGTCCTGTCCTGGCGCGACAGGGTCGTCCTGATGCTGACCATCAGCGACAGCCCGAGCGCCGACGCGCTGACGCGCCGGCTCGGCCTCCACGCCGTGACGCGACGGCGGTGCGGCCCGGGCTGACCGGCACGGTCGTGCGGTCGGACCTGACGGCCATGCTGGACTCCAGCGGTGAGGACCTCGGCCGCGCGGGCCCGCGGGAGCTGATCGCGTGGTCGGCCGGCGCGTCGGCGCAGGAGTCGGCGCGGGCCGACGCGCGCCTGCCGGGCGCACGCGCTCTCACGCCGGGGAGCGGGACCATGGCCACGTCGCGGGACACGGTCACCCTGCTCCGGCTGATCCGGACCGACCGGGCCGGGCCGGCCGCCGCGTGGGCGCGCCTGCTGGCCGTCATGGCCCGGCGGCTCACCAGGCACCGGATCGCCGAGCGCCGTCCGCGCGCCCGTGCGCGTCGCGGCCAAGAGCGCGGGCTTCTCGCGGTCGTGCCCAACGAGGTCGGTGTCGTCTCCCGCCCGGACTGCCCCGCGTACGCCGTCGCCGTCTTCTCCAGGTCCTGGCCCGGCTCGGACGACCACGCGCTCAGCGCGGCCATCAAAACCGCGACCGGCCGCGCCCTCGGCGCGCGGGAGTCCGGCGGCACCTGACCCGCGCGCCGCCGCGCTCCGGGGGCGGCGGCCCGCGGCGCGTCAGCCGTCGGCCTTGAGGACCACCGTGTCGTCGGGTCCTACGACACGGCCGTCGGCGGCGTGCACCGCCAGGGGACTCAGCGGGCGTTCGTGCGCGCGGTCCACGAGTCGGGAGTGCGGCTCGCCGGGGCCGAAGGCGTGGGCCTCGCCCCACTGGCGCAGGGCCACGATCACGGGGAACAGGCCGCGGCCCTTGGCGGTCAGGACGTACTCCTGGTACGCGCTGCCGTCGGACGCCGGCACCTGGTCCAGGACGCCGCCCGCGACCAGAGCGCGCAGCCGGGCGGCGAGGATGTTCTTCGCGACGCCGAGACCGCGCTGGAACTCGCCGAACCGCCTGCTGCCGTCGAAGGCGTCGCGCACGATCAGCAGGGACCACCAGTCGCCCACGGCGTCGACCGAGCGGGCCACGGGGCACGTGCTGTCGTCGAAGCTGGTCCGTCTCACCATGTCCGCCGCCCTCCGGGACCCCGGCCTTTGTGGTTGCAACATGATACCAGTCAGTCGTAAGATCGTCCGGTAGCAACTTGAAACCACTTAGGGAGGGGTGCGTATGGCCGTCTGCTGCCGCAGGACGGGCGGCGCGGGCGAGGGCGCCGCAACCGAAGCCCGGACCCGCGCCCGCGGAGGGGCGCCCTCCCACGGGACGGTGCTGCTGTTCGCCCTCGCGAGCGGCTCCGCGGTGGCGAACGTCTACTTCGCCCAGCCGCTTCTGGCCACCCTCGGCCGGACGTTCGCCATGGGCGACGGCGCGGTCGGCGCAGTGGTGACGGCCACTCAGGTCGGGTACGGCGCCGGCCTGTTCCTTCTCGTTCCGCTCGGCGACAGGCTCGACCGGCGCAGACTCGTCGTGGGGCAGTCCGCGCTGCTCGCGCTCGCCCTGGTGGCGCTGGGTACGGCGGACCGGACCCCCGTCCTGCTCGGCTCCGCCGCGGCCGTGGGCTTCCTGGCCGTCGTCACCCAGATCCTCGTCGCCTACGCCGCCGCCCTGACCCGCGCCGAGGCACGCGGGCGCGTGGTGGGCCAGGTCACCAGCGGGATCGTGTTCGGCATCCTCCTGGCCCGCACCGTCTCGGGCGCGCTGTCGGACCTCGCGGGCTGGCGCGCCGTCTACCTCGGCTCCGCGGCGGTGACCCTCCTCCTGGCCGCGGCCCTGCGCCGGGCCCTGCCCGAGGACCGCGCGCCCCGCGACCCTCTGCCCTACGGGCGGTTGCTGTGCTCCACCGTCACGCTCTTCCGGCGCGACCGGGTCCTGCGGGCCCGGGCCGTGTTCGCGCTGCTCGTCTTCGCCGCCTTCAGCACCCTGTGGAGCTGCGTGGCCCTGCCGCTCAGTGGCCCGCCGTACGCCCTGTCGCACACCGCGATCGGCGCGTTCGGCCTGGTCGGAGCGGCGGGTGCGCTCGCGGCCGCGCCGGCCGGGCGGCTCCACGACCGCGGTCACGCCCGCCCCACCACGGGCATCGCTCTCGCCCTGCTCGCCGTGTCCTGGATCCCGCTCGCGCTGACCGGCCGGTCCCTGTGGGCGCTCGCGGCGGGCGCGATCCTGCTGGACCTCGCCGTCCAGGCCGTGCACGTGACCAATCAGAGCGTCATCTACACCCGTCGGCCCGAGGCCGGCAGCCGGGTCATCGGCGGCTACATGATGTTCTACTCGGCGGGCAGCGCCCTCGGCGCCCTGGCGTCCACGAGTCTGTACGCGGCGGCCGGCTGGGGCGCGGTCTGTCTGCTGGGAGGCTCGTTCAGTCTTTTCGCGCTCACCCTGTGGGCATGCGGCCGGAGTTGAGGCTGCGCGAGACCCCGTCGGTCGGACGGGCAGGCCCAGGCGGGCGGCGACGCCGTCCAGCAGGCAGTCGAGGCCGAATGCGAAGCGTGCGCTGTCGTCGTCGCGGGGCGGGACGTCGCGGACGTGGCGCCGGTAGCGGGGGTGGTCCCCGGCGTCGAGACGGGGAAGGACAGGCGGCCTTGGTTCGTGCCGGGACTCGGGCATCGGTTGGCGGGTCTTTCGGCCGATGGGTCGGGGGGGGCGAGGTGGCGGTGGGGGCTGGTGCCCGGGCAGGCGACGTTCGCCGCGTCGCGACGCCCGGCACGCTCCCCCGCTGCGCGGGAGGTGCCCCCACTCGCCGCACCGGCCGAAAGCCCACGTACGCCCAGTACGAGGACTTCCGGCCGGCACGCCGACAGCACGCACCGGACGCCGCTCCTCGACGGGCAAACGTTGCCTGCCGGGGCACTAGCCGTGTGGTGCGGGGGTGAGCAGGATCGTGTTGGAGACGGCTCCGGTCGCGGTGTTCAGGGCTGTGGTGTCCGGTGCCGTGTCGGGGCCCGGGTGGCGGACCTGGGCGCCGGCGGCGCGGCCGGCCATGAGGAACGGGGAGAGGACGAAGGGCACGCGGGCGGCGGCACGGGCACCGTGCCGGCTGCGGAAGGGCATCCAGACGGTGTCGGGCACGACCCGGCGCTGGAGGACGAGCGTGTGCTCGCGCGAGGCGTCCGCCAGCAGTTCCCGCCACTGCCGGTCCGTGAACCGGTGCCCGTCGACGAAGCCCGTGCCGCCGCGCCCGGACGACGGTTTGGCGACGAGCCCGGCCCGGTCGCGCACGGCCCGCGCGAGGAGACGGCGACGCCGGCCGGGGCACTGGCCGGGGCCCAGCCAGGCCGTCCAGGGCACGTGCCCCAGGATCAGGGCGCGGTCCGCGGGGCCGTACAGGTCCAGATCCTCGTGCATCCACGCCAGCACCCGCTTGGCGCTGAGCAGGCACGACGCCTCGGGGACGAACAGCCGTACGCCGCCGGCCAGCAGCGCCTCGCGGAGCACGGCGAGTGACCCGCTGTCCGTCACCACACGACTGGCGAACTGATTGAAGACCACGTCGACGCGGTCGCCGCCCACCCACAACCCGCCGGTGCCGCCCCGTACTTCGGACAGGTCCGCGACGGACACGTCCAGTCCGGCGGCCCTCGCGGCCTCGGCGGCCGGCCGCAGGTACGCGCGCAGCGCGCGGGCGCTGCCCAGCTTCGCCGCGATGCCCGACGACGCCGGCCAGGTGGGTACGAGGACGCGGCCCGGGCCGGCGCCGGCCGTCGGCGCGGCGACCCGGGCCAGGGCGTTCGCCCGTGCGCGCAAGGTGGACGGGGGCTCGGCGAGGACGCCGTCGGGCCAGCGGCGGGCGAACGCCGCCCCCCGCTCCTCCAGCCCGGGAACGCCGTAGATGTTGGGGCCGATGTTCAGCTCGACGAACCAGGGCCGGCCGCCCGCCAGCAGCGCGTCGGGACGGGCCATGCGCAGCAGCGCGGCGGCGGACAGGGGCTGCGCCGGATCCAGCAGCCGCAGATCGCCCTCCTCGCCCAGCGCCCGGTGCAGTTCACCGGCGGTTCCGGCCCGGCGCCGGCAGGCGAGCAGCGCACAGCGCAGCACGCCCGCCGCGAGCGAGCCGAAGCGGCGGTAGCCGGCCTCGGACAGCACCAGCGGGCGCATCGCCTCCCAGTCGCCCGGCCGTGTCTCCAGGGCCCACCAGTCCGCTTCGGCGCCGCGGCGCAGGAACTCGGCGCGAAAGTGACCGGGCAGCTGCTGCCACAGGTCCCGCAGGACCGGGGAATCGGCGCCGGACTCCACGTGGCTCTCCCTCGGAAACGACCGGCACGGCTGCCGCTCGCCGCGCGGCCCCGCCTCGATGTCCATGGTGCGGGCCCTGCCCGCAACACGCACGTCCTTCGCGTGACCGCTCGGCCGGCGGGAATCCCCGGACCGGTGCCCGACCCCCTACCCCCGCTCCTTGGGTCCCGCTCCTTGACCACCGCTCCGGCCTCCGCGATGCTGAGTTGCGGCACACGAGATGCGTGCCGTAATAGGCAACATGCCTTCGGTGAGTCGAGGAGTGGCCATGTCCCAGCAGGTGCGTGCTGTCGTCGCGCGGAGCAAGGGCGCCCCCGTCAGCCTGGAAACGATCGTCGTGCCCGACCCCGGTCCGGGCGAGGCGCTGGTCAGGGTCGAGGCCTGCGGGGTGTGCCACACCGATCTGCACTATCGCGAGGGCGGGATCAGTGACGACTTCCCGTTCCTGCTCGGGCACGAGGCGGCGGGCGTGGTGGAGTCGGTGGGGGAGGGCGTCACCGACGTGGCGCCCGGTGACTTCGTGATCCTCAACTGGCGTGCCGTGTGCGGTCAGTGCCGCGCCTGTCTGCGCGGGCGGCCCTGGTACTGCTTCGCCACGCACAACGCCGAGCAGAGGATGACGCTGACCGACGGCACGGAGCTGTCGCCGGCGCTCGGGATCGGCGCCTTCGCGGAGAAGACGCTGGTGGCGGCCGGGCAGTGCACCAAGGTCGACCGGACCGCCTCGGCGGCCGCCGCGGGGCTGCTGGGCTGCGGTGTCATGGCGGGGCTGGGGGCGGCGATCAACACCGGTGGCGTCGGTCGCGGTGACACGGTCGCCGTGATCGGCTGCGGCGGTGTGGGGGCCGCGGCGATCGCCGGGTCGAACCTGGCCGGTGCGGCGAAGATCATCGCGGTGGACATCGACGACCGGAAGCTCGCCACGGCGGCGGCGCTCGGCGCGACCCACACCGTCAACTCCAAGGACGCGGACGCGGTCGACGCGGTGCGCGAGCTGACCGGCGGCTTCGGCGCCGATGTCGTGATCGACGCGGTGGGCCGTCCGGAGACGTACCGGCAGGCCTTCTACGCCCGTGACCTCGCCGGCACCGTCGTCCTCGTCGGGGTGCCGACGCCGGAGATGAAACTGGAACTGCCGCTGCTGGACGTGTTCGGGCGCGGCGGGGCGCTGAAGTCGTCGTGGTACGGCGACTGCCTGCCCTCCCGTGACTTCCCGATGCTCATCGACCTCTACCTCCAGGGCCGCCTCGACCTGGACGCCTTCGTCACGGAGACCATCGCGCTGGACGACGTGGAGAAGGCCTTCGAGCGGATGCGCCACGGCGACGTCCTGCGCTCCGTGGTGGTCCTCTGATGCCGGGCGTCCGCATCGAGCGCCTCGTCACCTCGGGGACGTTCGTACTGGACGGCGGCACCTGGGACGTCGACAATAACGTGTGGATCGTGGGCGACGGAACGGAGGCGATCGTCATCGACGCCGCCCATGACGCCGAGGCGATCCTGCGGGCCCTCGGCGGCCGCGCCCTGCGGGCGATCGTGTGCACCCACGCGCACAACGACCACATCGACGCCGCGCCCGAACTCGCCGCCCGCACCGGAGCCCCCGTCCTGCTGCACGCCGACGACCTGGAGCTGTGGAAACAGACCCATCCCGACCGGGCGCCCGACGCCGAGCTGACCGACGGGCAGCCCCTCGTGGTCGCGGGCGCCGAGCTGACCGTGCTGCACACCCCGGGACACGCCCCCGGAGCCGTGTGCCTGTACGCGCCGCGGCTGTCCGCGCTCTTCAGCGGCGACACGCTCTTCGCCGGTGGACCGGGCGCGACGGGACGGTCGTACAGCGACTTCCCGGCCATCATCCGCTCGATCCGCGAGCGCCTCCTCGTCCTGCCGGACGACACCGTCGTGCACACCGGTCACGGCGGGACCACCACCATCGGCGCGGAGGCCCCGCATCTTCAGGAGTGGATCGACCGCGGCTTCTGACCGCCGGCCGGTGAGCGGCCCTGCCCCTGGTGCCGAAGCCTGCGCGCACGGCACCGGCGGCAGGGCCGTCGGCGCGCTCCGGCAGACGCCTGCTTCCTCTTCTGACCTGCGCTTTCACGGTCGCTTCGGCGTGCCCGGAACACCGCCGCCGAAGCCCGCCCAACCCGGCCTTCCGACGCCTTGACAACGCTTCAGGGCCGCCAGCAGACTGACGTTGCGCTCATCGCAATCCGTTTCGCTATACGCACCGAGGTGTCATGATGATTCCCGCGTGCCGTCTCGCGGATCTGCCGCGAGGCGAGGCCCACCGGCTCGACATCGACCCGCCCGTGTCGGTGTTCCACACCGACGACGGCGAGCTGTTCGCCATCGACGACACCTGCACCCACCAGGACGCCTCGCTCGCCGACGGCTGGCTGGAGGGCTGCGAGGTGGAGTGCCCCCTGCACGCCTCGAAGTTCGACCTGCGCACCGGCGCCGTGGACGCGCCCCCGGCCAAGCTGCCGGTCCGCACCCACGAGGTCGTCGTCGAGGACGGCGTGATCCACGTCCGGCTCTCCACGGAGGCACCCAACCTGCCGCCGTGCCTCGCCGCCCGCCTGGCCGGAGGCCCCGCGTGAGGACCGTGGCCGTCGTGGGCGCCTCGCTGGCCGGTCTGTCGGCCGCGCGCTCCCTGCGCAAGCGGGGCTACGACGGCCGTCTCGTCCTCGTCGGCGAAGAACCGCACCGCCCCTACGACAGGCCGCCGCTGTCCAAGGAGTTCCTGGCCGGCACCCTCGACGAGGCCGACCTGGCGCTGGAGCGGGACGACGAGGACCTCCGGGCGGAGTGGGTGCTCGGCACCCGCGCCACCGGACTCGACCGCACCGAGCGTGCGGTCCGGCTCGCCGACGGCCGGGAGATCCGCGCCGACGGCGTGGTCATCGCCACCGGCGCCGCCGCCCGCACCCTGCCCGGCACCGAGGGCCTCGCCGGCGTCCACGTGCTGCGCACCCTGGACGACGCCCGCGCCCTGCGGGACGAACTCGCCCTCGGCGGAAGGCTGGTGGTGATCGGAGGGGGCTTCGTCGGCGCGGAGGTCGCCGCCACGGCGCACGCCCTCGGCCTTGACGTCACCGTGGTCGAGGCGGCGCCCACACCGCTGGCCGGACCGCTCGGCCCGGCCATGGGCGGCATCGTCTCCGCCCTCCACACGGATCACGGCGTACGGCTGCTGTGCGGTGTCGGGGTGAAGGGACTCGGCGGGGAGCGGCGCGTCGACGGCGTGCTGCTCGAGGACGGCCGTTCCGTCCCCGCCGACACCGTCGTCGTCGGCGTGGGCGCGCGGCCCTGCGTCGACTGGCTCGAAGGGTCCGGCGTCGCGCTCGGCAACGGCGTGACGTGCGGCGCCGACGGCCGCACGAGCCTGGCCGGGGTGGTCGCCGTGGGCGACTGCGCCAACTGGTACGACCCGCACACCGCGACCCACCGCAGGGTCGAGCACTGGACCGGCGCGCTGGAGCGGCCGGACACC
This sequence comes from Streptomyces sp. NPDC104106, assembly GCF_055584345.1. Classification (NCBI taxonomy): domain Bacteria; kingdom Bacillati; phylum Actinomycetota; class Actinomycetes; order Kitasatosporales; family Streptomycetaceae; genus Streptomyces; species Streptomyces sp. NPDC104106. Next base: position 322,575 of record NZ_JBVJMF010000003.1, read on the forward strand.
GCCGTCGCCACGCTGCTCGCGGGCGGTGCCACCGAGCCGGGCGTGCCCCGGCCCGCGTACTTCTGGTCGGACCAGTACGGCGTGAAGATCCAGTTCGTCGGCCACGCCGCAGGGGCCGACGACGTGTCGGTCGAGGAGGGCTCGACCGACGACCGCAGCTTCCTCGCCGTCTACCGGCGGGCGGGCCGGCCGGTCGCCGTCCTCGGGATGAACCAGCCGCGGCTGTTCACCCGCTGGCGCAAACAGCTCACCTCCGCGGCGACCGCGGCCTGACGTGGCCACGGACCGGCGTACCGATGCCCCTGCCGCCCCAACGTCTCCCGAGGAGTGCACCGTGACCTCGACCAGCCTGCCGGACAGCCTGATCGCCACCCTCCCCGGCTCCGCCTACACGGACCCGGGCGTCTTCGCCCTGGAACAGGAGCGCATCTTCGAGGCCATGTGGTTCTGCGTCGCACGCTCCTGCGACCTGGCCAAGCCCGGCGCCTTCCGCACCGTCGACGTGGGCCGCGAGAGCGTCCTCGTCACCCGGGCGCGCGACCATTCCGTCCGTGCCTACTTCAACGTCTGCCGGCACCGCGGCGCCAAGCTGTGCACCGACGGCGCGGGCGAGGTCAGGCGCGCCTTCCAGTGCCCGTACCACGCCTGGACCTACGACCTGGACGGCAAGCTCGTCGCGGCACCCAACCTCACCAGGATGCCCGACGTCGGCCGCACCGAGTACGGCCTGGTGAGCGTGGCCGTGCGCGAATGGCTCGGCTATGTGTGGGTATGCCTGGCGGAGGACCCGCCCTCCTTCGAGGAGGACGTCATCGGCGAGGTGGTCACGCGCCTCGGCGACGTCGAGTCGATCGACCGCTACGACATCGCCGGCCTCTCGGTGGGCAAGCGGATCGTCTACGACGTCAAGGCGAACTGGAAGCTCATCATCGAGAACTTCATGGAGTGCTACCACTGCGCCACCATCCACCCCGAACTCACCGAGGTCCTGCCGGAGTTCGCCGACGGCTACGCGGCGCAGTACTACGTCGGCCACGGCGCCGAGTTCGGCGCCGAGGTCAGGGGCTTCACGGTGGACGGCTCCGAGGGACTGGACCGGATACCGGGCGTGTCCGAGGACCAGGACCGCCGGTACTACGCGATCACCGTCAAGCCGCAGGTCTTCGTCAACCTCGTGCCCGACCACGTGATCTTCCACCGGATGTACCCGGTGGCCGTCGACCGCACGATCGTCGAGTGCGACTGGCTCTACCTGCCGCACGTCGTGGAGAGCGGCAAGGACGTCAGCCGGTCCGTGGAACTGTTCGACCGGGTCAACCGCCAGGACTTCGACGCCTGCGAGCGCACCCAGCCGGGCATGGGTTCACGGCTCTACGCCAAGGGCGGTGTGCTCGTCCCCAGCGAGCACCACATCGGTGCCTTCCACGACTGGGTGAACGAGCGGCTCGGCGCACGCACGCAGGAGTGAGGGGACGGCCGTGGCCCGCGCGGGGGGCGAACGCGGGCGGTGCGGCGGTCGTACGGCGGGCGGTCAGCCCAGGTATCCCATGCGGTGGCTGATCTCCTCGGCGCCCTTGACGAGCACCGGGGCCAGCTCGTGCATGCGCTCCTCGGTGAACCGGTACGCGGGCCCGGACGCGCTGATCGAGGCGATGACCCGCCCCTCCCGGTCCCGGATCGGCGCCGCCATGGCGTGCAGCCCGATCTCCAGCTCCTCCAGGGTCCAGGCGTAACCGCGCTCGCGGGCCTCGGCGAGGTTCTTCTCCAGCTTGGCCTTCGAGGAGATGGTGTGGGTCGTCAGCTTCTTCAGGCCGGCCTCCGCCAGCAGCGCGGCGCGCTCCTTGGCGGGCAGCTGGGCCAGCATGATCTTGCCGCTGGAGGTGGCGTGCAGCGGGGTGAGCTGGCCGACCCAGTTGTGCGCGGTGACGGCGGCCTGGCCGCGCACCTGGTAGAGGTTGATCGCGTAGTGCTCCTGCATCACCGCGATGTTGACCGTCTCGCCGATCTCCTCGGCCAGCCGCTCGCACACCGGCCGGCCCTGCTGGGTGATGTCGATACGCCCCGTGACGGCTCCGGCCAGGCGGACGATGCCGAAGCCGAGGGAGTACTTGCCCCGCTCGCCCGACTGCTCGACCAGGCCGCGCGCCTCCAGTGCGCCGAGCAGACGGAACGCGGTCGACTTGTGCACATCGATCTCGGCGGCCACTTCGCTCACGCCGGCCTCACCGCGCTGGGCGAGGATCTCCAGGACGCTGATGGCCCGGTCGACGGACTGCACTCCGCCGGACGGCGACCCCTGTGTTTCGTTATCCGGAGTGTGGTTGCTCATAGCGGAACTATACGCGCGGTAAACAACGCGCTCGCAAGTAACACGGCGTGAACAAAGATCTTACAGGTTGCGTTGTTCGCAACCTGGTGCACATTGCGATACCCGTACTAGCATGCCGCGCATCACGACGGCGCGAGCGAGACGAGGCGACACATGGCTCCTCTGCACTACGACTTCGTCATCGTCGGCGGCGGATCGGCCGGCAGCGCACTGGCGAACCGGCTCTCGGCCGACCCCGGAAACCGAGTGCTCGTCCTGGAAGCGGGCCGCTCCGACTATCCCTGGGACGTCTTCATCCACATGCCGGCGGCCCTCACCTACCCCATCGGCAGCCGCTTCTACGACTGGAAGTACGAGTCCGAGCCCGAACCCCACATGGGGGGCCGGCGCATCTACCACGCCCGCGGCAAGGTGCTCGGCGGTTCCAGCAGCATCAACGGCATGATCTTCCAGCGCGGCAACCCGATGGACTACGAGCGCTGGGCCGCCGACCCCGGCATGGAGACCTGGGACTACGCCCACTGCCTGCCGTACTTCCGCCGGATGGAGAACTGCCTGGCGGCCGACCCCGACGACGAGTTCCGCGGCCACGACGGGCCGCTCGTCCTGGAACGGGGACCCGCGACCAACCCGCTCTTCGGCGCCTTCCTCCGGGCCACACAGCAGGCGGGCTACGCGCCGACCGACGACGTCAACGGCTACCGGCAGGAAGGCTTCGCCAAGTTCGACCGCAACGTCCACCGCGGCCGGCGGCTGTCGGCCTCGAAGGCGTACCTCAAGCCCGCGATGAAGCGGCCGAACCTCACGGTGCGCACCCGCGCGCTGGTCACCCGCGTCCTCTTCCAGGGCAAACGGGCCGTCGGCGTCGAGTACCGGCGCGGCAGGGGTGTGCCCCAGCGGGTCAGCGCCGGCGAGGTCATCCTGTGCGGCGGGGCGATCAACTCACCGCAACTGCTCCAGCTCTCCGGCGTCGGCAACGCCGCCGAGCTGTCCGCCCTCGGCGTCGACGTCGTGCACGACCTGCCCGGAGTCGGCGAGAACATGCAGGACCACCTGGAGGTGTACGTCCAGTACGCCTGCAAGCAGCCCGTGTCCGTGCAGCCGTACATGGCGAAGTGGCGCGCGCCCTTCATCGGCCTGCAGTGGCTGCTGCGCAAGGGGCCGGCGGCCACCAACCACTTCGAGGCCGGCGGCTTCGCCCGCAGCAACGAGGACGTGGACTACCCCAACCTGATGTTCCACTTCCTCCCGGTGGCCGTCCGCTACGACGGCTCCTCGCCGGCCGGCGGCCACGGGTACCAGGTGCACGTCGGACCCATGTACTCCGACGCCATCGGGTCGGTGAAGATCAGGAGCAGGGACCCGCGGGTCAAGCCCGCACTGCGCTTCAACTACCTCTCCACCGAACAGGACCGCCGCGAGTGGGTCGAGGCGATCCGTGTCGCCCGCCGGATCCTCGGCCAGCCCGCCCTCGCCCCCTACAACGGCGGCGAGATCTCGCCCGGCCCCTGCGTCGAGACCGACGAGGAGATCCTCGCCTGGGTCGCCCGGGAGGGCGAGACCGCCCTGCACCCCTCCTGCACCTGCAAGATGGGCACCGACGAGACGGCCGTCGTCGACCCGCTCACCCTGCGCGTGCACGGGCTGGACGGGCTGCGCGTGGTGGACGCGTCGGTGATGCCCTACGTCACCAACGGCAACATCTACGCGCCGGTGATGATGATCGCCGAGAAGGCGGCCGACCTGATCCTCGGCAAGGAGCCGCTGGAACCGTCCAAGGCCGTGTACTACCGGCACCGCGACGCCCAGAAGCAGGCCGGGTAGACCGTGGGCGCCGAGGCTCTGCGGGCGCTGCTCGGCCGCGTCCGCTACGAGGTGCTCCCGGCGAGGGCGACGCAGGACGAGGTCCTCGCCCATGTGCCCCGCGACGTCGTGGTCACGGTCACGGCGTCGCCGGTCAAGGGCCTGGAACCGACGCTCGCCCTCACCGAGCGGCTCGCCGCGCACGGATACCGCGTCGTCCCGCACGTCCCCGCGCGCCTGCTGCGGGACGACGCGCACCTGAAAGACGTCACCGAGCGGCTGCGCGCGGCCGGGATCGGGGACCTCTTCGTGCCGGCGGGCGACGCGGACCCGCCGGCCGGGCCGTACGACGCGGCGCTTCCGGTGCTGCGCAGGCTCACCGAACTGGGCAGTCCCTTCCCGGACGTGGGGATCACCGGGTATCCCGAGAGCCATCCGCTCATCCACGACGACCTCACCGTCCAGTCGATGTGGGACAAGCGGACACACGCCACGTACATCGTGAGCAACCTGTGCTTCGACGCGCGCGTGCTCGGCGACTGGATCACCCGGATCCGGCGTCGTGACATCGCCCTGCCCGTGCACGTCGGTGTCGCGGGTCCCGTACAGCGGGCGAAGCTGCTGGCCATGGCGACGAAGATCGGGGTGGGGGAGTCGACGCGCTTCCTCACCCGGCACCCCTCCTGGTTCCTGAGGTTCGCGGCTCCCGGCGGCTACACGCCCGAACGAGTGCTCACCGGCGCCGCGCGGGCGCTGACCGGGCCGTCGGCGGCCGTGGCCGGACTGCACCTGTTCACCTTCAACCAGATCGCCGAGACCGAGCGCTGGCGGCGAGCGGTACTGGACCGGCTGAACGCCTGGAACCAGCCATGACCGACCCCTTGACGGGTGTCGGCCCATTCGGCCAGGGTGTTCCACCACGAGCAAATCAGTGCACGATGCGCAACGAATTCTCCTCGAAGGGCGCGGCGCGTGGCAGATCTGTATGTGGCCGGGAAATGGCGTGATCCGGTGGCCGGCGGCCACCGCGAGATCCGCTGTCCGGCCGACGGCACACTCGTCGCGACGGTCTCGGAAGGCACCCGCCCCGACACCGAGGCGGCGATCGCCGCGGCCCGCCGGGCCTTCGACGAGGGGCCCTGGCCCGGGACGCCCGAGCGGGAGCGCGGCGCCCTGCTGCTGCGTACCGCCGGCATCCTCGAACGCGACGCCAAGGAGTTCGCCCGCGCCGAGTCCCTGGACACCGGCAAGCGGCTGGTGGAGAGCGAGTACGACATCGCCGACGTCGTCTCCTGCTTCCGGTACTACGGCGGCATCGCCGGCACCGGGGCCGGCCGGGTGATCGACACCGGCCGCGACGACGCCGTGAGCCGGGTCGTGTACGAGCCCGTCGGCGTCTGCGCGCTGATCACGCCGTGGAACTACCCGCTGCTGCAGGCCTCCTGGAAGGTCGCCCCGGCCCTGCTCGCGGGCAACACCGTCGTCCTCAAGCCCAGCGAACTGACCCCCTCCACCTCGATCCTGCTGATCAGGGCACTCGAGGAGGCCGGGCTGCCCGCCGGCGCCGCCAACCTCGTCCTGGGCGCCGGAGCCGAGGCGGGCGCACCGCTGGCCGAGCACCCGGCCGTCGACATGGTGTCGTTCACCGGCGGACTGGACACCGGCCGGCACATCATGGCGACCGCCGCGGCGAGCGTGAAGAAGGTCGCGCTGGAGCTGGGCGGCAAGAACCCCAATGTCGTCTTCGCCGACGCCGACTTCGACACGGCCGTCGACTTCGCTCTCACCGCGGTCTTCCTGCACTCCGGGCAGGTCTGCTCGGCCGGCGCCCGGCTGATCGTCGAGGACTCGCTGCACGACGCCTTCGTGGCCGAGGTCGTCCGCCGCGCCCGGCTGATCCGGCTCGGCGGGCCCTTCGACGCCGAGGCCGAGACCGGGCCGCTGATCTCCGCCCGGCACCGGGAGAAGGTCGAGGCGTACGTCGCGGCGGGCCTGGCCGAGGGCGCCGTACTGCGCTGCGGCGGCGCGCGCCCGGACGATCCCGCGCTGGCCGGAGGCTTCTACTACCCGCCGACCGTCCTGGACGAGTGCCGGCAGGACATGCGCGTGGTGCACGAGGAGTCCTTCGGGCCCGTGCTCACCGTCGAACGCTTCCGTGACGAGGACGACGCCGTCCGCATCGCCAACGACACGGAGTACGGCCTCGCGGGGGCCGTGTGGACGCAGGACGCGGGCAAGGCGCAGCGGGTCGCCCGCCGGCTGCGGCACGGCACCGTGTGGATCAACGACTACCACCCCTATGTGCCGCAGGCCGAGTGGGGTGGGTTCGGGCACTCCGGCGTGGGCCGTGAGCTGGGGCCGACGGGCCTCGACGAATACCGGGAGCCCAAGCACGTCTGGCAGAACATCCAACCCCGGCCGCAGCACTGGTTCCGCGGCTGAACGCCGAAAGAGGTCGACCATGGGCCCAGCACAGACCGAGGTGTCGCGGCGGCGCGACACGTCCCAGGACTCGAAGGACCGCACCCCCGTCATCTCCGTGCGCGGGCTGTGGAAGGTGTTCGGGCCGAAGGCCGACGCGGTGCCGGACTCCGCGGAGCTGTGCGGTCTCACCCGCCGCGAGCTGATGGACCGCACCGGCTGCACCGCCGCCGTACGGGACGTGAACTTCGACGTCTCGCCGGGCGAGGTCTTCGTCGTCATGGGCCTGTCCGGCTCCGGCAAGTCCACCCTGGTGCGATGTCTCACCCGGCTGATCGAACCCACCGCGGGCGAGGTCGTCTTCGAGGGCGAGGACATCCGCGGCGCCGACTCCCGGCGGCTGCGCGAGATGCGGCGCAGCAAGTTCTCCATGGTGTTCCAGCACTTCGGCCTGCTGCCGCACCGCAAGGTCGTCGACAACGTCGCGTTCGGCCTGGAGATACGGGGCATGAGCAGGGCCGAGCGCACCAGGCGGGCACTTCAGACCGTCGAACTGGTGGGCCTCGCCGGATACGAGAACTCCTACCCCGACCAGCTCTCCGGCGGTATGCAGCAGCGCGTCGGGCTCGCCCGTGCCCTCGCCGGCGACCCCGACGTACTCTTCTTCGACGAGCCCTTCTCGGCGCTCGACCCGCTGATCCGCCGGGACATGCAGAGCGAGGTCATCCGGCTGCACCACGAGGTCGGCAAGACCATGGTGTTCATCACCCACGACCTGTCCGAGGCCCTGAAGCTGGGCGACCGCATCCTGATCATGCGCGACGGCAGGATGGTCCAGTGCGGCACCGGCGACGAACTGGTCGGCGCCCCCGCCGACGACTACGTACGGGACTTCGTCCGGGACGTGCCGCGCGGCGACGTGCTCACCCTGCGCTGGATCATGCGCCCGGCCCAGCCCGAAGACGCCCTGGACGGGCCGGAGTTGGGACCGGACGTCGTGGTGCGCGAGGCCACCCGGGCGGTGCTGGCGGCCGAGAAGCCGGTCAAGGTCGTCGAGGGCGGAAAGCTGCTGGGCATCGTCGGCGACGAGGAGATCCTGTCCGTCGTCGCCGGCGACGAAGGCGGTGCGTGATGGCCGTCGCCGCCGACACGAGCGCGCCGGCCGCGCCCCTGCGCGAGAAGGTCAGCCGCCCCATGGTGGTCGCGGGGATCCTGGTCCTCTGGCTCGTGCTCTTCGCCGTGCTGCGCGGCCGGCAGACGCTGACCCTGGCGGCGGCCGACCTCACCGGGCTGCACCGCTGGCTCAACGACGTCAACGACAGCATCGGGGCCAACCGCGACTCGAACCCGCTCTTCCTGTACTTCTTCAACGAGATCCGGCTGGCCATCGACCATCTCGTGACCTTCGTCCAGTCGCTGATCTCCCAGCCCGTCGGCTCCCGCCCGGTCCCGCAGATCGGCTGGTTCGGCGTCGTCGGCATCACCGGCTACGTCTCGTGGGCCGTCGGCAACTGGCGGGTCGCGCTGCTGGCCGTGGCGGGTTTCGGCTTCTTCGGGCTCCAGGGCCTGTGGCAGGAGAGCATGGACACGCTGGCGCTGACCCTGTCGGCGGTCCTCGTGGCGCTGCTCATCGGCGTCCCGCTCGGCGTGTGGGCGGGCCTGTCCGACCGGTTCAACCGGATCATGACGCCCTTCCTGGACTTCATGCAGACGATGCCGACCTTCGTCTACCTCGCCCCGCTGACCCTGATCTTCCTCATCGGCGGTGCCTCCGCGGTGATCACCACCGTGATCTACGCGGCACCGCCCGCCATCCGCATCACGGCCCACGCCATCCGCTCCGTGCCCGCGACCACCGTCGAGGCGGCGGACTCCCTCGGCACGACCCGCACGCAGCAACTGGTGAAAGTGCTGCTGCCGATGTCCAGGCGCACCGTCGTCATGGGCGTCAACCAGACCATCATGGCCGCCCTCGCCATGGTGACCATCGCCGCGCTGATCGACGCGCCCGGCCTCGGCAAGACCGTCGTGCAGGCCCTGCAGTCGCTCGACGTCGGCACCGCCTTCAACGCGGGCCTCGCCATCGTCGTCATGGCGATCGTGCTCGACCGGGTCACCACGGCGGCGGCCGGACGAGCCGAGGCCGGCCGGCGGGCGGGCGGACGCCTGCGCAGGTGGCGCGGGCCGCTGCTGGCGGCGGGGGCGCTCGGGGTCGGCTTCATGGTGTACGTGTCCCACACCTACGTCTGGGCGGCCGAGTTCCCCGGCAACGGCACCGTCGGCGGCCACATCGCGAGCGCGGCCGACACGGCGACCACCTGGCTCCAGGACCACCTCTCCGGGCTGACCAACGGAGTGCGGGGCGTGCTCACCGACGGCCTGCTCAACCCGTTCCAGACACTGCTCACCGACTCCCCGTGGTGGCTCGTCGGACTCACCCTGGTCGCGCTCGCCGCGGTGCTCGGCGGCCGCTGGGCCGCGGTGACGGCAGTCGTGTGCGTCGGGCTCCTCGTCGGCACGGGTGTGTGGTCGGACAGCATGACCACCCTCGCCTCGACGGCCGTGGCCACGGTGCTGGTCATGTTGCTCGGCGTCGTCGTCGGCGTGTGGATGGGACGCACTCCGCTCGTGGACCGGCTGGTCCGGCCCACCCTGGACGCCGCGCAGGTCATGCCGCCCTTCGTCTATCTCGTTCCGTTCCTGGCGCTGTTCGGCGCCACCCGGTTCACCGCGATCGCCGCGGCCGTCGTCTACGCGGCACCCGTCGCGATAAAGATCATCGCGGACGGTGTGCGGAACGTGCCCGAGGCGACCGTCGAGGCGGCCACCTCGGCCGGGTGCGACACCTGGCAGACCATCACCAAGGTCCAGCTGCCGATGGCGCGCGGCGCGCTGACGCTCGCCACCAACCAGGGCCTGATCTACGTGCTGTCGATGGTCGTCGTGGGCGGCCTGGTGGGGGCCGGCGCCCTCGGCTACGACGTGGTGGCCGGGTTCTCGCAGGGGCAGCTGTACGGCAAGGGGCTCGCGGCGGGACTGGCCATCGTCCTGCTCGGAGTCATGTTCGACCGGATCACTCAGGCCGCGGCGCGACGCACCCGGGCGTAAGGAGCACGACACCATGGCACGACACTGGCGCACCGGCGCGGCCGGCCTGACCCTCCTGAGCCTCACCCTCACCTCCTGCGTGGGCGCGAAGGTGAGCGACATGTCCTCGTCCGGCTCGAAGCGCTCGGACGGCACGTGCGGCACCTTCAACCTGGCCGTCAACCCGTGGATCGGCTACGAGGCGGACGCGGCGGTCGTCGCGTACGTCGCGCAGCACGACCTCGGCTGCACGGTCGTCAAGAAGAACCTGAAGGAGGAGATCGCCTGGCAGGGGTTCGGGACCGGCGAGGTCGACGCCGTCCTGGAGAACTGGGGCCATGACGATCTGAAGAAGAAGTACATCACCGGGCAGAAGACGGCCGTCGAGGCCGGCTCGACCGGCAACAAGGGCGTCATCGGCTGGTTCGTGCCGCCGTGGCTGGCCAAGGCGCACCCGGACATCCTCGACTGGAAGAACCTCGACAGGTACGCGGACAGGTTCCGGACCTCCGAGTCCGGCGGCAAGGGCCAACTGCTCGACGGCGACCCGTCGTACGTCACCAACGACGCTGCCCTGGTCAAGAACCTGAAGCTCGATTTCAAGGTGGTGTACGCGGGCAGCGAGACCGCGCTCATCCAGGCGTACCGGACGGCCGAGAAGAACAAGCAGTGGGTGATCGGCTACTTCTACGAGCCCCAGTGGTTCATGTCCGAGGTGCCGCTGGTCAAGGTCAGCCTGCCGAAGTACACGCCAGGCTGCGACGCGGACGCGGCGAAGGTGGCCTGCGACTACCCCGTCTACGACCTGGACAAGGTCGTCAGCGCGCGGTTCGCCGGCTCGGGCAGCCCGGCGTACCGCCTGGTGCGGAACTTCCACTGGACCAACGACGACCAGAACACCGTCGCCCGGTACATCGCGCAGGACAAGATGACGGACGACGCGGCGGCCCGGAAGTGGGTCGAGGCGAACCGGGACAAGGTCGACGCCTGGCTGAGGTAGCCCGGGGCCGGCGAGGGCCCGCCGAACAGCCCGGCAGGCGGTGTGCACGCAACGCGCGCCGCCTGCCGGGCTTCGCCGTGTTCGCGGCCCGTATCCGGCCCGTTTTCCGGCGTGACCGCCCCCTTGACACCCCTCCTCGGCGGCGGGCACATTGAGTTGCGCAGCCTGAATCAAGTTGCGCAGAAAGCAACTGGACCGGTCTCAAGTTCGGAGGTTGGGCGATGGCGGGACCCCGAGTGGTGATCATCGGAGCGGGCGTCGTGGGAGCGGCCCTGGCGGACGAGATCTCCGCGCGCGGCTGGACCGAAGTGACCGTGGTCGACCAGGGCCCCCTCCCGGCCACCGGGGGCTCCTCCTCGCACGCCCCGGGCCTGGTCTTCCAGACGAACCCCTCGAAGACGATGACGGAACTGGCCCGCTACACCGTCGAGAAGTTCCGCTCCCTCGACGTCGACGGCCGGCCCTGCTTCCTCCAGGTCGGCGGCCTGGAGGTGGCCACCGGCCCCGAGCGCCTCGCCGAACTGCACCGCCGCCACGGCTGGATCACCGCCTGGGGCATCGAGGCGCACCTGCTGACCCCCGACGAGTGCGTGGAGCGGCACCCGCTCGTCAACCGGGACCGGGTCCTCGGCGGCCTCCTCGTCCCCACCGACGGCCTCGCCAAGGCCGTTCTCGCCGTCGAGGCACAGATCCGCCGGGCCACCGAGCGCGGCGTGCGCTTCCTCGCCCGGCACGAAGTCCTCGACATCCGGCAGGACGAGGGCCGCGTCACCGGCGTCGTCACCGACCAGGGCGAGATCCCCGCCGAGGTCGTCGTGTGCTGCGCCGGCATCTGGGGACCGAATATCGCCCGCATGGTCGGCATGAACCTGCCGCTCACCCCGCTCGCCCACCAGCTCGCCTGGACCGGCCCGGTCCCGGCCCTCGCCGGCCAGACCGAGGAGGCGGTCCGCCCGATCCTGCGCCACCAGGACGCCGACCTCTACTACCGCGACCGCTACGACGGCCTCGGCATCGGCTACTACGGCCACCGCCCCATGCCGGTCTCCGCCGACGACATCCTCTCCGTGGACCAGGCCGAGGAGATGCCCTCGGTCCTGAAGTTCACCGAGGAGGACTTCGAGCCCGCCTGGACCGAGACCCGGTCGCTGCTCCCGGCCACCCAGGAGGCCAAGGTCGAGGAGGGCATCAACGGCCTGTTCTCCTTCACCACCGACGGCTACCCCCTGCTCGGCGAGTCCCCGGACGTCAAGGGCTTCTGGGTCGCCGAGGCCGTCTGGGTCACCCACTCCGCGGGCGTCGGCCGCGCCGTCGCCGAATGGCTGGTCGACGGCCACTGCTCCTCCTTCGACCTGCACGAGTGCGACGTCAACCGCTTCGAGCCGCACCAGCTGTCCCCGGAGTACGTCCTGGCCCGCGACTGCCGGAACTTCGCCGAGGTCTACGACATCCTCCACCCCCTCCAGCCCTCCGGGGAGCCGCGCCCGATCCGCACCAGCCCCTTCTACGCCCGCCAGCAGGAACACGGCGCGTTCTTCCTGGAGGCGACCGGCTGGGAGCGCCCGCAGTGGTACGAGGCGAACGCGCGCCTGCTCGACGGCCGCGCCATCCCCACCCCGGGCGACTGGGCCGCGCGCTACTGGTCGCCCATCGTCGGCGCCGAGGCCCAGGTCACCCGCGAGACCGTCGCGATGTACGACATGACCGCCCTCAAACGCCTGGAGGTGAGCGGCCCCGGCGCCGCCGGCTTCCTGGAAGGGCTCGTCACCGGCAAGGTCGCCAAGTCCGTCGGCTCGGTGACGTACACCCTGCTGCTCAACCACGACGGCGGCATCCGCAGCGACATCACCGTCGCCCGCCTCGCCCCCGACCTCTTCCAGGTCGGCGCCAACGGCAACCTCGACCTCGACTGGTTCACCCGCCATCTGCCCGCCGATGGAACGGTCCAGGTCCGCGACATCACCGCCGGCACCTGCTGCATCGGCCTGTGGGGCCCGCTCGCCCGCGAGGTGCTGCAACCGCTCACCGACGCGGACTTCTCGGCCGCGGGACTGAAGTACTTCCGCGCGCGGCGCGCCTACGTCGGCAGCGTCCCGGTGACCGCGATGCGCCTGAGCTACGTCGGCGAACTGGGCTGGGAGCTGTACACGGGCGCCGACCAGGGGCAGAAGCTGTGGGACACCCTGTGGGCGGCGGCCGAACCGCTCGGCGGCATCATCGCCGGCCGGGGCGCCTTCAACAGCCTGCGCCTGGAGAAGGGCTACCGCTCCTTCGGCACCGACATGACCTACGAGCACGACCCCTACGAGGCCGGCGTCGGCTTCGCCGTCAAACCCGACAAGGGCGACTTCATCGGCAAGGCCGCGCTGGAGCGCCGCAAGGAGAACGTCCGGCGGAAGCTGAGCTGCCTCACCATCGCCGACCCGCGGTCGGTCGTCATGGGCAAGGAGCCGGTGTACGACGGCGACCGCGCGGTCGGCTACGTCACCAGCGCCGCGTACGGCTACACCGTCGGCAAGGGCATCGCCTACGCATGGCTCCCGGCCGGCCTTGCCACCCCCGGCACCACCGTGCACATCGGCTACTTCGACCAGCGCGTCGAGGCGGTCGTCGCCGACGAGCCGCTGTTCGACCCGGCCATGTCCCGCCTACGTGGCTAGCCCAGGGGAAGGAACACCACCGGTGACCGCACAACTCCTCGACGGCCGGGCCACCGCCGCCGGCATCCGCCGCGAACTCGCCGAACGCGTCGCCAAGTCGACGGCCCTGACCGGCCGACCGCCCGGCCTCGGCACCGTCCTCGTCGGCGACGACCCCGGCAGCCACGCCTACGTCGCCGGAAAGCACCGCGACTGCGCTGAGGTCGGCCTCGCCTCCCTGCGCCGTGAACTGCCCGCCGACGCAAGCCAGCGGCAGGTCGAGGACGTCATCGACGACCTCAACGCCGACCCGGCCTGCACCGGCTACATCGTCCAGCTCCCGCTCCCGCGCCATCTGGACGCGAACGCCGTCCTCGCACGCATGGACCCCGCCAAGGACGCGGACGGTCTGCACCCGGTCAACCTCGGCCGGCTCGTCCTCGGTGTCGACGCCCCCCTGCCCTGCACCCCGCGCGGCATCGTCGAGCTGCTGCGCCGCTACGAGGTGCCGCCGGCGGGAGCACGGGTGTGCGTGATCGGCCGGGGCATCACCGTGGGACGGCCGATCGGACTGCTGCTCACCCGCCGCTCCGAGAACGCCACCGTCACCCTCTGCCACACCGGAACCAGGGGCCTGGCCCGGCACGTACGCGAGGCGGACATCGTCGTCGCGGCGGCCGGGTCGCCCGGACTGATCACCAAGGACATGCTGCGCCCCGGCGCGGCCGTCCTGGACGTCGGCATCACCCGCACCGGGCACGGACTCGTCGGCGACATCCATCCCGAGGCCGCCGAGGTCGCCGGATGGCTCGCGCCGATGCCCGGGGGAGTGGGACCCATGACCCGGGCGATGCTGCTCGCCAACGTCGTCGAGGCCGCCGAGAGGAACGCGAACCCCGCATGAACGCGCTGAACACGCCCCTGGCCGAGCTGGACCCCGAGGTCCACGCGGCCCTCCGCGCCGAACTGCACCGCCAGCAGTCCACCCTGGAGATGATCGCCTCCGAGAACTTCGCGCCCGCCGCCGTGATGGAGGCGCAGGGCTCGGTCGCGACCAATAAGTACGCCGAGGGCTACCCCGGCCGCCGCTACTACGGCGGCTGCGAACACGTCGACGTCACCGAACGCCTGGCCATCGAGCGGGTCACGTCCCTCTTCGGGGCGGCTCACGCCAACGTCCAGCCGCACTCGGGCGCGCAGGCCAACACCGCCGTGTTCTTCGCCCTGCTCCAGCCCGGCGACACGATCCTCGGCCTCGACCTCGCGCACGGCGGTCATCTCACCCACGGCATGCGCATCAACTACAGCGGCAGGATGCTGAACGTCGTGCCGTACCACGTCTCCGAGACCGACAACCTCGTGGACATGGACGAGGTGGAGCGGCTCGCCAAGGAGCACCGGCCCAAGATGATCATCGCGGGGTGGTCGGCGTACCCGCGGCAGCTGGACTTCGCCGCCTTCCGCCGGATCGCCGACGAGGTCGGTGCCCTCCTCATGGTCGACATGGCGCACTTCGCCGGCCTGGTCGCCGCGGGACTGCACCCGAGCCCCGTCCCGCACGCCCACGTGGTCACGACGACCACGCACAAGACCCTCGGCGGTCCGCGCGGCGGCGTCATCCTCACCAACGACGCCGGCCTCGCCAAGGAGATCAACTCGGCGGTGTTCCCCGGCATGCAGGGCGGCCCACTGGAGCACGTCATCGCGGCCAAGGCGGTCTCCTTCAAGGTTGCGGCCTCGCCCGAGTTCGCCGAACGCCAGGCCCGTACCCTCGCGGGCGCCCGTGTCCTCGCCGAGCGCCTCGCCCGGCCCGACGCGGCCGCGGCCGGAGTGAAGGTGCTCACCGGCGGCACGGACGTCCACCTGGTCCTGGTCGACCTGCGGGACTCCGAACTCGACGGCAAGCGGGCCGAGGACCTCCTCCACGAGATCGGCATCACCGTCAACCGCAACGCCGTCCCCTTCGACCCGCGCCCGCCCATGGTCACCTCCGGCCTGCGCATCGGCACCCCGGCGCTGGCCACCCGGGGCTTCACGGAGGACGACTTCGCCGAGGTCGCCGACGTGATCGCGCTGGCCCTCCAGCCGGAGCCGGACGTGGCCGCGCTGCGCGCCCGCACCGAGGCGCTGGCCGCGCAGCACCCGCTGTATCCGCACCTCTCCGGCACCTCAGGAGCCGCCCGATGAGCCCCCGCACCCCCGGCGCCGACCTGCCCGACCACCCGGACTGGCTCTGGCGCACCCCCGAGCCCAAGCGGTCGTACGACGTGGTGATCGTGGGCGGCGGCGGCCACGGCCTGGCCACCGCCCACTACCTGGCCAAGAACCACGGCATCACCGACGTCGCCGTCCTGGAGAAGGGCTGGCTCGCGGGCGGCAACATGGCCCGCAACACCACGATCATCCGCTCCAACTACCTGTGGGACGAGAGCGCGGGCATCTACGAGCACGCGCTGAAGCTGTGGGAGGGCCTGGAGGAGGAGCTGGACTACCCGATCCTCTTCTCCCAGCGCGGTGTGCTGAACCTCGCCCACAGCCTGCAGGACGTCCGCGACAGCGTGCGCCGGGTCGAGGCCAACCGGCTCAACGGCATAGACGCCGAATGGCTCGACGCCGATCAGGTCAAAGAGGTCTGCCCGATCGTCAACACCTCCCCCAACGTGCGCTACCCCGTCCTCGGCGGCACCTACCAGCCGCGCGCCGGCATCGCCAAGCACGACTACGTCGCCTGGGGCTTCGCCCGCTCCGCGGACGCCGCCGGTATCGACATCATCCAGAACTGCGAGGTCACCGGCCTGGACGTGGCCGGCGGCCGGGTGGTCGGCGTCCAGACCACCCAGGGACCGATCGCCGCGGGCAAGGTGGCCCTGTGCTCCGCCGGCCACACCTCGGTCCTCGCCGCCATGGCGGGCATCGAACTGCCCCTCCAGAGCCACCCCTTGCAGGCGCTCGTCTCCGAACTGCTGGAGCCCGTGCACCCGACGGTCGTGATGTCCAACGCGGTCCACGTGTACGTCAGCCAGGCGCACAAGGGCGAGCTGGTGATGGGCGCGGGCATCGACGCGTACAACTCCTACACCCAGCGCGGCGCGTTCCACATCATCGAGGAGCAGATGTCCGCCGCCCTGGAGCTGTTCCCGGTGTTCGCCCGCGCCCATGTGCTGCGCACCTGGGGCGGCATCGTCGACGTCAGCCCCGACGCCTCGCCCATCGTCGGCCTCACCCCGGTCGGCAACCTCTACCTCAACTGCGGCTGGGGAACGGGCGGCTTCAAGGCCACCCCGGGCGTGGGCTGGGTCTACGCCCACACGATCGCCCACGACACCCCCCACCACCTGAACGCCCCCTTCTCGCTCGACCGTTTCACCACCGGCGCGCTCGTCGACGAGCACGGCGCGGCCGCGGTGGCCCACTAGGGAGCCCGACCATGCTGCTGATCTCCTGCCCGTGGTGCGGGCCCCGCGACGAGGCCGAGTTCCACTACGGCGGCCAGGCCCACGTCCCCTACCCGGAGGACCCCGCCGCCCTCAGCGACGAGGAGTGGGCCCGCTACCTGTTCTTCCGTGACAACCCCAAGGGCCCCTTCGCCGAACGCTGGAGCCACGCGGCGGGCTGCCGCAAGTGGTTCAACGCGGTGCGGGACACGTCGACGAACGAGATCCTGGCGGTGTACGGGGTGGGCGAGGAGCGCCCAAAGGCCCCGGAGCCACGCCCGGCCGCCTCCCTGCCGCGTCCGGCACCCCCGGCTCCTGCGGGCGACTTCGACGACAAGGTCCCCGCACGGCCGGCCGGGGCCCCCGGCGCCGCGCCCGCGGTGAGGCTCCCGAGCCGGCCGAACCGCCTTGCCGCCGGCGGCCGTATCGACCGCGACACCCCCCTCACCTTCACCTTCGACGGCACCGTGTACCAGGGCTACCGGGGCGACACCCTCGCCTCCGCCCTTCTCGCGGGCGGCGTCGTCCGAGCCGCCACCAGCATCAAGCTGGGCCGCCCGCGCGGCATCTTCTCGGCCGGGGTCGAGGAACCCAACGCGGTCGTCCAGATCGAGGCGCCCTTCCCCGAGCCCATGCTCCCCGCCACGACCGTCGAGCTGTACGACGGCCTGGTCGCGAGCAGCCTGCCCGGCCAGGGACGCCTCGCCACCGAACCGGACCCGGCCCGCTACGACGCCGTACACGCCCACTGCGACCTGCTCGTGGTCGGTGCCGGGCCAGCCGGACTCGCCGCCGCCGCGGCGGCCGCGCACAGCGGCGCCCGCGTCATCCTCGCCGACGACCAGCCGGAAGCCGGCGGCAGCCTGCTGGGCACCGGCGAACACCTCGACTGGGTGGCGGCGACCCGCGCCCGGCTCGAAGCCGCTCCCGACGTGCGCGTCCTGCGCCGGACCACCGTGTTCGGCCACTACGACGACAACCACGTCCTCGCCGTCGAGCGCCGTACCCACCACCTCGGCGCCGACGCCCCGGCCCACGTCTCCCGCGAGCGGGTCTGGCGGATCCGCGCCCGGCGCGTCGTCCTCGCCACCGGTGCCCACGAGCGCTCGCTGGCCTTCGCCGACAACGACCGCCCCGGCGTGATGCTGGCGGCCTCGGCGCGGACGTACCTCCACCGGTACGCCGTCGTACCGGGCCGGCACGCGGTCGTGTTCACCACCAACGACAGCGCCTACGCCGCCGCGCTCGACCTGGCGGCGGCCGGGGCGGACGTCGCGGCGATCGTCGACACCCGGCCCGAGCCGGGGGCGTGGGCCGAGCGCGCCCGGTCCGCCGGGATCGAGGTGCTCGCCGGGCACGCGGTCACCGGCACCCGGGGCACGGACCGGCTCACCGCCGTGACCGTCGCCCCGTACGGAACGACCGCCGGACAGCGGGAGTTCGCCGTCGACCTGCTGCTGGTCTCCGGCGGCTGGAACCCGGTCGCGCACCTGTTCAGCCAGGCGGGCGGCACGCTCCGCCACGACGAGGCACTCGGCGCGTTCGTCCCCGACAGCTGCCGTCAGGCCGTCGAGGTCGCGGGCAGCGCGAACGGGGCCGTCGACCTCGCCACGGCCCTCGCGCAGGGCGCGGCGGCCGGAGCCCGCGCCGTCGAGGTGGAGGGCTACACAGCCGAGGCACCCGCCCTGCCGGCCGTGGCCGCCCGGCCGTACACCCCGCCCATGCAGGTCTTCACCGTCCCCGGCGCCACCGGCGCCCCCCGGTTCGTGGACCTCCAGCGCGATGTCACGGTCGACGACCTGGCGCGGGCGACCGGGGCGGGCCTGCGCTCGGTGGAGCACACCAAGCGCTACACCACGGCGGGCACGGCCAACGACCAGGGCAAGACGGGCGGCGTCCTCGCCAGCGGGGTGGTCGCCGGACTCCTCGGCGTCGACATCTCGGCGCTCGGCCTGCCCACCTTCCGGCCGCCGTACACGCCCGTCTCCTTCGCCGCCCTCGCCGGCCGCGACCGCGGCGCGCTGCACGACCCGGTCCGTACGACCGCCCTGCACGGCTGGCACGTCGAACACGGCGCCGCCTTCGAGAACGTCGGGCAGTGGAAGCGCCCCTGGTACTACCCCCAGGACGGCGAGGACATGGAGACCGCCGTCCTGCGCGAGTGCCGGGCCGCCCGGGAGGGCGTGGCCTTCATGGACGCCTCCACCCTCGGCAAGATCGACGTCCAGGGCCCGGACGCGGCACTCTTCCTCGACCGGCTCTACACGAACATGATGAGCACCCTGAAGGTGGGCATGATCCGCTACGGCGTGATGTGCCGACTGGACGGGATGGTCTTCGACGACGGCACCGTCATCCGGCTCGCCCGTGACCGCTTCCTCGTCACCACCACGACCGGCAACGCCGCCGCCGTCCTGGACTGGATGGAGGAGTGGCTGCAGACCGAGTGGCCCGACCTGCGGGTGCACTGCACGTCGGTGACCGAGCAGTGGGCCACCGTGGCGCTCGTGGGCCCTCGGTCCCGTGCCGTCCTCGGCTCGCTCGCGCCCCGACTCGCCGTCTCCCGCGACGACTTCCCGTTCATGGCCTGGCGCGACACGACCGTCGCCGGACTCGACGCGCGCGTGTGCCGGATCAGCTTCTCCGGCGAACTCGCCTACGAGCTCAATGTGTCACCGTGGGACGCCCTCGCCCTGTGGGAGGCGCTGTACGAGGCCGGCGCCCCGTACGGCATCACCCCGTACGGCACCGAGACCATGCACGTGCTGCGCGCCGAGAAGGGCTATCCGATCGTCGGCCAGGACACCGACGGCACGGTCACCCCGCAGGACCTCGGCATGGGCTGGGCGGTGTCCAAGAAGAAGCCCGACTTCATCGGCAAGCGCTCCTACGCCCGCGCCGACACCGTCCGTCCCGACCGCAAGCACCTGGTCGCCCTGCTGCCCGACGACTCCGGCGCCCTCCTGCCGGAGGGCACCCAGCTGGTCGCCGACAGCGAACTGCCCGCCCCGCCCGTGCCGATGCTCGGCCATGTCACCTCCAGCTACCGCAGCGCGGCGCTCGGCCGGACCTTCGCGCTCGCCCTGATCAAGGGCGGCCGGGACCGCGTCGGCAAACGCCTCTACGCACCCGTCGGCGACCGGATGCTCCCGGTCACCGTCGCCAGCCCCGTCCTCTACGACCCCGAGGGAGCCCGCCGCGATGGCTGACACCGCCCTGACCGCCCGGCAGCGCAGCCCGCTGGCGCACGCCGCCGGCCGCCTGGCCGCCGCGACGCGTTCCTCCCGGGGCGCGGTCCGGCTGGCCGAAGTCCCCTTCCTGGCCCAGGTGAACGTCCGCCTGGACGCCAAGAGCCCGGCGGCGGCCGCGGTCGGACTCGCCCTGGGGGTCCAACTACCCCTGGAACCCGGCACCATGGTCCGCGCCGGCGAGCTGACCGTGCTGTGGCTCGGCCCGGACGAATGGCTGGTGGTGGCGCAGCCCGGTGCCCAGCGGGAACTGGAGGGCCGGATCCGCGCGGCGGCCGGGGCGGAGCACGTCTCCGTGACGGACGTCTCCGCCCAGGGCACCACCCTCCTGGTCAGCGGGCCCCGCGCCCGCGACCTGCTCGCCCACGGCTGCGCGCTGGACCTCCACCCGAGCGCCTTCGGCCCCGGCCGCTGCGCCCGGACGACCCTCGCCCGCGCCCAGGTCGTGCTGGTCGCCCGTGACGAGACGGATGCGGGCTTGTGGGTGCTCGTGCGCTCCTCCTTCGCCGGCTACCTGGTGGACTGGCTGCTGGACGCGGCCGTCGAATACGTGTGAACGACTCCGCACGGCGGGCCTGCGCCGGTACGGCGGCGGGCCCGCCGGCCTCGTCGCGAGGCCGTGGGCCGGCGCCGGTACCGCGAGTCGCCCGGGACTGCCGGACCGTCCCCCGGAACGGGCTTCGGCGACCGGGCGGGACGCCGGTGACGGGTGTCGTGAGTGTCACGCCGAGCAGTTCTCCGACGGCGGGCGGTGCCTCGCGCACGTCGGTCCCGGGGGCCGCCGGGAGTCAGCCCAGGTAGCCCATCCGGTGGCTGATCTCCTGCGCGCCCTTGAGCAGGGCGGGCGCGAGTTCGTGCAGGCGTTCCTCGGTGAATCGGTACGCCGGCCCGGAGGCGCTGAGGGCGGCGATGACCTCGCCGTCGCGGTCACGGATCGGGGCCGCGACGGCGTGCAGACCGATCTCCAGTTCCTCCAGCGTCACCGCGTAGCCGCGCTCGCGGGCCTGGTCGAGGTCCTTCTCCAGCTTCGTCCGGGCGGTCAGGGTGTGCGGCGTCAGCCTCCGCAGCCCGGCGGCCGCGAGCACACGGGCGCGGGCCGTCGCCGACAGGTGGGCCAGCAGGATCTTGCCACTGGACGTGGCGTGCACCGGGGTGAGCTGCCCGACCCAGTTGTGCGTGCCGACCGCGCCGGGGCCGCGCACCTGGTAGAGGTTGACGGCGTAGTGCTCCTGGAGCACGGCGATGTTCACGGTCTCGCCGATCTCCTGGATGAGCCGCTCGCACACCGCCCGGCCCTGCTGTGTGACGTCGAGCCGGCCCGTGACCGCGCCCGCGAGGCGGACGATCCCGAAACCCAGCCGGTACTTGCCCCGGTCGGCCGCCTGCTCGACCAGACCGCGCGCCTCCAGCGCGCCGAGCAGGCGGAACGCGGTCGACTTGTGGACGTCGATCTCGGCGGCGACCTCGCTGACGCCCGCCTCACCGCGCCGGGCGAGGATCTCCAGGACGCTGACGGCTCGGTCGACGGACTGCACCCCGTTCACAGCGGGGCCTGTTGTTTCGCCATCTGCTGTGTAGTTGCTCATGGCGCAACTATACGTACGGGCATTCCGGTGTCCCGCCCTTACGGTGAAAGCGCCGGCGCGGGCGCGGACTGCGCCGGAGAGGCGGCTTGCCAAGCCGGTATACCACGGCGGGACGGTGCCTGCGGAGACCTTGGTTCCCGCGGGCGCCGCCCCGTGTCCACCACCGGTTCCCCGCCGCCCCGCCGTCAGCGGAAGACGACCGTGCAGTGGCCGTTGGCCAGGACCCGGCTCTCGCTGTGCCACTCCACGGCGCGGGCGAGCACCTGGGCCTCGACGTCGCGGCCGAGGGCGACCAGTTCGTCCGGGGCGTGGGAGTGGTTCACACGGACGACGTCCTGCTCGATGATCGGGCCTTCGTCGAGGTCGGGCGTGACGTAGTGCGCCGTGGCCCCGACGAGTTTGACGCCGCGCCGGTGCGCCTGGACGTACGGCTTGGCCCCTTTGAAGCTCGGCAGGAAGGAGTGGTGGATGTTGATGGCCCGGCCGTCGAGCTTCTTGCACAGGTCGTCGGAGAGGATCTGCATGTACCGGGCGAGCACCACGAGGTCGACGTCCAACTCGTCGACGAGCTGGAGCAGTCGGGCCTCCGCCTCGGCCTTGGTCTGCGGCGTCACGGGGATGTGGTGGAAGGGGATGCCGTAGTTGCGCGCCAGCGGCTCGTGGTCGCGGTGGTTGGAGACGATCGCCGGGATCTCGATGTTGAGCGCGCCCGTGGACTTGCGGAAGAGCAGGTCGTTGAGGCAGTGGCCGAACTTCGACACCATGATCAGTGTCCGGGTGGGGGTCGAGGCGTCGCGCAGCTGCCAGGTGATCCGGTACGCCTCGGCGACGGGGCTGAAGCCGGTGCGCAGATCCTCCGGCCCGACCCCCGGGTCCGAGACGTCGAAGTGCACCCGCATGAAGAAGCGGTCCTGGAGCCGGTCGTCGAACTGCTGGCTCTCCAGGATGTTGCCGGAGTGGGTGACGAGGAAGGTGCTCACGGCGTGGACGAGACCGGCCCGGTCGGGGCACGACAGGGTGAGGACGAACTCGCGGCCGGGCTGCGGTCGAGGAGACATGACACCCTCCATGGGCGCACAGAGAGCAACGTTGTGAGTGATACGCAACATGGTCGGGTGCTGAGGGGCAGCGGTCAAGGGTGCCGTTCGCATTGCGCGCAACGTTTCGCAATATGCAACGATGTGGGGGCGGTGGACGCAGGCTCCAGGGGCCGGGTCCGGCGCTAAGGGAGCGGAGGTTGCGCGCAAGGAGACGGTCTCTCAGCCCATGCTGAGCGCGGTCGGCTCCACACCGTTCTCCTCGTGCGGCGCGCCCTCCTCGGCCGTACGCCCCCGCAGGGCCGTCACCACCAGCAGTGCCGAGAACAGGGCGGCGGCACCGCACACCACGAACCCGATCGCGTAGCCGTGTCCGAGTGCGTCGAGGGCGTACGAACGGGCCGCCCCCGGAGGGGAGTCGGCGGGAACGGAGTTCAGGGCGAGGGGACCGCCCTCCTTGAGCACCTCGCGCGCCGCGGCCTGCGACGCCGCGTTCAGCGACGGCGCAGTCGCCAGCGAGGACGTCACCCGTGACGCCGCCTGGCTCAGCGCGACCGCGCCGATGACCGCCGGGCCGAGGGTGAAACCGAGGTCGCGCAGCAGGTTGGTCGCCGCGCTCGCCATGCCCGCGAGCGGCAGCGGCACCGTGTTCACGGCGGTCGCGGTGATCGACGACACCGTGAAGGCGAAGCCCGCGCCGACCAGCCCGAGCGGCAGGATCAGCGAGGTCAGGGCCCGGTCGCCGACGCCGAGCCCCGCGGCCAGGAAGTCGCCCGCGGCCATCAGCGCCAGACCGGTGCCGAGCAGCGTCCGCGCGGGCAGCCGGTGCAGCAGCCGGGAGGTGAGCGGGGTGAGGGCCGGCGTGATGCCGTTGAGCAGCAGGAACGCGAAGGCGGCGCGCATCGGGCTCTGGTGCTGGATGGGACCGAGCCGGATGCTCGTCGCGTAGGCCGTGCCCAGGAAGCTGAACATGCCCACGACCGCGACGGCCGACGCGATCGCGAAGGAGCGGTTGCGGAACAGGTCCAGGCGCAGCAGGGGCGAGCGGGCCCGGCGCTCGGCGGCCACGAACAGGGCCAGGAACACCGCGGCGATCACGAACGCCACGACCACCCCAGCCGACCCCCAGCCGTCCGCCGGCCCCTGGATGACGGCGTACAGCAGGGCGAACAGCCCGACACCGATGGTGACCTGACCGCCGATGTCCAGTGAACGCCCCTTAGGCGCACGGGAGTTGGCTGCCAGCCACAGGCTCACCAGCGCACTGACCGCCGCCAGCGCGGCGACCACCACGAACGCCGAGCGCCATGAGCCGTACGTGCCGGTGATCCCGCCGAGCAGCGGGGCGAGGAAGCCGCCCGCGGACAGACTCGACGCCCACAGGGCGATCGCACGGGCGCGTTCGGCACCGGTGTGGGTACCGGCCGCGATCATGGCGAGCGAGGTGGGGAAGAGGGCGGCGGCGCCGAGACCGGCGAGCGCCTGCCCCGCCCACAGCTGATGGATGCCGGTGGCGCTCGCGGCGACGACCTCGCCGGCACACACCAGGACGGCGCCGCCGACGAGGAGCCGCTTGCGCCCGAAGAGGTCGCCGAGCACGCCGAAGGTGAGTTCGAGGACGGCGACGGGCAGCAGGAACGCGTCGGAGATCCAGGTCAGTTGGGAGCCGACCGGCCGGAGGTGCTCCTGGAACAGCCCGTTGAGGGTGGCCGGTATCGCGAGGCCGATCTGGGCGAGGCAGACGGCCAGACACCCGGCGAGGAGCGTGCCGAGGGCGAGGGAGGTACGCGGGGCGGCGGATGCGTCGGACATGAGCGGGGTCCCAACGTCAGTGGTGGGCAAGGTCAGCGGTCGGCGAGGTCAGTGGTGGTCGGGGCGTGCGGGACGGTCGCGGCCGACCGTCAGCCGTGCCGGGCGGTACGGGACGTACGCCGCCCCGTCCAGGCCGAGCGCGGTGGCGGACCTCTGGAGCGCGGCCGGGGTCGCGGCGCCGTCCCAGCGGCCGGTGGTGACGCGGTGTTCGAGCGCGTGCAGGGCGGCCACGGTCTCGGCGGTGGTGAACGCGCAGTGGCCCTGCCGCTCGACGTACGCCTGCCGCAGCAGCGCGCCGTCCCCGGCCGCGCGCACCCGGTCGCCGAACCGGCGTTCCTGCTCGACCGGCACCAGGTTGTCGGCGGTGGTGTGCACGTCCAGCAGCGGTACGCCGAGGCCCTGCCCGGCGGAAGAGGTGCGCTGTGCGGCACGGACGGCGGCCGGGTCGGCGGTGATCGAGGCATCCCGGGTCAGGGCCGCCAGGTCGGCGCGCAGATCGAGCCCGGCCGCGCGGTACAGGGCGCGGACCTGCGGGGCGCGCACGGATCCGGCGAGCAGCCGGGCGTAGTCGACGCCCCGGCTCCAGGAGGTGTTGCCGCCGGCGGACTGCTCGACGGCGTACCGGCCGCCCTCGACGAACGCCAGGACGCCCTGCGCGAACCACGCGTACTGCTGCTGCTCCTGGCCCGCCCAGTCGGTCGGCGCGGGCCGGTCCGCTCCGGGCGCCCACGCGGGCAGGTTGAGGAAGGCGGCGGCGAGCGCGATGCGGGCGCGGCCCTGCGCGGTGGCCTGGGCGGCGGTGACGGCGTCGCCGAGCTTCCTGGCCGTGGCCGCCGCGTCCCCGGCGGAACCGAAGCGGACAAGGCCGACGTCCCGCCCCGGCAGGAGCAGCCGGGCGATGGCGTACTCGGCGTCGAGCTGGTAGTTGTCCAGATCGGTGCCGCCCGCCACCAGGCCGCACAGCCCGAGGGCGCCGTCGACCCGGCCGGCGCCGTCCCGCGCGATCTGCGCGTTGACGAGTCCGCCCATGGACTGGCCGACGGCGAGGGTGCGGCGCGGGGTGCCGATCCGCCCGGTGACCGCGTCGAGCGTGCCGAACTGATCGCGTTCGGCGCTGTCCAGGGCCCACATCGAGCCATGGGGATCGTACGACGACCCGGCCAGCGCATAGCCCTCGGCCAGCAGCTCGGCCTGTACGGCGGCGGAGGGCGCGTCCCCGGCGACGGTGGGGCCGAAGCCGTGGCTGAACAGCAGCAGGGTGCCGTTCCAGTGGGCGGGGAGGTCCGCGATCCAGCCGGCGCCGTCGGGGAGCGTGCCGGTGAGGTGGGTGGCGGTCGTCGTCTCCGCCTGGGCGGCCGGCGCGGGAAGGGCGGCGAGGGCCGTGGAGGCGAGCGAGGCCAGGACGGCGAGCGCGACGCGCATCCGGGTACGGGGGGTGCGGGGACGGGGGCGGTCGGTGCGGGCAGCGAGAGTGGCACGCATGAGGCGGGCTCCTTCGGGGCGGCTGCGGAGCGGGGTCCCGGACGGATGTTCCAGATACTCAGTGCACTGAACGAAGGTGTCAGGAATGTAGGGCGGATTTCTTGCGGCCGTCAATGCGATGCACAACATCACTTCATTCCATGTCCGCGAGCGCGCCCGCCCCGGAGCGGGGCGCTACGCCACGGGAAGGGTCTCGATGAGCCGGCGCGCCGCCTCCCGGGCGGGCGCCTCCAGGTGGGCGTGCACCGTGCGGAACGTCTTCTCGGCGCCGGCCGCGGGCCAGTCGGCGGGCAGATGCCGCACGGGCAGTCGCGGGTCACCGCGGATGACCTGAAGCCACTCGGCGGTCAGCCGCAGGCGCAGCGCGAGGGCGTCCTGGGCGGCCGGATCGGCCCCGCTCGAGGAATACGGCCGCCAGTACGCCTCGAAGGTGCGGTAAGCCGCGGCCAGTTGGGACAGATCCCACGTCTCGTCGATCATCCCGGCGATGTCCGTGCCGGCGTCCGCGTGGGCACGGAAGACCTTGACGTGGGCGGCCAGACCCAGTTCGCCGACGATCCCGGAGACGTCGACCTCGCCCGGCGCGATCCACAGCCCGCTGAACAGCGCGCCGAAGCCCGCCCAGGCCAACTGCGAGCGCAGATCGTGCCGCTGCCGCTGCCAGGACTCCGGGAGCGAGAAACCGAGCAGCGTCCAGGTACCGTCCCAGTCGCGGTTGACCGCGCCGGTCCGCCAGATGCGCCGCTCACCGTCGCGCAGGATCGCCTCCGAACGCTCGGTGAGCCCGATGTAGGTCCGCCGCCCCTCGCGCCGCCGGCTCAGCAGGCCGCGCCCCACCATCCGGGTCAGCGTGGACCGGGTGGCCTGCTCCCCGACACCGGCCCGCCGGAACACCTCGATGACGCTCCCCGTGTACACGCACACGCCTCGCCCCAGCACCTCGTCGCCGAGGAAGCTGAGCAGGAGGGACTGGGGGCGGGGGACGGGACCGGTCACGTGGATACAGTACGAGGCGGGCGCCGCTGCGACATACGCGGCCGGGACCGGCGTAGGCGGCGAGGCGCCCGGTGGGGGCACCGCCGAGGGTGCCGCCGTACGGGTGGCCGACCGGGCGGTGAGCGGCGGCTGTGCCGCGCCTGCCTCCCACGCCCGCGCGAAGCCGGCCCCCGCCGCGGAGCAGACGTGGCCGACGACGGGCCGCGGTCGTTCCGGTGCGGCGGGAAGGGGCGACCCGGTGGGGGCCGGACGGCGCGTGGGCCGGACCGGGAGGGATCGGCGGGGTTCAGCCGATGAGGGACCGGAACTGCTCGATCGTACGGCGCCGCATGGTGAGGAAGGCGAGCCAGGAACCGTCGGCGTAGTGCAGCCGGAAGCGGGCCATCAGCTGGGTCCGGGGGCGGCGTTCGACCCGGGCCACCCAGGCGCGCGGCACCTCCCACACGGGAGTGCCGTCCAGGGGCTTGACCAGCCCGACTCGCTGGTCCGTCACGCGCAGCAGGAGTGCGCCGGAGGTCTGGGGCATGCCCGCGGCGATACTGCCGGCTCCGCCGGACTGCGCGCCGATCCGGCCCACCAACTGGTTCGCGACGGCACCGCCGAGATTCACGCTGATCCCCTTGGCGCTTCGCGCGGGGACGACGCTGCCGTACCCCAGGAGGATCTCTCCGGGTGCCAGTTGATTGCGGACGGAACGCTCGCGGAGGGCAGACATGCCCATGATCATAGGTGTGGCGGGCGGGCGGCAGCGGAGGAGGGAACGGGAGGGGCCGGCTGTTCGCGGAGGAAAGCCGGCCCCCGTGGCGCGGTCGAGGCTCAGCCGAGGCCGAGATTCGACAGTGCCGTCGTCCAGTCGGTCATGATCGCGTCCTGCGCGTCCGTGAGGCTGACGGTGCCCGCGCAGACGGCCTTCTTGAGCTGGTTCTCGACCTTGTCCTTGTCGGCGGCGGTCTTGGCGCCGTACTGCGGCTCCGGCCAGAGGTTCTGTTCGCTCCTGGGCGCGCCGCCGAGTTCCAGCGGTACGAAGTGGTCTTCCTCGTAGTCGGACGTGTTGGTGTCGCTGTAGCCGTACGCGACGATCTGCTTCTTCTTCAGGGCGGTGGTGTATGAACTCGGGGGGCGCACCGTCGAGGTCCAGCCGGAGACGCAGATCGTGGAGCCGATGGTGCCCTGCGTGACGTCGGGGTTGAGGGCGCCGGGCTGGCAGCTGGGGTCGGGGAGGGGGAGGTAGGACTGGCTGCACGACTGGGCGTGCGCGGTTCCGGTGGTCACCACGAGCCCCGCCGTGGCGAGGGCGAGGGCGGACAGGGCGGTCACCAGGGGGCGTGTCGTTCGGGACATGTGGGGGATCTCCCGGTGTGGTGCCCGGCAGAGGTCCGGGCGGTCATGGCCATGACAGCACCGGGGTCATCTATGCGGGTAGACGCTTTACCGGCCCGGGAAATCCTTTGGTTGAAGATTTATCCACCGTGGGGCGCGTGAAGGCCAAGTCCTGGCCGGAACTTGGTTGTTGACAGCGTTTCCGGCGTCACTCCGGGCCGGAGGAGAAGCAGAGGAACTCCTCCATCGCCGCGTCGACGCCGACGCGGTCACCGCTGGCGAGCAGGTCGACCGACAGACCGCGGACGGTGGCGATCCCCAGTCGCGAGCGCTGCGGGCCGTCGCGGTGTCCGCCCCGGCCGCCGCCGCAGCGGCTGCGAGCGGTTCCGGCCAGTTCCGACACCAGTCCTTTCCGTACGAGGACGGCCTCGGCGCGCCGCGCAGCGCGTGTCCGGGGATCCCGAAGCAGAGCCGCTCCTGGCCGACCGGCTCGGAGGCCGTCAACCCCTGCCACAGACGCGGGGCGCGGGCGATCGCCACGAGCAACTGTTCCTTGGACCCGAAGGAGTGGATCAGCATGCGCTGGCTGACGCCGCCCGCGGCGCCCCGGCGGCGCAGGCTCAGGTCCGCGATGCCCTGCGCCGCGACGTGGTCCACGGCCGCGTCCACCAGCCGGGCGCGCCGATCCGCGTCCCGCCGGCTGCCCGGGCGTCCTTCTGCCTGGCCAACTGGCGCCACGGCGGCTCCTCGCGCGGCATCGGATCGCGCGCCACCGTCACCGCCGCGCCTGCGGCACGACGACCGACGTCGCCATCGAGGTCGTCGAAGCCGACACCCCCGACGCACCGTCGAACGCAACGCCGGCGCGGCCGGGCGGCGCGTGGCTCAGGGCACCTCCACCATCGCGCCGCTGCCCGTCGGCGGGAGCCGCGTCTCGTTCGCGTACGCCTGGGCGCGCGCGCCGCTCGCCGACCGCCTGCCGGCCTCCGCCGTCCGGACGGTGACGCGGCGCGCCAACCGCGCCGTCAGGGAGCGCCTCACCAGCGAACTGGCCCACCCCGTCTCCGCTCCCGGCTCCTGACGGCGGCCGAAGAGCGGCAGCGGGACGGGGAGCCGGAGGAGGGAGCATCCGTCGGCGGCGGTGACACCGATGCTCGGGGGCGTGCGAGGTGTGCGGAGCCTGGGCCTCGGTGACGTCCGGGAAGACGTGTGCGGCCTGCGGTCGCCCTGCGGTGATACGCCGCTTGAGCCGGCCTTGTCGATCTCCTCCTGGGAACCGTGGAACGCACCGATCCCGCCACGCGGTTCACGCCAGCCGCCCGGTCACCGGATGCCGGGGTCTCCCGATCGCCGCCAGCAGTACGCCCGTCACGGCCGTGGCGTCCTCCGCGATCACCGTACGCGGCACCTGATCGGCCACGCCTTCCCGATGCCGGTGCGCCCGGTGCGGGGCGCGGAGCAGGGAGGCACCCCCGGCCGGCAGCGTGACCCCGAGCAACCGGTCGCCGCGATCTGCCACAGCGGCCGCGTCGAGGAGTCCCTCCCGTCGACCGTCCGCCTCCGGCACCAGGGCACCCTCCCGTCCGCCTCGGGCTGCGCCGGCCCGGCTCGCGCCCCGGTCGCGGCGGTGACCGCACGGATTCCGGCCCCGCAAGCCGGTGAGCAGCCGGTTCGGGCCGTCCGGGACGCGGGGTCCCGCCTTTGGACCGCGTTCGCGGCCGGTCGCGTCCTCCGCTGCTCATCGCCGGCTGCTGCCGGTGCGCGCCGTTCACACGGGGGCGGGGAGGGCCGGCCTGCCCACGGAGACGGGGCGCGCGCGGATGTGTGCGACAGGGGCTCGCCCGTGGTGAAGCGGGCGGTGCTGGGTACCCGGCGCGGGAGCGCGGTGAGAGCACCGGGACCGAGCCTGGAAGGGGGCGTCATGGTCAGGAATGTGCGCGACATCATGACCGATGTGCCGACGGCCGTGAACGCGTGGGCGTCGGTGACCTCGGTGGCCCAGGTGATGCGCGACCAGGCCGTCGACCTCGTCATGGTGGTGGACGACGGGAACCTGATCGGGTTCGTCAGCGACCGCGACCTGCTGGTGGGCTCCGTGGCGGACGGGGCCGATCCCAGACGGGTGCCGGTGGTCCGGGTGGTGCCCGGGGATCTGGTCACCGTCGACGTGGACGAGGACATCGAGCGCGCCGCCAGGAGAATGCGCGAGCGGTCGGCACGGCACGCCGCCGTGATCGTCTACGGCGAACCCGTGGGCCTGGTCCGCGCCGACGACCCCGCCGTCACGGCGACCTCGGCTCCCACCGTGGCGCCGACGCCGGAACTCCACGGCAGGGCCGTACACGGCCTGTGACCGCGGCAGCGCGGCAGCGGCATGACGAGGACGTCCCCGCGACCCGGTAGCACCTGCCGGACGCGACAGCACAGCAACAGCCGCATGGCGAGGACAGGAAAGAACGCAAAGGAGAGTCACCGATCATGCGTATCGCGTTTCTGACAGCGCCCGAAGGCGTCGAACAGGTGGAGCTGACCGAACCCTGGCAGGCGGCTCTGGCCGCCGGGCACGACCCCGTGCTGGTGTCGACCGACTCCGGTGAGATCCAGGCCTTCCACCACCTCGACAAGGCGGACACGTTCACGGTGGACGAGGTCGTCGGTGACACTTCCGCGGACTCCTTCGGCGGTCTGGTGATGCCGGGCGGAGTCGCCAATCCCGACTTCCTGCGGATGAACGAGAAGGCCGTCGCGTTCGTGAAGGACTTCTTCGAGCAGGGGCGCCCGGTCGCCGCGATCTGCCACGCGCCGTGGACCCTCGTCGAGGCGGACGTGGTGCGAGGCCGGGAGCTGACCTCGTGGCCGAGCCTGCGGACCGACATCCGCAACGCCGGCGGCACCTGGGTCGACGAGCAGGTCAAGATCTGCGACCACGGGCCCAACAAGCTGGTCACCAGCCGCAAGCCGGACGACCTGAAGGCGTTCTGCGAGGCCTATCTGGACGTGTTCGACCAGGAGGGGGCGGGCCGATGACGGCGACTCCCGACCGCCAGGAGGCGACCACCGACCGCGGGGACGAGGTCCCCGACCGCAAGGACGAGCAGCTCGACGCCTTCCGCGCCGCCGATCCCGCGGCGGGGCCGCTGACCACGGACCAGGCCGTGGAGGTGGACCACACCGACGACTCGCTGAGCGCGGGCGAGCGCGGTCCGACACTGATGGAGGACTTCCACGCCCGGGAGAAACTGACCCGCTTCGACCATGAACGGATTCCGGAGCGGGTCGTCCACGCGCGCGGCGCGGGCGCGTACGGCTACTTCGAACCGTACGAGTCCTGCGCCGAGTTCACCCGCGCGGCCTTTCTCCAGGACCCCAGCGTGCGTACCCCGGTCTTCGTGCGGTTCTCCACCGTGCAGGGGCCGCGCGGGTCCGCCGACACCGTGCGCGACGTACGCGGCTTCGCCACCAAGTTCTACACGTCGGAGGGGAACTACGACCTCGTCGGGAACAACTTCCCGGTCTTCTTCATCCAGGACGGCATCAAGTTCCCGGACTTCGTGCACGCGGTGAAACCGGAGCCGCAGCACGACATCCCGACCGGTGCCTCCGCGCACGACACGTTCTGGGACTTCGTCTCCCTCCAGCCGGAAACCCTGCACACGGTCATGTGGCTGATGTCGGACCGGGCGATCCCGCGCAGCTACCGCATGATGCAGGGCTTCGGCGTGCACACCTTCCGCTTCGTGAACGCCGAGGGCCGGGGCACGTTCGTCAAGTTCCACTGGAAGCCACGGCTCGGGGTGCACTCGCTGGTGTGGGACGAGGCGCAGGAGTGCCAGGGCCGTGACCCCGACTTCAACCGGCGCGACCTGTGGGAGGCCATCGAGGCGGGCGCGTTCCCGGAATGGGAACTGGGAGTCCAACTCGTCCCCGAGGAGGACGAGTTCGCCTTCGACTTCGACCTGCTGGACGCCACGAAGATCATCCCTGAGGAACAGGTCCCGGTCCGGCCGATCGGCCGCATGGTCCTGAACCGCAATCCCGAGAACTTCTTCGCGGAGACAGAACAGGTCGCCTTCCACACCGC
Organism: Streptomyces sp. NPDC104106; assembly: GCF_055584345.1. NCBI lineage: Bacteria > Bacillati > Actinomycetota > Actinomycetes > Kitasatosporales > Streptomycetaceae > Streptomyces > Streptomyces sp. NPDC104106. The sequence continues at coordinate 354,850 of NZ_JBVJMF010000003.1, forward strand.
CAATGTCGTCCCCGGGATCGACTTCACCAACGATCCACTGCTCCAGGCCCGCAACTTCTCCTACCTGGACACGCAGCTCATCCGGCTGGGCGGGCCGAACTTCAGTCAGCTGCCGGTGAACCGGCCGGTGGCCCCCGTCCGCAACAACCAGCGCGACGGATACCACCAGAGCACGGTCCACCGCGGCACGAACTACTTCCCCAACTCCCTCGGGGGCGGCTGCCCGGCTCCCGGAGGCATGGGCACCACGGCCTACACGCACTACGCGGAGCGGGTCGACGGAGCCAAGATCCGCCGCCGCAGTCCGAGCTTCCAGGACCACTACAGCCAGCCCTCGCTGTTCTGGAACAGCATGGCCGACTGGGAGAAGCAGCACATCGTGCAGGCGTTCCGGTTCGAACTCGGCAAGGTCGACGCCAAGCACGTGCGCGCCGCCACCGTCAGTCAACTCGCTCAGGTGGACGCCGAGTTGGCAAGCCAGGTGGCGCGCGGCATCGGGGTGCCCGAGCCGTCGGACGGGACGGGGGCGGCCTCCAAGCAGTCCTCGCCCGCCCTCAGCCTCGAGTCGCTGACCGGGGACGGATCGATCAGCACCCGCCGGATCGCCGTACTCGCGGCCGACGCGGTGAACGGCCGGCAGGTCGCCTCGATCCGGGAGGCCCTGGCCCCCCGGGGCGCCCAGGTGGAGGTGCTGGCCCCGGCGGACGGCACCGTGCCGGCGGCCGACGGCGAGCCCTGCGAGGTCGACCGGGCGATGCCGACCGTCGCGTCCGTCCTGTACGACGCGGTCGTCGTGCCCGGGCACGCGGCGGACACCCCGCCGCTGACCGGCGACCCCGACGCGATGCGCTTCGTGCGCGACGCCTACCGGCACGGCAAGCCCGTCGCGGCGCTCGGCAACGGAGTGGACATGCTGTCCGCCCTGGAACCGGAGGGCGTCCGCCTGTCCACGCAGGCACACCAGGTGGTCGCCGACCAGGGCGTGGTGACGGACCCCGCCACCGACCCCGCGAGCGCGGAGTTCGTCCAGGCGCTCGTGGCAGCCGTCGCGGCACACCGCCACTGGGGCCGGCCGCCGGCGCGCTGCTGACCCCGCGCGTCCCGGGCCGGCGCCGGCCGGCCCGAGGGCGCTCCGGGGGCGCGGGACGCGGCAAGGGCGGTCCGCCCGATTCCGCGGTGCGAGGGACGAGGGAGGAGACATGACCCAGCAGGTGCGCGACCTCATGACGACGGACCTGGTCACGGTGGCCCCGCTGACCTCGGTGTCGACGTCGCCCGGCTGATGCGCCGGGAAGACGTCGGCGACGTGCTCGTGATCGAGGACGGCCGGCTGCGCGGCGTCGTGACCGACCGGGACCTGGTCGTCCGCGTCCTGGCGGACGGCGGCGCCGTCGGCGAGCGCACCGCGGTGAGCGCGTGCAGCGAGGACCTGGTGGGCGGCGAGACCTGCCGTACCGGCCTCGACAGCTGCCTCGACACCGCCCCGCCCTACGACGAGATCCGCCTCCTGCCCTTCGACCAGGGCACCGAGTCCATCGGCCTGGCCTCGGCGGCCAACTGGCAGCGTACGGCGGCTCGCGCCCGCACGGTGGGCGTCCTGACCGCCCTCGACGACGCCGCGTGTCCACGGGACTTCGCCGCGCTGGTCCGGTCGCGCCCGTCGCTGAACAGGATCCGCGTACGCCTGCCGCTGCCGCTGCCGATCCGCGTCGACGCGGCTGTGGCGGCCCTCGGCGGACCCGTCCGGGGGCGGCGGTCAGCCGGCCGGACTCCGCCCGGAACCGTGCTCGTCCCAGCCCTGCGCGTCCTGGCGGTCGTCGTCCTGCCGTTCCTGGTCCTGCCGCGTGGCGTCCCGCAGGACTCCTTCGCGGATCTGCCGGCACGACCGGCTGATCAGACGCGACACGTGCATCTGCGAGATCCCGAACCGCTCGGCGATGCGGCTCTGCGTCATGTCCTGGAAGAACCGCAGGTAGAGAATGGTCCGTTCCCGCTCGGGGAGCGCCGCCAGATGGGGTTTGACGGCCTCACGGTCCACGACGGTCTCGAGGGCGGGCTCGGGGTCGCCGAGGGTGTCGACGAGGCTGTGACCGTCCTCGCTGCCGCTCAGACCGGCGTCGAGGGACAGCGTGCTGAAACTCCGCAGTGCCAGCAGACCGGTGCGGACCTCCTCCTCGGTCAGCTGTGTGTGCTCGGCGATCTCGGCGACCGCGGGCAGGCGGTCCGACACGCTGCCCGACAGGTCCTGGCAGGCGAACCGCACGCGGTTGCGCAGTTCCTGGACCCGGCGCGGCACGTGCAGCCCCCACATGTGGTCACGGAAGTGCCGCTTGATCTCGCCGGTGACCGTGGGTACGGCGTAACTCTCGAAGGCGTGGCCGCGGTCGGGGTCGTAGCGGTCGACCGCACGGACCAGCCCGAGCGCAGCGACCTGGCGCAGGTCCTCGTCGCTCTCACCACGGTTGCGGAACCGTCCGGCCAGCCGGTCGGCCATCGGCAGCCAGGCCTCGACGATGTCCCTGCGCAGCTCGTCGTGCTGCCGTCCGTCGGGGAGCGTGGCGAGCCTGCGGAAGGCCTCCTCCGAATCCGGGGCGTCATCGTGCCGATGACGCCGTGCCGTCACTTGAGTGCGCATGATGCCTCGCAAATACTTGTCCGGCGTAGCGGTCACCGCGGGAGCGCGGATGTGGTCCGGGCGTTCCGCCCCGGCGACGTCCGGGACGCTCCCGCGTGATTCCCATCCGCTGCCCGGCGACGGCCGGCGCAAACCGCCGTGGACAGGCCGCGCGCCGGGCGGCGCGCGAGTACCCCCCTCGCCTGGGTACCCGGAAGCGGTGCGGCCCCACCCGGTGACGCGCGGGGCGCACCGACGAGGGGAGAAGGGGTGACAGGCCATGGCGGTAAAGGGCGCTGAGGATGACGGCCAGGCGCACGACGCGACGCCCTTCCTCCCCGGGCGGCGCGCGGGGCTGCCCGGGCTGCGCAAGGCGGCCGCGCAGTGCCGGGGCTGCCCGCTGTACCGGGACGCGACCCAGACCGTGTTCGGCGAGGGCGACACGGACGCGCGGGTCATGCTCCTCGGCGAGCAGCCCGGGGACCAGGAGGACCGGCAGGGCCGGCCCTTCGTCGGCCCCGCGGGCAGGGTGCTGAGACGCGCCCTCGCGGACGCGGGGATCGATCCCGATCAGGCGTACGTCACCAACGCGGTCAAACACTTCAAGTTCACGATCCCCGAAGGCCGTAAACGCCGGATCCACAAGGCGCCGAGCCTGCGCGAGATGACGGCCTGCCGTCCCTGGCTCGTGGCCGAGCTGAGGGTCGTGGCACCGGAGGTGGTCGTCGCGCTCGGCGGGACGGCGGGCAAGGCCCTGCTCGGCTCGGGCTTCCGGGTGAACGAGCAGCGCGGCGCCCTGCTTCCCTGGCCCGTCCTCGGCGACGGCGACGGTGCGGACGGTGCCGAACAGGGCATCAGCGGGCTGGTGGCGACGATCCACCCGTCCGCCGTGCTGCGCGCCGACGACGCCGACCGCACCAAGCTCTACGACGGCCTCGTCGCCGATCTGCGGGTCGTCGCCGACGTCCTCGCGAACGGCGAGGGTCCCGGCGGGCGGGACGAGGACGCGCCGTGAGGTGCTTCGGGAGGCGGGCGTGCCGGAGCTTCCGGATGTCGAGGGGTTTCGCGAGGTCCTGAACGGCTGCGGTCGTGGCCGGTGCGTCCGGCACGTCGAGGTGCGTGACCCGGGCGTGCTGCGCGGGGTCGGCGCGGGACGCCTGCGGCGGGAGGTCGAGGGCAAGCGGCTCGGCCGGCCCTGGCGCCACGGCAAGCTGCTCATCGTCCCGGTCGGGGAGGGCGCGGGTCCGGCCCTCGTGTGGCACTTCGGCATGACCGGAGCGCTGGTGTGCACCGGTGCGCAGGAGCCGCCGGCCAGGCACGACCGGGTCGTGCTGACCCTCGACGACGAGCGCCGGCTGTGCTACCGGGACCAGCGCAAACTCCAGGGCATCCGGCTGGTCCCGGACGCGCGGGCGCTGCGGCGGGTGCTGGACCGGCTGGGCCCGGACGCCCTGGAGCTGACCCGCCCGGACTTCCTGGCCCTGCTCGCCGGGCGGCGCGGCGCGGTCAAGGGCGTACTGATGGACCAGTCCCTCATCGCGGGGCTCGGCAACCTGCTGTGCGACGAGATCCTCTGGCGCGCCCGGGTGGCGCCCCTGCGTCCGGCGCGGGGCCTGGACGCCGCCGAGGCGCGGCGCGTTTTCACGGCGCTGCGTGGGGTGCTGGCCACCGCCACGCGCGCCGGGCGCGTACCACCGCGCCGCACCTGGCTCACGGGCCGCCGCGACGACGCCGAGCCGCTGTGCCCCCGCTGCGGCGCAGGGCTGCGGTCCCAGCGCGTCGCCGGCCGCAGGACCGTCTGGTGCGCGCACTGCCAGCAGTGATCGCCGCCGCGCTAACCGGACGGCTCCTCGGGCACGGGCTGCTCGGGATGCACTCCCGCGTGCCGCGGAGCGCCGCGCGGCCCCGCGCCGGCCTCGTCCGTGTCGGGTACGTCGGCCGCACCGCTCTCGTCGGCGTCCGTACCGGTCGCGTCCTGGTCCGGTTCGCCGCCGGGACCGTCCCGGTCGTCCGGGCCGTCCTGCCGCGGGCGGCGCTCGCCGCTGCGGGGCTCCCACCGGTCCTCACCGGCCCCCGCCTGCTGGTCCGGCAGATCCCTTGGCACGGGGTGCGGGCTGTTGCTGGGCGGAATCTGGCTCACTGTGCCGTCTCCTCACGGAATGATCTGGTCCACCACGCACCGCGTCCTCTGATCACGACGCCCGCGCGTGGCCGTGCGCGCCGGCTTTCGACAGCGCCTTGAGCAGCTCCTCGCGGGTCATGGAGGAGCGGCCCTTGACATCGGCCTCGGCCGCCAGGTCGTACAGCTGCGACTTGGTGAGCGAGTCGGGGGAAGGCTCCGCGCGCGGGCGTCTGCGGCGGCCGGCTTCTCCGGCGCACCGCCCCGCTTCCGGGACCTTCGTTCCTTCTGCGACTTCGCCCGGTCCACGCTGGCCCGCAACACGTCCATCAGATCGATGACGTTGGTGGCCTCGGCCGGCTGCTCGGCCTTCTCCACGCTCTCGCCCTTCTGCTTGGCCGCCACCAGCTCCTGCACCTTCTCGTGATAGGTGTCGTGGTAGTCGGTCGGGTCCCATGCGATGCTCAGCGAGTCGATCAGCTGCTCGGCCATCCTCAGCTCGCGGTCGCCCAGGCGGACCCCGCCGGGCAGATCGTCGATCTCGGTGTGCGGGTCGCGGATCTCGTCGGCCCAGTGCAGGGTGTGCAGGGTCAGGATCCCGGCCTCGGCCTTCACCGCGACCAGATACTCCCGGTTGCGCATGACGAACGTGGCGATCCCCGCCTTGCCCGCGCGCTCCAGGGCCTTCTCCAGCACGGCGTACACCTTCTCGTACTCCTCCCCCTTCGGCCCCAGGTAGTAGGTCTTGTCGAAGAAGACCGGCTCGACCTCCTCCAGGTCGACGAACCCCGCGATCTCCAGCTCACGCGAGCGGCCCGGTGCGATGTCCTCCAGTTCCCGAGGCTCGACGATCACGTAGGTGTCGCCGGTGTCCAGGCCCTTGACGATCTCGTCCAGCGGTACCTCCTTGCCGGTGCGCTCGTTCACCCGCTTGTTGCGTACGCGGTCGGAGGTACCGCGCTGAAGCTGATGGAACCGGACGGCGTGACTGTCGGTCCCCGTGAACAGCTGGCCCGGCAGGGACACCGGGCCGAAGGTGAGGACACCGTTCCACACCGCACGTGCCATGCCGCGGCCACCTCCGCGAGACAGAAGGCTCACTCCCGAGGCTTCCCTCCGCCGGCGGGTACCCAGCGCGGTACGCCGTACCCGTGGTACCCCTCGTACCCGTGGTACCGCTCGTACCGCTGCGCCGCCCGCGTCACTCGCCCTGGGTGCGCCGCACACATTCGGTGACGACACCGTGCAGGTCGCCTGTGCGCTCCAGGAGCAGCCGCTGTTCGCGGGCGCCGTTTCCGCCGCCGAGGAGTGAGGCGACGGTGCGTTCGACGCGGGCGGCGTCACCGTTCTCGGTGAGCACGTCGCCGGTGTGCTCCAGCAGCGAGCGCACCACGGCCGCGGCGGGCCGGGGCCGCATGGTCGCAGGGTCGAGCAGATCCTCCTCCAGGCCCCACCGGGCGGCCTGCCAGGAGGCCAGTCGCAGCACGCTGACACTGTGGTCGAGCGGAGGCTCGCCCGCCCGCCAGGCACGAGCCGCCGTCTCCACCAGGGCCCGGACGAGGGCGGCGACGAGGACGGCGGTGTCCGCGTGCAGGCACACGTCGGCCACCCGGACCTCCACCGTCGGGTAGCGCGCGGACGGGCGCGCCTCGAAGTACGCCATCGCCTCGTCGAGGATGACACCGGTGGCGAGCATGTCCGCGACCCGCCGGTGATAACCCTCGGCCGACCCGAACAGCTCGGTCGGCCCCGCCGACGGCCAGCGCTCCCACAGTCGGCGGCGGTACGCGGCGTAGCCGGTGTCCCGGCCCTGGTAAAAGGGCGAGTTGGCGCTGAGCGCGCACAGCACCGCCAGCCAGGGGCGCAGCCGGTCGACCACGGCCACGCCCTCCTCGTCGGACTGGACCGACACATGCACATGGCAGCCGCACACGAGCTGTTCCCGGGTGGGGGTCCCGTACCGCTCGGACAGCCACCGGTACCGATCGTTGACGCTGATCGTCGCACTGACCGGCAACGGTGAGGTGGCCAGCGCGGCGACCGCGCACCCCAGCTCGCCCGCGTGCCGCGCCGCCTCCTTGCGGCAGTGCATGATCTCGGCGCCGAGCACGTCCATCTCCGCCTGCGGATGCGTGGCGAACTCCAGCATCTGCCCGAACAGTTCCTTCTCGAACACGTTCTGTCCGGGCTCGTCCTGCGCCGCGTGGGCGAGGACGGCCGCGGACATCGCCTTCGGTTCCCCGCTGTCCGGGTCGACCAGAAGGAGTTCTTCCTCCACTCCTACCGTGCGCACCTGTCGCCGCCTTCCTGCTCCGTGCGGCCGGGGCCAGCCGGCGCCCGGGCACCGTCGCCGTGCTGCGACCCGGATGTTCCGGATCCGCTCCCCGTCCCGGAACGCGGCCGAGGGCGATTCGTAGCGCGGGGAGGACCACGGCACGAGTACCCACAGGACGGGACGGCGTGCGCCCCGGAAAGGCGATCCTTCGGGAGCGCGGAGGCCGCCCCTCGTGCGCGATCAGGCGCGCCGCACCGTCGTGTGCTCCAGAGCCTCGCGGGCGTCGGGGAAGCCCGCGATCCCGAAGGCGAGTTTCACAGGACCCGCGCGCCTGGGCGCGGGCCTGTCGCAGCACCACCCTGGCGGCGGTCACGACCCGTGCTCGGGCAGACGCAACTGCTCCCGGACGCCCGCGGCCACCGCGGCGAAGTAGCGCGGCAGGTCCTCGGCGGGCCGTGGTCCGGCGTCGGCCCCTGGAGCACCTGGCAGGCCGCCACGGACGAGGTACGGCGGGAACCGGGGCGCGCTGAGGTCATGCCACGACTACCCGTGCGCCCCGCCACCCGAACTCTCCGAGCCCGCCCCTGGCCCATCGGGGCCGGCCGGTCCCGGCCCCGGTCGTGACCGCGCCTCCTCGATCTCCGCCATGTGCTCCTCGGCCCACACGCGCAGCGCGGCGAGCGGCCGCTCCAGGGAGAGCCCCAGACCGGTGAGGCCGTAGTGCACCGCCGGCGGCACGGTCGGCTCCACGCGGCGGGTGACCAGTCCGTCGTGGACCAGCCCCTGGAGCGTGACGGAGAGCATCTTCTGCGAGACGCCCGGCATACGGCGCCGCAGATCCGCGAAACGGACCTCGCCGGGAGCGTCCTGCGCCAGCACCTTGATCACCATCGAGGTCCACTTCGTCCCGATCCGGTCCAGGAGCAGGCGCGTCGGACACTGCGGATCGAAGAGGTCACCGCGCCGCGACGTGGTCACGTCGGACTCACCACCTGAGAGGAAAGTGCCGTCTTGGGGCCTCAAGAGTAGTTCCCTAAGGTTTGCTTGTCACCATTCGTAACTACCCAGTCGGAGGCACGCGTGCCCGAACTGCGGCGCATCACCGTCAACGGTGTGGAGCTGAACGTGGCCCTGGACGGTTCGGGGCCGGCCGTTCTGCTGCTGCACGGATTCCCCCACACCTGGGAGGTGTGGCGGGAGATCATGGCGGGCCTCGCGGACCGTTACCGGGTCATCGCGCCGGACCTGCGCGGTTTCGGCGCGAGCGGCCCGGCCGAGTCCGGATACGACGCCGGGACCCTGGCCACCGACGCAGAGTCACTGCTGGAGGCACTCGGCGTGCCGGGCGCCGCGGTCGTCGGCATCGACGCGGGCACGCCCCCGGCGTTCCTGCTGGCCATGCGCCGCCCCGACCTGGTGCGCCGGCTCGTCGTCCTGGAGGCCCTGGTCGGCCGGCTGCCCGGGGCCGAGGACCTCCTCGCGGCCGGCCCGCCCTGGTGGTTCGGCTTCCATGCCGTGCCCGGACTCGCGGAAGAGGTCCTGAGCGGGAACGAGGCCCGGTACATCGACTGGTTCCTCAACGCCGGAACACTCGGCGAGGGCGTACCACCGCTGATCCGGGACGCCTTCGTGCGGGCCTACACCGGTCGCGAGGCGCTGCGGCGCGCCTTCTCGTACTACCGGGCCCTGCCCGACAGCGCTGCCCAGGTGCAGCAGGCCGTCGCCCGCGGAAGGCTGAGCGTCCCGACGATGACCGTGGGAGCGCACCCCGTCGGCACGGCCCTGGAGAAGCAACTCCGGCCGCACGCGGACGATCTGACGGGGCGTGTCCTCGACGGCTGCGGTCACATCGTCCCGCTGCACCGCCCGCGGGCCCTTCTCGCTCTGCTGCGTCCCTTCCTGGCCGGTGAGCGCGTGCCGCCTGCCGGCGAGGCCCCCTGCCGGGCCTAGGCTCACGCTGGACCTGTCGAGCCCCCGGGAGGAAGCAGCGTGACTGCGGACGAGGCACACACCGACGTCAACCGCGCCGCTGTTCCGGCGCACACGGACTTCGACCCGGCCGCCGTCCTGGAACGGATCGACGCCGCCACCGAGCAACTGCTGGAGACGGCGTCCCGGTTCACCGACGCCGACGTCCGCGCACCGTCGCTGCTGCCGGAGTGGTCGCGGGGCCATGTCCTGACCCATCTGGCGCGCAACGCCGATGGCGGGCGCCGGCTGCTCGTCTGGGCGCGGACCGGCGTGGAGACACCCGAGTATCCGAGCCTGGCGGCCCGAGCCGAGGAGATCGAGCGGGGGGCGGGCCGGGGCGCCGGCGCACTCGTGGCCGATGTGCGGGACAGCGCCGCCCGGTTCGCGCGGGAGTACCGGCGGATGACGACCGAGGCGTGGCGTCGCACGATCCGCTGGACCCGGGGCCAGGAGCGCCCCGCGTCCCGGGCCGCCGTCTCGCGGCTCACCGAAGTGCTCGTCCACCACGTCGACCTGGCCGCCGGCTACACCCCCGCGCAGTGGCCGGCCGGCTTCGTCCACGACATGCTCGACCGGGTCGTCGCGACCTTCGGCGGACGCGGCGACGCCCCTGCCATGCGGTTGCACGCCACCGACACCCGCATCCGGTACGACATCGGCAGCCCGCCCGCACCGGTGATCCACGGTACGGAAAGCGCGCTCCTGAGCTGGCTGATGGGCCGTTCCCCGGGCACCGGCCTGACCCCGCAGGGCGGCGTGGCACTGCCGGAGCCGCCCTTCCTCTACTGATCACCGCGAGACTGGCGCTGCGGCGCCGCCACCGTGCCGTCCCGGCCGCATTCCCGAATCGGCGGCCGGCCACAGAGCGACGCGCACCGACGCACTGACGCCCCGACCTGTTCGCGCCGCCCGCGGCTCAGGCGGGAGCCCGGAGGCCGAGGCCAGGGCGCCGTGCCAGTCGGTCCCGGCGGCGACGGCGGTTCGCCACCGGCGCAGGTCGCGCGGCGGCATCCCCACGGCCAGGGCGCCGGTGAGCGGCCGCCCGGTGCGGCAGGCGACGAGGAACCGGCCGTCCGCCATCAGCAGGACGACCAGCGGGTCCTGGCCCGGCCGGACGCCTTTGACAGCAGCTCGTCGAGGTGGTCGGCGAGGGCCGTCTGCGCCGCCACGACCTCCTCCGCGGTCGACGTGCGGCGGCCGATGACCGGGGTGTTGCGCTGGAAGAGGCCGGGGTCCTCGTACGGCTCGAAGCCGGCGAGGAGCCGCTCGGATCCACCGATGCCCGGATCCCGGTGGTGCCAGGGGCGCGGAGCCTGACGCCACCGGGTTGATCACGCTAGCGGGGCGCGATCTCCCTGCCCTCCGCGTCCCGGACGGTGATGGCCAGCATCGGACAGATGTCCGCGGCGTCCAGGGCGCGTTCGTCCTGCTCCGCGATGTGCTCCTGGACGGGATGCGCGTGGTCGTCGGCGAGAGCGAACAGCTCCGGCGCGGCTCCGGCGCACATGCCGGAGCCGATGCAGCGGCCGGAATCGACGTGCAGTTGCCAGCTCATGATCCGCCTCACCAGCCCACGGGCATGACGCGCGGGCCGCGCACCAGCATCTCGGTCTTCCAGGTGATGTCACCGGTGACGTGCAACCGGGGGAATCGGGCCACCAACGCGCCGATGGCCTCCTGGAGTTCGAGGCGGGCCAGTGGCGCCCCGAGGCAGTGGTGGACGCCGTGGCCGAAGCCCAGATGGGCGTTGCCGGTCCGGGTGATGTCGAGCGTGCCCGCCGCGGTGAAGCGCAGCGCGTCGCGGTTGGCCGCGCCGACGGCGACCAGCACTGGTTCCCCGGCCCGCACCAGAGTGCCGCCGACCTCGACGTCCTCCTTGGCGTACCGCGGCTGACCGGCGCCGCTGCCCAGGGGCACGAAGCGCAGCAGCTCCTCGACCGCGCTGGTGATGAGCGTCGGCTCGGCGCGCAGCCGGGCCAGCGCCTCCGGATGGTCGAGAAGGGTGAGTACGAAGTTGGGGATCTGGGTGGCGGTGGTCTCGTGGCCGGCCACGAGGATGCCGACGCACAGGTCGACCAGCTCCAGCTCGGACAGCCGGTCGTCGTGATCGCGCGCCTCGATCAGCGCCGTCATCAGGTCGTCCTGAGGTTGCTTACGGTGCGCGGTGATCAGCTGGGCCATGTACGCGCGCAGCTCTTCGCGGTTGCGGTCGAACTCCTCGGCGGTCAGCGAGCTGGTGGACAGCGCCGCGTCGCTCCATGCGCGAAAGCGCGGGCGGTCCTCCTCCGGCACCCCGAGGAGCCGGCAGATCACCGCGACCGGAATGGGCAGGGCGTAGCGGTCGACCAGATCGACCGGCGGCCCGGCCGCTTCGATCTCGTCCAGCAGGGTGGACGTCAACTCCCTTACCTGCGGGCGGAGTCTCTCCACCTGGCGGACGGTGAAGGCCTTGGCGACCAGGGAGCGCAGCCGGGTGTGGTCCGGCGGATCCATGCTGAGGATCCCGCTGTCGCGCCTGCCCTCGGAGGCACGCGGCTCGTCGTGCGCGAGGGCCAGGGCGCGGCTGAAGCGCTGGTCGCCGAGGACCAGCCGGGCGTCCGCGTAGCGGGTGGCGAGCCAGGCGGGCTCCCCGTAGGGCAGCTGGACGCGTAGCAGTCCGGGGGTGTCGCGGGCCCGTTCGTACGCCTCCGACAGGGCCAGGTCCTGGCTGGAGTTGAAGGGGTAGGCGAGGGGTGCGTGGTCCGTTGCCGTCACTGCTGCCTCCCTGGTGTAAGCACGCGCTTACAACGCTAGGAGGTGCCCACCGAGAGGTCAACGACGCTAATCGGCCGTTACGCTGTCGGCCCCTCGGCAGGCGCGAGCGGGCACACGGCGGCAGAAGGAGCACAGGGTGGACACCAGCGAGCAGACCCTTGACCAGGACCGGACCGGCGGCGGCCCGGTGCACGAGGCCTCCCCGCCCCGCCCGCGCGACGCCCGGGGGACCCGCGCGCGCATCCTCCGCGCGGCCGGCGCGGTCTTCGCCGAGCGGGGGTACGAGGCGGCCACCGTCCGGGACATCGCCGGCCGGGCCGGGGTGAACCAGGCGCTCATATTCCGCTACTTCGGATCCAAGAAGGCCCTGCTCACCGAGGTCATGGCCGAGGGAGGCAAGGAGCAGGTGAGCAACACGCCTCCGGACCGGCTGTTCGAGACCGCGTTGCGCGGTGTCCTCGCGGACGGCGGCAAACCGGGTTCGGACCGGCTGCTGGCCGTCTACCTGCGCTCCATAGGCAGCGCCGACGCCGCCCCGGAGACCGTCCGTGCGCTGGGGGAGGAGTACGCCGCCGCGCTCGCCGCCCTCTCCTCGGCCGACGACAGCAAGCTGCGCGCCCAGCTCGCCATGGCCTGGCTGCTCGGCATCGGTCTGATGCGGGTCGTGGTCGGCCAGGAGCCCCTGGCGAGCGCGGAACCGGACGACATCTGCGGCCATGTCCTCACGGCACTCGAAGGGCTTCTGCGCGAACAGCGGCCGTAGTCCATGCGCGGGGAGGTGGCCCCGCAGCACCGCCCGCTCGCCTGTCTGGCGGGCCCGCCCCCACCGCTGCCTGTCCCGTCCGGGCCCGTCGTGCGACCTGCGCGCCGGTTCCGCTCCCTCACGGCCGGCAGCCCGCACGGGGGGGCCGTGGCCGGTGTCACCCGTCGCGCGGCACGTTCCGGTGGGGCTGCCACGCCCGGCCCGTGGGCGATACGGATGCGCATAGTCGCCGTGGGCCCTTTCCTGCGGACGCTCGGCGCCTTCATCCGGCAATCTGCCGGCGCAGTACAACGACGATGTCGAAGTCGCCGTGACCAACGGCCTCGGGCCGACCCCGGCCGCCGCACGGGCCCCTCGTGCTCATCGCCCGAGCCCGGATGCGCGCCCGCCGCTGTCTGCGCACACACCCGGCCTGGGCGGCAAACGCCGTACGACGCCTGCCGGTCAAGGAGGAATGAGCGGAGGGGAACGGCTACGTGGGCAGGCCCTCGGCGAAGAGGAGCCGCCGCTCGAGGGCCACCTGGCGCAATTCCCTCGCCGCGGCGTACTCGGGCGAGGCGTACCACTCCTTCGCCCGGTCCATGTCGGGGAACTCGACGATGACGAGGCGCCGTTCGGAAGGCCAGGCGCCTTCGACGGCGTCCGGTCGCGCACCGCGCACGACGTAGCGGCCGCCGTAACGCCTGATCGAACCCTCGGCCAGTCTCCGGTACTCGTCCGCGAGCGTCTCGTCCAACACCTTGACCTCGGAGATCACATAGGCAGCCATGCGCTCATGCTGCCACGCGCGCTCCTGCCCTCGTACCGGTCAGGCTCCAGGGGTGGGGCCGGGCGGCAGGTGGACCGTCATGATCAGGTGGCGGGTCTCGGTGCCGGAGCCGCGACAGGTGTGCGGTGTGCCGCGGTCGAACGTGGCGGTCTGGGCCGCCGCCGCGGTGTGCTCGGTGCCGTGACGAGGGTCGTCCGGCCGGCCGTGACGCCGACCGTCTCCACGACTCCGGCCTGATGGGGATGGCTCGGGTATTCCTCCTCCGGCTCCAGCCGCCCACCGTGACCGCGCCGGAGGAACTGGAACATCGGTTCGCCGACGGCGGTTGGGCCCCCGCCGACGGGCCCGTCCCCCGGATCGAGGCCTGGCACACCGTGTACCGCTCCTGTGGCACCGACCCCGCCGGATCCCGCCCAGTGTCGACGCGCTCGGCTGTCGGCTCGCCGAGAAGGGCAGCCCGCCGCGCGTCAACCCCGCCGCCGACTCGTACAACTCCGTCTCCGTCCGCCACGGCCTGCCCGCCGGCGTCTTCGACCTCGACGACGTGAGCGGTGACCTCGACATCCGGCACGCGGCCGGCACCGGGTCCTTCACCCCGCTCGGCGAGCCCGGTACCGTCGAGACCCACAAGCCCGGCGAGATCATCTAGGCCGATGCCGAGGGGGGTCTTGACCCCGGCACGGGAACCACCGTGACGCCCACCGCACCCGGATCACGGGGGACTCCACCCGCGTCGCCTCCGTACGGGCGACCCTCCATGCCGACCGGGACGGCGACCTCCTCGAGATCGCGGCGGAAGAGCTGCAGTGCCTCCTCGCCCCGCACGCCGACCAGACCGCCGTGCACCGCCTCCGCCACCCTTTGCCGGGAACCGCCGGACAGCCCGAGACCGTCGTCATGCTCGGATTCGTCAGGACCGACGACCAAGCCCTCGTCTCGTACTTGGGTGATCCCGCGCGCGCTGTCGCGGCGTACCGCGAGTTGCTCCGACGCGGGCAGAGCGCGCTGAGCGCCGTCCGCGTCGGCCTGCGGCACGAGAACCCGGCCGTCCGGGAGGGCACTTCCACGCTCTTGCCCTGCGACCGGTGCAAGGGCGACACCTGCGCGCCGGGTGCGGGCCGCGTCGTCGGACCCGCGCTGCACCACCTGGCCTCGGACCCCGACCCGCACGTCAGGGCGATGGCGGGCGACCTGGTCGGCACATTCGCCCACGCCGACGCGCGTGCCGTGGCTGCCCTGAGGGCGTCCCGTGCCGGCGACCCGCGCCCGGCGGTGCGCAAGAAAGCGGGGTGGTTCGTCCCCGGAGGGGCCGTCTACGAACGGACCCGTCCGCTCGCGACCGGTTGAGGTACACCCCCCCCGGCGGACGAGCCCCTACCCGATCGTGCGGTGGAAGCACACCCGGTCCTGCCCGGGACCGTCGTAGTCGGTGTGCACCGGCACTCCGCCGACCTCACGGTCCCCGGCCTCGGCGGCGAACCCCATCGCGCGATGGAACGCGACGGAGCCCGCGTTGGTCGGTGAGGTGATGGCCCGCACCTCCGTGCGTCCCGCCTGGGCGGCACGTGCGAAGAACGCGGTGTACAGCTCGCGGGCCACGCCCCGCCCGCGTAGTCCGGGATCCACGCCCACGAAGTGGATGTACGCCTCGGTGTCGTTGTCGGCCGAGTCGAAGCCGACGAGAAACGCCCTGACGCCTGCGCCGTCCTCCAGGACGAGGCTGGTGGCGGAGAAGAACTGGAGGAACAACCGGGGCAGCAGCAAGGACAGTTCCCGGGCCTGTTCGGGGGTGCGCGAGTCCGTCCACCACCGCTGCACGCATGCGACGATCGGGGTGTGGTCGTGGACTCGGGCCTGACGCAGGGTGGCCAATGTCGTTCCTCTCGATCGCTCGGGTGTCGTCCGATTGTGTGGTGCGGCGTTGCGGACTGGTGCGTTCGCCCAGCAGGACCAGCCGGATTCAGGCCAGCCGGAGCCGGGCCAGCCGGAGCCGGGTCGGCACGAGCGGCTGGTCCGGGCGGCAGGCTGCCGCTGGTGACAGGTGTGGCCACCGCAGCCCCGCAGAACCTGCTGCGGAGGCCCGCGGGCATGGGCGAGCCCGAACGCCGGGGTGCTGTCACCGGAACCCTCCAGGCCGGGCTCATCGGCGGCATTCCGCTCGCACGCGCCGTCGGCAGGGTGCTCGGCGAGCATCCCGGCCGACCCGACCCGACCCGACCCGACCCGTCCCTGCCGGCCGCCGCTCTCGGCAACGCCCTGTGCCGCGCGTGTCCGCCGTCCCCCTCTGCTCTGCGACACGCTTCGGCTGCCGTCTGCCTCCAGGCCACTGTCTTCACACCGTGGTCGCGTTCCTCGCCGCGGGCGCGTACCTGGCGGGGCGCCACGAGCGGCCGACCGCACCCCGGCACCTGCGCCGATGACGCCCGAGCCGCACGACACCACGCGCAGCCGCGACACCTCGTGTCTCACGAGCCCGCGCTACACACCTGTGCGGCGCCGTCGAGACGTCGCCGCGGCGGTGGACGCGGTGCGGAAGGCCGCCGAGGCCCGGCCCGCCGTCGTCGCCCGCGTCGGGCGGCGCGGAGACCTCGCGTCCGGCCCGGCCCCGGGACGCGGCGCAGGCCGTGGGCCGACGCTGACGACGGCGCCGTGCGAACGCGGAACCGCCGCACCGGGGCCGGAGTTCGGCCGGGGCTTTCGGCGCGAAGGTCCGCCGGCCCCGCCCTCCGGCGACAACCTCCGCTTTCGGGGTGCCCCTGCCCGTGCGCGTTCACCGGCTGTCCGGCCGGAGGGCGGTGGTCGTTCCTGTGGCAGCGGCCCGGTTCCCGGGTTCACCGGGCCTGCGACATACGATGGCCGGATGACCAAAGTATTGCTGAACACCTCGGCCGGAGACATCACCCTGGAGCTCGACGAGGCGAAGGCGCCCAAGACGGTGGCGAACTTCGTCGAGTATGTGCGGTCCGGCCACTACGACGGAACCGTCTTCCACCGGGTGATCCCCGGCTTCATGATCCAGGGCGGCGGCTTCACCGCGGACATGCAGCAGAAGCCGGCGCCGCGGCGCGTGGAGAACGAGGCCAAGAACGGCCTGCGCAACGACAAGTACACGGTGGCGATGGCGCGCACCTCGGATCCGCATTCGGCGAGCGCGCAGTTCTTCATCAACGCCGATGACAACGACTTCCTGAACTACCCCGGCCAGGACGGCTGGGGATACGCCGTGTTCGGCAAGGTCGTGGACGGCGACAAGGTCGTGGACGCCATCGAAGGGGTCAGCACCACGTCCCGGGCCGGGCACCGCGATGTGCCGGTGGAGCCGGTCACGATCGTGTCCGCGCGCATGGTCTGAGACCGGTGGCCTGTGCCCGGGGCGGCGCCGCGCCAAGCCGCCCCGGGCACAGGTCCGGACCGCTCAGCTCTGGGCAGGCCCCGCCACGGTCACGACCACGATCAGAACACCGGCCACCTCGCCGGAACCGAGTCCTTCGACGGTGCAGGTGAGCCGGACGATGCCCGTGCGCCCTCGCATCACGCCGGGTCGTGCCAGGGATGCCGCCGGACGGTGACAGGTGCACCGGTACGCGTACCTGAGCGACCCGGGCGGCGCGACCAACGGCATCGGTGACGACCTGACACATCAGGGCACACCACGGACGGGCGGGCCGACCTGACGGCGGCTGAGATCCGGCCCCCGTACGGCATGCTGACTGCCGAGGTGTGCCGCCAGCCGCTCCTCACCCTGCGCCTGTGGACCGGTGTTACTGGGACGACGCCCGACGAAGGCCATGGGGCGGACTCCGCTGCGGTCTCTAGAGTGATCGACATGTCCACATCCGTACCTGCCCTACCCATACACGCCCTTGTACACAGCCCCTTGACCGCCGAAGCCGTCGCGGAACTCGTGGCGCTGCCGACCGTGTCGTCCGTCGGTGAGGAATCCGACGCCCTCGACGCGGAGTTGCGGCGTCGCGGATGGGCCTGGGAGCACGAGCTGGTCTGCGACTCCTTCCGCACCGCTCACCACCACGTGATCTGCAGCGACCACCACACCCCGTTCGGAGAGCCCGAGGCGCGGTCCTTCCTCGTCTTCGGCGAGTTGTACCCCGTCGACCCGAACGACAAGGACATGGACAACGCCGACTGGCTGTACGCGTACATCGACGCCTGGGAGCAGGTCCCGGGCTGGAGCAGCCGCAGACCGGCCACGGCCCAGGACTGCGAGGCCGTACTCGCCCAGGCGGCGCAGGCGGTGACCCAGCACCTGGGTGAGGCTGCGGAGCGGACGGTCGTCTCGTCCTTCACCGTCAGCACCGGCCCGGCGCTGACACACCGCGTCTGGCGCACCCCCACCCACGCCCTCATCCTGGGTCCGGCGGCCGACGAGGGCCCCTACGGCTACCTCACCCACCTGCGACTGTCCTGCACACCGCTGGCCTGCGGCCCCGACCTGCCGCCGGCGGGCGACGGCGACGCCCTGGACAGATGGATCGCCGCGCATACCGACTGGTGACCCATCCTCCGACGCGCCGCCGCCCTGTCCCTCGGGTGTCAGAAGCAGGTGGGCACACGGGCGCAGCACGACGACCGCGTCGGCGAGGTGGCTCGGCTCGGTCGCGCCCACGATCGGGGCGTCGGCGACTCGGGTTCTCCAGCATCCAGGCCGTCGCGATCCGCCCCATGGGACCCCGCGCTCCTCGGCGGTCTTCCGTACGGCGTCGACGATCGCCCGGTCGCTGCCGAGGCAGATCCGACGGCCGTGCAAGTCGGCATCCGGATTGGCCTCCGCCCACCGCGCCGAGCGTTCGCCCCAGGGCTTGGCGACGCGGGCGGCCGCGAGAGGGGATCCACGGGATGCTGCCCGCTCCCTGGCCGACGAGCAGGCCGGGCGTCTCCCGGTCCTCCTCGCGGTGCGGCAGGCTCTACTGGTCCTGCACGGACACGAAGCACGTCCAGCCGTCGCGCGCGTCTACCTGCGCAGGGCGGGTCCGACGATCTCCTCCGAACTGCCGGCGCCGGAGATGTTCGCGATCTCCCAGAAGGTGATGCCGAGCTCGACCGCCTGCCGGAACAGCGGTTCGGCCCCCTGGTCGTCCAGGTTCCGCGATGTCTGTTCCGCAGGTTGCCGAAGCTCATGCCGGCGGTGCCGGCTTCGCGCCGTCGACGAGCCCGCCATGCCCGGGGAAGCGCGGGGAGAGGCTTCGGGAGGCGGCGGACCGGCGGCTGTTGCCGCGCTGGGCCTACGGCACACGGCGTGCAGCACGCGGCAGCGGGCAGGAGCCGGGGCTGGTCAGGTGGCCCGCGCGTGGGCCATGCTGGCGCCTGCCAGCCCCCGTTCGCGCGCAGGAGTCGCCCCCATGCCCAAGCCCCGCTTCGCCATCCTCGGCGCCGGCAGCATCGGCTGCCACCTCGGCGGCCACCTCGCCGCCGCCGGGCATGACGTGGCACTCATCGGGCGGCCAGCCGCGATCGACGTGCTACGCGAACGGGGACTCACCCTCAGCACGACCGGCCGGCCGCCGGTTCATCTCCCGCCCGACGGGCTGACGTCGGCCACTGGCCCCGAAGCGGCGGCCGGCGCCGACTATGTGCTGGTCACGGTGAAGACCGCCGACACCGCCACCGCCGCCGAGGAACTCGCCCCTCATCTCGCCTCCGGCGCCGTCGTGGTGAGCTTCCAGAACGGGCTGCACAACCCCGACACCCTGCGGGCCGCGCTGCCCGGTCACACGGTGCTGGCCGGGATGGTGCCCTACAACGTGGTGCGGTCCGAGCCGGGCACCGTGCACCAGGGCATGCCGGGCACGCTCATGACCGAGCCCGACGACTCGCTCTTCGCGTCCTTCCGCGCGGCGGGTCTGGCCGTCGAGGCCCGCACCGACATGTCCGAAGTGCAACACGCCAAGCTGCTGTTGAACCTCAACAACGCCGTCAACGCCCTGTCGGGGCTGCCGCTGCGCGACCAGCTCGGCCGACGTGCGTACCGCCGCTGCCTCGCCCTGTGCCAGCGCGAAGCCCTCGCCGCGTACCGCGCCGCCGGGATCGCTCCCGCGCGCCTCGGCCCCACCTCGCCCGCCGTCACCCCGTACATCCTCGGGCTGCCCGACGCCCTCTTCCGCCGGGTGGCCGCCGCGTCCCTCCGGATCGACGCACACGCGCGCTCCTCGATGTGGGAGGACCTCCAGCGCGGCCGGCGCACGGAGATCGACTCCTTGCAAGGTGAGATAGTCGCCCTCGCCGCCGCCCACGGGCTGACCGCTCCCGCGAACGCGCGTCTCGTCGCCCTCGTGCACGAGGCGGAGTCCACGCCGCGCACATGGACCGGGCCGGAGCTGTACGCGGAGGTGCGCGCGGCGCGCTGACGCGAGGTCCATGGGTTAGCGATCACCGCGGTGGACCGGGCGGCCGCAGCCGCGCTAACGCAAGTGGCGTTGCCTTATGCTGGTCGGCATGACCGATCCCGAGATCCGCCGTCGCCCCGGGGGGCGCTCGGCCCGCGTCCGCCGTGCCGTTCTGGACGCCACACTCGACATTCTCGGCGAGAAGGGCGTGGACGGGGTGGGCGTGGCGGAGGTGGCCGCGCGGTCGGGCGTGCACGAAACGTCGGTGTACCGGCGTTGGGGCACCCGGGAAAAGCTGGTGGTCGACGCGCTGCTGAGTTTCAGCGACGAGGAGTTGCCGATCCCCGACACGGGATCGTTGCGCGGGGATCTGTCCGCGTTCGCCGGTGAACTCCTGGAGTACCTGTCCAGCCCCCTCGGGAAGGCGCTGCTCCACGCTCTGGCGAGTGCGGGTGACGATCCGGCGCTCGGCGAGGCCCGGTCGCGGTTCTGGCAGACCCGCCGGGATCTGGCCGGCGTGATGGTCGAGCGCGCCATGGCGCGCGGGGAAGTGCCCGGGACCGTCGACGTCGACACGGTGCTCGAAATGCTGATCGCGCCCCTGCACTTCCGTGTCCTGCTGACGCATCAGCCACTGGAGGAGGGCCTGCCGGAGCGGCTCGCCGACCTGGTCGTCGCCGGGGTCGGCGCTACGGCAGACGGGCCGCCCAGGGCTCGCGGCTGAGCCATTCCAGGATGATGGCGACGGCCTCGGACATCTTGGACGTGGCGCAGTGCCCGGTGCCGGGGATGAGGTGTACCTCCGTGTCGCGGCGGCCGCGGAAGACGAGGGTGTCCTGCTGGGGCACGTGGACGTCGTCGGCGCCGTTGACGACGAGCATGGGGGCGTTGTCGTCCCGGTCGAGCAGGGTGCGCAGACTGAACGACGGCCACAGGCGGGCGAGTTCGTCCTCCGCGGGCGCGTGGTCGAAACCGAGCGCGTTGCCGATGATGCCGTCCATGCCGTAGGCGAAGCCGCGGCCCGCGGTGAAGGAGTGCTCCACCGGGCCTCCCCAGTCGATCGCCGCGTCCACCTCGCCGGCCAGCCCGGAGCGAGCGGCGAAATGCCCGCCCATCGAGAGGCCGAGGTGAACGACGCGTCCGTCGCCCAGTGAGCGGCACGTGTCGATGAGGGCACGCACGATCTCGGCGCCGCCGTCGGCGCTCATCGGAACCTCGCTCTCGCCGGTGCCGGCGATGTCGAAGGCGAGCACGCGCATGCCGGTGTGCAGGGCGAAGGCCTCCAACAGCTCGTGCATGTCCATCTTCCACGTGTCCACGCCGCCGCTGGCCAGCAGTACGGGCGTGTCGTCCCCGGAGGTCTTGGGCGGGGTGAGCAGATGCACCGGCACGGCCGTGGTCCCGCCGCGGTGCGGGACCTTCAGTACCCGGCGCTCGAAGGCGACCTCGAAGGACGGCGCGGCCAGTTCGTACTGCTCCAACTGCCGCGTCAAGGCGGTCTGTTTGGCCGCGTCGGCCGGAGTGGGGAACTTCGCCCATCCATAGGCGAGCGCGGCCCGCCGGTGCTGTCCGTCGCCCGCGTAACGGGCGGCCAGCTCCGACCACTCGTACACCCAGCCGCCGGGCCGGTCGGGCCACATGTCTGTGATGGCGGACCGGACCGCGTCCACGTCCTCCACCGGCAGGCCGGTGTTGACCATCTGCGGGTACCGCTCGCCGAACAGGTCCTGAACGTCGATCTCCCACTGGTACGCCATGAGTGCTCCTCCGGTCGGGTTAACGCAGGAAAGCTGCGTTAGGAGTCTTGAGTCCGATGGTAGACCCGCGTCGAAGCTAACGCAAGAATCCTGCGTTAAGAGCGCCGCTCGCCGTCACGGCCGTCACCGGCGTGGCCCGCGCGGGGAATCACACGCCGAGGGCGTCGAGGATCGACTGCATGGCGAGGACACCGCCGAGGCCGAGGATCGAGAGCACGGTCGTGTAGGTGGTGCGTGCCTTGAGCGCGTCGATGACGGACAGGTTGAAGTACTCCTTGAACATCCAGAAGCCAGGGTCGTTGACGTGCGAGAAGGCGATCGAGCCGCAGGAGATGGCGAGCACCGTGATCTCCGGGTGGACTCCGCTGCCGGCGAGCAGCGGCAGGGCCACACCCGAGGCGGTGACGACGGCAGCGGTCGCCGAGCCGAGGGCCACGCGGAGGATGACCGCGATCAGCCAGGCGAGGACGATCGGCGACAGGGACCAGCCGGGGGCTGTGTGCTTGATGTAGTCCGAGATCCCGCCCGCCACGAGGACCTGCTTGAACGCGCCGCCCGCACCGATCACGAGCAGGATCATCGCCATGGGCTGGGCGGCGGACCGGCAGGAGGCGCTGACCTCCTCCAGGCTCCGGCCGGCCCGTGGGCCGAACGCCCGGATCGCGACGGCCAGGGTGAGCAGCAGGGCGACGGGCGCCAAACCGATGAACGCGATGAAGTGCAGCACGGGCCCCGACCCGGAGTCGGCCAGCTCGGTCACCGCGGCTCCGGCGATGAGCACCACGGGGAGCAGGGCCACCACCGACCAGCCCATGCTCGGCATCTCCTCCTCCGTGAAGACACGGTCACTGACCAGGCCGGTGGGTATGGAGGGGGTCATCCTCCGGATGAACGGGAAGGCGCGGCCATACCAGCGCGACCAGCGCACCGGCCGGGACGGCGATGAACAGGCCGTAGAACAGGGTCAGTCCGACCGAGGCGTGGAAGGTCGTGGCGGCGGCGGTCGGACCGGGGTGCGGCGGCAGGAAGCTGTGCAGGATGCCTCGGCGGCCGTGTCGCCACGGTCGTGGGCGTTCCCCAGCGTCGCCTTCTCGCGCAGGTGGCCGAGCCCGGCCCGCTGGGCGGTGATCTCCGCCTCGATCCGTTCGGCGTGCCGCAGCGGCAGGTCGCGCTGCTCGGCCGCGGCCTCCCGGCCGCGTGCCCGGTTGCCCGGACAGGCACGCGTGTCCTCGTTGCCCAGGCCGACCGCGCGGAGACAGGACGGCACCTCCAGCCTGTCGAGGTCACGGTCGTTGTACCGGCGGTGCCCACTGGTCGTCACGGGCGACAGCGGAACGTACCTCAAGCGCTTGAGGTCAAGGGCGGCAACGGCCGGTGGTCAGCTCCCGCTGCATGAGGAAGGTGTCGATCCACCGGCCGTGCTTGTGACCCACATCCACCAGGCGGCCGGCGTCGGTGAAGCCGGAGCGGCGGTGCAGGGCGCGGGAGGCGTCGCTGCCGGTGTCGGCGATGACCGCGATCATCTGCCGCATCCCGGCGCGGGCGGACGCGGTGACGAGCGCTTCGAGCAGGGCCGTGCCCAACCCCCGCCCGGTGGCGTCGGGGGCGAGGTAGACGGTGTCCTCCACCGTGGTGCGGTACGCCGGCTTCGGGCGCCAGGGGGCGGCGTAGGCGAAGCCGAGGACCGCGCCGTCCGACTCGGCGACGAGGAAGGGCAGCTTCCGCTCGGTGAGGTCGCCGAGCCGTCCTTCCCAGTGGGCGAGGGCCGGCGGGGTCTCGTCGAAGGTGACCACGCTGTGGCGGACGTAGTGCTCGTAGATGCCGGCGACGGCCCTGAGGTCGGCGCCGGCCGCGGGTCGGACCAGCGTCCGGGGTGCGGGCATTGCCGGGCTCTTTTCTCTATAGCGAATGAAGTGATTATTATAGTGGAATGCTCGATCTCGTGGCCCTGGGCGGCCGAGTGCAGAAGGCGCGGCGCGGACTGGGGCTGACCTTGCAGCAACTGGCGGACGCGGCCGAGGTCAGCGTGAGCATGCTGTCGTCGGTCGAGCGCGGCCGGAAGGCGCCCACCGTCGTCGTCCTCGCGCGCATCGCGAACGGCTTGGGTGTGCCCCTGGCCGAGCTGGTCGCCGAGCCGGAGAAGCAGCGTGTGATCGTGCGCCGCGCGGCCGAGCAGGACATCGTCGAGGAGCCGGGCGGCTGGCGCCGGACGATCCTGACCCCGGTGGTGCCGGGCGTGAACTTCGAGTGGATCCGCACGGTCCTGCCCCCCGGCTGCGACGCGGGCGAGTTCCCCGCCTACGCACCGGGCTCCCACGAGTTCGTCGCCGTGGAATCCGGCACCCTGCGCCTGGCACTCGCCGGTCGTGTCGTGGACCTCGCGGCCGGTGACTCGGTGTATTTCGCGGCGGACGTCGTCCACGGCTATGCCAACCCCGGGCCGGTGCCGTGCGTGTACCACGTCGCGGCGCTGATCATGCGCCCCCGGGGCGCTCGGTAGGGACCGCGGCGCAGCGCACGCCGGACGGATCCCCTACGGGTGCGGACGAGCCGCGTCCATCCAGGGGTGGAGGACGGCGGGGCCGCTTCCATCGACCCGTGGGGGGTGGTGATCCATCGCCCGTGCGGAGCACCCTTGAGGCATGGGATCGCTTCATTCGGTGCTCGTGGCGCTCATCGGTGTCTGCCTCCTGGTCTTCTACGCGGCCTGGATCGTGGGTGCCCTCTACTTCGGCGTGAAGAGCCACTCCGGCCTGCGGCGCTGGTGGCGCGGACAGCGGCGCACGCTGCCCCGCCGGCTCCTGCTCATAGCGGGTGTCTGCGTCTTCTGGGTGCTGCTCGGCCACTCCTCGGGCTTCTGGCACCAGTTGCGGTACTGGCAGGCCGAGCTGGCCCTCCTGGGTGCCGTGCTCGCCGTCGTCTCCACGGCCCTGCTGCTGTGGGCCCGTTGGGTGCTCGGCACGATGTGGGCCAGCGTCCCGACGGTCCAAGAGCACCACGAACTGCGCACGGACGGTCCCTACGGGCTGGTGCGCCACCCCATCTACACGGGCCTGCTCGGTCTCCTCGTCGGCGCCATGCTGGCCTGCGGCTTCGGCGTCTGGGTCGCATTCCTCGCCGTCGCGATTCCCTGGCTGCTGCTGCGGGTCCGCGCCGAGGACCGTCTGATGGCCGGCCGGTTCGGCCCTGCCTACGACGCCTACCGCGCCCGGGTCCCGGCCCTGATCCCCTGGCCGCGGCACGCGCAGGCGAGCGGCGTGGCCCGCCGTGGCCATGTGCGGCCGCGGTAGGAGGCGGGTTCCGCCGCCTGTGCCGTCGGACGAGGGTTGCCGGTCTGTGTGGGACAGGTCATCAGTGGGCCAAGAGTGCTCCAAATAAGGGACGACTGCTCCGGATTCCGGACGCCATGGTCGGGTACCGGCCAGTCGCGAGGGAACCGAGCGTGAACCACCGGCGTGGCGATCGCCACTGTGCGTGAGCGCCGGCCGCCGGGGCGGTGGTTCGGGTGCGAGGACGGCCACCACGCCCGCCGGTCCGTCATCACGGACGTCCGGCCGGAACCCTTCCTTGTTGCGGTGCGAGCGCCTCGTCATACTCGTCGGCGTTTGGCATGGGCACGACCGACCCTCAGGGTTGAGGCGTCCCCGTGTCCCTCATCCCTCCGGCCCCGGCCCGGCGAGTGGGCGGGGCAACCCCCACTGGAGGCTCCACATGGCGCAACGCCGAACAGCTCTCACCACCCGCGCGCTCACCGGAGCGAGCGTCGTCGTCCTCACGGCCGGTGCGGCCCTGCTCCCCGGCGTCGGCTCGGCCGCCGCGGCCCCCGTCGTTCTGCAGGCCACCCCGGCCGCGGCCCGCGCCGCGTCCGCCGCGGCCCTCGTCGCACGACTGGGCGACCGTGCCGCCGGTTCCTACTACGACACCGCGGCCCACCAGTTCGTCGTGAACATCACCGACCCGTCCGCGGCCGGCAGCGTCCGTGCCACCGGTGCCGTTCCGAGAACCGTGCGCTACTCCACCCCTCAACTCCGGGGAGCGCTCAGCACGTTGACCCAGCGGGCCCGGATAGCGGGCACCGCCTGGTCGATCGACCCCCGTCAGGACAAGGTCGTCGTGACCGTCGACCCGACGGTCACCGGGGCGAAGCGCGCCCGCCTGAACACCGTGGTCGACTCCCTCGGTGACAAGGTGGTCGTACGCCGGGCCGCCTCCGCGTTCAAGCCGTTCCTCGCGGGCGGCGACGCCATCTGGGGCAGCAGCGTGCGCTGCTCCCTCGGATTCAACGTGACCGTGAACGGCGCGCCGTACTTCCTCACCGCGGGACACTGCGGCAACGCCTCCTCGACCTGGTCCGACTCGCAGGGCGGCGGGGAGGTCGGCCAGACCGTCGACTCGCAGTTCCCCGGCACCGATTACGCCCTGGTCCAGTACGACGACGCCGGCAGCGACCACCCGAGCGCTGTCGACCTCTACGACGGCAGCAGCCAGCAGATCACCCACGCCGCCGACGCCTACGTGGGCGAGTCCGTCACGCGCAGCGGCAGTACCTCAGGGGTCCACAGCGGGACGGTCAACGGGCTCGACGCGACCGTCAACTACCAGGAGGGCTCCGTCTCCGGGCTCATCGACACCAACGTGTGCGCGGAGCCCGGCGACAGCGGCGGCGCGCTCTTCGACTCCGACGCGGCGATCGGTCTGACCTCGGGCGGCAGCGGTGACTGCACGTCCGGCGGTGAGACCTTCTTCCAGCCGGTGCCCGCGGCGCTGAGCGCGGAGGGAGCCACTCTGCCGTAACCCGCGGGTGACCGCGACGCCGTGCCGGTCGCGGGAACGCGACGTGCTTGATGCCTCGACCAGCCCTCCGTCAGGGCTGGTCGAGGCTTCTTCGTGTCCAGGGACGCAGCCGCTCCCGACCGGTCCTCAGCGTGCGCGCCTGCCCCGGAATAGCCGGCGGACGAGGTGGACCAGCAGCCAGACGACCAGGACGACGAAGACGATCACGAGGATCACGACGACGAGGAGGAAGATACCGAGCCTCTTGAGGAAGCTCTTCTTCTTGGTCCTCGTCTTGCGCAGGTGGACCGCCGACGCGCGATGTGTGGAAGTGGTGTGCCTGAGACGGGTCGTGGAGACGGTGCCCGCAACAGCCGCGCCGGCGCGTACGGTGCCGGTGATCGTCCCGGTCGTCCCGGTCGTCGCGGCCCCCGTGGCCTGCCGGGCGGCGGCTGGCGCGGCGGTAGCCGGTGTGACCGCCAGGCCGAGGCCCAGCAGCAGCGTCAGAAGTACGGCTGCCGCACGGCCGTTGCGGCCCTGTCGGCGTGTGGTGGTCATACATGCCCTCCCCGTGGTCAGGTGCTATGCGGTTGCCGTTTTGCGTAACGCCGCAACTATTATCGCGGCGGACAGCGATGATTCTCTTCTTCGGATCTGGACGGGGTACTGATGCGATACCTGGTGCGCGACCGCATGCTGGCCTTCCACGAGGAGGCCTGGGTCGAGACCGAACACCGGGAGAGGCTGTTCAAGGTCAACCGCAAACTGCTGCGGCTGCGCACCACGTTCGACTTCGTCGACACCGCCGGCAACCAGGTGGCGAGCATCGTCAAGAAGGCGCTCACCTTGCACCACACCATCCTCGTCAAGCAGAACGGCGAGACCGTGGGCCGCATCAGCAAGCGGACGTTCCGCATCTTCGGGGACCGCTTCAAGGTGACCCTGCGCGGCGGCCGCCGACTGCGGATCGCGGGCAACCTCTGGGACCGCGAGTTCGACATCACGGACGACAGCGGCACCCTGGCGCACATATCGCGCCGCTGGTTCACCCTCCGCGACGCTTACGCGGTCGACGTGATGAGCGAACCGGACTGGCTGCTGCTGATCATCCTCGCGGTGTGCGTGGACCACATCATCGAGGACCGCGAGGGCGAGCGGCTCACCAACCTCTGAGCCGCACACGTGGTGTGACGCGCGCACACCTTTTGCCATCCGCACGCCCTTTGCCATCCGCACATCTTTGACGCTCGTACGACGACGCGCCGTTGACACGGCGCCGGACCGGGGGAGAACCACCTCGCCATGATGGGCCATTCGCACGCCGTGAGCGGCGCCCTGCTGTTCGCCGGCACCGCTCCCTATCTGCCCCACGTGCTGCTGCACACGCATCTGTCGCCCCAGGAGGTCCTCATGGGCACGGTGCTCTGCGCGGGCGCCGCGCTGCTGCCCGACCTGGATCACCACGACGGCACGATCGCGAACTTCCTCGGCCCGGTCTCCCGGTTGCTGTGCCGGTTCGTCGCGTTCGTCTCCGGGGGCCATCGCCATGCCACCCACTCCCTGTTCTTCGTCGCCTTCATGACGGCGGGCACCTGGGCCGGAATCGCCTACCTCGGCAGGCCCTTCACTCTCGGCATGTGCTTCTTCCTGCTGGCGCTGGCCGTGCGGGCACTCAATCTCTGCCCGCCCGGACACGGCTTCCATGCCTGGGGCACCATCGTGGCCCTGGCGGCCCTCGGCACCGCCGCCATCGACAAGTTCATCCCGTCGGCGCCGGGTTGGCTGCCCTACGCGATCGGGCTCGGCTGCCTGGCCCATCTTCTCGGCGACTCCCTCACCAAGCAGGGCGCGCCCTGGCTGTGGCCGCTGAAGTCGCGCTACGAGATCGTGCTGATCAAGAGCAGCGGCAACAAGCTGGAGACCGAGATACTGACGCCGCTGATGGGCGCCGGCACCATCGCCCTGCTCTGGCTGACCGTGCTGTCGCCGCACCCCCTGCACTGAGACGGGCGGACGAGCACGCGCCGCGCCCCCTTACCGTCGACGTCGGGCGCGAACGATGCCGACGAATCCTGTGACCTGGGGAGGTCAGAGGTGAGCGAGCCCACGCTCGAACGCGTCGATCTCGGTGAGGCGCCGTACACAGAGGCCACGGAGGCGTTGAAGGGGTGGGTCGAGCAGCGCGGCGCGGGGGAGATCCGGGACCGGCTGGTCCTGCTGACCCACCCGCCCGTCATCACCTACGGCTCCCGGACGCCTCCGGAGGAACTGCCCAGAGCCGGTTCGCCGATCCCTCCGGTCGAGGTCGACCGGGGCGGCCAGGCCACGTACCACGGTCCTGGCCAGTGGGTGGGGAACGGGCTGATCCGCGCTCTCGACTCCCTCGGTTTCCAGACGGTACGGCGCGAGACACCGCGGGGCGCCCAGAGCCTGGTCGGCGTGTGGACCCCGCGCCACGACAACCTCGTCTCGATCGGCATGCGCATCCGGAACAAGGTGACCAGCCATGGCTTCGCGCTCAACATCAGCTCGGACCTGGACAGTTCACGCGGTTCACGGCGTGCGGGCTGCCCGAGGGGGCGATGACGTCACTGGCCGAGATGGCCGCCGAACAGGGGAGACCGGCACCGACGGAGCAGGCGGTCCGGGACGCGGTGGCCCAGGCCTTCGGGGCGGTGACACCGGCCGGAGCGCTCCGGTGAGCGTGTGACGCGCGCCCCGACCGATCCGCCCGCTCCTCGCGGGACCGGCGCCGTGCGGGGCCCGTGGTGCGAGCCGGTGGCGGGGCGGTGGCGGATCCCGCCGCGTGCGACCACCGCACACGGCGGAGACGGGCGCAGCCATCAGGCGGCAGCGGCCGCCGACAGCCGTGGCGCCTCTCGGCCGTCCCACTGGGCGGACGTGCCCCGACCTCCACGACAGGACCGCCCTGCCGGGCTCCTACGTCGCGATCGGCTTGCTGGGGGAGATCAACGGCGCCCGCGACAGCGGCCGGGACGGCGGCTTCGGTGTCATGGGATGACGGGTCAGGGCGAGGGCGGGGGAAGGTGATGCCGCACAGGGCGCGGATCCGGTCCATCACGCGCAGGGTGGTGATCGAGTCGGCCGGGGTCCGCTCCTCGGCCTGGAGCCGGCCTGCCGTGACGTACCTGGCGACCGCGGCGGCCTCGAAGTGCAGGGCGTCGCGGGTTCGGTGCGGGTCAGCGGTGTGCCGCCGCCGGACGGGGTGAGGAGGAGGTCGCCCGGCTGGTAGAAAGGGCCCGGGCAGGGTCAGGGCGGCGTGGGTGCCGGCGACGGGGCGGCGGTGCGGGTGTCGCTGAACAGCGTGGTGCGGACCTCCGCCTGGTTGCCGTCGGCGTCGCGCGCCACCTCGGCGCCGGCCACCGAGCGGTGCAGTGGGCCCACGTGGTCGGCGCCCATGACGCCCGCGCCGATGACCCCGATGCGTACCGCGCTCATACGAGGGTCACCCACGTCCCCTGCTGGACCGAGCGCTCCATCGCGTCCAGCGCGACGGCGCCGGCCACGGCGTCGCTCAAGGTGGCGCCCACGGGGGTGCCCCCGGTGATGGAGCGAAGGAAGCGGTGGGCCTCGATCACCTTCAGGTCGTCGTAGCCCATGCTGGTGGCCGCGCCCGGCTGGAACGCCGCGTACTCGCCGTGGCCGGGGCCGACGTAGACGGTGCTGACGGGCTGGTCCTGATAGGTCGCGCCGCGGCTGACGGCGAGTTCGCCCATGCGGCGGAAGTCCCAGAAGACGGCGCCCTTCGTGCCGTGCACCTCGAAGCCGTAGTTGTTCTGCTCACCGACCGACACACGGCACGCTTCGAGGACACCACGGGCGCCGGAGGCGAAGCGCAGCAGGCAGTTGACGTAGTCCTCGTTCTCGACCGGCCCGAGTTCGCCGCCGGTCGCGAGGCTGTGACCGGCGGTGGCGCCGGTCGGACGGGCCCGCTCCGGCACGAAGACGGCCGTGTCGGCGGTGAGCGCGGTGATCTCGCCGAGCAGGTACCGGGCCAGGTCGACACCGTGCGAGGCGAGGTCCCCGAGTACGCCGCTGCCGCCGCGCCCGCGCTCGTAGCGCCAGGTCAGCGCGCCCTGAGGGTGTGCGGCGTAGTCGCTGAGGAGACGGACGCGGACGTGGGTTACTGTGCCGATCTCCCCGGCGGCGATCAGCTCGCGGGCGGCCTCGACGGCGGGCGCGTTGCGGTAGTTGAAGCCGACCGTGCCCTGGACCCCGGCCGTGGCGACCGCGTCGGCCACCGCGCGCGCGTCCTCGGCCGTGAGGCCGACCGGCTTTTCGATCCAGATGTGCTTGCCCGCCTCGGCCATGGCGACGCCGATCTCGCGGTGCAGGAAGTTGGGGGCGGTGATGCTGACCGCCTGGACCCGGGGATCGGCGGCCACCTCGCGCCAGTCGCGGGTCGCCGAGGCGAAGCCGTAGAGCCCGGCCGCCTCCTGCGCGCGGCCGGGTACCTCGTCGGCGACGGCGATCAGTCGCGGCCGCAGGGACAGCTGGGGGAAGTGGTGCGGCAGGCGGGCGTACGCCTGTGTGTGGACCCGTCCCATCCAGCCGAATCCGACGACGGCGACGCCGAGCGTGTTCACCATGAGCATCCTTCTTTGGACCGTTCCAGAAGTTGCGCCCACCCTGAGTCCTGCTTCTCCCGGCTGTCAAGAGGTCTTTACACGGCCGGGCGCGATATGGAACGGTCCAGACATGAGTGCTCCGACCATCCGTGACGTCGCTGAACGGGCCGGCGTGTCCAAGTCCCTCGTCTCGCTGGTCCTGCGCGGCTCGGAGGGTGTACGGCCGGAGAAGCGCGAGGCCGTCCTGGCCGCGGTCGAGGCGCTCGGCTACCGGCCCAACGCGGCCGCGCGCAGCCTGAGCGAGCGGCGCACCCGCGCGGTGGGGGTCCTCCTCAACGACCTGCGCAATCCCTGGTTCGTGGAACTGCTCGACGGCCTCAACGGCCGGTTCCACGACAGCGGGATGCACGTCCTGCTGGCGGACGGCCGGCTGAACCGGCGCCTCGGCGAGGATCTCACCCGGACCTTCACCGAGCTGCGCGTCGACGGCCTGATCGCCGTCGGCACGCTCCAGGACCCCCAGACCCTGCGCGCCGTGGCCAGCCGGGTCCCCACGGTCGTCGCCGGCACCCGGGAACCGGTGCTGCCCGGGGTGGACATCGTCGCAGGCGACGACGGACACGGGGCCCGCCTGGCCACCGAGCACCTGATCGGCCTCGGCCACCGGCACATCGCCCACATCGCCGGCCAGGGCGCGGTCGGCGAGCTGCGCCGGCGCAGCTTCGAGGCCACCATGCGCGCCCACGGGCTCGCGGACACGACGGTCGTGGAGCAGGGCGACCTCACCGAGGAGGGCGGCTACCGGGCCGCCGTCCGGCTGCTGAGCCGCCCCCGGCGCCCGACCGCCGTCTTCGCGGGCAACGACATGACCTGCGTCGGCGCACTCTCGGCCGCCGAGGAGAGCGGCCTGCGGGTCCCGCGGGACCTGTCCCTGGTCGGCTACGACAACACCTACCTCGCGCGGCTGCGCCATCTGTGGCTGACCACCGTGGACAACTCCAGCCACGAGGTGGGCCGGCGCGCCGCGCAACGGCTGCTCGACCGGATCGACGCACCGGACCGCCCGGCCGAGACCGACCTCGCCACCCCCCGCCTCGAAGTGCGCGGCACCACCGGTCCGCCGCGCACCGAGCCATGACACCCGTCGACGCCGTCCTGCGGCCTATGCCCGGGCAGGCGACGTTCGCCCCGCCGCGACGCCCGGCATGCTCCCCCGCTGCGCGGGGGGTTGCCTGCTGGGCACTAGCCGCCGTAGCTGTCGTGGAAGGGCACGCGGGCCGCGAGTTCGGCGGCGAAGTGCCGGGCCTGTGCGCCCCAGTCGTGGTCGGTCGTGCCGAAGTGCTGGAGGACGTCCAGCAGTTCATATGCCTCCGACAGGGTGAACAGCGGCAGTCGGGGTTCGTGCGGTTCGGGCATGCCGAGTACGGGGTCGAGGAGTTCGTCCATGCCGGGGGCAACGGACACCGGCCGCGAGGGTTACGGTCGTCGGTGGGGGCCGGGCGGGGTCTTTGCCGAATATGTGCCGTCACACGGGGGCCCGTTCCGCGACCCGGCGGAAGGGCTGCCGGACCGGATGCCGTGTCGCCATGCGGATGGCCTTCGCCCGTGGTGTCCTGCACGCCGGAGCCACGGTGTGCGAGGGCGAGGCCGGGACGAAGGGCCCCGGCGGCGGCCTGCCGCGCCGTCGGTCCCGTCCGGCCCAGGCGCGGGCGCCGGGCTGCCGGGCGGCGGACCTCGCCCGGGCGGGCGGGTGCCGGCCGGTACCCGGCAGGCGGTGGTCGTCCACGGTGAGCGTGTGGCCCCGTGAAGCCCGTTCCACGTCAGATGGTCCAGCGTCCCTGCGAGCGGCGGCGGAAATGATCAGCGGCGGGCGGGGCGGCGGCCGTACGATCGCCGCATGACCGAAGGCAGGCGAACAGAGCACGTCGAACCCCCGGCCACTGCCGTGCGGCACTCCGAGCCGCCGGTGGTCAGGGAGTTCCCCGTCGCGGACAGGGAGGCCGGGCCGTACGGCATCACGGCCGGACCCGACGGTGCGCTGTGGCTCACCTTCGTCCACCGCGGCCGCATCGCGCGGCTCGGCCTCGATGGCGAACTCACCGAATTCCCCCTGGACTCGGCCGAGTGCCGTCCCACGGTCATCACCCCCGGCCCGGACGGAGCCCTGTGGTTCGCCCGGTCCCAGGACCACCGGATCGGTCGCATCACCACGGACGGGGACGCGGACTCCTTCCCCTTGCCGGCGCCGGACAGCGGGCCCTTCGGCGTCACGGCCGGACCGGACGGCGCGTTGTGGTTCACGCAGATGAACTCCGGCCGGATCGGCCGCATCACGACCCAGGGACAGGTCAGCGAGTTCACGCTTCCCGTCGAGGGGGCCTTCCCCGCGGCGATCACCGCCGGACCCGACGCGGCCCTGTGGTTCACCCTCAACCAGGCGAACGCGATCGGCCGTATCACCACCGACGGCGACACCGCCCTGTACCCCTTGCCCACCCCGGCCGCCGCGCCCGTGGGCATCACCAGTGACGGCGCCGCGCTGTGGTTCGTCGAGATCGGGGCGGGGCAGATCGGCAGGATCTCACCGGACGGCGGGATCGAGGAGTTCCCCCTCCCCGACCGCTCGGCCCGGCCTCACGCCGTCGTCGCGTCCGCCGTCGGCGAGTGCTGGTTCACCGAATGGGCGGCCAACCGCGTCGGTCGTGTCACCGCCGGCGGCGAGATCACCGAGTACGACCTGCCGTCAGCGGCGTCCGAACCGCACGGCATCACCGTCGGCCCCGACGGCGCGCTCTGGGCGGCCCTGGAGACCGGAGCGGTCGCGCGGGTGGCCCCGTGGACCGGGGAAGCCGAACCCCGGGAGTAAGACGCCTACACCGCCTGCTGGTAAGGCTCACCAGGGGAGCCGGGCCGGCAGGTCGCCGCTCACGAGGAACGCCGCACCGGCGATCCGGTGCACGGAGCGGCGCAAGGCGTCGTGTGCCCGGCGTCCCGAGGGCGAGGGAACGCGTGCCGGTCGTCGCCGGTCGCCGGCGACCGTGAGGGGACCGGGATTCGGCCGTTCCCGGGATCACCGCAACCCCGGGCCGCAGGTCCGCGTCGTAGCAGGGGCGGGAGCCGGAACACGGCACGTGCGGGAGCGATCGGACCGGGCTGGGGGAAGTGCGTGGATAGAGCGTTGTCGAAGGGGCGGCCGGCGGGCGCCGCGAGGCGCGGTCGGCGCCGGGCCGCCGTCGCGATGGCCGGTTGCGCGGCCGTGGTGGCCGCGGGGGCGATGCTGGGGGTGCCCGGCAGCGCGCAGGCGGCCACCACCACACCGGTGCCGGGGACGGCTTCCCCGGCCGTGCGCACCCTGCCGCGTGCCGGTGCCGTGCCGGCCTCCCGGCAGCTGACCGTGCAGGTGTGGCTGTCGCCGGACCTGACCGGTGCGGCGGCGTTCGCCGACGCGGTCGCCACGCCGGGCAGCGCGCAGTTCCACCGCTACCTGAGCCCGGACGGCTACACCGCCCGGTTCGGTCCCAGCGCCGCGCACGCCAGGGCCGTGGCGGCGTGGCTGAGCGCCAAGGGCCTGACGCGGGTCGGCATCAGCCGTGGCCGCGACTACGTCTCGGCGACCGGGCCCGTCTCGACGGTCCAGTCGGCGTTCCAGGTGCGGATCAACCGCTACCGGGTGGAGGACGCCAGCGGCAAACCGGCGCTCGTCCAGGCCAACGACCGGGACGTGTCGGTGCCCGCCTCGCTCGCACCCGACGTCCTGGGCGTGACCGGGATGAGCGGCGCCCGGCCGAACCCGTCCCGGAGCGTGGCCGTACCGGGCGAGCCGGGGCGGTCCACGGCGGCGGCAGCGCCGACGTGCTCCCGGTACTGGGCGCAGCACACCCGCACCCTCGCCCCCGCCTACCGGGGCGTGCGCACGGTGTCGCTGCCGGTGTGCGGGTACTCCGCCGCCCAGATCCGCGCCGCCTACGGGGCGACCTGGACGGACACCGGCAAGGGCCAGACCGTGGCGCTGACCGAGGAGGAGTCGCCGACCGCGATGTACCGGACGCTGAAGGAGTACGCGCGCCGCAACAGTCTGCCCGCGCCGAAACCCTCCCAGTTCCGGGAGGTGCGCTCCGCGACCACCTGCCGCCCCGCCCCGCCCCGCGCGGTGGCGGCCCCTTCGCCCGCCGTCAACGACGAGGCGGAGATGGACTCCGAGGCCCTCTACGCCATGGCCCCCGGCGCCGACCAGCTGATGGTGGTCGGGGGCGGCTGCGACGAGGACCAGGCGCTGCTCGACGCCGCCGTGACCGTACTGACCGGCGACGGCCGTCACCCCAGCGCCTCGATCGTGTCCAACTCCTGGCAGATCCCCCTGGGCGCGGTGCCGGAGCGCACCGTGCACGCGATCGACGTGCGGGCCGCCGCCGAAGGGGTCGGCATGTACTTCTCCTCCGGCGACACCCCCGGGCTGACGGTGACCGACTCGGACCCGTACGCGGTCGCGGTCGGCGGCACCAGCCTCGGCATCGGGGCGTCGGACAACCGGGTCTTCGAGACCGGGTGGTCCGACGACTACGGCTCCCTGGACCACGGCAGGTGGACCGACCTGGGCGTCAGCGGGGGCGGTGGAGGGGGCACCAGCCTCGTCCAGGCACAGCCCGCCTACCAGAAGGGTGTCGTCCCCGCGTCGATGTCCCGAGTCCGCGTCGGCAAGCGGGTCGTCACCAACCGTGCCGTGCCCGACATCGCCGCCGACGCCGACCCCGACACCGGCCTGCTGACGGGGTACACCGAGTCGGGGGACAACGGCGGGCCGGGGCCCTACCGGACCATGGTGAACGCCGGTACCAGTCTGGCGTGCCCGCTGATCGCCGGCCTCGTGGCGGACGCCCAGCAGGGCCGCAAGACGCCGTTCGGCTTCAGCAATCCGCTGATCTACCGGCTCGCCGGCACCCGGGCCTACCACGACGTGCTGCCGATCTCCTCGCGGACGCCCCAGCGGGACCGGGGCGCCTACGTGCCGCCGGCCGGCCCCGGCGCCAGCCCGGGCGTCGACCTCTTCGGCTCCCAGGACCGCGCCTCAACCCAGCAGGTCACGGCCAAGGGGTACGACACCATGACGGGCGTCGGCACCCCGGACGGCGCCGCGTTCATCGCCGGGCTGCGCCGCCTCGCACACTGAGCGGTCCGGGCACCGGACCACGTGGCCCGAGGCACGGCTCCCGCGCCGGCTTCGGGCCGCCGGGCCGTGAAGGCGACCGGGATCTGCCGCGACTGCTGATGTCAGCCCGAAGAGGCGAACGGCTCTCGGACGCCCGGGCCGGGACGGTGGCCCGGTACACCCCGCTGCTCCAGGAACGCCCGCGCGGTTCCAGCCGTACGGCCCTTTGCTGAGGAGCCACGGCCCGCTACCGGCCAAGGGCCAGGACCGGCCCCTCACAGCGGACGCCCCGGACCACGGCTCTGCGGCTCCGAGATCGAACGGCGACCGCGGGAGTCCACCGTGCTCGACCGCCCTGTGAGCGTCGGTCAGGCGGTCGCACGGAACGCCCGGGTGACGGCCGTGACCGCCGGCGCAGGACGACCGGGCAGGCGTGCGAGCAGGACCCGGCGGATCTCGGCGGGCGCGCCCTCGACGCGCAGCAGGGCCACCCCGGGCGGCAGCACCGCCGACATGCGGGAGGGCACCGTCGTCACCCCGAAGCCGCCGGCCACCAGGTGGAGCTTCGTCAGCCAGTCCCGGACGCAGTGGCTGACGCGTGGCCTGCCCGGAAGGCCCGGCCAGACACCGAGCAGCGGTTCGGAGGACGACGACGGGGCGGCGATCCAGGCGGCGTCGACCAGTTCGTCGATGTGCACCGAGGCCCGGCCCGCGAACACCCCGGTCGTGCGCGCGGCCACGAGCAGTTCGGTGTCCTCGACGGTCTCGACGTGCAGGCGCGGCGACTCACTGTCCGGTGGGCGGTGCGGCGGCCGGGACGTCAGCAGCGCGAGGTCGATCGAGCCGGCCCGCAGCGCCCGGATGAGGCGAGGGGTGGTTCCCTCGCTCGTGGTGACCGTGACCTCAGGATGGTCGGTGGCGAGCCGGGTGAGCGCGGCGGGCAGCAGCGCCGCGCCCGCGCTCAGGAGCGCCCCGAGCCGTACGCGTTGCCGTTGCGGTACGGCCCCGGTGAGGTCGCGCTCGGCCGCGTCGACGGAATCCAGGATGGTGCGGGCGTGGCGCAGCAGGGTCAGCCCCGCCGGGGTGAGCCGCACCCCGTCGGTACGGCGCTCGAACAGCACGGCGCCCGCGCTGCGTTCGAGGGCCGCGGCCTGGCGGGAGACCGCCGACTGGGTGTAGCCGAGGCGGCCGGCCGCCGAGGTGAAGCTGCCCGACTCCGCGATCTGCCGCAGCACTCGCAGGCCCGAACTCGAAAGGTCCATGCGACATACGCATACCATGGATGCCAGATCTTCGCTTCCGGCATGCCCACCCGGCTGCCTAGCCTCGTCACGACGAACCTGAACCCGCGTGGGGACGAGCGAGTCCCCGCAGGCGGGCGGAAGATGACGGAGATCCAGCCATGCGCGCAGCAGTTCTGACGCAGTTCGGTGTCCCGCTCTCGGTGCGGGAGGTGCCCGACCCCGACGTGCGGGACGGCGAGGTGGTGGTCGAGGTGCTCGCCGCCTGCGTCGTGCCGTACGCGGCGGAGGTGTTCAGCGACGTGCGCAAATACCCGCTCGTCCCGCCCGTCGTGCCCGGCACCGGAGGCGTCGGCCGGATTGTCCACGTCGGTCCCGACGCCACCCGGCTCCGCGTCGGCGACCTCGTGTGGTGCGATCCCACGGTGCGCTCGCGGGACGACGCCCTGGCGCCCGACATCGCGCTCCAGGGCTGGAGTTCCCGGGGCGAGGGCGGCGCGAAGCTCGCCCGGTACCTGCACGACGGGGCGTTCGCCGAACGGATGCGGGTCCCGACGGAGAACGTCTTCCCCCTGCCCGCGGCAGCGGGCGACGACCCGGCCCGCTGGGCCTCGCTCGTCGTGTACGCCATCGCCTACGGCGGGCTGCTGGCCGGCGGGCTCCAGGCCGGCGAGACGCTCCTCGTCAGCGGCGCGACCGGGAACCTCGGCGGCAGCGCGGTCGCGGTCGCCCTGGCGATGGGCGCGGGCCGCGTGGTCGCCCCGGGCCGCGACCGGTCCGCCCTCGACCGCCTCGCCGAGCGGTTCGGCCCGCGCCTACGCCCCGTGGAGCTGACCGGACAGCAGGCCGCGGACCAGTCGGCGCTGACCGCCGCGGCCGACGGCCCGGTCGACATGGTGATCGATCTGCTGCCCCCGAGCGCACCCGCCTCGGTGACGCGCACCGCGGCCATGACGGTGCGCGAGTACGGCCGCATCGTCCTCATGGGCGGTGTCGGCATGCTCGGCGGCGCGGATCTCGCGCTCCCGTACCCGTGGCTGATGCGCAACTCGGTCACCGTGCGCGGCCAGTGGATGTACCCGCGCACGGCGACCGCCGGTATCATCCGGCTCCTCGCCGGCGGCGCGCAGGACCTCGCCCTCGCCGCCGAGCAGGTCCACACGTTCCCCCTCGACGCCGTCAACGACGCCGTCGCCCACGCCGCCGCCCACCCGAGCGCCTTCGACCGTACCGTCCTGACCCCGTCCGCAGGCTGACAAGGCCGGCTGTCAGTGCCGGGTGGAAAACTGCCCGGCATGATCGAACCGAACCCGAAAGCGGACCTCGTCCGCTACCTGCAGCAGGCGCGTGATGCCCTGGTGTGGAAGCTCGACGGACTCTCGGAACGCGACATCCGCCGTCCGCTGACTCCCACGGGCACGAACCTGCTGGGGCTGGTCAAGCATGTCGCCGGCGTGGAGCTGTCGTACTTCGGCGACACGTTCGGACGGCCGTTCTTCGACGCGGAGCCGCCGCCTTGGTGGTACACCGAGGAGTCGGAACCCAACGCGGACATGTGGGCCACCGCGGACGAGTCACGGGAACAGATCGTCGGGCTGTACCGCCAGGCGTGGGAGCACTCCGACCGCACGATCGCGGCGCTGACGCTCGACGCGACCGGTCATGTCCCGTGGTGGCCGGAGGAACGCCGGCAGGTGACGCTGCACCACGTCCTGGTGCGCGTGATCTCGGATACCCAGCGGCACGCCGGCCACGCCGACATCGTGCGAGAGCTGATCGACGGATCTGTCGGATATGTGCAGGGCAAGGACAACATGCCACCAGTGGACAGGGCGTGGTGGGAGAGCCACCGCGAGCGGCTGGAGCGCGTGGCACGGGAAGCCGAGGACGTAAGCGCCCTGCCGCCGTCCCGGAGCCGCGGACGCCGCAAGGTCAGGCACGGCGGCGGGAGTTGAGCCGGGCGGCCTGGCGCGTCAGGTGGTCGCGCTCGGCGAGGTTGGGCGCCTTGCGGGCCGCCTCGGCGTACAGCCGGGCCGCCGTCGCCAGGTCGCCGTCGCGCTCGTGGAGGTGCGCCGCCACGGCGGTGTGGCGGGGCAGTGAGGCGTCCAGCGCCGCGAGCGCCGCGAGACCGGCGCGGGGCCCGTCGGCCTCCCCGACGGCGACCGCGCGGTTGAGCCGGACGACCGGGCTGTCGGTCAGGCGCGCCAGCTCGTCGTACCACTCGACGATCTGCACCCAGTCGGTCTCCTCGGCGGTGGGCGCGTCGGCGTGGAGGGCGGCGATGGCGGCCTGGGCCTGGTACTCGCCCAGCCGGTCGCGGGCGAGGGCCGCGTGCAGGATCCCGACGCCCTCGGCGATCAACGCGGTGTCCCACCGGCCGCGTTCCTGCTCGGCGAGCGGCACCAGGGTGCCGTCGGGCGTCGTCCGGGCGGCGCGCCGGGCGTGGTGGAGCAGCATGAGGGCGAGCAGCCCGGCCACCTCGGGGTGGTCGATGCGGGTCGCGAGCTGCCGGGTGAGCCGGATGGCCTCGGCGGCGAGGTCGACGTCGCCGGAGTAGCCCTCGTTGAAGACGAGGTAGAGGACGCGCAGGACGGTGGAGACGTCGCCGGGCCGGTCGAAGCGCACGCCTGAGACGGTGCGCTTGGCCCGGCTGATGCGCTGGGCCATGGTTGCCTCGGGCACCAGGTAGGCCTCCGCGATCTGGCGGGTGGTGAGCCCGCCGACGGCGCGCAGCGTGAGCGCGACCGCCGATGACGGGGTCAGCGACGGGTGGGCGCACAGGAAGTAGAGCTGGAGCGTGTCGTCCACCGCGGGCGCCGGCCCGGGCGCCGGCTCCTCCTCGACGCGGTCCTCACGCCGGCGCCGGGCGGCGTCGGCACGCGTCGCGTCGAGGAACTTGCGCCAGGCCACGGTGACCAGCCACCCCTTGGCGTCCCGCGGGGGGTCGGCCGCCCAGACCCGGAGCGCCTCGACCAGGGCGTCCTGCACGGCGTCCTCGGCCGCCGCGAAGTCGGCTCCGCGGCGGACGAGGATGGCGAGCACGCTCGGCGTGAGGCTCCTCAGCAGGGCCTCGTTCATCAATGGCACTCGGTGATGGTGGGCGTCGCGGTCAGGAACGGGCGCACCTCCAGCCACTCGTGGATCGGCCTGCCACCCGCCCCGGGGGCGGCCGACAGCTCCCCGGCCAGCTCGACGGCGCGCTCGTAGCTGTCGACGTCGATGACCATCCAGCCGGCGATGAGGTCCTTGGTCTCCGCGAACGGTCCGTCGGTGACCGGCGGGCGCCCCTCCCCGTCGTAGCGCACCCACGCGCCCT
Organism: Streptomyces sp. NPDC104106; assembly: GCF_055584345.1. NCBI lineage: Bacteria > Bacillati > Actinomycetota > Actinomycetes > Kitasatosporales > Streptomycetaceae > Streptomyces > Streptomyces sp. NPDC104106. The sequence continues at coordinate 395,278 of NZ_JBVJMF010000003.1, forward strand.
CGGGGGCGAGCGCCTGACCGTCGACGAACTCGCCCGTCTTCTCCAGCCGGGCCGCGAAGTCGTTCATGTACCGCACATGCGCCGAGATCTCCTCCGGGCTCCACTGGTCCATGCACACGTCGTTGACCGGAGCCGGAGCGCCGCGGTAGTGCTTCAGCAGCAGGTACTTGGCCATCGTGCTTCTCCTCGGTGTTCGTGCGGCCCATTGTGGTCGCCTTCACCCCGGGGACGGAGCCCGATACGCGTTCTCGACATCGCCGTCCGATTTTTTTCCGGGTTCTCTCCGCAGCGCCGTCGTTCCCGACCGCCAGGCTCCCAGGAGGCGGGCGGCCAGCCGGTCCTCCAGACGGCCCGTCGCGCGGATCCCGAACACCACGTCGGGTTCCAGCCGCGGCTCGTCCGCCAGCAGCCCGGCGACCACCTCGTGCCGTACGACCTGCTCGTGGACCGCGTCCGCCTCGACGTGCTCGGTGTAGAACCGCACGGCCGCCCGTCCCGCGCCCATCCGTCGCAGCGCCTCGGCCAGCCGGCGGGAGGCCGGGGACGACGTCACCTCGACGGCCGCGAAATGCCCGACGAGCGCCCCGCGCAGCGCCCGGTGCAGACCGAACAGGGACATCAGGTTCACGGTGGCCAGCGCCTCGGCGGGCGCCGCGTCGGCGTAGCGGCCGTACGACGTGTCGAGCCCCAGGTCCGCCATGAGGTCCGCGAACAGCTCGGCGTGGATCTCTTCCGCGCGGCCCGCGCCGAACTCGTCGAACTCCACCGCCACCATGGCCGCCTTGGCCCGCCCGCGCAGCCTGGGGATCACCCACGCGTGCGGATCGGCCTCCTTGAGGTGGTACAGCGAACGCAGCGCCGCGTACTCACGGAACTGGCCGAGGGTGCCGTGGTTGCGCAGGAAGTGCGAGAGGCTGCCACTGTCGTCGCCGACCGGTTCGAGCTGGAGCCGGTCCAGCTCCCGCTGCGCCGTATCCCGCTCGCCGACCGGCGCGTCGGCCCGCAGCGCGCCCAGGAAGCGGTCCTCCCACTCCCGGCGCGCGCTGAGGAGCCGGGGATCCCACTCGGTGTCGTCCGCAACGCCCTCCAAGCCCTGGTAGTGGAGTTCGTAGAGGAGGTACAGGGCGAGTTGCAGATCGTCGCCGTAGGGGGAGCAGTCCGGGGGAGGCGGAGGAACCGCGGACGCCGATCCGCGCAGTACGGCCATGAGCCCGGCGGACAGCGGGCCGCGCGGCTCGGGCAGCGGCGCAGGCCGGATCCGCCGTTGCGTCCGCACGTCCGTCATGACGCGCCGCCCTCCTCGCCGCTCGGGTCCACTGCGCCCCCTTCGCCTCCCGGGCACTCCTCGACCTGCTCGTGCCGCTTGGCGCGGCGGCGGTGGCTGGTGTCGCACCAGGGCATCGTCCGGCTGCGCCGGCAGGTGCAGACAGCCACCGCGAAACGCCGCGACACGCTCACCTCACCGTCTTCGCCCACGACCTCGACCGGCCCCTCCACCAGAAGCGGCCCGTCGCGCTGGACGCGGATACGGCGCGGTCGTTCAGGCGTGTTCGGCACGGATCACCACCAGCTCCTCCGTCGTACGGCCGGCCAACAGTCCGCGCTCGCGCAGCCACGCGAGCCGGGAGCACAGCACCTGGCCGAACGGCACCCGGGCCCGGTCCACGACCTCGGCGCGCAGGCCCGCCGCCCGGAACCGCGCCAGCGTCTCGTCGACGCCGCTCAGGTGCGAGTGCACCATCAGCAGTGTTCCCGTCGGCCGCAGCACCGCGGGCGCCGTGGCGCAGATCCGGTCGATCAGCAGCCGGCCGTCCGTCCCGGCGTCCCAGGCCCGGGCACTGCCGCGCGGCGGAGCGTCGTCGGGGGCCGGCACGTAGGGCGGGTTGGTGACCACGAGGTCGAAGCGCCGGCCCGGGACGGCGGACGCCAGGTCACCGTGGCGTACGCGCACGCTCTGCCCGTTCAGCAGGGCGTTGCACCAGGTGGCGGCCAGCGCCCGCCACGAGATGTCCACCGCTGTGACGCGGGCGCCCCGGCGCGCCGCCTCCACGGCGAGCGCGCCGCTGCCGGTACCCAGGTCCAGCACGTCGGTACAGCTGGTGATGTGCTCGCGCCGCATCGCCCGGCTGAGCAGCCCCGTGTCGGTCTGCGGTCGGTAGACGCCCGGCGGGAGAAGGCACCGGAACCGGGGCGGGGCGGAGACCGACTCGACGGTCATCGCGAAGCCCCGGGCCGGCGTGTCGTGCGGGGCGTGGGGGCAGCGGCGAGAGCTTTCACGATCCTGCTCCGAATGCGGTGGGCGACGTACGGGAACGGTGTGTGTGCCGAGCCGGACGCGAACCGGCTGGGTTCCACGGGTACCCCGGGCCGGGGGACATAACGTCGGCGGGGCCGGGACCAGACCCGCTCCGTCACGCCAGAGGGCTCCGCGGCAGGGCGTCGAGCAACTGGGCCGGGTCGTCGAAGACGGCGTCGGCGCCGGCCTCCTCCAGGTCCGCGCGGGGAATGCCGCCGCAGAGCAGCGCCACGCACCGCACCCCCGCCCGGCTGCCCGCCCGCATGTCCCACACCGTGTCGCCCACGAACACGGCACGCCCGGCCGGGACACCCGCCAGCTCCAGGGCCCGCTCGACCGGCTCCGGGGCCGGCTTGCCCTCGCTGACGTCGTCGGCGCTCGCCGCCGCCGTGATGGCGTCGTCCGCGTCGATCGCACGTCGCAGCGCGGACAGTTCCTCACCGCCGGCCGAGGTGGCCAGGACCACGCTCCAGCCGTCGCCGGCCAGCCGCCGCAGCAGATCCCCCGCCCCCGGCAGGGCGGACAGCCGCTCGAAGTACTGGGCGTAAAGCACCTTGTGGGCCGTGCTGAGGTACTCCGCCTCGCCGGGGTCCACCGCCGACGGCCCGCCGAGCAGATGCGCCACGAGGTCCTCGGAGCCCAGTCCGACGGCCCGGTGGATCGCGTGGGTCGGCACCAGGTGTCCCGCCCGGCGCAGCGCCTCCCACCAGGTGACCACGTGCAGATGGTTGGTGTCGACGAGGGTTCCGTCCACGTCGAACACCGCTGCCCGCCCCGTGCCCTCTCGCTCCTGGCCTTCGTTCGTGGACATACCGGTTCTCCTTTGCGTGGACGGTCAGATGATGTGCGGCCTTGGGGGCTCAGATCTCACGCTGGTCCAGCGGCCGCACGGCGGGACCCTGGAGGACGCGGCCGTCCGGGGCGAAGCGCGAGCCGTGGCACGGGCATTCCCACGCCTGCTCCGCCTGGTTGAAGGCGACGACACAGCCGAGGTGGGTGCACTGCGCCGAGACCGCCTGGAGCCGGCCGCTGTCGTCCCGGTGGACCGCGCACGGGCGCCCGCCCAGCCGTACGACGGCGCCCTCGCCCGGCGCCAGGTCCTCCGGCGAGCGCGCACCGGCGTGTGGCAGCCGGTCGGCGACGAAGTGCCGGGCCACATACGCCTGATGCCTGAGGAACGAGCCGCCCTCGCGGACCACGGAGGCCACTCGGCGCGGGTCGTACAGATCCGCCCACTCGACGGCGCGGCCCTCGACGAGATCGCTGATCAGCAGCCCCGCCATGATGCCGCCGCTCAGCCCCCAACCGCCGAAACCGGTGGCCACATAGGTGTGGCGGCTGCCGGGGTGCAACGGCCCGACGAGGGGCACCGAGTCCGTGGAGTCGTTGTCCTGTGTGGCCCAGCGGTGGGTGAGCGTCAGCCCGGCGAAACGGCTCTGGGCCCAGCCGGCGAGCCGGTCGAACCGCTCCCCGGCGTCCGCGGTGCCCGGACCGAAGTGCTCCCCGGTGACGATCAGCAGACGCCTGCCCTCGTCGTACGGCGCGCTGCGGACCGACCGCGTGTTCTCCTCGGGCGTGATGTACATGTCGCGCGGAGCCCGGTCCGCGTCGAGGAGTCCGGCCACGACCAGCTCGCGGCGAGGGGAGAGCCGGGTGAAGAGCAGGGCCCGGTCGAACACCGGGTAGTGCGTGGCGACCACGACCTCGCGGGCCCGCACCGACACACCCCCGTCGGTCGACAGGACGCACGGCTGCCCTTCCGTCAGCCCGGTGACACGCGTGCCCTCGTACACCGCGCCGCCGCGCCGGACCAGGTCGTCCGCCAGGGCGAGCAGGTACTTGCGGGGGTGGAACTGCGCCTGGCCGGTCACCCGGACGGCACCGGCGACGGGGAAGGGCAGCTCCGTGCCGGTGACGAACGCGGCCGGCAGGCCCGCCTCGCGCGCCGCGTCGGCCTCGGCCCGCACCTGGGCGACCTGCCGCGGATCCTCGGCGTAGGTGCAGGCCGCGGCCTCCTCCCACTCGCAGTCGATGCCGAGGTCGGTGACGATCTCGGCGGCACGGCGGATCGCGGCCGACTGCGAGCGCGCGTACAGCCGTGCGCCGTCGCGGCCGCGGGTGCGCCGCAGATGGTCGTAGACGAGGGTGTGCAGGGCGGTCAGCTTCGCCGTCGTATGGCCGGTGACCCCGGCGGCGATCCGGTCGGCCTCCAGCAGGGCCACTTCACGGCCGCGTCGCACCAGCTCCCAGGCCGTACTCAGACCTGCCATGCCACCGCCGACGACCGCCACGTCCACGGAGATGTCCCCGGCCGGCGGGGGAGCGGGCGCGCCGGCCGGTGCGGTCTGAAGCCAGTACGAACCTCGGATCACCGACTCAGTGTTCATGCCCGCCGGGTTCCCGCGATCGCGAGGTGATGTACGCAGTCTTCGCGCTGTTCTTCCCGGGTACCCGGTGCCACGCACACACGCGGGAGGCCGGCGTGGCCCGGCCCCGGCGACGAGCCGACGAGGAGGCACTCATGAGCACGGTGAAGGAAGCGGTCGAGGTGGAGGTCCCGCTCCGTGTGGCGTACGGCCAGTGGACCCAGTTCGAGGACTTCCCGAAGTTCATGGAAGGCGTCGAGGAGGTCAGGCAGCTCGACGACCGGCACAACCACTGGATCACCCGCATCGGCGGGGTACGGCGCGAGTTCGACACGGAGATCGTCGACCAGTTGCCGGACGACCGGATCACGTGGCGTTCCGTCGCGGGCGAGACCCAGCAGCGCGGCTCGGTGCGGTTCGAGCGGGTGGACGACATGCACACGCGCGTGGAACTCACGATGGACGTCGAGCCGTCCGGCCTGGCGGAGAAGGGCGCGGACGCCCTCGGCATGATCGACCGGCGGGTCAAGGGCGACCTGCGCCGCTTCAAGGACTACGTCGAGGGTGGCGGTGACGTGAGCGGCGGCTGGCGCGGCCGCATCCGGCCCGAAGACCCCGGCACCACCCTCTGAGCGTCGCGCACCGCCTCCGGCTGCCGGCCGGAGAGCCGGACCGCTGCTCCGGGGAACCCGTCGGACCGAACGAGATCCGGCGGGAGACACGGGGACGAGGCGTCCGGGGATGCCCGGTCCTCAGCAGCCCGAGCAGCGCCGCGGCCGCGAAGGCGGTGCCACGCCCCAGCACAGCGCCGAGCCGAAGGCCCGCCGGGACGAGGCCGGGGGCGGGCGCGTCCATGGCACGGACAAGGGAAAGAAAGGCGGGTGAGGGCGACGGAATTCCCCCGGAGCAGCGGTCGGATCACCCCTGACACCGCTGGTCTCCAAGGGGCCACTGCCGCCCCCTGTCCGCGACGCCGCGGGGCTCACTCCTCGGCGACCACCCGGATCGTGTCCAGGCCGCTGTCGGCCGTGTCGGGCAGGTTCATACCCGCCGCCACACCGGTGGTCAGATAGCGCAGGACCGGCTCGGTGAGGCGTTCGCCGGGGAGCACGGCGGGGATGCCGGGCGGGTAGGGCGTGACCATCTCGCCCGCCGTCCGCCCCGCCGCGCTCCTCGCCGGCACGTCCTCGTGCCGGCCGAAGTAGGCGTCACGCGGCAGCCGGACCTGTTCCAGCCTCAGGTCCGTGGGGGAAGGGACGTCGACACGCGGCGCGTCACGCAGCTCGTCCGCGTGGTCGGCGAGATCGCGCAACGCCGTGAGCAACCGCTCGACGGTCCTGTCGTCGTCCGCGTGGGTGATCTGGGCGCTGATCCGCCGGTGGTCGAAGAGGTGCAGGTCGACGTGGTGGCGTTCACGCAGCCAGTCGGCGGCCCGGTAGCCGGTGGTCCCCAGCTCCTCGATGTCCATCACGAGCGGCAGCGGATCGAAGCCCGCGGCACGCCCCGGCCCGCAGAAGTCGTCCGCGTCGTTGACGTGGAAGCCGTCGATCCCCTCGATCGTGCGCCGGGTGCGCTCGGCCAGCCGCAGGGCGTGGTCGATGAGTCCGTGGCCGTGCTGGACCATCTGCCTGCGCCAGGCGTCGATCCCCGCGTACAGAAGGACGTTGGGGCTGGTGGTGCCCAGCAGGTCGGCGCGGGAGGCGAGTTCGGCGGGGTCGACGAGGCCGCCCCGGAGATGGAAGACCGAGCCCTGTTCGAGGCCGCTGCCCATCTTGTGGATGCTGGTCACGCACACGTCGGCACCCGCGTCCATCGCCCAGGACGGCAGCCCCTCGTGGAAGGGCAGATGGGCACCCCAGGCCTCGTCGACGATCAGCGGTTTGCCGCGGCGGTGACAGACTTCGGCGATGCCGCGCAGGTCGGCGGCCGTGCCGTACGGGGTGGGGCTGGTGACGAGTGCGCCGTCCGCGTCGGGGTGCCCGGAGAAGGCCTTCTCGTAGGCGGCGGCCGATGGGGGATGGGCCAGATGCCGTTCGGCGTCCCACTCCGGTTCCACCCACAGCGGTTCGACGCCGGACAGGATGAGCCCGGCGACCACCGACTTGTGGGCGTCCCGGCCGACGACGATGCTGTGGCCGGGGCGGGTCACCGTCAGCATGGCGGCCTTGACGGACAGCGAGCTGCCGCAGGTGGAGAAGAACGTGTGGTCCGCGTGCACCGCGTCGGCCATCAGCTCCTGGGCCCGCTGGAGCACCCGGCCCCGGGAGAGCCGGTCGTCGAGCCCCGCGTTGGCCAGGACGTCACCGAGGTACACGGCGTCGCCGAGGACCGCACGGGCCCGTGGATCCGCGCCGCGTGCCTGCTTGTGTCCGGGAGGGGTGAAGCCCAGCTCACCGACGTCGTGGTAGCGGGCCAGGGCGTCCAGAACGGGTGCTTCGTCGTGGTGGAGATCCATGTCGGCGGAGTTCCCCGGCCGACTGGGGGCATGCCGTCGCGACTCGTGGTTGGGCCGCTCCCCGCCAGGGGTACCCGGCGGGTGCACACGGGGACGGCAACCGACCCCGGACCCTCGCCGGCCGGGAGACCGGTGGATCATGTCTGCTGACCGAGTCCGCCGTCGCGGAGGTGACGACCATGCCATCCAGTTCCTCCGCGCAGCCCTGCGGTGGTGAACCCTCGGGGGTGGAGGAACGGCTGCGCGTCATCGAGGCGCTCGCCGCGGCGGCCGGAGGCGTCGACGCGCAAGCGGCACCGGAGGCCCTGTGCCGGGCCTGTGTGGGTCTGCTGCCGGTCACCGGCGCGTCGGTGTCGATCTCCGGCGGTTCCACCGTGCGGGCCACCTGGTGTGCCAGTGACCGGGTCGCGGCCCTGCTGGCGGAGGCGCAGTACACCCTGGGCGACGGGCCCTGCCAGAGCGCCCTCGACGCGGCGGCCCCGGTACTGGCCGCGGACCTGGGCAGGGAACCGGACCGCAGGCGCTGGCCGGTCTTCGCCCACCAGGCCGTCTCGCTGGGCGTCAGGGCGGTGTTCTCCCTGCCGCTCCGGGTCGGCGGGTCCTCGATCGGCACCCTCGACTTCTACCGCGACCGGCCCGGCCCGCTGTCGGCGGGCGACCTGGCCATAGCCCTGTGGGCACGGGACGCGGTCACCTTCGCCGTCATGAATCTGCATCCGCGGCAGGACGAGTCCGAACAGGAGCCGGAAGACGGGGTAGCGTCGTGGGTGGAGGCCGCGGAGGCCGAGCACAGTGAGGTCTACCAGGCGATGGGCATAGTGATGATGCAGTTCGGTGTGGATCCCGAGGAGGCTCTGGACCGCATGCGCGCACGTGCCTTCGCCCAGGGCCGTACGGTCACCGAGGTTGCCCGTGACGTGATCGCGCGTATCCAGCTCCCGGCCTGAACGGGGCCGGGAGGCGAGTCGGGCGAGCAGGAGGACCGGCGTCCCACCGGCGCCGACGGACTGGACGGTGAACAGTCGTGAACCGCGAACAGCAGCTCGCCGACGCGCTCGTCGGGCTGGCCGACTCCTTCGCGGACGACGTCGATCCGGTCGTGCTCCTGGACCGTCTCGCGACGAACTGCAAGGAGATCACCGGCGCCGACGAGGTCGGCGTCATGGTGGCCCCGCTGCGCGGCGGCCTGCGCACGATGGCCGTCACCGACGACCGGGCCGCCCTCCTGGAACTCTTCCAGCTCCAGACCGACGAAGGCCCCTGCGTCGACTCCTACCGCCTGGGCGAGCGGGTGAACGCCCCGGACCTGGTGAGCAGCACGGACCGCTGGCCGCAGGTGGCGCCGTACGCCCGGGACGCGGGCTTCCAGTCGGTGCACGCGCTGCCCCTGCGCGTCCACCGCCAGATCATCGGCGCCGTCAATCTGCTGCTCAACGCGTCCGGCGGGCTGCCGGAGCCGGCGCTGAACCCGGCCCAGGCGCTCGCCGACGTCACCGCCGTGGCCCTCGTGAACTGGAATCCGTATCCGATCCGCCCCGGTGACATCACCACCCGGGCCCAGGCCGCGATCGCCGCGCAGGCGACCGTCGAGATCGCCGACGGCATGATCGCCGAGTTCGGCGGCCTGAGCCTGGCCGAGGCCCACAATGCCCTGCGGAACTACGCCCAGCGCACCGACGACCGCCTCACCCGCGTCGCCCAGGCTCTGGTCCGGCGCGGTCTGGCCCCGGACGCGGTGGTCGCCGCTCCGGTCTGAGCCGCGCGTCCGGCCCGTGGTGTCGGCGGCCCGATCCAGGGCACTCGGCTGCCGGTACCGTCTGCCGCCGCGCGCCCGGCGCCCGGGGCCGACGGTGCCGTACGCCCCGTCGTACCCGAGGGAGGTGCCGTCGCCATGGCAGAGGGCGCTGAACCTTCGAAGGACGTCCGGCTCTCACCGTACGAACGACTCGCGCTGTCGCGGATCGAGGCCGAACTGTGCCGCGACCGGCGCTTCGCACACCGGATGCGCCCACGGCCCGCCCGGATCTGGCTGCGGGCCGCCGTCGCGCTGCTGACGGCGGCCTCGGTGTTCCTGGCCGTGATGGGGATCCGCACGGCGGACCTCGGGGTGCTGTGGTGCTTCGCCGCGGTGTGGCCGCTGACGCTGGTGCAGGGCGTACGGCTGCTGCGCCGCGCGAGCCGGGACGGCGGCGGCGCCGAACGGGACGAGCCATGCGCCTGAGCACCAGTGACGTCCACGCACCGGGGTACACCAGGCTGCGCTGCGGTCGCGGATTCCGGTACCTGGACCCCGCCGGGAGGACCGTCACCGACCCTGCCGAGCGGGACCGCTTCCGCGCGCTGGTGATCCCGCCGGCCTGGACGGACGTGTGGATCCGCCCCCTGCCCAACGGCCACATCCAGGCGATCGGCACGGACGCGGCGGGACGGCGCCAGTACCTCTACCACCCGCGGTTCCGCGAGCAGCGGGAGGCGGCCAAGCACGAGCACGTGCTGGAGGCCGCGGCGGCTGCCGCGGCTGCGTGAACGGGTGGCAGCGGATCTGGCGCTGCGCGGCCTGTGCCGCACCCGCGTCCTCGGCTGCGCGGCCCGGCTGCTGGACCTGGGCATGTTCCGGATCGGGAGCGAGGCGTACACCAGGGACAACGACACCTACGGCCTCACCACGATGCTGCGTGAGCACGTGTCCTGCCGCCGGGGCGAAGTGTGCTTCACCTACACCGCGAAGAGCGCCAAGGAGGTGTCGCGCACGCTCGTCGACGCATCGGCCTGGCGCACAACGCGCGCTCTGCTGCGTCGGCCTGACGACGGATCACGTCTGTTCGCCTACCGGCAGGGGCGGATCTGGCACGACGTGCACGCGGAGGACCTCAACGCCTACCTGCGCGACGGCGCGGGCACCGGCCTCACCGCGAAGGACTTCAGGACCTGGCACGCCACCGTCCTCGCGGCCGTCGCCCTCGCGGTCTCGGCTCCGGTGGCCGCGGAGTCGGCGGCCGCGCGCAAACGGGCCGAGAGCCGGGCGGTGCGGGAAGTGGCCGGTTATCTGCGCAACACCCCGGCCGTCTGCCGGGCCTCGTACATCAATCCGCGCCTCTTCGAGCTGTTCGAGGAGGGCCGCACCATCGCACCGGTCCTCCAGCGCCTGGGAGCCGAGGCCCCGTTCGGCTGCCCGGCCACCCGGGGCGCCGCCGAAGAGGCCGTCCTGCGGCTGCTGGCGTAGCGGAGGGTGCGCAAGGGGCGCCCGACCGCCGATGTTTGCCCGTGCCGCGCTTGGCAACTCGGTGAACAGGCGACACGCAGAAAGAAGATGAACGCAGTGACCACGCGAACCGCACCGAAGACGTCTCTTCGAGCGGCCGAGACCGCCGAGACCGGCTGGGCGAAGGCTCGTCACCTCCGGAACAAGGGTGTACGCACCTGCCTCGCCGCCGTCGCGGACGCGGGTGCTCCACCGGCCGAGTCGACGAGCAGCGAGGGGAACATCGTCAGGGGTGAGGACTGAACGCTCCGGCGGCCCTGGCTCGATCCGGGTGGAACCAGGGGGCGGTGGAGGGCGGAAGGGCACGCGTACTTCCGCCCTCCACCCATGACCGGGCGCCTATGCCCGGTCCTCTCCCTGGCACACCGCGTGCCGGGGCGGTCCGGTGCGGACGCGGCCCCGCGGGGGGACGCCGGCCTTGCGCGCCGTGATGGCCGCCGTCAGCTCCTTCTGGACGGCGTCCGGCAGGGACGCGCCCTGCACGGTGGCCACCACGTCCCGGGCGAGGCGGTGCAGTTTCGTGTTGGTTCTCTGGGAGGCCGTCACCAGCACCTCCCAGGCCTCGTCGGCGTCCAGGCCGAAGGACGCCATGAGGATGCCGCGGGCCAGGTCGATGTCCGGGCGGGTACGCAACGCGCGCCGCAGCTGCACCACCTCGGTCTGCAGGAGCCCGTCGTCGGCGTCCTCGCACCGCTGCGTTGCGGATTGCCGGCCGGGCGCGCGGGCGCCGTCGCTGGCCGCGAAGAGGTCGTAGGTGTCCGTGAAGGTCAGCAGGCGCTCCGTGGCGGGGCTGGCCGCGGTGACGGTGACCTCCTTGCCTGCGGCGACCGCCTCCCGGCGCACGGCCAGCAGCACGTTGAGCGCGGAGCAGTCAGCGAACTCCAGCTCGCCGAGGTCCAGATCCACTCCCCGCGTCGACCGGGCGAGGGCGTCACACAGGGCGTGCCGCAGACTCTGGCTGTCGTCCAGGCAGAACTTCCCGCGCACCGTGACCTTCACGCGCCGGTGGTCCGGCCCCGCCTCCACGAGCAGGGATCCGGCAGGCGCGGACGGCCGGCATGACCCGTCCAGTCCTGTCGACGACTCCTCGTAGCGTGGTTCCGGCATGATCGCCTCCTCCCCGGGTCCTACTCCAGACTCATCCGCATCGCCTGATACGTCAAGCGGTACGCGAATTTGGTTTCGTGTGTTTGTGAGCGTGAACACGTGGGCGTACCATGGCGCCATGGTGGCAGTCGACGCAGTGCCCGAGCCGCATGCCGGGTGGACGTTCCTGACCAATCACGCGCGTGTCCTGGCCAGCATCGCCGACAATCACAACGCGCGGATCCGCGACATCGCGGCGCGCTGCCGGCTCACGGAGCGTGCGGTCCAGAAGATCATCTCGGAGCTGGAGCAGGACGGCTACCTCTCCCACACGCGTAACGGGCGCACCAACCAGTACAGCATCGATCCCAGCAAGGTCCTGCGCCACCCGGCCGAAGCCGGCCTGACGGTGGCCTCCCTGCTGTCGATGCTGGTCAGGGACGAGGACGAGCGCAAGGGCGTCATGCAGCAGATGGAGGCGGGGGCCTGATCCCCCGTCAACCGCGCGATCCGTCAGTAACCGCTCAGGAGCGCCCGCGCCCGGCGCAGGGCCTCGCGCCCGGCGGAGCTGTGCCAGCGCGACGGATCGGCGGGGCGGCGCCCCCACAGCAGCAGGACGCGCACGGCGGCGTCGCTCTCGAGCGTGGCGGGGCCCCTCGGGGGCCGCGAGCCGGATGGTGCCGCCGCCGGCGTCGGCGCTCACCACGACGTCGTCCATGCCCGGCGTACGCAGGCGGCCCTCGACGCGTTCCGCGGACCCGGGGGCCAGCCCGGCCCGGCCCCGCTCCAGCAGCGGACGGCCGACCGAGCGCACACTGTGCTCCGTCAGCCACGGCTCGCCCAGCGCCCGCACTGCGGTAGCGTCGTCGCCGGTCACGTCCCAGCGGTGCAGGATCAGCTCCTCACACATGTGCTCGGCGAAGAAGGGCGCGGTCACCGACCGCCCGGTCCATATCAGTTCGGTGTCCGGGGACAGATCCTGTGCGGCGGCCGTGGCGACCTCGGTGAGCTGTTCGCAGCGGTTCAAGAACGCCGCCCAGAGGTCGGCGTCGGACTTCCGCCGATAGGGCTCCTCCCGCTCGAAGCCCCTGGTCTCCACCGGCGCACCGTCGAGGAACGCCCGTAGAACCCGGGCCAGTTCCTCGGCGTTGCCCGTCTGGTGGACCAGGACGTCGCGCACGGTCCACGCCTCGCACCAGGTGCCGTCGCCGGGCCGCCGCTGCTGTACGGCGTGCGCGAACGGAGCCGGCTCCGGCAGGGTCTCCTCGATCCGGGGTGGAATCATGCGCCATGCGTAGTCCGGCCGGCCACCGGTCGAACCGGCGGCGTGCGGCGTTCAGCCGACCTTGCGCCCGCGCAGGGGCTCGGTGTCGTGCCCGGCTCCCTCCCGCAGTCCCGCCAGGAATTCCCGCAGCACCTCCGGCGCCGAGTGTTCGGGCTGCCATCCCAACTCCTGGTGGGCGCGCCCGCAGTCCATCAGGGGCAGTCTGAGGACGGCGTCGAAGAGGTGCGGGGAGGCGGGAAGGACACGCAGCCGCCAGGCGGCGGCGACCGCGGACCGGGCCGCGGTACGGGGCAGCCGCACCGGGCGGCGGTCCAGCATCTCCCCGAGCAGACCGGCGTCGACCACCGGCTCGGCGGCGAGGTTGAAGGCACCTCGCGCGGCATCGGAGCGCAGTGCGAGCTGGAAGGCCCGGGCGGCGTCGTCGGTGTGCAACACCTGCACCGTCAGACCCGGCACGTCCGGCAGGACCGGCAACAGGCCGGGCCGGGCCAACTGACCGGGCAGGAAACGGCCGCCGAAGATGCGCCGCTGCTCGCTCGCCGACTCGCGCTTGAACAGGAAGGCCGGACGCATGCGCACCACCCTGACCTCGGGGTGATCGCGTTCGAAGATGTCCAGCGTCCGCTCCAGATAGGCCTTCTCACGGCAGTAGGCGGCGTCCGGCCAACCGTGCGTCGGCCAGGACTCGTCCACCGCGTGGTCCTTGGGGCCCGGCGAGTAGGCGCCGACGGACGAGGTGTGCACCAGCACCGGGACCTGTGCGGCGGCCACGGCCTCGAACACACGGGTGCTGCCCAGCACATTGGTCTGCCACGTACGCGCCGGATCGTGGGTCGGCTGGAACGCCCACGCGAGATGGACCACGGCGCTCGCTCCCCGGAACACCGGGACGAGGTCCGCCCCTTCGGAGGCCAGGTCCACCGGGCACCACTCGGTCTTCTGCGGTGTCCAGCCGGGCGTACGCCGGGCGACCCCGCGCACCCACTCGACCCGCGGATCCTCGGAGAGCAGACGGACCACACTGGTTCCCACATTGCCGGTGGCCCCCGTGACCACCACCCTGCTGTCTGCCTCGCTGCTCATCGTGGGCTCCTCTCGGCGACGGCGGTAGGGATTTCCGGACGAGTACCGGGCACCGGTCAGCGCGGACGCCCGGCCGGCTGTGTGCCCGAGGCCGCCCGCCGGGCGATGCCGGTGGTGGACCGGCCGTCCAGGTAGGGGAAGAGGACGACCTGGCCGCCCCAGCTCTCCACCAGCGCGGCCTCCGGCAGCCGGGTCGCGGCGTAGTCGCCGCCCTTGGCCCAGATGTGCGGGCGCAGTTCGCCGAGCAGCCGTTCCGGCGTGTCCTCGTCGAACACGGCGACCGCGTCGACGCACTCCAGCGCCCGCAGCACCCGGATCCGGTCCGCCAGGGGCACGAGCGGCCGCCCCGAGCCCTTGCGGCGGCGGACCGACTGGTCGGAGTTGACGCAGACCACCAGGCAGTCGCCCGCCCGGCGGGCGGCCTGGAGCAGCGCGACATGACCGGCGTGCAGCAGGTCGAAGCAGCCGCCGGCGGCGACCACCGTGCCGCCCGCCGCCCGGACCCGGGCGACCGTGCCGAAGGGGTCGTCGTCCGCGGGCACCGGCCGGGCGGCGTCCTGCGGCGCGAGGGACAGCGAGCGCACCCCGCCCTCGGCGACGTACCGGGTGGCCGCGTGCACGGCCGCCCGCACCGCGGACTCGGTCATCCGGCCGTCCGCGAGCATCCCGGCGGCCGTCGCCGCGAGCCGGTCACCGGCGCCGCAGGCGTCACCGTCGGCCGCGACCGGCGACGGCACCAGCAGTGGGGTCTCGCCGTGCGACAGCAGCGCGCCCCGGCCGCCGAGCGTGACGAGCACGGACACCGCACGCCAGGACCGCACCAGGGCGCGCGCGTCCCGGGCCGCCCGCTGAAGGGCGGTGGCGTGCCCGGCGGCGTCACCGTCGGCACCGGCGGCGAAGAACCGGGCCTCGGCCGCGGACGGCGTGGCCAGCCGCACCCCGGGCACCGGCGGGCCCCCTCGGGGGTGGGGGTCCCACACCACCGGCACGCGCGCGGCCACCGCCGCCAGGGCTTCCCGCAGGACGTCCGCGGTGCCGCGCCCGTAGTCGGCCACGAGGACGGCACCGGCGTCCGCCACCGCCCGGCACGCCTCCTCGGTGGCCCGAGCAGCCCAGCCGTCGCCGTCGTCCAGGCGCAGCAGCGGCCTGCCCTCGGCGAGGATCCGGGTCTTGCTGGACAGCGTGCCCCGCAGGGGCAGCCGTACCACCGTCACCCGGCCCGCCAGGAGGTCGGCGAGCGCCGTGCTGCTGTCGTCCTCGCCCAGCGCGGTCACGAGCGTGACGGGCCGGCCGTCGGCGGCGGCGAGACACGCGGCGAGCGCCGCGCCGCCCGGCCGACTGGTGCGCCGGCCGCCGCTGAGCACGGGCACGGGTGCATCGGGCGCGAGGCGTTCGGCCCGGCCGCACAGGTCGTGGTCGAGCAGCGCGTCCCCGACGACGAGCAGCGGCGCCGGGGCGGTCACGGCCTGCCCCGATCACGTCGGGCCGCCCGTTCGACGGCGCGGTCGAAGGACTCGCACAGCATGTGGACGGCCACCAGGTGCAGTTCCTGCACGGTGGCGGATGCCGCCGCCTCCACACACAGGGGCTCGTCCGCCGTCGCCTCCAGGGGATTGGGCGCCGGGCCGGTCAGGGCCCACACGCGCATCCCGAGGTGCTGCGCCTGCTTCGCGGCCACGAGCAGGTTGGCGCTGGCCCCGCTGGTCGACAGCAGCATCAGGACGTCTCCGGCCCGCCCGTGCGCGCAGACCTGCCGGGCGAAGATCTCCTGGACGCCGTAGTCGTTGGCGATGGCGGTCGTCGAGGAGGTGTCGGCGTGCAGCGCGAGCGCGGAGAACGGCGGCCGGTCCTCGCGGTAGCGGCCTACCAGCTCGGCGGTCAGGTGCTGGGCCTGGGCGGCGCTGCCGCCGTTGCCCGCGACCAGGAGCCGGCCCCCCGACCCCAGCCGGTCGGCGAGAGCGGATCCCCACCGCTGAAGGACGGGGGCGGCGTACCCGCGAAAGCCTTCGAGGGCCTTCATCAGGTCGTCGCAGTGCGTGACATCGGTGGCGAGTTTCATCGGACTGTTCCCGACAGCGAGGGGACGGCGGACACCGTGCTGTAGACCTGGCTCACCCCGTCGGCGACCCGGTCCCAGGTATAGCGGGCGAGGACGCGGTGCCGGCCGGCGGCACCGTACCGGGCGAGCCGGGCGGGGTCGCTGAGCAGGCCCCGCACGGCCGCGCCGAGGTCGTAGTCGTCGTCGGAGGGCACCAGGAGGCCGGTGACGTCATGGACGACGGTGTCCAGCTGTCCGCCGACGGCCGTCGCCAGCACGGGCGTGCGGCAGGCCATGGCCTCGACGGGGACGATGCCGAACGGCTCGTAGCGCGGCACGGACAGCACGAGGTCCGCCTCCGACATGAGCCGGGGCATGCGGTGCGGGCTCACCCCGCCCAGCAGGGTCACCCGGTCGCCGACCCCGTACTCCCCGGCGAGCGCCCACAGCCGTTCCGCCTCCGGCTCGGCGCCGAGCAGGGCCGGCTCGGGCCCTCCGGCGACGAGGAGTTCGGCATCGGGGACGTCGGCCAGGGCGCGGATCGCCCGGTCGAAGCCCTTGCGGGGCACGAGCCGGCCGACGGTGAGCAGACGACGGGGGCCGTCGGCGGATCCGCGGGCTTTCCCGGCCGGCCTGAAGTGCTCGGGGTCCACGCCGCAGGGCACGATGTGGACCCGCTCGCGGGGCAGGCCCATGGCGACCAGTTCGGCCACCTCGTCCTGGCACGTGGCGATGATGCCGGCGCACTCCCGGCCCACGGCCTGCTCGATCGCGATCCGTTCGCAGGGGCTGGTGTCGGCGGCGCCCTGGTACCGCTTCTTCACGGTGCCGAGCGCGTGGTACGTCTGCACCACGGGGACGCCCAGGGCGCGGGCGCCGGTCACCGAGGCCAGCCCCGACATCCAGAAGTGCGCGTGGACCACGTCGGGCGGCTCGGCCGCCCACTCGCGGGCCAGCCAGGATCCGAACTCCGGCATACAGGCGAGGAGTTCGTCCTTGGGTATGGGGGCCGGTGGTCCGGCGGGCACATGGACGACGCGTACCCCGTCGTCGGTGAGGACCCGTTCGGGCAGATGGGGGTCGTCGCGCCGCGTGTACACGACCACCTCGTGGCCGCGGCGCGCCAACTGGCGGGCGAGCTGGGCCACGTACACGTTCTGGCCGCCCGCGTCCGGACCGCCCAGCTCGGCCAGCGGACTGGCGTGCTCGGAAACCATGGCGACGCGGCCGACCGGCCGGCGGCTCGTGCTCATCGGGTGACCTCCTTGATCAGGCGTTCCCAGTCGTCCAGGAAGCGCCGCTCTCCGTAACGGGCCTGTGCCGCGGCTCGGGCGGCCTCCCCCGTCAGCCGGGCGTGGACGGGATCCGCGAGGAAACCGCGGACGGCGTCCTCAAGGACGTCGAGGCGGTTGGAGACCACTCCGGCCCCCTCGGGCACCGCTTCGCGCACCTCCGTCGTGTCCAGCGCCACCACCGGCATGCCCAGGAACATGGCCTCCAGCAGGGACAGCCCGAGCGACGTCCACCGCACGGGGTGGAGGTACAGCCGGCAGCGGGCCATCGCCGGATGCAGCTCGCCCTGCGGCAGGTCTCGGCAGCGGCAGCGGCCGGGGGAGAGCCCCAGCCGCCCGGCCAGGCCCTCGGTGCGCATGCCGAACACGTCCAGCGGGGCCGCGCGCGCGAACCGCGGCAGCAGGTCCGTGCCCGTCGTACGGCCGCGCCGCACCGGCTCGTTGACGACGACCGCCGCACGCCGCTCCTCGCCCGTCCACAGCGGGCCGGGGTCGATGATGCCGTGCTCGATCACCTCGGTCGGGGCGCGGCCGTTGTCCCACATCAGACGGTTGAAGTGGGTGACGTGCACGAGGGGGATGTCGTCGCGGTCGGCGAGCGGGTGCCGGGTGTCCACGGCCGTCTCGTGCGGGCAGTTGTGCTCGACGTACACCGCCGGCACGTCGGCACCGGGCCTGCGGCCCGTCCACCGCCGGGCCAGCTCCAGCTCGTGCGGCCGTTGCAGCACCATCAGGTCGATGTCGGCCTCCCGCAGCTCCCCAGGGCTCATCTCGCGCACACCGGACGGCCATTGCCACGTTCTCGCCCGCCCGAGACCGTCCGGGCCACGGTCGGGCGTCACCGGCACGAGGAAGGTGTACGGCCCCTGGACGAACGAGGTCAGCCAGGAACCGTGCACGTGCCAGACGAGAATGTTCATGTGGTCTCCATGAGCAGTTTGCCGACGGCGCTCACCACGTCCTCGGGCGTGACGCTCTCCAGACAGGGGTGGCCCGGGACGGGACAGTGCAGGGCGCGGCTGTCCGCGCAGGGCGCGTGCTGGTCACCGAGGAGCACGCTCGGCACTCCGTAGGGCGCCCACCGCTCCGCCGGTACGACCGGGGAGAAGAGGGACACCACCGGCGTGCCGACGGCGGCCGCCAGATGGGCCGGACCGGTGTTGCCGCTGACCACGACGTCGGCGCCCCGCAGCACGCCCGCCAGGGCGCGCGGCGTGGTCCGGCCGCCGAGGTCCACGGCGGTGCCACCGCTGACCCGCCCGGTCAGTTCCGTCTCGTCCGGGCCGCCGGTGACCACGACCCGGTGTCCGGCGTCGGCGAGCAGGGCCACCGCCTCGGCGCAGCGCTCCGGGCTCCACGCCCGGGCGGGCGCACTGGCCCCGGGATGCACGACGACGTAAGGGCCGTTGCCGGTCAGCGGCACGGTGTCGGGCGGCGGTACGACGCGCAGCCTGCCGTCGTCCCCGCCCGGCGGCAGGAAGCCCAGGGCGGCCGCCGTGTCCAGCGCAGCCTCGGCCTCGTGCCGGCCGGGCAGCCGCCGGTGCCGGACGTCCAGCAGCCGGCCCGGATGGTCGGTGCTGTCCGCGCCGATCCGCCCGACACCCGCCAGGCGCAGCAACAGGGCCGTGGGCAGCGGGCTCTGGTGGAAGGAGGTGAGCACGAGCGCGGTGTCGAACGCGCGCTCCCGCAGCCGCCGCAGCAGCCCGTCGACGTCCGCCCGGTCGACGGACGGCGGATCGAAGCCCTCCCAGGGCGCGGCCCACACCATGACCTCGTCGACGCCGGGCAGCAGCCGGGCGGCCGGTTCGCCGCGCGGGCCGCACAGCAGCGTCACCCGGGAGCTGTGGGCGGCGACCGCGCGGACGGCGGGTCCGGCGAGCAGCACGTCTCCGAAGCTGTCGAGGCGTACGACCAGGGTCCTCACGCCCGCTCACCCCCACCCTCCGCGAGCAGCCGGCGTACCGCCGTCAGCAGGTCGGGCGCGGTGCGCGGGGCCGCCTCGATCTCCTGAGGCAGTGTCGCCGGGGTCGGCACCAGCACACCCCGCGCGCCCGCCGCGCGCGCGGCCAGCACATCGGCACCGATGTCACCGATCACCACGCAGTCGGCCGGTGCCACGCCGAGCCGCCGCGCCGCCTCGGTCACGAGCCCCGGGCGGGGTTTGCGGCATCCGCAGTGGGCGGCGGGCGCGTGCGGGCAGTACACCCAGGCGCCGAGGCCGCCGAGCAGCGCGTCCGCCCGCTCGTTGACCCGGCGGACCTGCGCCTCGGTGAGCAGCCCCCGGCCGATGCCCGACTGGTTGCTGACCACCGCGGTCGCGATGCCCGCCGCGCGCAGCAGCGCCACGGCGCGCCGGGCCCCGGGCAGCGGCCTGACCAGGGCGGGGTCGCCGTTGTAGGGGACGTCCTCGATGAGGGTCCCGTCCCGGTCGAAGAGGACGGCGGCCGGCCGGTTCACGACATGCCCTCCAGGGGAAGGGCCCGGCGGTGGCGGACCAGGCCGTCGATCCAGTGGCGGACGGCCAGCGGCGGGATGAGCACGCTGGTGGCGAACATGGTGGCGATCTCGGGCCCGGTGCGCGGGCCCGGCGCGATACGGGCGAGGGCGAACTCCGCCGTGCCGAGCGCCCACAGCCCGCCGGCCGCACCGGCGGCGCGGCGGCGGCCGGTCAGCGCGCAGCCGAGTGCCGTGAGCGCGGCGGCGGTGACCAGCGCGTGCCGGGGGAACCGGCCCCGGGGCGCCTCGGCCCGGTCCCACCAGCCGGGGCCGTGCAGCCGGGTCATCAGGACGTCGTCGGCGTTGCCGCGCTGGGCCCGCACCGACGCCCAGCGGCCGGCCGGCCGTACCGGATGCCGGGTCGTGCGCGTGCCGCGCCGCAGGGTCCAGCCCGCGTCCCGGACCCGCAGGGCCAGGTCCGCGTCCTCGCGGAACGCCCGGCGGAACCGCTCGTCGAAGCCGCCCACCCGGCGCAGCGCGGCGGTGCGGTAGGCCATGTCGGCGGTGGCCCAGGCGGCCTGCTCAAGACCGGCCGTACCGCGCTCCCAGTCGGTCGGCCTGCGGTCGCCGGGGAGCGGGACGGTCAGCCGCCCCTGGACGCCGCCCGTGGCCGCGTCGGCCGTCGCCAGGTCGTGGGCGAGGCGGCGGGACCAGTCCGGCAGCACCTGGACGTCGTCGTCGAGGAAGACCGTCCACGCAGTGCCGACCGTGCGCCAGCCGGCGTTGCGGGCGGCCGCCGGGCCCCGGCCCCCGGTCCGCAGCAGGCGCGTCCGCCCGCGCAGGACTCCCGCCGCCTCCAGCGGCAGCGGCCCGGCGGGCTCCGGCCGGTCGTCGACCACCACGACCTCCTCGGGCGGATGCCCGTCGGCCGCCGCGAGCGCGCGCAGGCAGTCGGCGAGGCAGGGCCGCCCGATCGTCGGGACGACCACGCAGTAGGCGGGAGCGGCCGTCATGCGAACATCTCCCGGCGACGGACGGCGAACGGCCCGAGGGCGAGCAGGTCCACCGGGGCCGACCCGAAGCACTCCAGGGCGTCCCGGGGATCGTCCACCATCGGCCGGCCCGCGGTGTTGAGGCTGGTGTTGACCACGACGGGCAGCCCCGTGCGCCGCTCGAAGCCGTCGATCATCCGGGCCACCAGCGGCTCCTCGGCCCGGTCCACCGTCTGGATGCGGGCCGTGCCGTCGACGTGGACGACCGCCGGGATCCGGTCCCGCCACGCGGCGGCCACGTCGTGCACGAACAGCATGTACGGGCTGGGCAGCGGCCCGTCGAACAGTTCCCCGGCGCGCTCCGCCAGGACCATGGGCGCCACCGGACGGAACTCCTCCCGCCCCTTGACCGCGTTGAGCCGCTCCAGGTTGCCCGCACGGCCCGGGTGGGCCAGCAGCGACCGGTGCCCGAGCGCCCGGGGTCCGTACTCGCTGCGGCCCTGGAACCAGGCCACGATCCCGTCCGCCGCCAGCTCCTCGGCCACGGTCTGCGCGATGTCCTCGGGCTCCTCGTACGGTACGGCCGCCCGCTCCAGCCAGGCACGCAGCTCGGCGTCGCTCCAGCCCCGGCCCAGGGCGGCGGTCGGCATCGCCTCCACGGTCTCCTTGGCGTTCGCGACATGCAGGGCCGCGCCGAGCGCCGTACCCGCGTCGCCGGCGGCGGGCTGCACCCAGATCCGGCGGAACGGGCCCTCGCGGTGCAGCCGCGTGTTGGCCACGCAGTTCAGCGCCACCCCGCCCGCGAGCGCCAGCACCTCGTCGCCCGTACGGTCGTGCAGCCACCGCACGAGGCCCAACAGGACCTCCTCCAGGCACGCCTGGGCGCTGGCGGCGGCGTCGGCGTGCGCCTGCGTCCACGGCGCGCCCGGAGCACGCGGCGGGACGAGGGACGACCAGGGCACGGACGGGGCCCGGAATCCGCCGTTGCCGTCGAGCCGTACGGACGTGCGCAGTTCGTCGAGGAAGCGCGGTTCGCCGTACGAGGCCAGGGCCATCACCTTGAACTCGTCGCTGCTGCGCAGGAAACCGAGGTGCTCGGTGAGGTCCTCGTAGAACAGGCCCAGGGAGTGGGGCAGCCGCTGGGTGCCCAGGACGGTCAGTTCCCGGTTCGCGTAGCGCCCCGCGAGATGGGAGCCGCACTCGCCCCGGCCGTCCAGGACCAGCACCGCGCAGTCCGGGTAGGGCGACGCCTGGCCGGCCGAGGCGGCGTGCGCGACGTGGTGGGGGACGAAGCGGACCTTGTCGGGGTCGAGGCCGGGCAGGGCCTCGGCGAGGAACTCCGGGGCGCGGCGCGCGTACTCCTGGCGCAGCCGGTCCCATGGGTCGTTCAGGCCCAACTCATCGGCGGGAAGGGCGAGTTCGGGATCGTACGAGTAGGCGACCGCGTCGAGGTCGGACGGGGTGAGACCGGCCTGCTCCAGGCACCACCGGGCGGACTGCTCGGGCAGTTCCCAGGCGGAGAAGGGAACGGGCCGCTTGCCGTGTTTGCGGCGGCTGAAGCGCTCCTCCTCCGTGGCGGCCACGATGCGGCCGTCCTGGACGAGTGCGGCGGCCGGGTCGTGGAAGAGGGCGTTGATTCCCAGGACGCGCATGCGATGCCTCCGGGCGGTCGTCGGGTCAGGCCTGCGGGAAGGGCGTACGCGCCGGCTGCGCGGTGGCGAAGTAGGCGATCGTGTGCTTGATCCCCTCCTCCCAGGGCACCTTGGGCTGCCAGCCCAGCAACTCGCGGGCCAGCCGGGTGTCCGGGCGGCGCCGCTGCGGATCGTCCGTCGGCCGGTCGACGAACTCGATGGGGGAGGAGGAGCCGGTCAGTGCCAGGACCCGGCGCGCGAGGTCCGCGACCGTGACCTCGTCCGTCCCGCCGATGTTCACCGGGCGCACCGAGCGGCTCGCGGCCACCAGCAGAATGCCGTCGACCGTGTCGTCCACATAGCACAGGGAGCGGGTCTGGCTGCCGTCACCCGCCACCGTCAGCGGTTCACCCGCCAGCGCCTGACAGACGAAGGTGGGCACGGCCCGGCCGTCGTGGGCTCGCATCCGGGGGCCGTAGGTGTTGAACAGGCGCACGATCCCCGCGTCCGCGCCCCGGGTCCGCACATGCGCGGTGACCAGGGCCTCCGAGAAGCGTTTCGACTCGTCGTACACGCTGCGCGGGCCCACCGGGTTGACGTTGCCCCAGTAGTCCTCGCGCTGCGGGTGCGCGAGCGGATCGCCGTACACCTCGGACGTCGAGGCCAGCAGGAAGCGCGCCCCGTCGCGTTCGGCGACGTCGAGCAGGGCGCGGGTGCCCAGGCTGCCGGCGTCCAGGGTCTCCAGGGGGAGCCGGAGGTAGTCGGCCGGTGACGCGCAGCACGCGAAGTGCAGGACGAGGTCGTAGGGCCCGGTGAGGGTCTCCGGGCACCCGGGCGCCGACACGTCGCACTCCACGAACCGGAAACCCGCACGCCGCTCCAGGTGGGCGACATTGGCACGGGACCCGGAGAGCAGGTTGTCCACGCAGTCGACTTCGACGCCCGAATCCAGCAGGCGCTCGCACAGGTGGCTGCCGATGAAGCCGGCGCCACCGGTCACCGCGGCACGGCGCCACGGCAGACGGGGGCTGGCGTCAGTCATGGGACTCCTTAGCCGCACACGGCACGCTGAGCAGCGCAAACAGGACCGGTGCTGGGAGATCTGTGTGCATAACGTGAGGGAGCGGGACGCAGCGTCTGGATCGATCGACAGAGGCGTCGGCAGCGGCCGCCGTGTTCCCGACGGTGCTGAGCCGGGTTTCCCGGACGAGTACGTTTCACACGTTGATGTCAGTTTCCCCTCGACCCCGGCTCGGCGCGACCGGAAGTGCCGACGGGCGCTGCGGCAGGCCGCCGGGCCGGTGCCGTGGCGGGCGCGGCAGCAGGGGGTGGGGTGCTGGGGCAGGGGCGCCGGCGGGCGCCGTGGCGGACGCGCAGCAGGCCGTGGGGGTGCTGCGGTAGGGCGTCGGCGGGTGGCGGGTGGCGGGCGGCATGGGGGTGCTGGGCAGGGGGCCAGGCGTGCAGGCGGGCGTTGGAGGGTGGCGTGGGGTGCTGCGGCAGAGGCGTCGGGGGCGCCGTGGCGGGTACTGCCGCAGGGGCCAGGCGTGCACCGGTGGGCGTTGGCGGGTGGTGGGGCCAGAGCCCTGGCGGGTGTGATGGCGGTGTTGCGGTAGCGCGTGGGCGGGGGCGTGGCGGGGGTCACGACGGGTGCCGGGCGGGTGTGACGGCGGGCGTTGGCGGGGGGTGCGGCCAGGCGCCCGGCGGAGGCCCTCGCCAGGCTCCGGCGGGGGCCTCGGCTGGGCGTCGGCGGGTGCCTGTGAGCAACCCCACTCATCAGGCCAAATCCCATGGTGGGCGGGCACATTGGCGCCGGCGGGACGGTGTCACGGCGTAGGACGGTCGGCGTCCGGCCCGACCGGTCTGCCACGATGGTCGGCGCCGTGACCGACAAGGTGGAGCGGCCGCGCAGTGCCGCCGGCGTTCCTCGGTTCCGCTGCGCTTCACCCTCGCCGCCTCGCCCCCCGGGTATCACCCTGTGTCTTCCGCATCCCGTACCGCCCCTGCCCTCGCACCCGCCCCCCGCACCACACCGTCGCGCTCGCCGTGGCGGTCCCTGCGGCACCGGAGCATGCGCTGGTGGTCCGTCGCGAACCTGGTGTCGAACACCGGCACCTGGATGCAGCTGACGGTGCAGAACCTCCTCGTGCTCCACATCACCGGCTCCGCCGCGGCGACCGGCCTGTCCATGTCCGTGCAGGCCGCCCCCGCCCTGCTCATGAGCCTCGCGGGCGGCGCGGCCGTCGACCGCTGGCCGCGCAAGCTCACGGCGGCCGTCAGCCAGGCCCTGCTCGGCCTCGTCGCCTTCACGACGGCGACACTGGTGGCGCTGGGCCGGCTCGACATGACGTCCCTGCTGGTGCTGGCCGCCGTGACCGGCACGATCGCCACCGTCGACGCACCGGCCTGCGCGCTGCTCGGCAACGACCTCGTGCCCGTCTCGGACGTGCCCTCGGCGATCGGCGTGGGCGCCCTGGTGCACAGCGCGGGCCGGCTCGCGGGCACGGCGCTGGCCGGTGTGACGGTGGGCCTGCTCGGCACGGCCGCCGCGTACGCGGCCAACGGCGTGTCCTTCCTCTTCGTGGCCTCGGTGATCCCGTTCCTGCGCCCCGCGCCCGGAGCCGTCGTACAGCCCTCCAGGGCCGCCGTTCGCGACTCCGCCGACCGGGACGGGATGAGCGTGCGGGAGGGGCTGGCCTTCTTCGCGCGCAGGCCCCGCCTGGTCGCGCTCGCGGGCATCACCGGGATCAGCACGGTCTTCGGCCGCAACTACGGCCTCACCCTGGCCGTGCTCGTCACCGGGCCGCTCGCCGGCGGTGCCGGTTCCTTCGGCACCGTCTCCACGGTGCTGGCCGTCGGCGGCATCCTGGGCGCGGTGCTGGGCGCCCGGCTGCGCCGGCCCTCGGTGCGTGTCGTCGGCCTCCTGGCGGCCCTCGGCGGGCTGCTCCAGGTGGCGGCGGCGCTGTCGCCGTCACTCGCCGTGCTGCTCGTCCTCGTCCTGCCCATGGCGGTGGCCGAGTCCGTGTCGGACACCGCGGGAACGGCGGTCCTGCAGACGGACCCGCCCGCTCACCTGCGTGGACGCGTGCTCGGCGTGTGGAGCGGCATCGGCACCGTGTGGGGTCTCGCCGGCCCTCCGGCCCTCGGCCTGCTCATGGAACTCGCCGGGACCCGGGGCGCCCTGGTGGCCGGCGGCCTGCTGATCGCCGGCACCATCGGGGCCGGCCTCCTCGCCCGACGGCGTCAGGCCCCCGCACCGGTGGCCCTCCGCGCCGAGCCGGGCGACAGCAGGCGAGAGGCCCTCAGCACCGCCGCCTGAGCGCACGTGCGCGGGCGCGGGTTGCGGCGGACGTCGCGGGGGGCCCGTCGGCGGCCGTGGCCGTGGCCGGTCGGTCCGGGCATGACATCGGGCCGCCGGGTTACTCGGCGGCCATGGCACCGCGAGGAAACGGCAGCGCTCCCACGGCCCCTCCCACCGTCGGCCGTTCCCCCGTAGGCGTAGTCATCGCCACTCGCGACCGGGCGTCGTCGCTCGCCCGCACCCTCGACCGTCTGCGGGCCCTGCCTGAACGACCCGCCGTCGTGGTCGTCGACAACGCCTCCACGGACGGCACTGCCGAGCTGCTCGCCCACGACTTCCCGCAGGTGCGTGTGGTTTGCCTGCCCACCAATCAGGGAGCGCTCGCCCGCACCGTCGGCGTCCGCGCGCTGGACACCCCCTACGTGGCCTTCAGCGACGACGACTCCTGGTGGGCGCCGGGGGCGCTCAGCCGTGCCGCCGGGCTGTTCGACGCCCACCCGCGGCTCGGCCTGCTGTCCGCGCACACCCTCGTCGGGCCCGCCGCCGAGTCCGACCCCCTCAACGACGTGCTCGCCGCCTCGCCGCTGGGCCCGGCGGCCGACCTGCCCGGCGTCCAGGTCCTCGGTTTCCTCGCCTGCGCCGGCGTCGTCCGCCGCAGCGCCTATCTGGACGCGGGCGGCTTCCACCCGGTGCTGTTCTTCGGCGGCGAGGAGACCCTGCTCGCCTACGACCTCGCCGCCCGCGGCTGGGGCGTCACCCACTGCCCCCGCGTCGTCGCCCACCACCACCCGGCGCCCGCGCCCCGCACCGGGCGCCCGGCCGTCGTCCGGCGCAACGCCCTGCTCACCGCCTGGCTGCGCCGACCGCTGCCGTACGCCCTCGCCCGCACCCGCGATCTCGCGGCACAGGCCTCCGGTGATCCGGTCGCCCGGCAGGCCCTCCGGGAGACCCTCGCGCGCCTGCCCGCCGCGCTGCGCGCGCGCCGGCCGCTGCCCCCGCACATCGAACGCGCCGCCCGCAGCCTCGAGGGCCCGAGGGCCGGAGCGAGCGCATGACCGACCCGCGCGTGACCGTCGTGGTCATCACCCACAACCGCCGCCCCGAACTGCTGCGGACACTCGACCGCCTCGCCGAACTGCCGGAGCGGCCACCAGTGATCGTCACCGACAACGGATCCACCGACGGGACCGCAGCGGCGGTGGCCCGCCGGCACCCCGAGGTGCTCCTGCTGCGGCCCGGCCGCAATCTCGGCGCCGTCGGCCGCAACCTGGCCGTACGGCAGGTGCGGACACCGTACGCGGCGTTCTGCGACGACGACTCCTGGTGGGGCCGCGGTGCCCTGTCCCAGGCCGCCGACCTGCTGGACCGCCACCCGGCAGTGGGCACGGTCACCGCGCGCATCGTCGTGGAACCCGACGGCACCGAGGACCCCATCGTCAAGGAGCTGCGCGACTCCCCGATCCCGCGGCCCGGCTGGCTGCCCGGACCGGCGCTCGGCTCCTTCCTGGCCGCGGCGACCGTGCTGCGTACCGACGCCTTCCGCGCCGCAGGGGGCTTCCACCCCCGGCTCTGGCTGGGCGGTGAGGAGGAACTGCTCGCCGCCGACCTCGCGGCCGACGGCTGGTGGCTGACGTACGCCGACCAGCTGACCGTGCACCATCAGCCCTCCACCGTCCGCGACCCGACCGTGCGCCGGGCCCACGGCATCCGCAACACCCTGTGGTTCACCTGGCTGCGCCGCCCGGTGCGGCCCGCACTGCGCCGCACGGCCCACCTGGCCCGCACCGTGCCGCGGGACACCGTGTCACTGCGCGCGTTCGCCGAGGCGGCCGCCGCGCTGCCCTGGGTGCTGCGCGAACGGCGGATGCTGCCCGCCGAGGTCGAGTCCCGGCTGCGGCTGCTGGAGGCGGCACAGAGCCGCTCGACGGCCCGCCGCTACGTGGGCTGACCGCGTACGCGGCGCGTCCCGGCCGGTCTGACACGCGGGCGTACGGGTACTCGGCCGCGGTTCCGTCCGCGCCCATCGGGAGGTGACGAACATGCGCGCTGTGACGTGGCACGGAAAGCGTGATGTACGCGTCGACGAGGTCCCCGATCCCCGCATCGAGAAGCCCGACGACATCGTCGTGCAGGTGACCTCGACCGGGATCTGCGGCTCCGACCTGCATCTGTACGAGATCTTCGGCCCGTTCCTGGAACCGGGCGACATCCTGGGCCACGAGGCCATGGGAGTCGTCGCGGAGACGGGACCCGACGTCACCGCCGTGTCGGTGGGGGACCGCGTGGTCGTCCCGTTCAACGTCTCCTGCAACACATGCTGGATGTGCCGGCAGGGCCTGCAGTCCCAGTGCGAGACGACCCAGGTCACGTCCGCGGGCAGCGGAGCCGCCCTGTTCGGCTACACCAAGCTGTACGGCCAAGTGCCCGGCGGGCAGGCCCAGTTCGTACGGGTACCCTTCGGTGACACGCTGCCCATCAAGGTGCCCCACGGCCCGCCCGACGACCGGTTCGTGTATCTGTCCGACGTGCTGCCGACAGCCTGGCAGGCGGTGGACTACGCCGCCATACCGCGCGGCGGCAGCGTCACGGTCCTCGGCCTCGGGCCCATCGGTGACATGGCCACCCGCATCGCCCGGCTGCGCGGAGCGGACCTCGTCATCGGCGTCGACCTCGTGGACGCCCGCCTCGAACGGGCCCGGCAGCGCGGTACGACCGTCCTGGACCTGCGCGCGGACGGCAAGGACGTGGGCGACGCGGTCCGTGACCTCACCGAGGGGCGGGGCACGGACGCCGTGATCGACGCCGTGGGACTGGAGGCGCACGGTTCGCCCATGGCGCACGCCGCGCAATGGGCGGTGGGCCTGCTGCCGGACAAGCTCGCCCGCCCGCTGATGGAGAACGCGGGGGTGGACCGGGTCGGAGCCCTGCTCAGCGGGATCGACGCCGTACGGCGCGGCGGCACGCTGTCCATCAGCGGTGTCTACGCCGGGGCCGCCACCCCCATGCCGCTGCTGAGGATGTTCGACAAGCAGATCCAGGTCCGCATGGGCCAGGCCAACGTCTGGCGCTGGGTGAACGACATCCGCCCCCACCTGAGTGACGACGACCCGCTGGGCGTGGACGACTTCGCCACCCACCACCTGCCGCTGACGGACGCCCCCCAGGCCTACGCGACCTTCCAGGCGAAGCAGGACGGCATGGTCAAGACCCTGCTGCAACCCTGACCCAGGCCCGCGCCCCCCGCCCGCGGCCCCGCCCCGGGCCGCGGGACACTGGTTCGGCTGTCGGTGGCCGGGGCCGACGAGGGGGGCCGGTGCTGGGGGGAGAGAGGGTGGCTGGGTGGCTGCTGGACTGGGGGCAGGGGGCCGGGCACGTGCTCGGCGAGCGAACCTGGTGGCAGGCGGCTCAACGGCCTGAGCGCATCGGTGGGGCCGACGACCGGGAGGCCGGACAGGAAGCCCCCGGGCCGGGGCGTCGGACAGAAAGTCCCCGGGCCGGGGCCGCCAAGATCGGCCCGACGGCCGGGGCCGAGCTGAGCGCCCGGCCGCCGGGGGAGCAGAGGGGCCGGCCGGGGCTCGTGCCGGAGGAGCGGATGCGGGGCCGCCCCCTCGGGTGGCTCACTCGCCCTCGGCCTGCTCCTGCGCGTGCCGGCCGGGCCTGATGGCGTCCCCGGCCTCGCCGCGACGCCGATCCGCCCGGCGCCGGTGCTCCGGATCCGTCTCCGCCCGCTCGAACTCGTCGAGAACCTCCTCCGCGGCCGTCTTCGCGTCCGGGGTGGGGCCCTCCTCGCGGCGGCGGGCCTGCTCGTGTGACATGACACTCCTTCCGTCGGTGCGGCGTGCGGGAGCCGGGTGCCCGCTCCCGGCCCGCCCGATGCGGGAGAACAGGGCACGAACTCCCGCGCGGACCAGAGGGGAGCACCCGCACCGGGCATCATCCGGCGCGTTCTCGGTACTCCGGGGGAAAGTCCAGCGATGACCGGACGGGAGGGCCCCGGATGAGCGACGAGAACATGGCCGATGACGTGTACCAGCCCGTCGGAGACACCGAGGAACAAGAGGACGCCGCGCCGCTGGACCTCCAGGACGCGGTCGACGAACGCACCTACGACGATGTGCTCGACGAGGGATACTCCCCGCCGGAAAAGCCCCTCGGCGTCACGAAGACGGGAACCACCGCGAGCGAGCAGCGCGAGGGCGAGACCCTCGACGAGAGGCTGCGCCAGGAGGTGCCGGACACGGCCCCGCCGGAGGGAGACGGCATCGGAGACCTGCCCGCCGGTGAGGGTGAGCCGCGTGACCCCGAGAGCGGGGAGCGTCGAGCGGGACGCCTGGTGGCTCCGGACGAGGGCGTACGCGCGGCCACCACCAAGGAGGCCGTCGCCGAGGACAAGGGCGTGGACGCCGGGGCGGCGGGCGCGGAGGAGGCCGCCGTGCACGTGGTGCCGGACGAAGACCTGCCCCCCGCGGACGACCAGGAGGACGGCGGCGGCTGACGCCCGCCGCGCGGGGGACGGTGCCGCCGGTACCGCGAGGAATTGCCCGGCCGGCCTGTTGACACCTCCCCGGTGGGGCACTCGGGTGGCATGACTTCCGCTAACCCCGATCCCGAACCCGAGCGCACGACAGGCCTGGAGCCCGGGGGAGGTGTCCCACCCGGTGAGACCCCACCCGCCGAGAGCAGCCTGCCCGGCGCGGGTCCCTACGAGTCGCACAATCCCCCCAAGGGCTGGGCCAAGGGGCCGCTCACGGTGATCGTCGTGGTCGTCGTCCTCGTCGCGGCCTTCTTCCTCGCCTACGCGCTGTCCCTGATCTTCTGAGATGATCTTCTGAGATCTGGACCGGGCCTTCTGACCAGGGGACGCCACACACACGAGACACCGGTCGGCGCGCAGCCGGACCGGTGTCTGGACGTGTGGTGTGCACGAGTTGTCGTACGTGTCCGGGCAGGGTGTGGTGTCCGTCAGTCGGTCTTGCCGCGCCCGCTGAGCGCGTCGCGCAGTCGGTCGACCAGTCCGGCACCCGGCGCCAGCAGCTTGTTCGCCGGCGGCTCGTCGGGGGCGGACGGGTGGGGGCGCGTCGGCGCCATCTTCTTCGCCTGGCGGACCTTGTCGCCCAGGCGGTCGAGAGCCTCCGGCGGACACGACGCGCGCAGCCGCGGGAAGAGGTTCTCCTCCTCGTCCGTGACATGCGCCCGGATCTCCGTCATGAGCCGGCTCGTCAGCATGTCGAACTGCGGGTCGTCCGCCTGGCAGCTCTCCAGGTCCTTCATGATCTGTTCGGCCTTGGAGTGGTCCTCGATCTCCTTGTCGGCCAGTGCGTCACCGCCCGCCACATGTTCCCGCACGGCGGGGTAGAGGTAGGCCTCCTCGGCCACCGAGTGCCGGACCAGTTCCATCGTGGCCTGGTCCACGTACACCTTCCGGTTCTTGTCGCCCGGCGGCAACGCCTCGATCTTCCCGAAGATCTCCTCGACTTCCCGGTGATCGGTGACCAACTCGTCGATCACGTTTCCACCGTGTCCCATGTCCTCACCTCCGGTCGCATTGCGGCGGCCCGGGTCGAACCGCCGTGACCACGGGTGCCCGCGAAGACGGCGCTCACACGAACCGTCCCTGAACTGGCCGTTCGTACGCCGTGTCCGCACCATGGTGACGAAGGGTGAGGCGACGTGTGGACGACGGCGGGCCCGGGAACCCCGTTCAGTGCCACCGCGCGTCCCATGACGCCGAGAAGGCCGGCCATGACCGGTGCATGCCGGACACCCCCATCCGTTCCGGCCGACAGCGAGGACTACCGCAGACACCGAGGACTATCGGAGGAGGACATGAATGGGTAGGTACGGCCAGTTCGCGGTGGCGCTCCCGCGGCGGCCGGGCCCGGTGCCGGGGTGGACGGAACCGGGGCGGTGAGGACAGTGACCAGTACCCGGAACCCGGAACGGCCGACGCTGCTCGTGCTGCGCGCGCTGGGCCTCGGCGACCTGCTCACCGGGGTGCCCGCCCTGCGGGGCATCCGCCGGGCCTTTCCCAGCCACCACGTGGTCCTGGCCCTTCCCCCGGCGCTCACGGAGGCCGCTCTGGCCACCGGGACCGTCGAC
Organism: Streptomyces sp. NPDC104106; assembly: GCF_055584345.1. Taxonomy (NCBI): domain Bacteria; kingdom Bacillati; phylum Actinomycetota; class Actinomycetes; order Kitasatosporales; family Streptomycetaceae; genus Streptomyces; species Streptomyces sp. NPDC104106. The sequence continues at coordinate 426,897 of NZ_JBVJMF010000003.1, forward strand.
AGCGTGCTGCCCGCCGAGGCGCCCGGCCGGGCCGTACCGTCCCTGGAACACTGGCGGGGCCCGGCCCCGGACCTGGCGATCGACCTGCACGGCAACGGACCCGAGAGCCGTGACGCACTGGCCGCCCTGCGTCCGGTGCGGTTGCTCGCTTTCGCCCAGGACGGCCGCGCCCCCGCGGGACACCCCGTGTGGCGGCCCGACGAACACGAGCGCGCACGGTGGTGCCGCTTCCTCGGCGCCTACGGCATTCCCGCCGACCCCGACGACGTACGGCTGCCGGCGCCCGCCGCGCCCTCGCCGGCGCCGGGTGCCGTCGTCGTCCATCCGGGGGCGGACGCCGCCGCCCGCCGCTGGCCCGCCGAGCGGTTCGGCGAACTGGCCGGGCGACTGAGCGCCGACGGGCATCGGGTCGTCGTCACCGGCGGCCCGGCGGAGGACACGCTCGTGCGCACCGTCGCCGCGCACGCCGGTCTCCCCGAGCGGGACCTGCTGTGCGGCGGGCTTCCCTTCGGCGCCCTGTCGTCGCTCGTCGCCCGCGCCGCGCTGCTCGTCAGCGGCGACACCGGCCTCGCCCACCTCGCGGTCGCGCACGCCACACCCTCGGTGACGCTCTTCGGCCCGGTCTCGCCCCGCCTGTGGGGCCCGCCGCCCGTCGCCCGGCACGCCGCGCTGTGGAAGCCCGGTCCACCGGGCGATCCGCACGGCACGGTGCCGGACCCGGCCCTGTTGCGGATCGGCGTCGACGAGGCCGTCTCCGCTGCCTCGGCCCTGCTCCGCCGCGCCCCCACCCACGACATCTGACGACGCCCCGCCCGGCCCGCCAGCCGGTCCTTCACCATCACCGGCCGCCGCCAAAAGAGCCGGAGGCGGAGCCTCGATTTCCAACCGGCGACCGAACCTCAGCCGCGCCCCCACCTCGGGCAGCAGCCACAGCGGGTCACGATCGCAGCAGCGCAACGCCGTCCCCAGCCGCAGCTGATGCGCGGTCGCTGCCCAGCCCTCGGCCGGAGCCGCAGCCGGTGCGCGGTCGTCGCCCTGCCCTCGGCCGGAGGCGTGGCCGGAGTCGCGTCGCGGTGGCGGCAGCGCAACGCCGTCGCCAGCCGCATGCCTTCTTCGTGAGCCGCAGCCGGTGCGCGGTCGTCGCCCTGCCCTTGGCCAGCCACCGCGCCCCTGAGCCGCAGTCGCGGCCCAGCGCCAGCCGCAGCCACCGCGCCCCTGAGCCGCAGTGGCGGCCCAGCGCCAGCCGCAGCCACCGCGCCCCTGAGCCGCAGTGGCGGCCCAGCGCCAGCCGCAGCCACCGTCCCCCTGAGCCGCAGTGGCGGCCCAGCGCCAGCCGCAGCCACCGCGCCCCCGAGCCGCAGTGGCGGCCCAGCGCCAGCCGCAGCCGCCGTCCCCCTGAGCCGCAGTGGCGGCCCCACGCCATCGCAGCCTCCCCCCGAGCCGCAGCCGCGGCTCAGCGTCGGCGCAGCCGCAGCCTCTCCCCTCGCGCCCCCGCTCCACCCCCGCCCTCCGGATCACCATGCTCAGCCCGCACCCGCACCCGCAACGCCCATCCGCCAACGCCCCGCCACCGCCCCGTGCGGGCCCCGCACCAGCGAATCTCCCCGCACAGGGGTTGTCCTGACAATCCCCGCACCCCTAGGGTCACCCCGTACGGAGCAAGCGCTTTCCCTCGCTGCTTGCCATCCGTCTGCCGAACCGTCAGGAGCGCCGCATGTCCTTGTCCGCACCCCGCCGCCGCGTCGCCGTCATCGGCACCGGCGCCATCGTCACCGGCAGCCACCTCCCCGCGCTGAGAGCCCATGCCGAGCGCGTCGAACTCGTCGCCGCCGTCGATGTGGACGAGGGCCGGCTGGACGCCTTCCGCGCACAGGCGGGAGCCGAGGTCGCCGGGTTCACCTCGACCGAGGCCATGCTCGACGCCGTACGCCCGGACCTGGTCCTCATCGGTACGCCGCCCGCGCTGCACCGTGAGCAGACCGTGGCCGCGCTCAAGGCGGGGGCCTGGGTGCTGTGCGAGAAGCCGCTGTGCCTCTCGCTCGCCGAGTACGACGAGATCGCCGCCGCCGAGGAGGCCTCCGGCGCCTACGCCTGCGTGGTCTTCCAGCACCGCTACGGATCCGGCGCCGTACACGCCAGGGACCTGATCATGCGCGGCGAGCTGGGCGCCCCGCTGGTGGCGCACTGCCAGACGACCTGGCACCGGGACATCGACTACTACGCCGTGCCCTGGCGCGGCCGGTGGGCGTCCGAGGGCGGTGGGCCCACCATGGGCCACGGCATCCACCAGTACGACCTGCTGCTGCACCTGCTGGGCGAGTGGGAGGAGGTGCGGGCGATGGCGGCCCGGCTGGTCCACGACGTCGAGAGCGAGGACGTCTCCACCGCCCTGGTCCGCTTCCGCGGCGGCGCGCTCGCCACCGTCGTCAACAGCGTCCTGTCCCCGCACGAGGTCAGCCGCATCCGCGTGGACTGCGCCGACGCCACGCTGGAACTGACCCATCTGTACGGGCACGGCAACGACGACTGGGTCTACACGCCCGCCCCGCACGTCGACCCCGGGCGCGCCGCGGCCTGGCGGACCCCGGCGCACGACGTGCCCAGCTCGCACACCGCCCAACTCGGCGTACTCCTGGACGCGTTCGACCGGGGCGAGCGCCCCCCGGGCAGCGGTGCCGACGCCCGCGCCACCCTGGAGTTCGCCGCCGCCCTGTACAAGGCGGCGTTCACCGGTCGGCCGGTGCGGGCGGGCGAGCTCGGTCCCGGCGACCCCTACTACGCGGCCATGCACGGCGACCACCCCGACTGGGCCCCGAAGGAGCAGCGCGCATGAGCATCCGAGTCAGTCACGTCCATGGCGAGCACCTCGCGGTCGAGGCGGCCAACGGCACCGAGATCCTCCGCTACGTCTACCGCCCCGACCCGGACGCCTTCGAGGCCCGCAAGCCCTACGCCCACCCCCTGCGCACCCTCGCCGGACGCACGGTGACCGGATACCGGCCGAGCGACCATCGCTGGCACAAGGGCCTGCAGATGACGGCCAGCCATCTGTCGGGGCAGAACTTCTGGGGCGGCAACTGCTATGTCCACGGCGAGGGTTACCTCCGCCTGCCCGACCGGGTCGGCTCGATGCGGCACGACGGCTTCACGGACCTCACCGTCACCGGTGAACGACTCGATGTCACCGAGGAGTTGACCTGGGTCGAGAACGGCGGCCGGGAGTGGGCCCGCGAGACGCGCGCACTGGCCGTGCACACGGTGGACGAGGAGGCCGGCGCCTGGACCCTCGACTGGTCCATCCGCCTCACCAACCTCCGTGACGAGTCCCTGCTGTTCGGCTCGCCCACCACCGCGGGCCGCGAGATGGCCGGCTACACCGGTCTGCAGTGGCGCGGCCCGCGCGACTCCACCGGCGGCGCCGTGTTCACGCCCGACTCCGAACGGGGCGTCGGGGCGGAGAAGGTGATGGGCAGTCAAGGGCCGTGGCTGGCCTTCACCACCGAGCACGACGAGACCGACGCCCACTCCACGCTCGTCTTCGCGCACGCCCCGGAGAACCTGGACGAGTCGTCCGCGATCCACGCCTCGCACTGGTTCGTGCGCTCCGAGCCGATCCCGACCGTCGCGTTCTCCTGGGCCTTCTTCGAGGAGTTCGCCCTGCCGCCGGGCGAGAGCTTCGCCTACCGCTACCGGGTCGTGATCGCCGACGGCGCCTGGGACCGCGACCGGGTCGCCCGCCATCTGGAGGCCCTGCCGTGGTGAACACAGCGACGAACGAGCCGAAACCCGTCCCGCCCCACCCGCTGCCCGGCGCCGTGGGCCTGTCCCACCTGAGCGCCTACGACTGGCAGGCCGCCGACGGCGTCTGCGGCGGCAGCCCGCACCTGCACCTGGTGTGCACCGAGGCGTACGTCGTCACCGCCGGGCGCGGCGCGGTGCAGACCCTGAGCCCGGACGGATACCGGCACATCCCGCTGGAGCCCGGCTCCCTCGCCTGGTTCACCCCGGGCACCGTGCACCGCATGGTGCAGGGCGGCGATCTGCGGATCACCGTGCTCATGCAGAACAGCGGCCTGCCCGAGGCCGGGGACGCCGTGTTCACCTTCCCGCCCGACGTCCTCGCCGACCCCGAGCGGTACGCGGCCGCGGCCGCCCTCCCGCCGGGTGCCGGCCCGGACACGGAGGCCGCCGCCCGCCGCCGCCGGGACCTGGCCGTCGAGGGATATCTCGCCCTGCGGGAGGCCCTGGTCGCCGGGGACAGCGGCCCCTACCGCGCCTTCCAGCAGGCCGCCGCCCGCCTGGTCCGCGCCCGCGTGCCCGTCTGGCGCGAACTGTGGCGGGCCGGCGCCGTCGCCGCCGCCGAGCGCACCGGCGCCCAGCTCGACGCCCTGGAGGCCGGCGAGCCGGCCTACCTCGCCGACGCCACCGCGTACCGCAGCGAGCCGAGCCGGCTGGGCGGCTTCGGGATGTGCGGGCGCCGGGACGAGTACGCCCTGCCCGGCACGACACTGCCGTACGACGGCGACCCCGACCGGTAGCAGCGGCGGTCGGGAGACCGAACCGAGGAGAGGAAGAGGTGACCTCGGCATGCCCGGACACAGGACAAAGGGGTTCTGCGCGACGGCCGCCGCACTCGCCCTGTGCGCGGTACTGGCCGGCTGCGGCGGATCCGGGGAGTCGGCCGGCGGCGGCAAGGTCGTGCTGCGCTACACGTGGTGGGGCAACCCCGACCGAGCCGCGCGCACCGGGAAGGCCGTCGCCCTGTTCGAGAAGCGGCATCCGGACATCCGGGTGCAGACGTCGTTCTCCGGCTACGACGCCTACAAGCAGAAGCTCGCCACCCAGGCCGCCGGCGGCGACACACCCGATGTGATGCAGTTGGACTACCGGCAGATCGACCAGTACGCCTCCGGTGGCGTCCTGCTCGACCTGGGCCGGCAGCGCACGGTGCTGCGCACCGCCGGCATCGACCCCGGACTGCTGGCCACCGGCCGGGTGCGCGGCGTCCAGTACGCCGTACCGCAGGGCCGCGGCACCGAGACGGTCGTCTACGACGTCCAGGCATGGCGGGGCTCCGGAGTGCCGCTGCCCGGCCGCGCCTGGACCTGGGAGCAGTGGGCCGACGCGATGCGCGCCCTGGCGAAGAAAACCGGGCAGCCGGGCGGCACCGACCCCGGGCAGAGCGAGGACGCCTTCGAGATCTGGCTGCGCGGCCAGGGCAAGGCCCTCTACACCAAGGACCGTACGCTGGGCTTCACCGCCGCCGATCTCACCCGCTGGTGGACCTTCACCGACGGCCTGCGCCGCGAGGGCGCCGTGTCACCGGCCGAGCAGACCACCCAGCTCGACGGATCCGTCGAGAACACCCCGCTCGGCCGCGGCAAGGCCGCCTCCGACGCCAACTGGGACGCCCCGGCCGGCGGTTACGGCGCCCTCGTCCCGGGCGGAGTGGCGCTCGCCCCGATGCCTTCCGGCGCGGACGGCACCCCCGGGCAGTACTTCAAGCCGTCGATGTTCCTCGGCGTCGGAGCCCACACCGGCCACCCCGGACAGGCCGCCGAGCTGATCGACTTCCTCGTCAACGACCCGGACGCGGCGAAGATCCTCGGCGCGACCCGCGGCATCCCCGTCAACGAGGCGATCCGCAAGGAGATCGGCCCCCGGCTGACCGGCTTCGACAAGACCATCGCCGACTTCCAGGCCTCCCTGGAGGGCACGCTCAAGGACCCGCCGCAGGCCCCGCCCTCCGGCGACAACGCCCTGCAGACCACCTTCCAGCGCGACTACGACCAGGTGTCGTACGCGCGCATGTCGCCCCGCGAGGCGGCCCAGAACTACGTCACCGAGGCGAAGGCGGAGCTGAGGCCATGACCACCACCGACATCCCCGCACCCGCCACCCGCCCCGCCGCGGCCCCGGCCCGGCGCCGCCCGAGACGCGAACGCCAGGGCGCCGCCTGGGTGTTCCTCTCCCCGTGGGTGCTCGGCGCGACCCTCCTCACCCTGCTGCCGATGGCCGTGTCGCTGTACCTGTCGTTCACCGACTACGACCTGTTCAACCCGCCGCACTGGGTCGGCCTGCGCAACTACGTGCAGATGTTCACCGAGGACCCGCGCTACTGGCGCTCGGTGCTGACGACCCTCACCTACGTCGTCATCGCCGTACCCCTCCAGCTCGCGCTCGCCCTGGTGGTGGCCCTCGCCCTGAAGGGCATGAAGCGCGGCAAGGGCTTCTACCGCTCGGCCTTCTACGCGCCCTCGCTGCTCGGCGCGTCGATGTCCGTGGCCCTGGTGTGGCGGGCGGTCTTCAACGACGGCGGCACCGTGGACCACCTCCTCGGCACCGGCGGCTGGGTCAACAGGCCGGGCTGGTCCCTGCTCGCCGTCGCCCTGCTGACCGTGTGGCAGTTCGGCGCCCCCATGGTCATCTTCCTCGCCGGACTCCAGCAGATCCCCGCCGAGCTGTACGAGGCCGCGGCCGTCGACGGCGCCGGAAAGTGGCGGCAGTTCGTCTCGGTCACCGTGCCCATGCTGTCCCCGGTGCTGTTCTTCAACCTGGTCCTGCAGACCATCCAGGCCTTCCAGGTCTTCACCCCCGCCTTCGCGATCAGCGCCGGCAAGGGCGGCCCCGCCGACTCCACGCCCTCTACCTCTACGACCGGGGCTTCGTCGCCTCCCACATGGGCTACGCCTCCGCCATGGCCTGGGTCCTGCTGCTCGTCATCGGCGCCGTCACCGCCGTCCTCTTCCGCACCTCGCGGTCCTGGGTCTTCTACGCCTCCGAGGGGGAGCGATGACCACCACCGCCATCGCGCGCAAGCGCGTCGCCCGGGGCAGGGTCGCCCTGCACGCCGGCTGCCTGGCCGCACTGCTCGTCATGCTGTACCCGCTGGCCTGGCTCCTGGCCACCTCGCTCAAGCCGGCGAACGAGGTCATCGCCAGCCTCAACCTGCTGCCCAGCCGTCTTCAGTGGTCGAACTACACCACCGCCCTGGACGGGGTGAACGGCGTCTCCGTCTGGCGGCTGCTCGGCAACTCCCTGCTGATCGCGGGCGGCGCCGTCCTCGGCAACGTCCTCAGCTGCTCCCTGGCGGCGTACGCCTTCGCCCGGCTGCGCTTCCGGATGCGCCGTCCGCTGTTCGCCTTCATGATCGCGACGATCATGTTGCCGCACCACGCGGTGCTGATCCCGCAGTACATCATCTTCAACAAGCTCGGCCTGGTGAACACCTACTGGCCGCTGATCCTGCCGAAGTTCCTCGCCACCGAGGCGTTCTTCGTCTTCCTCATCGTGCAGTTCATGCGCGGCCTGCCCCGCGAACTGGAGGAGGCCGCCCGCATCGACGGCTGCGGCCCCTTCCGCAGCTTCCTCTCCGTCGTGCTGCCGCTGACCCGGCCCGCCCTGATCACGACCGCGATCTTCACCTTCATCTGGACCTGGAACGACTTCTTCACCCAGCTCATCTACCTCTTCGACCCCGGCAAGTTCACCCTCACCCTGGCGCTGCGCTCCTTCGTGGACGCCTCCAGCCAGTCCTCCTTCGGCCCGATGTTCGCGATGTCGGTGATCGCTCTGCTGCCGATCGTGCTGTTCTTCCTCGCCTTCCAGCGCTTCCTCGTGGAGGGCATGGCCAGTTCCGGACTCAAGGGGTGAGCGCGATGTCCCAGACCCGTACCCGGGAGCCGGGCGAGCTGTTCGGCCCCCGGATGACCCTCTTCGCCGACACCCTCAGCGTCGGCCTCGCCACCGCCGTGGCCTGCCTGCCGCTGCTGACCGCACCGGCCGCCCTGTCCACCGCCTGCGCCGTGCTGCGCGGCGCGGGGCAGGGGCGGCCCGCCACCGCCGGCCGCTACGCGACCCTGCTGCGCCGCCGCCTCCGCCTCGCCGACCTGGCGGCGGGGAGCGTGACCCTGGCCGTCCTGCTGCTGTCCGCCGCCGACCTCGCCCTGGCCCGCACCGGTCTGCCCGGCGGCCCGCTCTTCACGGTCGCCGCCACCGCGATCACGGCGGCCGCGGCCCTCGTCGGTCTGCGCGCCTGCGCCCGCCCGGAGTCCGGCACGCACTGGAGGGCGGCCCTGCGCGCCGCCGTCCGCGACACCGTCCAGGACCCCGGCGGCACCGGGCTGGTCCTGCTCGCCCTGGCCACGGCCGCCGCCAGCGCCTGGGCGCTGCCACCGCTCGCGTTCCTCGCCCCCGGGCCGCTGGCCCTGGCGCTCACCGCCGTGGACGTGCGGCTCGCGGGGCGCCGGAGCTGAGCCCAGTGCGGTGCCACCACGCGCCGGTCGCGTGCGCGTGGGTACGGTGATCGATTTGGCCCCCGCGGGCCCGCCGGCCCGGGACTGGCGGACCAGCGCCTGGAAGGCGCCGTCGCGGGGTAACCGGAACCTACGCTTCCAACGGCCGCGACGGAAGACCCGTCCTGGTGTGGCGCAGGTCATATCGCCCGGCCCGCATGTCACACCCGGCGGAGCCGGCTGGTCTGCCCCGGTGACGACGGAATTTCCGACACCGGAGGCGATCCCCATGGCCCGTATCCCGCTCGACCCGCCGCGCACCCTGCTGTACCGGATCGGTGAGTGGTACTCCCGGCGCACCTACGGCGCGGTCCTCGACCCGGTCCGCGCGATGGCCCACAACCGCAGGGTCATGCTCACCGACGCGCGGCTGGAGATGTCGCTCGCCAAGTGGGACAAGCTCGACCCCCGGCTGAAGCTGCTCGCCGTCATGGCCGCCTCCCACCGGATCGGCTGCTCCTGGTGCACCGACTTCGGCTACTGGGAGGCCCACAACGCGGGCCTGCCCGGCGCGAAGCTGCGCGCCGTACCGAACTGGCGCGAGCACCGCGACGCCTTCACCGAGCTGGAGCTGGACGTCCTGCGCTACGCCGAGGACATGTCCGAGACCCCGCCGTCCGTCACCGACGAACTGGCGGCCCGGCTGATCGAGCGGCCCGGTGAGCCCGCCTTCGTCGAGCTCACCGCGATGGTCGCCGTGGAGAACCTGCGCTCCCGGATGAACAGCGCCTTCGGCCTGACCGGCCAGGGGTTCTCGGACCGCTGCGCGCTACCGTCGCGTGCGTGAGCGCAACTGAACTCTTCGAGGAGCACCGGCCGGAGCTGTTCGGCATCGCCTACCGCATGCTGGGCAGCGCCGCCGACGCCGAGGACATCGTCCAGGACGCCTGGCTGCGGTGGAGCTCCGTCGACACCGGCTCGGTCAGCCACCCGCGCGCCTACCTGTGCCGGATCGTCACCAACCTCTCGATCAACCGATCGCGGTCGGCCGCCGTCCAGCGCGAGTCGTACGTGGGCCCGTGGCTGCCCGAGCCCCTGGTGACCGCGCCGGACGCCAGCGGCGAGGTCGAGCAGGCGGAGGCGATCTCGCTGGCGATGCTGGTGGTCCTGGAGACGCTGTCCCCGCTGGAGCGGGCGGTGTTCGTCCTCAAGGAGGTGTTCGGCTTCGGCTATCCCGAGATCGCCGGGATGCTGGAGCGCTCAGAGGCGTCCGTGCGCCAGGTCGGCAGCCGGGCCCGCGCTCATGTGCGGGCCCGCCGCCCGCGCTACGACGCACCCGCCGAGGTCCGGCGCAAGGTCACCGACGAGTTCCTGGCCGCCTGCCTCGGCGGCGACATCAACCGGATGATGACCATGCTCGCCCCCGACGTGACCGCCTGGAGCGACGGCGGCGGAAAGATCCGCGCCGCGCTGCGCCCGATCCACGGCCCCGACAAGGTCGCCCGCTGGATCCTCGGCGTCCTCACCACCCCGATCCCGGACTTCGCCGTGCACGAGGTACTGGTCAACGGCCGCCCGGGCCGGCTCCTCACCTCCGGCGCCCGTCCGGACTCGGTGGCCTGCCTCGACCTCGCGGAGGACGGCACGATCAACGCCGTCCGGCTGATCCGCAACCCCGACAAACTCGCCCACGTCCGCCCCGCCGGCTAGCCGCACGGCTGCCGCCCCGGCATCACCCCCGGACCCGTATGCGGGGCAGGCGCGGGAGCGTGCCGGGGTCCACGTCGCGGTGTCCGAAGCCGAGGTGGCTCTCGGTGCCGTCGTGCGGCCGGCGGGTGATGTCGAGTCGGCAGGGGTCGTCGTGGACACGCGGGTCGCGGTCGGCGGAGACCAGGACGAACCGCACCAACTCGTCGACCGCGCCCGGCACCGGACCCGGATCGTCGCGCAGCGCCCGCAGTTGCTCGGGGCGGGTGCGCAGGGCGGCGAGGCTGTTGGCGACGAGCTGGGCCGTGTTGCACCGCGGACTGACCGTGCTGTTCAGTAGCCACGACCTCACCGCCGTCCGCCGGATCGCCGACCGGGTCGCGGTCACGCACGGCGGCCGCCTCGTGGAATCCGCGCCGGCCGACGACCTGTTCCGGGCACCGGAACATCCCTACACGCAAAGCCTCCTGGCCGCACGACCGACGCCGGCCGGGGAACCCTCCGAGCCCTGAGGCCGCCTCCCGGCAGGCCCCGCAGCGCGGCGCGACTACCGCGTGGGCGGGGCGGCCGCCTCCAGGTCCGCGATGCTGCCCGACATGATCGTGCGCACATGCTCGGTGATGTGCTCCGCGGGCGAGTCCCACCAGGCCACCGCCAGCAGGCGGGCGACGTCCTGGGTGTCGGAGCGGGTGCGGATGAGGCGGGCGGGGTTGCCGCCGACGATGCCGTAGTCGGGCACGTCGCCGGTGACCACGGCACCGGAGCCGGTGATCGCGCCGTGCCCGCTCCGTACACCGGGCATCACCGTGGTGCCGTGGCCGAACCAGACGTCGTTGCCGACAACGGTGTCCCCTCGGTTCGGCAGGCCGGTGAGCAGGTCGCAGTGGTCGGCCCAGGAGCCGCCCATGGTGGGGAAGGGGAAGGTCGAGGGGCCGTCCATGCGGTGGTTGGCGCCGTTCATGATGAACCGCACGCCCGTGCCCAGCGCGCAGAACCTGCCGATGATCAGCTTCTCCGGCCCGTAGTGGTACAGCACGTTGCGCGTCTCGAACGCGGTCGGGTCCTCCGGATCGTCGTAGTAGGAGTACTTCCCGACTTCGATCAGCGGGGACGTCACCAGCGGCTTGAGCAGCACCACCCTGGGCTGCGCGGGCATCGGATGCCGGACGGTCGGGTCGGCGGGGCCGGGCGGCATGAGCGGCGACTCCTCACAGGTGTGTCGGACGGTTCACGCTTCATGATCACTGTGATGCGCCGCCAGAGGAACCGGGTTACCGCCCGGCGCTCCTTCTCAGGAGTGGGCTTCGAGGAATTCGAGGAGGGCTGCGTTGACCTCGTTCGGGCGCTCCTGTTGCGTCCAGTGCCCGCAGCCGGCCAGCTCGACGGGGTCGCGCCACAGGTTCGGCATGAGGCGGGGGAGCCGCTCGATGAGTTCGGGTGTGCCGGGGAAGGCGGGGACGAGGTCGCGGTCGCCGTAGATGTACAGGGCGGGCGGAGTGACGACGGCGTTCTGCCAGGCGGCGGTCAGTTCCCAGTTGCGGTCGAGGTTGCGGTACCAGTTGAGGGCTCCGGTGAAGCCCCGCGCGAAGCTCTCGGTGAGGGCGTCCAGGTCCTCCTCGGTGAACCACTCCGGCAGTACCTCGGGGTCGGGCAGCCTGTCGAGCCAGCCCTGGCCGTGCTCGATCAGCGGCTGCATGACCTCGCCGGTGGCCCGGGCCGAGCCGGAGGCGGAGTAGAAGAACTTGCGCAGGGTCGTGCGCACGTCCCGGGCGAACTCGGCGTCCGCGACTCCGGGGCGGTTGAAGTAGTTCCAGTAGAAGCGGCCGTCGAACCGCTTGTCCATCGCGGCCAGCGGCGGCTGCGAACCCCGGAACGGCGGCGGTACGCTCAGGCCGGCCACGCCTCGGACCATGTCCGGCCGCAGCAGCGCGGTGTGCCAGGCGACGGGCGCGCCCCAGTCGTGTCCGACGACGAACGCCTCGTCCTCGCCCAGGGCCTGGATCAGTCCGACGACGTCTCCGACCAGGTGCAGGATGGTGTAGGCGTCCACCGCGTCCGGGTGGTCGCTCTGGCCGTAGCCGCGCTGGTCGGGGGCGACCACGCGGTAGCCGGCGTCGGCCAGGGGGCCGAACTGGTGGTGCCAGGAGTGCCACGACTCCGGGAAGCCGTGGAGCAGGACCACCAGGGGGCCGCTGCCCTGTTCGGCGATGTGGAGCCGGATGCCGTTCACATCGATCATGCGGTGCTCAACCATGGACACGAGCCTACGCGCACCATGATCGCCGGCCGCCCCGCCGGTCGCGTTCATGATGGCCGGGGCCCTGCGCCTGCGCGCGGGGCCGGCGAGGCCGACGGCGACCACGGACCCGATGCCGAAGATGGCGCCCTGCGCGAGGCCGGCGACGGCCCGTCCGGCCATGAGGGCGCCGTGGCTCGGTGCCAGGGTGCAGACGGTCCGACCGGCGACGAACGGGGCGAGGAGACCGACCAGTGACGTCTTGCGGTTGCCCCGAGGGTCGCCAGGGTCACGCCGGGTCCGCCGACGACCACACCGAGCGCGGAGTCGGCCCGCGGCGGACCGAGGACGTAGACCGACAGCGTGGGTGTCGACGATGCCCGTGGGGGGCGGCGCGGTCGGCCGTCCTGCCCCGCACAGGGCCCCTGCCAAGCCCCCAAAGGGGTCTCCTCCTCGGCCACGGTCATCAGTACGTGGCGGATCCGCTCCCGGACGCCCACTTCTCCTCGTGCCGCCTGGGTGCCGGTCAGGTCTGCCGGGAGTGCATGGGGTCGTCGGTGACCTCGTCCGGGCAGGTCCGGTGCCGCTTGCGGGGGCCCCGGTCGCGGCGCCAGTCGTACGCGGCGAGTACCAGGGCGGCCGCCATGGCGACGAGGGCGGCGCACAGCGCGGTGAGGAGGGCGGCGGGGTAGTCGCCGCTCCTGCCGAGCGTGACGTAGAAGAGGCCGGGCAGGGCCGCCGTGCCCACCGCGGCGCCGAGTCGCTGTCCGGTCTGCAGGGCCCCGCCGGCAGCGCCGGCCATGTGGACGGGGACGTCGCGCAGGGTCATCGTGATGTTGGGGGACACCACGAAGCCGCTGCCGGCGCCGCCGAGGAACAGCAGCGGGGCGGCGGCCCAGGGCACGATGTCCGACGAGGCGTGGCGCAGCAGGAGCGCGGTGCCGCCCAGTCCGACGATCACGCTGGTGAGGCCGCAGACGGTGAGGGTGCGGCCGAAGCGCTCCACCAGCCGGCCGGCGATCACGGCCGCGCTCGCCGACCCGAGGGCGAAGGGAGTGACGGCGAGGCCGGAGCGGAGCGGGGAGTAGCCCAGGCCGTGCTGGTAGAAGAGCGCGAAGACCAGCCAGACCCCGCTGAATCCGATGAAGTACACCGTGCCGACGCCGGCGCCGATGGCGTATCCGCGCACGGTGGTGAACAGGCGCGGGTCCAGCAGTGGCTGGGTGCCCCGGGCGACGAGCCGGTGCTGCCACCGGATGAAGGCGACGAGCAGGACGGCACCGGCGGGAAAGAGCCACCACAGGTGGCCGAGCCCCCCGGAGTCGGCTTGGACCAGCGGATACATGAGGGCCAGGACGCCGAGTCCGAGGAGCAGGACACCGGGCAGGTCCACATGGTCGCGGCCACGGCCGGAGCGGCGGGTGCGCGGCAGCAGACGGCGGCCCAGGAGTACGGCGATGACGCCGATCGGAACGTTGACGTAGAAGATCCAGCGCCAGCCCTGGGCGCCGGAGGCCAGGGCGAGGATGGTGCCGCCGGTCAGGGGGCCCACGGCCGAGGAGATGCCGACGGTTGCGCCGAAGAACCCGAAAGCGCGGCCGCGTTCCGCGCTGCGGAACATCTGCTGGATCAGCGCGGAGTTCTGGGGGGCCATGAACCCGGCCGCCAGACCCTGCGCCAGCCGGGCCACGACGAGCAGCGTGATGTCGGGGGCCGCGCCGCAGGCCGCGCTGAAGAGTACGAAGCCGCTGAGCGCCAGCAGGAAGATTAGGCGCCGGTCCAGCGCGTCGCCGAGGCGGCCGGCGGTGACCAGGGCGAGAGCGAAGGCCAGGGCGTATCCGGAGACCACCCACTGCACCTGAGCGGCGGAGGCGTGCAGGTCACGCTGGATGGTGGGCAGGGCGACCGCCACGATCGTCACGTCCAGCAGGCTCATGAACCCCGCCACGAGCGTGACCCACAGGGCCCGCCACCGCTGCGGGTCGGGCTCGTATCCGGCGTCCCGAGGCTCCTGGTCGCGGCCGTCCGCCGCCGGCGTCGACGCGGTCACATGGCGCTCCTCTCACCCGGTGCGGCACCCGGACCGACCACGTTCCCCCGACCGCGCCCGGGCACACACCCCCCAGCCTGCGACCGGAACCTGGCGCGGACAAAGCCCCGCACCTGCCCCCTGCCGGCTGTCACGGTGCGTGGCCGAACGGGCACGGGGTGAGCGGACCGGTTTGAGCGCACGTGGAGCGTCTAGACGTCGGGGGAGGGAAAGCGAGTGGGAACGGAGCGTTCGTCATGGCGGTGACCGGCAACGACGAGTCGATGGATCCAGGACCCGCGCGACGCCGCCGGGCGCTGTCGCGCACGGCAGGGGCGTCGCGCGGGCCCCGGCTGCGCCGAGCCGACATCACGGTGACCGACGAGGCGGCGGTGAGACGGGCCACCAAGGCAGCCGCCCTCGGCAACGCGATGGAGTGGTACGACTTCGGCATCTACAGCTATCTGGCCTCGACCCTCGGAAAGGTCTTCTTTCCCTCGGGCAACGACACCGCCCAACTGCTCAGCTCCTTCGCCACGTTCGCGGTGGCCTTCCTGGTGCGTCCCGTCGGCGGGATGGTGTTCGGGCCGCTCGGTGACAAGGTCGGCCGCCGGCGGATCCTGTCCATCACCATGATCATGATGGCGGTGGGGACCTTCGCCATCGGCCTGATCCCCTCCCACGCGGTGATCGGCGTGTGGGCCCCGGTGCTGCTGATCCTCTTCCGGCTGGTGCAGGGCTTCTCCACCGGCGGGGAGTACGGCGGAGCCTCGACCTTCATCGCCGAGTACGCCCCCGACAAGCGGCGCGGCTTCTTCGGCAGTTTCCTGGAGTTCGGCACGCTCGCCGGGTACGTCGCGGCGTCCGGCCTCGTCGTCCTCCTCAGCTCGGTGCTCAGCGCGGACCAGATGCTGCACTGGGGCTGGCGGGTGCCCTTCCTGGTCGCCGCCCCGCTCGGCTTCATCGGCCTGTACCTGCGGCTGAGGCTGGACGAGACGCCTGCGTTCCAGAAGCTGACGGGTGGCCGGGCCGGGGCGCGCGAGGACGCCGGGACCGTGGAGACCTCGGCCACCGCGGACCTGGGCAAGATCTTCACCCGGTACTGGCGGCCGCTGGTGCTGTGTCTCGCGCTCGTCGCGGCGTACAACATCACCGACTACATGCTGCTGTCGTACATGCCGACGTACCTGTCCGACGAACTCGGCTACGCGACCGATCACGGGCTGGGGATCCTGCTCATCGTGATGGTCGTGCAGATGTGTGTCATCAACCAGGTGGGACGGCTCTCGGACCGCTTCGGGCGCCGTCCCCTGCTGATGGCGGGGATGCTCGGCTTCCTCCTTCTGTCCGTGCCGTCCTTCCTCCTCATCCGGCAGGGCGACGTCGGCCTCGTCGCGCTGGGCCTGGTGCTGATGGGGCTGTCCCTGGTGACGATGCTCGGCACCATGTCGGCCGCGCTCCCGGCGATCTTCCCCACCCATGTCCGCTACGGCGCGCTCTCGGTGGCGTACAACCTCTCCACCTCACTCTTCGGCGGCACCACACCCCTGGTGATCACGGCCCTGATCAGCGCGTTCGGCACCAACCTCATGCCCGCGTACTACGCGACCGCCGCCGCGGCCGTCGGGGTCGTCACCGTGCTGTGTATGCGGGAAACCGCCAACAAGCCCCTGGCCGGCTCCCCGCCCGCCGTCGCGACGGAGGAGGAGGCCACCGAACTCCTCCGGACCGGGGCACCCCGCTCCGCCGCCTGACCGCGGCCCCTCCTGGGTCCCCGCGCGCCCGTCCCCTCCTCCTGGCGGAAAGGCCGTTGCCAGACCCGTGTGCGAGCCTGTGGAAGACCGTGCGGAGTAACGGACGAGCACTCGGGAGGGGGCACGGTGACGGCACAGGACGACGGCTGGGCCGGTCTGGGGCGGGACTGGAAGCACTACGGCCACATCCGCCGATGCCTCGACCGGGGGGCCGACCCCGAGGTGGGGAGCGGAGGGCGGCCGCTGCATCGCGCGGCGGTGTTCGGCTCCCCGGAAGTGGTCGCGGAACGGGCCCGCCGGGTCGCGGACGTGGACGCGCCACAGGACGGTGTGACGGCCCTGTGGAAGGCTGTCCTGTCCCGGAGACCGGACAACGCCCGGTCCCTCGCCGCCGGTTGCACCGGGACATGCACCGTGATCAAGAACCGCCCAGCGGCATCCACCCCCTGCTCGCCGGACGGTTCAGCCCCTACCGGTTCGACCCGTCGGCCGCGGTCGACGACCATGCCCTGGGCCTGTTGCTGGAGGCCGCGCGGTGGGCGCCGTCGGCCGGCAACTCCCAGCCCTGGGGCTTCTTCACGGGCCGGCCCGGTGAGTCCGGGCACGAGCGGGTGGTGCCCCACCTCGCGCCCAGCTCGGCCCGGTGGGCGAGGGACGCCGGCCTGCTCGTCGTCACGCTGGCACGCCGCCATGCCGGCGCTTCGGACCTGCGGTACTCCGAGTTCGCAGACTACGACCTCGGCCAGGCCGTCGCCCACCTGACCGTCCAGGTCCAGGCGATGGGACTGGCCGCCCGCCAGTTCCGCGCCTTCGACCTGGAAGGGCTCACCAAAGAGCTGCGTCCGGGCCCCGGCTGGGCGATCGTCTCCATGGTCGCGCTCGGAAATGCGGCCGGGGAGCCGCCGCAGGGCCGTGAGCGGCGCAGTGTCGCCGATCTGCTCGCCGCTCCGTGGGCGCTGGCGGAGTAGTACCGTCGCGTCAGCCCCGCAACGGTTCCGGGATGTTGGGAAAGCGGTTACCGGGGCGTAGCGAACGGACGTCCGTCGCCCCTAGGCTCTGCGGGACACCGAGCATGGCGCGAGAGGGATTGACATGCGCATGATTCTACGAAGAGTCGGGGTCGTCCTGCCGGCCGCCGCGGCTCTGCTGCTCGCCCTGACGACGATGCCGTCCGCCCGTGCCGACGGCCTCGCCGGGGCGACGCTGGCCGAGGTCTCCGGCGCCGGCATCCACAACACGTACGACGACAAGTCGACATATCCCTACCTCGCCGACGCCCTGGACACCGGCACCTCGCTGGTCGAACTGGACGCCTGGGCCAACGTGTTCACCGGCAAGTGGGACGTGAGCCACAGCAACCCGCTGGGCAGCGACAACAACTGCGTCCAGGCGAGCACGGCCGCCGACCTCCACACCGGCGACCGCAACCAGAACCTGGACAGCTGCCTCGACGACATCCGGATCTGGCTGCAGGCCCACCCTGCCGGCCATCCGGTCATGGTCAAGATCGAGATGAAGAACGGGTTCGACGACACCCTCGGCATGAACCCGGCCTCGTTCGACGCCTACGTCAAGGCCCACCTCGGCAGCGTCCTGTACACCCCCGCCGACCTGCTCACCAAGAGCGACGGCTCCCGCTACCCGGACCTCGACGCCGCAGCCCGCGCGAACAACTGGGCCGGGTACACCGCTCTGAGCGGCAAGGCCATCGTGGAGATCATCCCCGGCACCTTCGAGCAGGCCGTCGATCCCGCCTCGACCTGGGTCGACGTCGTCTACGCCCGCCACCTGAAGGACTTGTACGCCACCGGGGCCATCGACCAGGCCGCCGTCTTCCCCGGCGTGCTCGGCGCCCAGGCGGTGGACCCGCGCACCCGCTACGGCGACTCCACCCTGCGCCCCTGGTTCGTGGTCTTCGACGCGGACGCGGCAGCCTGGACCGGTGACGGCGACACCCAGTGGTACGACACCAACCACTACCTGACGGTCGTCACCGACGCCTACGACGTGCCGCCCGCCCTCAGCTCCTCCGATCCGTCGCAGGCCGACGCCCGGGCGCGCGTGGCCGAACTCGCCGCCGACGGCGCCTCCTACATCTCCACCGACTGGATCACCGCCCCGGCCAGCGGCGTACTCGGCGAGGTGCTGGACCGTGGCTGACGCCCTCCGCCTCCGCCCGCTGCTGCGGGCGCTCGCCGCCGGGGCGATGGCCCTCGCCTTCGCCCTGTCCGCTCAACCCGCCCGTGCGACAGGGGCCGTGACGGCGGTCTCCGACCCCGTGGCGCTGGTGAACCCGTATATCGGAACCGGCGCCAACAACGACTTCAGCGCCGGGAACACCTTCCCGGGCGCCGACGTCCCGCACGGCATGCTCCAGTGGTCCCCGGACACCACCTCGCGGCCCAAGGGCGGCGGATACGACTACGCCGACTCCGCCGTCTCCGGCTTCAGCCTCACCCACGTCTCCGGCGTCGGCTGTGACGCGGCCGGGGACCTGCCCTTCCTTCCGGTGGTCGGTCCGCTCGGCTCCGACCCCGGCTCCACGACCGTTCCCTTCTCGCACGCGCGCGAGACCGCGTCACCCGGCTCCTATTCCGTCACCCTCGACAACGGCACCGACGTGGCCCTCACCACCACCACACATGCGGGAGTCGGCCGTTTCACCTTCCCCGCCTCCGCCCGGGCCGGCCTGCTGCTGAAACTGAACGGCACGCAGACGCCGTACGCCTCCTCGACGCTGGACGTGACCGGCGGCGACACGGTGACCGGCTCGGTGACCAGCACCGGCTTCTGCGAGGCCGCCAACCCGTTCACCGTCTACTTCGCCCTGACCTTCGACCACCCCTTCACGGCCGGCGGTTACAGCGGCGGCGAGTACCTCGCCTTCGACACCGCGAGCGGCAGCACGGTCGAGGCCCGGGTCGGCATCTCCTACACGTCGACCGCCGAGGCGGCCGCCAACCGGGACGCGGAGGTCACCGGCAAGAGCTTCACCGACGTGCGGTCCGCGGCGACGGCGGCGTGGCGCGACGAGCTGTCCAGGATCACGGTCAGTGGCGGCACCGGCGACCAGCAACGGATCTTCTACACCGCCCTCTACCACGCCTCGCTCTTCCCCAGCGTCGTCAGCGACGCCGACGGTTCCTACCGTGGCTACGACGGCGCCGTGCACACCGTCACCGCCGGCCACGGCGCCCAGTACACCGACTTCTCCAACTGGGACACCTACCGCTCCCAGGCGCAGCTCACGGCACTGCTCGACCCCTCGGCCGCCTCCGACATGGCGCAGTCGATCGTCAACGACTACGAGCAGGGCGGCACCCTGACCAAGTGGGGCATGGCCACCGGCGAGACGCACATCATGGTCGGCGACCCGGCCGTGCCCGTGCTCGCCGACTACTACGCCTTCGGCGCACGGAACTTCGACACCGCCACGGCTCTCGCCGCCATGATCAAGGAGCAGACCACTGCCACCGACGTCACCCCCGGTGTCACGTACCTGGACTCCTTCGGCTATCTGCCCACCAACTCGCCGTACGGCTGCTGCCACGAGTACGCCACCACCTCGACCCAGCTGGAGTACGACACCGACGACTTCGCCCTGTCGGTCTTCGCGGGCGCACTCGGCGACAGCGCGAACCAGAAGAAGTTCCGGGACCGGGCGCAGGACTGGGAGAACATCTTCAACACGTCCTCCGGCTACATCCAGCCGCGTCACTCCAACGGCCGCTGGATGGACGGCTTCGACGCGAAGCTGATCACCGGAACGGCGAGCAACGACTTCGCCGAGGGCGACGCCTTCACCTACACGCCGATGATCCCGTTCAACCTCGCGAAGCTCGCGTCCCTGGAGGGCGGCCCCGCGGCCCTGGCGTCGTACCTGGACAGCGTGCTCAGCGGCTACCAGGGCCTGGGCAGCGTGATCGGCACCCAGTCCAACATGGGCAACGAGCCGAGCATCGGGCTGCCGTGGGAGTACGACTGGGTCGGTGAGCCGTACAAGACGCAGTCCACCGTGCGCGCCGTCCAGGACCAGCTGTGGACCGACGCGCCCGGCGGTGAGCCCGGCAACGACGACCTCGGCGAGATGAGCGCCTGGTACGTCTGGTCCGCGCTCGGTCTCTACCCGGAGACACCGGGCACCGCCGACCTGGCCATCGGCAGCCCGCTGTTCACCTCGGCCGTCGTCACCGCGGGCGGGCACACCCTGACGGTCAACGCCCCTGAGGCCGCCGACGGTTCACCGTACGTCCAGGGCCTGACCCTCAACGGCGGCGCGTGGAACAAGGCCTATGTGCCGGCCGCCTACCTCGGCTCCTCCGCCGAACTGGACTTCACGCTCGCCCCGACCGCCGACACCCGGTGGGCGGCCGACGCCTCGGCCGCGCCGCCGTCCTACGACGGCACCCCGGGCACGGGCGTGGCCGAGCCCGGCGGACCGCTCACCGAGACCGCCACCGGCATGTGCGTCGACGACGCCGGCGCCGGTACGTCCAACGGCACGGCCGTCCAGATCCACACCTGCAACGGCACCGACGCGCAGACGTGGAAGGTCGTTCCCGACGGCACCTTGCAGGTGCTGAACGACTGCATGGACGTCACCGGCGGCGCGACCACCTCCGGTACCAAGATCCAGCTGCACACCTGCAACGGCACACAGGCCCAGCAGTGGCGGCCCGACGGCGCGGGCGAACTCGTCAACCCCGTCTCCGGGCTGTGCCTCACCGACTCCTCCGGCGGCACGGTCGACAAGACCCGGTTGACCCTGGCCACGTGCACGCGAAGCGTCGGCCAGCGCTGGACCCTGCCTGCGTAGGCGCTCGGCGGCCGCGGCCGTGTCCCTCCCGCCGGCGCGGCGGGAGGGACACGGCCCCCGCGTGTGTCAGCGGGACGCGGCGGATGTGGTGGTGTAGGGCGCCGCGGCGTGCTGGGCGGCGTAGAGCAGTGCGGGTTCCATCTTCGGCCAGAAATAGCTGTCCTGGCAGGAGTACGGCGGTGTGAAGCCGTCGCAGCCGACGCCGTCGCTGTCGCCGATCTCGATGGTGAAGCTGGCCAGGCCGAGCTTGTCGTACGTCCAGTCGTCGGTGCCGCCGGACGCGTTGTAGAGGATCTCGCCGGCCTGGCCGTACTGGTAGCCGGTCAGCGAGGCCATGTGGGCGGCGAGAGCGCGCAGCGCGGCGTCGTTGCCGGTGTGCACGGTGGAGTCGTACTCCCAGGGGAAGAGCACCATGCTCGCGTCGCTGTGCAGGGTGATCATCATGCCCTTGGCGCTCGACGGGGCCGGGTCGCTGTCGCCGGTGCCGGTGCGCACCGCGGGGAACAGCTCGCGGAAGAGGTGCTCCAGGGCGGTGTTCTCCACCTCGGAGTCGCCCGCGGGACCGCCGTACGTCTCGTCGCAGGGCTGGTCGGAGGTGCCCGCGGTGTCCCAGTGGGTGCCGGTGTTGCGGTTGAGGTCGACACCGATCTGGTTGTAGCCGCTCACCCCGCACCGGGAGCCGTGCGCGTCGTCGGCGTTCTTGCGTTGCAGGACCGGGTTGTCGCCGCCCGCCGCGACCATGTCGACGCCGTCGGGGTTCGCGTCGGGCACCACCCACATCTCGGTGGTGTCCATCAGCTGGGTGATCGCCGAGTCCTTGCCGTAGCCGCTGGTCAGCGCGTCGATCCAGCGCCACGACATCTCACCGGTGGTCAGTTCGCGGGCGTGGATCTGACTCATCAGGAAGAACCGCGGCTTGGCCGAGTTCGGGCTGAGGGCGCAGTCGCCGGCCTGGATCCTGGTGATGCATATCGCCTTGAGATCGCGGCCGCCATGCCCCTGCTGCTTGAGCCACGACTGGCCGTACGTGACCACCTTGGCCAGATCGGGGTGTTGGGAGGCGGTGTCGTCCAGGTGGGAGTACTGCGCGGTGACGGTGTGGTAACCGCCGTCGTAGGTGTCGCCCACGTCGCGCGGCGCGACGGCGTGGGAGGGGATGGCCTCGGTGAGCGTGGTGGCGATCGAGGGGGTGAAGCCGAGCCGTCGCAGTGCGGCGGCGGTCGACGCGTCGCCGGAGACGAAGAGGGTGTTGCCCTGCCGTCTTTCCAGCAGGTCGTACCCGGAGTCGATGAGACGCTCGGCGTCGGTGCGCGGATGGCGTGTGGGCACGCGGTAGACGACGACCGTCCGGTGCCCGCCGTGGGCGCTGCCGGTGGTGGTGGCGCGGCCCGCTGTGGCGTCCGCGCCGGTGCCGGCCTGTGCGACCTGCGGCAACAGGGCCGCGGCGACGATGACGGCACCGGCGGTCAGGCCAGCCAGGCGTGTGTATGCCATGGAGGTGACCCTTCGTGGGGGATGGACCCTCTCAATATGGCATGTCCATGGTGAGAACGACATGGGTCGGCGGCACGGTCTCCCTTCTCCCGCCCGTCGCCGTGCGTTCCCGGCCGGGCGGGACACGGTCGGAGCCGTCCGGGTCTAGCCTGATGGGGAATCAGGAGGCTCGGTGCGGGCGGCGTCCCGCCGTCCGCGCGTGCACCCGTGCAGGGGGAGGGGCGTCATGGCCGATTCCACAGGGCAGTTGGGCGCGGTCGAGCACATCGTGGGGGCGCGGGCGGCACCACCTACCACGTGACGAACCTCGACGACTCCGGAAAGGGGTCCTTCCAGGACGCGGTGAGCGCAGCACACCGCGTCGTCGTCTTCGACGGGGCGGCTACATCACCCTGGACTCCGCGGTGTCCGTGGCCGACGACATCACCACCGAGGGCGACACCGCGCCCGGCCAGGGCATCGGACTGCGCGGCAGGGAGGTGTCCTTCTCCCACTCCGGAGCGTTACCTGGCCGACCTGGCCGCCGACGGCACCGTCCGCATCGAACTGCGCTACGGCGCCGCCGGCCGCCCGGAACACCTCTACTCCTGGAACGGCGAGCCGGCGGAGCCGGACCCGGAGTGATCCCGAACCGGGCGGGGCCTACTCCGGAGGGGTCGGCGTGTCGTGCGTCCGGTACATCGCCTGTACGTCCAGCTCCAGTTGGACCGTCGGGCCCACCACCGCGATCC
Source organism: Streptomyces sp. NPDC104106 (assembly GCF_055584345.1). NCBI lineage: Bacteria > Bacillati > Actinomycetota > Actinomycetes > Kitasatosporales > Streptomycetaceae > Streptomyces > Streptomyces sp. NPDC104106. Next base: position 449,898 of record NZ_JBVJMF010000003.1, read on the forward strand.
CGCGGGCCAGCATGGAGCGCCAGTTGAGGGTGTAGTCCTCGCGGTGCAGCTCCGCCTTGGCCAGGGCCGCGCAACGCAGTTCCTCGCCGTAGCCGCCGTTCACCGTGCCGAGGTAGGCGGTGTCCAGGGACACCGAGCGGCTCACGCCGTGCATGGTCAGGGAACCCTGGAGCGTCCACTTGCTGCCGCCCCGGTAGGCGAAGCGTGTGCTCGCGAAGTCGATGTACGGATAGCGCTCGACGTCGAGGAAGTCGGCCGAGCGCAGATGGTTGTCGCGGGTGTTGTTGCCCGTGGTGATGCTGGAGGCGTCGATGCGGACGTGGACCCTGGAGCGGGTCATGTCCTGGTCGATCTGGATACCGCCGTCGAAGCGTTCGAAGCGGCCGTGCACATGGGCCATGCCGACATGCTTGGCGATGAAGCGGATGGCCGTGTGCGGCGGGTCGAAGAGCCAGGTGCCGGGCGACGGCAGCTCAAGAGCCTGCGCGGGCTGCAGCCAGACGCGTTCGGCGGGCGCGGCCGTACCGGCCACGACCACGACCGTCTCACGGTGCGGCCGCAGTCCCTCGGCGGCGATCAGCAGACTGTACCGGCCGGGCGGCAGGGCGGCGAGGAAGATGCCGTACGGGTCGGTGGTGCCGCGGGCCACGACGCGGTGGGTGTCCAGCGCGGTGACCGTGACGTCCGCCGCGCCCATGGGCGAACCCATCGGATCGACGACCTCGCGGCCCACGGCGCCCGCGCCGGGCGGGAGGGGGAGCGAAAGGCCCGCCGCCTCGGCCGAGGCGCCCTTGGGCCGACGGCGCCGGAGCAGTGCGAGGGCCATGATGTTCACCTTTCTTCATGGGTGGCGCAGCCGCGCGAGCAGCGCTCGGGTCCATGCCGAAGCGGCCGCGTCCGCATCCGGTCACTCCTATTCGATCGTGTGCCGGGCCGTGCGGCCGTGGGTGTCTCAATACGAGACAGTCGCTCCTGACCCCGCAATCGTTGCCCCTTCAACCGAATCGGGTACGGTGGGGGACGCCGTGACCACCGCAGAACATCCTCCCGCCGACCCCGCGCTCACACCGCTGCGCCTGGCACGCGAGCGGTTCCTGACGGGACGTCCGCTGCCGGACGGCGTGCCGGAGCAGGTCGTGGCCGCGTGGCGGCGCGCACGGTTCTTCGGGGTACCGCACGATCTGGGGGAGGCGTCCGGCGGACCCGCGCGGCCGCCGCGGTCGCCCGTACTCGGCGCCGCCCGCCCCGTGCTGGAGCGGATCGCACCCGCTCTCGGCGCAGGCCGTGCGGTCCTGATCCTCACCGACCACCGACTGCGCGTGCTGTGGACGGGCGGCAGCGTGCCGGGGCTCGGACCCTGCTGGGACCTCTCGGAGGAGCGGGTCGGCAACAACAGCGCGGCCCTCGCCGTACGCACCCGGCGCCGGGCCGAGACGCACGGCCCCGAGCACTTCCTCGACCGCTGGCAGGACCTGTCCGCCGTCAGCGTCCCGGTGTTCGCGCGGAGCGGCCAGGTGCGAGGCACGGTGACCGTCGCGACGGCACTGCGCGACGGGTCCCCGCCGCACCCGAGTGCCGCGCTCGCCGAGGCCGCGGCGACCGGAGTGGAGGCCGCGCTGCTCGCCGGCTCGCGAACGCCGGAGCGGGCTCTGCTGGACGCGTATCACCGGGCGGCTCAGGGCGAGGACCGCGCGGTGGCCGTCCTCGACGGCCGCAACCGGCTGCTCAGCGCGGCGGCGGAACGGATGCTGTCGCCGCAGGCGCTGGCCGCGCTGGAGCGTGCGGCCGTGGCCGTGCGGCACGACGGCCGCCCGGTCGACGCGGTCCAGCTGCCCGAGGGCACCGGGTGTACCGCGCGGATGACTCCCGTACGTCATGACGGTGCCGTCGTCGGGGTGGCGGCCGTACTGCATCCGCTCACCGGCCCGGTGCTTCCCGTGCCACGCCCGCCGGTCACCCTCGCCGGCTCCGCGGTCGCCTGGCGGCACGCCGTCGCACGGGCCTTCGACCTGGCGGGCTCGCGGGGACCGCTGTTGCTGTCGGGGGAGCGCGGCACGGGCAAGACGGCGCTGGCGCGACAGCTGCCGGGCGGGCGCGCCGCGCGGGTCGTCGACGCGGCGGAGGACGGTCAAGTACCGGCACTTCGCGCTGAGTTGGTACAGGGACGGCCGGTCGTGCTGCGACACGCGGAACGGCTCGCACAGCAGGGCGTGGCCGCGCTCAACTCGCTGCTGGACGCGCACCCGGACATGCCCCTGCTGGTCACCTACACGCCCGAGGCGCCGCCCGGCCCCTGCCTGCAGCGGCTCCTGGACGCGCTGGCCGCCAGTACCGTGGCCCTGCCCCCGCTGCGCGAACGGCCGGAAGACATACGGGAGTTGCTTGCCGAGCTGACGCCGCGACCCGTGCCGGGACGCGCTCCGCTGACCTGGACGCTCGACGCGCTGCGCGCGCTGGAGCAGTATCCCTGGCCCGGGAACGTCACCGAACTCGCCCACGTAGTAAGGACATTGGCCGCCCAACGGCGCATGCCCGGACCCGTCCGGCGGGCCGAACTGCCGGACGCGGTGCGGGAAGGGCCCGCCACCGGGCGCCTCAGCCCGATGGAGAACGCGGAACGCACCACGATCCTGGAGGCGCTGCGGCGCCATGGCGGCAACAAGGCGCGGACGGCGGCCGCCCTCGGCATCGGCCGAGCGACGCTGTACCGCAAGCTGAGGGGCTATCAGAACTGAGCAGGGCAGGCCACCCGTACCACTTCGATAGCATGATCGAACTTACGACCAGAACCGTTCGATCGACATCTCACACATCGGCCTCACCATTGATATCCAAAGAATCGCGGGCATCTACGCGAATAGACCGAAGAACCACATGCGCCGCATGGCGCCGACCACGGGTGGTGCTCTGGTCCGCGGCGGGGGTGGTGACTCTCGGATTCCTTGTCTCGCTGGAGGTTTCCGCGCGCCGCTACGGCCTGCCGGGGCCCGTCGCCAACCAGGCGCGAGAGGTGGTATTCCCGCCCAAGTCGGGTTTCCTGCTGTACGCCAGCATGGCGTTGATGATGGTGGTGCTCCCCTGGCGGCAGCGGTTCGTCGCGGCCGGTGCGGCCATCGGCATCGACGTCCTCCTGTTCCTGGTGCGATGGGCCGCCGACGCCCCCGTCACCGACGGCCACCCCTTCGGCAACGGCGCGTTGTGGGTCATCCTGGGGCACGCGGTCATCGCGCTCACGCGCCGCGCGGGACGCGAACGCGTCCTGCTCCTCAAGGGCGTCGGCCTCGGCCTGCTGCTGGTGGCGGGCCGCAAGGCGGGTGACACCTGGCTGCTCATCACCTCCAGGACGCGCCCGGCGGTGTTCGACCAGTACGCGGCGACCGCCGACCACGCCCTGGGCAACCCGTCGTGGCTGGCGGGCCGGATCGTCAGGGCCACCGGTCCGGTCGGCGCGCACGTCCTCGACTGCGTCTACATCCAGCTCGCGGTCGCCGCTGTCGCCGTCGCCATGTACCAGCTGCGCCATGTGGCGGTCGAGCACCGGTTCCCACGCCATCATCTGGTGCGCACCTTCCTCGTCATCGGCCTTCTCGGACCCGGCGTCTACATGATCTTCCCGGTGGTCGGACCCGTCTTCGCCTACGGCGCCGAAGGCGGCCACTGGGCGGTGGCGAACCTGTGGCCGAACACCCCGCCGCCGATCCACGCCCCGCACCCCGTTCCGTTCGACGAGACCACCCCGCGCAACTGTATGCCCAGCCTGCACACCGCCTGGGCCACCGCGATATTCATCCATTCCCGCAAGGGGCCACGCGCCCTGCGGTACGCGGGCGCGTTCTGGCTCGTCGCCACCCTCGCCGCCACGCTGGGATTCGGTTACCACTACGGCGTGGACCTCCTCGCCGGCGTGGTGTTCACACTCACGATCGAGGCGGCTCTGCGCTCGCTCGAACGGGGCTGGGACCGGTCCGGAACGCGGCTCGTCGCCCACGGCACAGCGGTCTTCGCCGCGCTCCTGATGTCCTATCGCTATCTGCCGACGCAGATGGCCGCGCATCCGTGGCTGTGGGGACCGCTGCTCCTCCTGGCGATGGCCTCAGTGGTTCTCGCCTACGTACGGACCGCCAAGGTGTGGGAACCGAAGGCCGTACCGGTGCGACGACGTCAACCGCAGCCCGAGCCCGTGTGAACCCTGCCGCATCAGGAACCGAGGGGCGCGCCGCTCCCGGCCGGCCGCCCCGGCCCGCGCGCCCCTCACCGTCGCAGACGGCGCGAACCATCAGAGCACTGCGCCGGTCGCGCCCCATCCCGCACCTGTTCGGCCGGTGCGCACCGGTCTGGGGCGCGCTGATGGTGCAGTACTTTGGCGAGAGTCCGGACAGCCGAACCGACCTCCCGGTGCCCATCGAGTCCGGCCGGGCGGGGCGTGCCCGCCACCCACCCGCGTGCTCCGAGCATCTGCCGGCGGCGGGCCACGGCCACGAGCGACCGGACAACCGGCCCCGTGCACACCGGAGTCGACCGCCTTCTACGCCGACTGGTTCCTCGGGGACGCGGAGGCACTGTGGACGAGGCCGAAGTACTGATCACCGGTGGCGGACCGGTCGGGCTGTCCCTCGCCCTGGACCTGCGCGCGCGGGGAGTGGCCTGCCTGGTCCTCGAGGCCACCGACGGCCGGATCCGCCATCCCCGAGTCGGTACCGTCGGCCCCAGAGCCATGGAGCTGATGCGCCGTTGGGGTCTGGCGCAGCGGAACCGCACGGCCGGGTGGCCCGGTGACCACCCGCTCGACATCGCCTGGGGGACAGCGGTCGGCGGGCACGAGATCCACCGCCTCGACTTCGGTACCGACGACACCCGCCCGGTCCCGCCCTACACGCCCGAACCCGAGCAGGTCCGCCCGCAGCACTGGCTGCTCCCGCTCCTCGCCGAGTCCGTGGGCCCCGAGGCACTGCGGCGCGACTGCCGCCTGGACTCCTCCACCCAGGACGACGAGCAGGACCTGGCCACCGCGAGCTGCAGCCCCGACTCGACGAGCGGCGCGCCGCGCTCGGACTGCCAGCCGTGGACGACCCGGACGCGATCCACCGGCACGGCAGGCTGGACTGCATGCCGCCGGAGTTCTCCTTCGCCCGCTATCAGGGCGCCCGGACGTGTGGCTCACACCGACGCTGCCGCAGTGGAGTAACCGCGCACGCTTCCAGGACCGGTTCGCCCGCTCCCTGCGCTCCGGACGGGCCCTGCTGGCCGGGGACAGCGCGCATCTGTGGGCGCCCATCGGCGGGCGGGGACTGAACACCGGGCTGCGCGGCGCGCACAATCAGGCCTGGAAACTGGCGAGTGTGGTGCATGGCTGGGCCTCGCCGGAGCTGCTGGACACCTACTCCGCCGAGCAGCGGCGCACCGCCCGGCGGGTGATGCGCCGGACCAGGCGTGACGTACTGGAGCTTCCCGGGACCCGGCGGACGCTGCTGGCGATGCGCGTGGCCGGCCGCCGGGTCCTGGGCAGCCGCTGGGTGACCGACCGCATCCGCCACCGGCTCAGCGACCTGGACGAGGACCACCGCGGCAGCCCGCTCTCGGCGCCCGGAGGCGGCGGCCGGATGCCGGACCAGCCGGTGTGGAGGGAGGGCCGCGGGCACCGCCTGCACGACCTGATCTCCTACCGGCACTGGACCCTGCTCGCGGCCGGCGACCGGCGGGAGCCCGCCCCGCGACCGGTGGTGCCGCCGACCTCCTCGCCGGTGCCCGTCACCGTCCGCGTGGTCTCGCCGGCGTACGACGCCACCGGGCACCGGCTGCCGGACGGGACCCTGGTGCTGGTCCGTCCGGACCTGCACATCGGCCTGCGGGCCCGCGGCCTTGAGGAGGTGGCGGACTACCTGGGGCGATGGTTCCCCCGGGCCGGCGAGGCGGCACAGGCATGACGGTACGGGGCCGCCGCGCCCAGACCGCCTGGGACCCGGACCGCGAGGGCGTCGAGGCGCGGCGGACGGCCGGGCGGTGCGGCCCCGCTCGGTGCCGCACCGGACCGCCTCGCCCGGCGCCGCGCCTCGCGACCGAGACCGCGCCACCGCCCTCACCGCCCCATGGGTCAGGCTCCGGTTCCCGCCTTCCCGCGGCCCCCGGCGGCGCCGCTAGGGATGCCGGCCGTGACGGGTGGCGCCCGTCGACGGAGTGGGTGAGGTGCCACCGCCGAAGGTGCCGCCGAGCAGGCCGCCGTTGGTCGCACCGCCGGTGGTGCCGCCGGTGGTGGTGCCGGACGTGTCGGTCGGGCTCGGGTTGACGCACTGCTTCTTGTGGTGGTGGCACGGCCCGGTGGACGGGCTCGACGTGACCGACGGCGACGGGCTGGCCGACGGACTGCTCGCGCTGGCGGAGGGGGGCGCCGTCGGGGTGCCGAACTCGTTGCTGCCCTGGCCCAGCTGCGGCGCGGGCGGGAACTGCCGGACGGGCTGGCCCTGGAGGGCGGACATCATGTAACCGGTCCACACCTCGGTGGGCATGTCGGCGCCGAAGACCTTGGGAAAACCGCCGACGCCCTGCATGGACTGCAGACCGGCGTTCTTCGGGTCCTCCTTGAACATGGCGACGGACGTGACCATCTGCGGGGTGTAGCCGATGAACCAGGCCGACTTGTAGTCGTCCGTCGTGCCGGTCTTGCCCGCCACCGGGCGGCCGAGAGCCTGGGCGTTGGAACCCGTTCCGTTCTTGACGACGCCCTGCAGGACGTCGGTCACGGTGTCGGCGGTCGAGGACGGCATGGCGGTGGTGCCCTTGGGCGCGTCGAACCCGGGCAGCTGTTGGCCGTCGGCGACGACCTTGGTCACCGAGTACGGCTCGTGCTGGACGCCGCTGTCGTCGAAGGTCGCGTACGCGTCGGCCATGCGGATCGCGGACGGCGTGGAGGTGCCGATGTAGAAGCCGGGGGTGTCGTACTGCAGGCTCTTGCGCAGCAGGCCCGCCTTCAGGGCTTCGCCTTCCACGTTGTCGTAGCCGACGTACTCGCCGAGCTGGACGTACGGGGTGTTGACCGACTGCTCCATCGCCTTGCGCAGGGTGATGTAGCCCCATTTCGTGGTCACGTCGTTGCGCTGGTGGAGAAGTCCCGAGGGGTCGTTGGAGTCGGGGAGTTCCTGACCCTGCTGGTTCTTGATGGTGAGGCCGTCGTCACCCTTGAACCTGGAGTCCGGGGTGATCGGCGAGGGCTGCCGGCCGGGCGAGAGGACGGCGCCGTGGTCGAGGGCGGCGGCCAGGTCGATGGGCTTGAAGGTGGAGCCGACCGGCACACCGGTGGCGTCCGCGTTGTCCGTCCAGTGGCCCTTGTCCCAGCCCGCGCCGCCGTACAGGGCGACGACCGCGCCGGTCGACGGATCGATGGACGCCGCGCCGACCTGGACGTCCTTGTCCGCCGACCGGAGTCGGGGGTCCAGGTGCTTCTTCTCCATCGCGGCGACGGAGGCCGAGAGCGCGTTGACCTTCTTCTTGTCGAAGGTCGTGTAGATCTGGTAGCCGCCCCGGCCGAGCTGCTGGTCGGTGAGGGAGGTGTGCGCTTCGACGTACTTTTCCGCGGTCTGCAGCAGGTAGCCGGTCTGTCCGGACATGCCCGCCGACGGCGTGTAGGCCCTGGGCGTCGGGAACCCGGCCGCCAGGTACTGCTGTTCCTGGGCGTCGGTGATCTTGTGGATGGTGGCCATGCGGCTGAGGACGTACTTCCAGCGAGCCTCGGCCTGCGCCTTGGCCTGCGGGTCGGTGTCGGCGTGCATCAGCACGCTCGGCTCGTTGACCGTGGCGGCGATGAAGGCCCCCTGGCTGACGGTCAGCTGGGAGGCGTGCTCGTGGTAGTAGGCGCGGGCCGCGGCCTCGATGCCGTAGGCGTCACGCCCGTAGTAGCAGCTGTTGAGATAGCCCTGCAGGATCTGCTGCTTGGACATCTGGCCGCCGATCTTCAGGGAGATCATGATCTCCCTGAGCTTGCGGGTGACCGACTGGTCCTGGCTGAGATACGTGTTCTTCACGAACTGCTGCGTGATGGTGGACCCGGACTGCACCTCGCCGCCCGTGGCCATGTGGTACACAGCGCGGAGCATGCCCTGCGTGTCGACGCCGGGGTCGGTGAAGAAGGTGGCGTTCTCCGCGGCGAGGAAGTCCCACTGCACCAGCTTGGGGACCTGGGCCAGATCGACGTTCTGCCGGTTCGTCGAGCCCTGCGTCGCCATCACCGAGCCGTCCGCCCAGTAATAGGTGTTGCTCTGTGCCTGCGTGCTGGGATTCGCGCTCGGGATCGTCGTCGTGGCGTAGGCGTACCCGAACAGGCCCACCAGCGCGCCGAGGAACAGCAGAAACGTGCCGGACACCAGCTTCCACGAGGGCAGCCACCGCCGAAGGCCGTGTCTGCCCGCCCGCGGATAGTCGATGAGGCCGCGTCGGCCGGGGCGCCCGGCCTGCGCGCGGCGCGTGTCCGCACGGCCGGGGCGCCCGGCGTCGGCACGTTGCGGGGCCGCGGCGCGGCGGCCCCGCCCGCCACCCGCCCGGGCGGCCCTGCGCGCCTCGGCCCGGCCACCGCCCTGCGGCATGCCGTCCGAGTCGGCCGACCCGGTCCTCCCCGACGGTCGGCGTCGGTGTTCACTCATACTCGCCACTCCTCAGCCAGGCGCAGACCCGCCTGCCACGATGAGGCCGGGCCGCCCCGGCCTGGTGCGCGAGGAGGACCCGGCCCGGGGCGGACCGACGCTCCCGGCAACTCCTACAAGTTGTAAGAGTAAGCGGTGGCCGGCCCGCGCCGACAACCGCCCCCGGGCAAATTCCCACGGTGTGCGCGAGCCGGTCACCGACCGGCGCCGCCCTGCCTCACCGATGGTGCGAGCCGTGCATGTGCCCGTGCCCGTGCTCACCGTGGGTTTCCCCCTCGTCCGGTGAGCCGCCCATCATACGGAGCATGGCCGGGCCGCCGGTGCGCAGGAAGCGGACCAGGAGCGCGGCGGCGAGCAGCAGGAAGGCGATGTCGAGCCAGGTCGTGTAGTTCCAGCTGACACCCGCCTCGGGGACCTTGGCCCGGGCCTGGTCGGGGACGAGTCCGAGACCGCCGAAGGCGAACTCCACGGCATAGCCGGCCACCGCCATCGAGACGAAGAACGTGACCAGCAGGAACGCCGCCGTCCGGGCGCCGTAGTACTTCCGGTAGATGTTGAGGATCGGCAGAATCAGCAGGTCGGCGTAGATGAAGGCGATCACGCCCCCGAAACTGATGCCGCCCTTCCACAGCACCACGGCCATCGGCACATTGCCGACGGAACACACGAACGTGGCGATCGCCACCAGGGGGCCGACCAGCGGCCCGACCAGCTTCGCCGCGAGCGGGTGGTCGGCGAGGAAGAAGCCGCGCCAGAAACCGTCCGGCACCCATGCGGCGATGGCCCCGGCGACGAGCAGCCCCGCCACCAGGTCGCGCAGGATCGCCGCCCACTCCATGACGAAGATGTGCGACACGGACGTGAGACCGTCCCGGGAGATCAGCCTGCGGGCGAATCCGCCCTCCCCGCGCACCGACATGTCCATCGCCGCGTGTCCCTCCATGGAACCCGCCAGCCCGCGATCGGCCTGCCGGCGTGCCTGGTCCAGCAACCGCCGCCGCAGGAAGACCCGGAACAGCACGGCGAGTGCGACGATCATGAGCGGACCGCCGACGAACTCGGCGGCGGTGAACTGCCACCCCATCAACAGCCAGAGGATCACGCCCAGTTCGATCACCAGGTTGGTCGAGGCGATCTCGAAGGCCATCGCCGCGGTGAAATCCGCGCCCTTGCGGAAGAGGGAGCGGGCGAGGGCGACGGCGGCGTAGGAACAGGACGACGAGGCCACGCCGAGCCCCGCGGACAGCGCGAGCGTGCGGGGCCGGTCGTCCCCGAGGAGCCGTACGACCGTCTCGCGGCGCACCACTGCCTGGACGACGGCGGACAGGGCGAAGCCGAGGATCAACGCCCAGGTGATCTCCCAGGCCATCGACCCGGCAATCGACAACGCGCGACCGATCGCATGCATGGAGCCCACGCCCTCTCCGCCGGCTGACGCCCTCAGGAACCGGGGCATGCCCCCGCGATGCCCAAGGAACACCCGGCACACCACCGTACCCAGGGGCCCGCTTCTCACACGCCGGACGGCGCGGCGGCTCCACGGTCATCCAGGCGCCGACGCCGTCCGTATGGATCGTCGGCCGGACGCAGACCAGCGGCCCGGTCGGCCCGATCGGCGCAGCCGATATCGAACCGCTCGCCTCCGTCAGCGGGCTCGGCGCCAACCGGCTCGGGAACGCCGTCTGTACCCACGGTGCCCACTCGGCGTCACCCTGCGCTTCTACCCCCCACCTCCGCGGGTGGCTACTTCGATTCCAGTCGTCCCAGCGGATGGGAATCACCGGCGAGGACGGACTGCGCCGTCGCCCAATCGGCGTGGTCGATGCCGGTGACGTGGCGCAGGTAGGCGAGGGTGACCTGTTGGACGAGGGCGACGCGGACGGGATTCTCGTCGGTGGTCTCCGCTGCCGCGTGGCCGGAGATCCCTCCGAGGGAGTGCTCGCCGCCGTAGACCGTCAGCAGGCTCTTGTCGCCGCGGCCGAGGGTGTACGAGTCGGTCGCCCAGGAGGGGCCGCGAGTGGAGAGCGGGAGTTCGTCCTTGTCGCCGGCGACGACGAGTCCGGGGGCGGTGATGTGGGAGAAGTCCTGGTCGCGCAGCCAGGGAGCGTTCTCGTGGGCGAAGGGGGTCAGCTCGTCGCCGCCCCTGCCGGCTGTGGCCAGCTGGACGCTGGCCGTGACCCGGGGATCGGACATGTCCCTCACGGCTCCGGTCGTCGGGTCCGTGACGCGCAGACCCACGAGGATGCCCGCGGTCTGGCCGCCGAAGGAGTGTCCGGCCGCGACGACGCGACCCCGGTCCACCCGGCCGGCCAGGCCGGGCACGGATGCCTCCAGGGCGTCGAGTTCGTCGAGGACCCGCTTCATGTCCTGCACGCGGTAGCGCCACATGTGGGGCCTGCGGCGATCGTCAGCGGCGACGTTGACGCGCTGGGAGTCGAGGTGGGTGGTCTGGATCACCACGAAGCCAGGGGAGGCCCAGTGGTCGACCAGGGGTGCGTAGCCGTCCAGGTGCGAGCCGAATCCGTGCGAGAACAGGACGATCGGCAGGCGGGTGCCGGTGACCGGTGCGGAGACGCGTACAGGCAGGTCGTCGCCGCGCTGCGGTGCGGGCAGCACGACCGGTTTGACCGACACGGTCGGGGTGGAGGCGGGGCCGGTGAGGCCGGTCGTCGGGTAGCGGGGCATGAGTGTGCTTCCTCCAGGCGGTGTGTGCCCTGGGCCGGGCGGACGTGAGGTGCGCGCGAGTTACGCTAGAACCTCACGTCGACGTCAGAGGCAAGCCGCGCGATGCATGCCACACAGGAGACGAGATGCGTGTCGGAGAACTCGCTGCCCGGACCGGCGTCAGCGTCCGGGCCCTGCGGTACTACGAGGAGCAGAGTCTGCTCAGCGCCGAGCGCAGCCCCAGCGGTCAGCGCCACTACCCGGAGAGCGCGGTCGACCGGGTCCAGCTGATCCAGCAGTTGTACGCCGCCGGGTTGTCCAGCAAGACAATCGTCGAGCTCATGCCGTGCGTCATCGACGGCCGCGCCACCCCCGCCCTGCTCAGGCGGTTGGCGGCGGAGCGCGAACATGTCGACCAGCGCATCTCCGACCTCGTGCACGCGCGGGACCGGCTCGACTCGGTCATCACGGCCGCCACCGGCAACATGCTCACCGGCACTTCCTGCCGGCGCTGAGGGGCATGACGGGGTCGACGCTCACGCAACGGGTGCGGGAGCGGGGGTAATTCCGGCGCGATGGCTGCCAGTCGTGAGCCGACGGGTTCGCGCAACGTTACGCAAAGGGCCTTTCGCCGGCTTCTTCCTGCTGTTGCCGCGCTCACGCGGTGGCTCTGCACCGCGCCGGCGGGAACGCCGGCGGATCTGGGCAGGGGCCTGCGTCAGGCCCCTGCCTGGGCGTCAGAAGAGCTCGCGGTACTGGTCGAAGCCGGTGCCGATCTTCACTCGCGCCGTGAAGAGCGCGGCGGCCCTGCCCGTCCCCTTGAAGAGCCACAGGTTGCCCTTGGGGTCGCGGGCGAGCAGGTCGCTGTGGCCGTCGCCGTCGACGTCACCCGTGGCTATCAGCTTGTCGAACTGGTTGAAGCCTGGACCCACCTTCACCGGCGACGTGAACGGCTTCCGCGGGTCGCCCGTCCCCTTGTACAGCCACAGGACGCCCTGCCTGTCGCGGGCGACGACGTCCGGCTTGCCGTCCCCGGACAGGTCGCCCTGGCCGGTGATCTGGGTGAACCGGTTCCAGCCGGGGCCGACTTCGACGCGCGGCGCCAGTGTGCCGTCGGCCTTGGTCTGGAAGCGCCAGAGGATGCCCTGCTTGTCGCGGGCCAGCAGGTCGGGGTGCTTGGCACCAACCAGCGTGCCGGGAGAGAAGACGACGTTGTACCGACCCCAGCCGGTGGCCACCTTCTTGAGGCGCCCGCCGCGCCAGAGGTTCAGCGTGCCGTCGTCCATGACGTGGTAGTCGCCGTCCTGGGAGCCGGTCAGGTCGGGGTCGATCGCCGCCCCGTACCTGAAGTGCGGCCAGACGTAGGCCCCCGACCGGTCGTCGAAACCGCCCTTCCCGTCGGGCAAGTAGGCGTACATCTGGCCCGACGGCAGGATCGCGGAGAGGAAGAAGGACGGGGCGGCGGGAGTGGGCTTGTGCTGTCCGGCCGCGGCGGCGCTCCGGGCGACGCTCTTCCCCGGACCGGTGGTCGCGGGGACGTCGGCCAGAGCGGTGCCGGCGGTGGCGCCGACCAGGGTGACGGCGATGGCCGAGGTGACGAGACGCGACAGGGCGCGTGTGGGCCGGGAAGGCTGGGTCACGTATGACTCCATGAGGTATGCGGAATCAGGCGATGCGCTCTGCGTGGTGTGAGGAGCGCCCGCATCATTGTCCGGATCTTTGCACGTGTGTCCCACCGATTTTCCCGAGGGGTGCGGAATGCGGAATTCCGCCCGGATTAACCGGTCGGCGCCTTGACCACCGCCGGAAGAGGGGGACGTTCTTCGAGGCGAAGACGGAGCCGTACGGGCCGTTTGAGCGTGCGCCTTTCTCGGACGGGTCGCAGAGCGCGGGAGCCGCATGCGAGCAGTGCCGCCCTTTCCGGGCCTGCGGCGCCGCGGGACACCGGTCAGGGGCGTCTGCCGGGCGGAGTGTGCCGCGGTGAACCGTTCGGTGACGTCACGGAGTTCGCGCTCGCGCCGAGGGTCGTAGGACTCCTCCGGCGAACGGGCCACACGGTCGCGCTCGACGCGGGCCCCGGTCGGCGCCTTGCTCGTGCCGGGCCGACGCCGGCTTCACCGTGGCGGACGGCCGTCGTGGTCCGGGGACCGCGCCGCGAGGAACCGGCACAGCCGGCCGGGCTCTGCGTCGACTACGCGCGCGAAGAACCCCTCGGCCCAGGTGGTCGGCGCCCTGCCCGCGCCCTTCGACTCTCCCGGCCCGAACGCGACCAGCTGTACCGGAGCACCGGGCACCTGCCGCCCCGGGACAGGACGGTCAGCCCCCACGGGCCCCGGGAATCAAACGGCTCGCCGCGCGCCTCGGCGACATCCCGGTCGGGGCGTTCAGCGCCGACTGGACCCTGGTGTGGTGGAACACCTCGAGGACGGCCCGGCGCCTTCGCTCATCACCGGGCCCCCGGACGGCTGCCACCCAGCACACGAGCGACCGGAAGACGATCCGGCCTCCGCAGGTCGGTGACATCCTGCTCGACTGCGAGGTCCTCGTGGTCCCCGGCACGGACCGGCGCATGGTCACCTACACGGCAGCGGCCGCAAGCCGTGACGCGGGCAAGCTCGGCCTGCTGCGCGTCACAGGCGGCGATACCGTCACCGCGCCCCCTGACCAAGGCCTCCTACGGTGCGCGGAAGCCGCCGATCTCCTCCTCGAGCAGTTCGGCCAGGCGCAGCGGGGTGCGGTCCTCGAACATCGGACCGATGAGCTGCACTCCCACGGGCAGACCCTCGGGGGACCGGCCCGCCGGTACGGCGGTGGCGGGCAGGCCGGGCATCGTGGGAAGACCGGCCCAGACGAGCTGGTCGAGGTACGGGTACTCGACGCCGTCGATGTCGATCCGCCGTGCCAGGGAATCCGGGTTGTGGTCGTGCGGGAAAGCGGGAGTGGGCGTGATGGGGCACACCACGGCGTCGAACTCGGCGAAGAGCTGCCGCCAGCCGTGGCGGTGGAGCTCGCGCCGGCTGTCGGCCTCGCTCCAGTCGCGGTGACTGCACGCCAGTGCGCGCAGCCGCGCCGCGTCGAGGCTCTGGTCGTCGGGGTTCAGTCCGGTGGCGCGGTTCCGGAGTTGCTCGTACGCCTCGACGGGAAGACGCGCACCGGCGCTCGAAAGGTGCAACTGGGTGTAGATCACGGCGGCTTCGGCCAGGTCGGGCAGCAGGGGGCTGTGACGTTCGACGCGGGCGCCGCCGTCGACGAGCGCGTCGGCCACCCGGTTCACGCCCGCTCGCACCGCGGCCCCGCTCGGGATGAGCGGATGCGTGTCGAGGACCAAGACCCGGTAGTCGCAGAGCCGCTCGTGGCGCGCGGGCGGCAGCCTCAGATCGTGCGCCACGCCGAACGTCAGCGGGTCCGGTCCGGCCATGACGTCGAGCAGGAGCGTGAGGTCGCGGGCCGTGCGCGCCATCGGGCCGACGACGGCGAGGTCAGGGTCGGTCGGCAACGCAGGCGCCTGCGGTGGGACCATGCCGCGTGGTGCGCACAGCCCGAGTGTCGGCTTGTGCGCGTAGACACCGCAGAAATGCGCGGGAGTGCGCAACGAACCGGCGATGTCGGAGCCGATGGACAGCGCGCCGAATCCGGCCGCCAGAGCCGCGGCTGATCCACCGGAGGATCCGCCCGGTGTGCGACCGTGATCCCACGGGTTGTTGGTGGTGCCGTAGATCTCGTTGAAGCTCTGCACGTCTTGCAGCCCCACGGGCACGTTGGTCTTGCCGAGCACCACCGCACCTGCGGCCTTGAGCCGCGACACCTGCACCGCGTCCTCGGCCGGCAGGTAGTCACGGTGTGCGGATATGCCCCAGGTCGTGGGGAGCCCGGCGATGTTGTAGGACTCTTTCACCGTCACCGGAATGCCGAGCAGCGGCCGGTCCTCACCGCGGGCGCGCGCCTGGTCGGCACCGCGTGCGGCGGCTCGTGCGCGGTCGAAGTCCGGCACGCAGATGGCGTTGATCGCCTTGTCGTCCCGCTCGATACGGGCGATCGCCTCGTCCGTCAGCTCCGCCGACGTCACGTCACCGGCACGCAAGGCCGCCGCGAGTCCTTCGGCCGATTGCAGATTCCATTCCATGGATCCGACCGTACTGGCCCGTGGAGCAGGCCACGAAACGCCGGTTCACGCAACGGGATTGACCGCCGAAGCGAAGAGCCGAAGCGTCAGCCGCTTGCGGCTGCTCGAGGACGTCGTCCCGGGGCATCGGAGGCTTTCTCGGCCGGCACCGGGGGAGAGGGAACGCTCGCGCACGCGTGAGGCTCGCACACCCGAGACGGCGCCGCATCGCGCTTTTCGTCCAGCCGGCCCCGGCTGTCCGGGGCGCGGAGACGAGGGCGCGGTCAGGGGTTCGGCCCCGGCCTGGCGTGCGGGGCCCGCGCCGACATCCACGCGCTCGCGGTTCCGCGCCCCGGGAGATCACGCGGCCGGGATCGGTCCGAGGTAGGTGCCGCCGGAGACATCGATGCTCTGGCCGGTCACCCAGCGGCCCCGGGGTCCCGCGAGGAAGCCCACGACGTCTGCGACGTCCTCAGGCTCACCGATCCGGCCGAGTGCGGTGATCGACTCAAGTCCGGCCAGCGCCTCGGGAACCGTGGCGTAGGGAGCGATCATGTCGGTCATCACCACTCCGGGTTCGACCGTGTTCACGGTGATCCCACGTCGCCCCAACTCGTTGGCGAGCGACGGGCCGAGGGCCGCCAGGGCCGCCTTGGTGAGGGTGTAGCCGATCTGGAGGGGGTCCGCTATCCGGGTCGCCGCGGAGCCCATGTTGACGATCCGTCCGCCGTCCCGCAGCAGCGGCAGCGCCCGCTGGATCACGAAGACCGGCGTGCTCACGTTGACGGTCAGCAGTCGCTCGAAATCCTCCTCGGTGAGCTTCCCGATCGAAGTGGCCGAGTGGATGCCCGCATTGTTGATCAGGATGTCCAGACCGTCCGCGTCGTGGTCCGCCAGCCCGGCGATGAGCCCCTCGAACAGCCGGTCCACCGCACCCCTCTCGCCGAAGCGGGCCTGCACCGCGAGCGCCCGGCCGCCGTTCTCGGTGATCTCCGCGACGGTCTCCGTGGCGGCCGCGTCGTTGCCGCCGTAGTGGACCGCGACCAGCGCCCCCTCGGAGGCGAGCCGCAGGGCGACCGCGCGCCCGATCCCCCGCGAGCCGCCCGTCACCAGTGCGTTCTTGCCGTCCAGTTCCCCCACGTCCGCCTCTTCTCTCATGGCGTCCCGGCGGAATCCGGGAGTGATTCAGCGTAACCACGGCAGCCGAGCCGGAGCGGCGTCCTGGGGGAGAGGTTCGACGAGCGGCGCGCGGAGCAGACCCGTGTGCTGGGCGGCACGTCCACCGGGGCGGGCTGACGGCGGACTGGTGGGCACGGCCCTCGCCGTAGCCGCCGTAGCCGCGCGCGCCTGACCGTCGTCCTCGCCAAGCGCGGGGCCGGGGCCGTAGCCGCCGGCGGCCGGAGGCGTGGCGCGCGGCAGCGGTATGGGCCCCTCTCGACTGACGAGGAGTCAGGTAAGACCTCGGAATGCTCCTGAGGGGCTCTGCTTCAGAGGTGTGTGCTGTGTCACGCAGCTCATTACCGCCTAAGTTGTGTGCATCACAGCGGAAATGTCCCTTTAGTGGCCATGCTCGGAACGGATGCCACTCCCGACGCGGAGTTCGTCGGCATCGTCTTGGGCGCGAAGTCCCAAGTGCCCCCTGGCGCAGCACGCGTGACATTCCCCCTTTTCCCGGAAGGTGCCCATCATGGCCGCTTACCTCTGTCCTCCTGCCGTGATACACGGCGAGCACGCCGTGGAGACCAGCCAGATCGTGGCGGAGGTGCGGACACGGCACCCGCATGCGGCGTGGGCGCCGCGGATCGACGGCATCGCGGCCAGTACGGGCATCGAGGCCCGTGGGTGGATGCTGCCGCTGGAGACCGCCGTCGCGCCGGGTGACGGCGGCGGCCTGCGGTCCGTCGGCAGAGGCCAGGTCCAAGAGGCCCTGACCCGCGACGACTTCACCCAGCGGGACGTGGACCGCGTGATCGCCGCGCTGGAGGCGATACCCGTGCCGCAGACCGTCCAGGAGCGCACCGCGCCCGCATGGGAGGCCGTGCAGTCCTACGGCGAGCGTGCCGCGCGCGGAGCCCTGCAGATCGCCGGACTGGACGCCGCGGACATCGACTGCTTGATCACCAGTCACTCCACCACCCCGGCGCTGCCGGGCCTGGACATCGCCCTGGCCAACAAGCTTCAGCTCCGCAACGACGTGATGCTGCTGCCGGCCACGCAGTGGGCCTGCATCGCCGGGACCCGTTCCCTGGCGCTGGCGGCGGATCTCGTGGCCGCGGACCCCGACCGCGTGGTCCTGGTCGTGATCGCGGAGGCGCTGAGCACGACCTACCAGCCCGCGGACGACACTCTCGAATCCCTGATCGTCCGGTTGCTGTTCGCGGACACCGCGGTCGCCGCGGTGGTCACGGGCCGCCCGAGGCGCGAATCGGTGCTGCGGCTGGACACCGCCTGGCACCACACCCTGCCCGGCACCCAGGACCTGCACCGCCTGGAGACGCGGGCGGACGGCACCCATTTCGTGATGGACCGGCGCGGGCCGCGCGCCGTGCAGGAGACGGTCACCGCAATGTGGGAGTGGCTGCGCGTCCGCTACCAGGACGACCCCGACTCCTGGCACCCCGACGTGCTGCTGGCGCACCCGGGCGGGACCCGGGTGCTGGAGTACATGGAGCAGACGATGCCCGACGCGTGGCCGTCGGGGCTGCTGCACTACAGCAGGGACAGCTACACCAGCGGCAACCGCGGAGGCGCCGCCGTGTTCGACATCATGCGGCGGGCGCACGACGCCGGGCAGAAGCCGGGCAGTCGCGCCGTCCTGTACGCGGCCGCACCGGGCCTCACCGCCACGGCCCTGGAAGGGCAGTGGCTGTAGCGGGAACCCGCGCCGCCCGTACCGGCGAACGAGCTGTCCGCGTCACCGGTCACGCCCCCGGTGACGCTGTGAGCGGCGTCCGTACCGCCGGCGGCACCGGGTGGGGCGGGGGCACGGCCGTCACCTCGCGACCCTCGCCCAGACCACCTTTCCGTCGTTCGTCCACCGCACCCCCCACCGGGTGGTGAGCCCGTGCACGACGTGCAGGCCACGGCCGCCGTCGTCGAGGAGGCCGCCCCGGCTCAGACGTGGCCTGCCGTTGCCGGTGTCGCCCACCTCGCACAGCAGGCTGTGGCCGGCCCTGATCAGCCGTACCGTGACGGGGCCGGTGGCGAAGCGCACCGCGTTCGTGACCAGCTCGCTCACCAGCAGCAGCACGTGGTCCCGGGTGTCGTCCCTGGTACGCCACTGCCGCAGCAGCGCGGAGACTCGCGCGCGGGCACGGGCGGGGGCGTCGTAGCGGGCGGGCAGGCGCCAGGTGGCGGTGTCCCCCTTGCGGTAGCCGATCATCCGGGCGAGCAGCAGGGTGACGTCGTCGCGCTGGTGCACGGGAGCCAACGCGGACACGACGTGCCGTGCGGCCTGCTGCAGGGCGTCCCAGGGGTGCACCGTGGACACGGCGTCCGCCAGCCTGTCGATGCCCTCGTCGATCGACACGGCCGGATCCTCCACCAGGCCGTCGGTGTAGAGGGCGAGAAGGGAGCCCGGAGGCGTCTCGAACGTGTGTACGTCGAAGGGTTCCCGCAGGGCGAACTCCGCGCCCAGGCCGGGGTGAGGGCGGACCGCGAGCGGGCCCGCCCGCCCGTCCGGGGAGACCAGGACCGGCGGGAGGTGGCCGGCGCTGGACAGCGCCACGCGGTGGCTGACCGGATCGTAGAGGGCGATGCAGCAGGTCGACCCGAGGGCGCTGTAGCCGGCGGCCAGCCCGGACTCCGCGTCGTCCAGCAGCGACACGGTCTCGTCCAGGTGCTCCAGCACCTCGTCGGGCGCCAGCCCCGCGGACAGCAGCGCGCGGGCCTCCGTGCTCAGCTGGCCCATGGTGGCCGCGGCTCCCAGCCCGTGTCCGACGACGTCACCGACCACCAGCGCGGTGCGGCCGTCCGGCAGCGGAAAGCTGTTCACCCAGTCGCCGCCGACGCCCGCGCTGTCGGGCGTGGCGGGCTGGTAGACGCTGGCGATCTCGACGGTGTCGCCGCCGGCCCGGGGCAGCAGCCGGCGCTGCAACGCCAGCACCTGCGTGTGCTCGCGCTGGTGCTGACGGGCAAGGTCGACGTGATGGGCGGTCCTGGCGACCAGTTCCTGCAGGTCGAGCAGTTCACTGTCGCGGAAGGGGCAGTCCGCCCGCCGCCAGACTTCCGCCACGCCCAGTACGACAGGCGGCGCGCCGTCCAGGACCAGCGGTATGCACGCCACACCGGCCGACCGGTCACCGGGTACGAGGGCACGTATCACGCGCGGGCTGCCGAGCACCCGCTCGACCGCCTCCCGGTCGGGGATGACGATGGCCTGTGGGGCGTCGTCCCGCTGTACCGCCTGTGCCAGCAGGCGACTCGCGTCACCGGGGAGATCGTCTCCGGGAGTCACATAGCCTTCGGGCCACGCCCGGTCGGGCACCAGGGCCGCCCGCCGTAGCCGGATGCGCCCCGGCACCTGACCGGTGACTCCCGCGCCCGTCCACACGGCGAAGTCGAGGTCGACGGCGGCCACGTCTCCCCAGGCCAGCAGGGACTGCGCCAGCGACTGTGCGGTCTCGCCGATGTCCAGAGAGGTGCCGATCGCGGTCTCGGCGGCATACAGGTGCAGTCGCCTGGCCATGGCGATCACGGAGACGGTCAG
Organism: Streptomyces sp. NPDC104106; assembly: GCF_055584345.1. Lineage (NCBI taxonomy): Bacteria > Bacillati > Actinomycetota > Actinomycetes > Kitasatosporales > Streptomycetaceae > Streptomyces > Streptomyces sp. NPDC104106. The sequence goes on from NZ_JBVJMF010000003.1 coordinate 470,002, forward strand.
CCCCTCCTGAGGCACCGCGGCCGGCAGGATGCTCATCGAGACCACCAGCTCGGACCCGTCGCCGCGCCGCAGGCGCTGGATCCGGGCGACGTGCGCCTCACCGGTCCGCAGGACCTGCCGCAACCGCCGCGTGACCGTCGGTACGTCCCCGGGGGGCAGGAGGTCGACGAAGCGACTCCCGGCGACGGCGTCCAGGCCGGCGAATACGGGCGCGTCCAGGTTGCAGCGGGTGATTCTCAGGGTCCTGTCCAGGTTGATCGCGCCCAGAATCCGGTCCTGACGGCCGGCTGCCGGATCGCCGGGCACCTGTCGGCGGGCGGTGCGGTCGCCCTGCGCGCCGGCGGGACCGGCGGCCGCTGCCGCTCCGCCGCGCGGGATGTAGCGCTCCAGGGCACTGCTGACCAGGTCGAACGGCGAAGAGGGCGAGGGGGAAGGTGTGGAGTCCATGCGGCTCTCTCGGCAATCCCCGGCGCAGCGCCGGGGCCGTACTCGGACCCGTGCGGCGAGAGCCCCGAGATCCATCCCTGACCGCACACCTCATTGAATAACACCGGGGGCCGCATCGCCCACACCGGCGGATCGCCGGCGGACGGTCGGTGGGGCACCGACCTCGGGTATCGCGCGCGTCGGGCGGGCTGGTCCGCCACGACCGAAGACGTCATCCGCGCCGGGGACGACGGGTCGCCCGGTGACTGTCGTCGTCGTAGGTGAGGCCGACGCGATCGACACGGAGATCGAGCCCGGCCGAGCAGCGCACGTCGATCAGCCCCACCGCATGCGCGCCCGCCCGGCGCGCAACTTCCTCAACGGCGGCATACGGCACGGCGCAGCGTCCGCTCTCCTCGGGCCGGGCCGTACGCCGCACGGCGATGGCCACGATCGCATCGGGCGTGCGCAGCAGCGTGTCGATCGCCGCGCCGGCGGCCGCGTCCCCGTTGGGGGCGGCAGAGGCTGCGGCAAGCGCCGGGGCGCGTCCGGCCAGAGCGTGCGGCGCGGCGAGGATCACCGCGGGGTGCCGCCCGCCGGCCGGCACCGGCTCGACAGCGCGCAGTGCCGCGCCGGAGCCACTCAGGGCGACGGCGACGCGTTCGTACAGTGACGATGCCCCGGCGGCGGCGACCGCACCGAAGCGCCGGTCCATCCGGGCGGGATCCGCAAGAGCGATACGACTTCGACGGCAGAGGGTCTTCGTACCGAGTAGGGCAGCGCGTTGGCGGGGAGCGCGGCCTCGTGGTTGGTCTGCCGTACGCGGTCGGGGCCGATACACCGCACGGTTCACGAGTTCGAGTGGATCTTGTGCTGGTGCCATTCCCGCGGCCGTCAGGGATGCCGCACTCTGGCGTGCCTGACTCCCTCACAGGAGGACCCACTTGAGCACAGGCAGTGATTCCGGCAAACCCGCCTCTGACAAAGCCGCCTCTGACCAACCCGCCTGCGGCGAACCCGCCGAGGAACTCAGGTTCGAGTCTCCTCGCCTCACCGTCCTGCGCCGCCATCCCGGCACCACCTGGGGGATGGCCCGGCGCCTCCCGTACCTGATGCGCCGCGCTCTGGCCCTCGCCTGGAAGATCGACCGGCGCGCCGTCGCCTGCCTCCTCACCTGCCAGGGACTCTCAGCCGGTCTGGAAGCGTTCGGCCTGGTCGCCACGACCGGCACCATCACGGCCCTGGTCGCCTCCGGGCACATCCAGGACCGGCTCACCAGCGCCATCCCGGCCATCGCCGCCCTCGCCGTCGCGGCCGGGGCCCGAGCCCTCCTCGCCATCGCCATCACGAACCTGTCCTGGCGGCTGTCCCCCCGGATCTCCCGCGAAGCCGAGCTGGAGATGCTGAACGCGGCGGTCGCGGCCGAGCTGACCGCCTACGACCAGCCGGGCTTCAACGACCGGTGGGACAACGCCGACCGGGGCGCCGAACTCGCCCAGGACCTGATCACCCAGTCCCAGCAACTCATGGCCTGCGCCGCCTCCATCGTCGCGGCCGCCGGCGTGCTGACCGCCCTCCACCCCGCGCTCCTCCCACTGCTCCTGCTGGCCGTCCTCCCGCAGGGACTCGCCAGCATGAAGAGCGCCCAGGTCAACTACGAGGCCAGCCGTGACATGTCGGCGGAACGGCGCATCCTCGCCCTGCTGCGCTGGTACATCGTGGACAAGGAGACAGCCGACCAGGTCCGTGCCGGCACCATGGCTCCCTTCCTGCTGGGTCTGTACCGGAAGATCGGCGCCCGCGTGGACACCATCACCGACCGCGCCATCAACCGGGGAGGCCGCTACCAACTCCTCGGCGCCCTCGCGGGAGGCGCCGGATCCCTCGTCGTCTGGAGCGCGCTCGCGCTACTCCTGGCGACGGGCCACATGTCCGTAGCGTCCGCCGGAACCGCGGTGTTCGCCCTGCGTACCGTCGGATCGTCCCTGCGCGGCCTCGTCGGCTACGGCACCCAACTCTTCCGTACCGGCCTGTTCTTCGACGACTGGGTCGACTTCATCGAGGAAGCCGGCGGCCACCGCATGAACCGCGGAACCCGCTCTGCCGCCTCTCCGAACATCGTCCGTACGGAGGACCTCACCTACGTATATCCCGGTGCCGACAAGCCGGCGCTGGACGGCGTCACCCTGGAGGTCCGCCGCGGCGAAGTCCTCGCCCTGGTGGGCGAGAACGGATCCGGCAAGACCACCCTGTCCAAACTCCTGTCCGGCCTTTACCTGCCCACCCACGGTCGCGTCACCTGGGACGGCCGCGACACCAGCGAGTTCGACCCCCACGCCTTGTGGCAGCAGACCGCCGTCGTCCCCCAGGACTTCGCTCACTGGCCCCTCACGGCCCGCGAGAACATCACCCTCGGCCAGCCCCACGGCGGCGACCGGACCGTCCACCAGGCCGCCGAGCGCGCCGGAGCCCACGAAGTGGTCGACAGCCTCCGAAGCGGCCTGGACACCCTGCTCGCGCGGGAATGGTACGGCGGTGTCGAACTGTCCGGCGGCCAGTGGCAGCGCATCGCCATCGCCCGAGCCTTCCACCGCCAAGCCGGACTTCTGGTCATGGACGAACCGACCAGTGCCCTCGACGCCCGCGCCGAACACAGGATCTTCACCGGCCTGCGCGAAGTCGCCCAAGACCGTGCCGTCGTCCTCGTGACGCACCGGCTCGCCAACGTGGCCGTCGCCGACAAGATCGTGGTACTGGACCACGGCCGGGTCATCCAAACCGGCACCTTCGACGAACTCACCACCGCGCCGGGCCTGTTCCGCGAACTATGGCTCCTGCAGAACGACCGCGCCATCCCCACCCAGCGCGCCACCGCGGACAAGGAGCAGCCGGCATGACCTCGCTTCTGCCGCTGATCAACCGCCGAGGGGCGCCCCGGCCGGCGTGACCCCGGCGGACGGGTGAGGCGCTTGCCGTTGACGATTCCGGCGAGCGGAACCGATCGGCGCTGGCGCCTCGACCCGCTCCTCACCGTCTGGGTGCGGACCCACGCCTCCGGCAGTGGCCGGGCCCCTTTCACGGTGAGCCGTTCGTCAGCAGCAAGTGGAAGGTGCGGTCCCGGTGGACGAACGTGGCGGTGTCGGAGCCGCTGCCATCGAAGTACGCCGGCGGTTGCGGTTCCTCGCCACTGTGGCAGCCGGTGGAGCGCAGGAAGTCGGGGCTGACGGCCGCGAAGGACCATGCCGGGCCGTCTGCGCCGAGCAGCTCCTGGGTGAAGCCGCGTACCAGCTGCTCGGCGTCCGCCGGCGGGTAGTGGTGGCCGCAGGGGCTGAACGCGTCGGAGGCCGTGAAGTGGTTCGCGCTCGAACTCACGCACTGCCGGCCACCGTGCCGTAGGCACGCGCCCCACGGCCCCGCGCGAACTCGGCGCGTTCGAGCACCATCATCCCCGCGCCCTCGCCCATGACGAACCCGGACCGCTTGACATCGAACGGGCGGGACACGCCCTCTGGGTCCACGGACTGCGTCAACGGGGCCTTCATCTGCGCGAACGCCGCGATGGTGAGGGGGTGCAGGCATGCCTCCACCCCACCCGCGACGACCACGTCCACCCGCCCGCTGCGGATCAGATCCTGTCCCAGGGCGAGGGCCTCCGGCCCCGGACGCACATGCGCTCACCGGAGTCCTGGCGCCTCCTTTCACGCCCAGGTCCATGCTCACCCGGGCGGCCGGCCCGTTGGGCATCAGCATGGGGGCCCGCGAACGGCGACAGCCGGCGGACCCCGGCGCGTTCGGAAGACGTCGTCCTGCCCCAGCGTGGTGAGGACACCGCCGGTCCCCGTACCGATGACGACGGCGAGTCGTTCCGGCTCGACCTGCGGAGCACCGGCGTCCTGCCACGCCTCGCGCGCACTGAGGACCGCGATCTGCTCACCGCGGTCCAGCTTCCTGGCCTCGTTCCTCGGAAGCAGGGAGGCGGGGTCCACGGTGAGCCCCGCCGCGACGTGCACGGGCAGGTCCGCGGCCCACTCCTCCTCCAGAAACCGCACCCCCGACGTACCGTCCAGCAGCCCCGGCCACGACGACGGCGCATCCGCCCCCAGCGGGGTCATCGCACCGGTGCCTGTCACCAGCACACGACCGCTACGGCTCGCACGAGCCTCCTTGAATTGTTCAGATGCTACAGAGTTCCCGACTTGCCCTCAGGGGGATCATTCCAGCATGTGGAAGGTAAATCAGGGTTCGAGTGGACCGATTCGAGGATGCGGGATTGTTCTCTTCCGGCAAGAAGTTGCGCGAAGGAGGCGCGGCCTGCATCCGCGGATGTAAGCCCGCGGACATGCACAGGGACGTCAGCGTGTTGACTCACGTCAACTGCTCGGGGACGCACTGGCCTTGGGCGCCGCCGTGCCGCTCTGCGCGGCGGGGCCCGCGTGGGCCGGCCGGGCCGACACATCCCTGACGCGGTGGGCCGCCGTCCCCGGCCGTGGACGCCGCTGATCCGGCCGGTGTCACGGCCACGTGCATCGGGTGCGGTTCAGCGTCGTGCCGGCCGCACCACGAGCCGGAACGACCCCTCGCGGCAGGGCGGTCAGCCCTCCGCGACACCGTCCCGGTTCAGGGGGCCCCAGGAGCCCCGCTGCGCCTTCACGACCGTGTCGGCCTCGCTGATCACGCGCGAGGCGATCCACCCCAGCGGCTGTACGTCCGCCACCACCGGCTCGTTGTCGGGACCGCGACCCGTCTCCCTGGCCGCCAGTACCCAGGGGCGGGCTCGGGAGTCCTTGACCCGGGGCAGATGGGAGTAGTCGTACAGCCGCCGGGCGACCCACACGCGCGTCGGCCGGCCGCCCCACCAGTCCTCGACGTCGAGCGGGCTCGCCGACAGACCGGGCAGCGCCACGCCCGTGAGGTCGTCGGTGCTGGACATGCCGTCCAGGTCCTGGGCGGGATCCGGCGACCAGCGCACATAGAGCCCCTGCCGGGCGGAGACCAGCTCGGTCAGCTCCTCCAGGGAGGTGAACGTGGGCATCTCCGATGTGTCTGTGCCTGCTGTGGAACGCGCCATGCCGACCAAGTCCCCCCTCGGGAGGCGTTCATCCGCGCCCGGCCGCATCCCGCTCGGCACCGGCAAACCGGCAGGTCGGCCGGGTCCGGGCCAGGGTGCGGACGCCCCGCCCGTGCGCCTGTGGCCGCAGCCGTGCCTCACCGGCCGTGCCGAGGCGGTTTCGGGCGAGCGCCGCACGGGCACCCGTGCCAGGCTCGGAGGTGAGGGCCGGGCGGGGAGCGTGGGCCGGCATGGAAGCCGACGAGGGGGAGAGCGGGGGCACCCGAAGCGAGGAGGCCGAGTCATGACCGACAGCGGCGCCGGCGGGCCTCGCCCACGGCGGCCGGAGCCCCGGCCCGGCAACCTGCTGTCCGGCCCGCAGCCGGACGTGGCGGGCGCGGCCGGACACACCGACGCCCCGCCGCGCGTGGGGTTCTTCACCGACACCACCGTGTGCATCGGCTGCAAGGCCTGCGAGGTGGCGTGCAAGGAGTGGAACGCGGTACCGGAGGACGGCCTGGAGCTGACCGGCATGTCCTACGACAACTCCCAGAGGCTCGGTGCCGACACCTGGCGCCACGTGGCGTTCATCGAGCAGCGCAAGCCACCGGGCGGCCAGGAGCCGGGTGGCTCGCACGAGGGCGTCGACGTGTTCGACGCGGCCCGGCGGCTCGGCGCATCCCCGGTCTCCCCGGGGCCCGGGGCCACGGCCCCGGCACCCGACGCGGCCCCGGCGGGCGCCCCGGCCGGCGAGATCTCGCCACTGTCCCCCGACGGGCGCACCGAGCTGCGCTGGCTCATGTCCTCGGACGTGTGCAAGCACTGCACCCACGCGGCCTGTCTCGACGTGTGCCCCACCGGCTCGCTGTTCCGCACCGAGTTCGGCACGGTCGTCGTCCAGGAGGACATCTGCAACGGCTGTGGCTACTGCGTGCCCGCCTGCCCGTACGGCGTGATCGACCTGCGCGAGGGCGACGGCCGGGCCTGGAAGTGCACGCTCTGCTACGACCGGCTCGGCGTCGGCATGGAACCGGCCTGCGCGAAGGCGTGCCCGACGGACTCCATCCAGTTCGGCCCGCTGGAGGAGCTGCGCGAGCGGGCGGCCGGGCGGGTGGGCCAGCTGCACGCGGCCGGCGTCACCGACGCGCGGCTGTACGGCGCGGATCCGGGGGACGGGGTCGGCGGCGACGGCGCGTTCTTCCTCCTGCTCGACGAGCCGGAGGTGTACGGCCTGCCGCCGGACCCCGTCGTCACCACCCGGGACCTGCCCGACATGTGGCGGCACGCGGCGCTGGCGGCGGCCTCGCTCGCCGCGCTGGCCGTCACGAGCTTCCTCGGCGGGGGCCCCAGGAGGCGGCGATGAGCGAATCCGACGTGACACGCGACGGCGTGCGAGGCGCCCGGCCCGGACGGGAGGCCGCTCCCGGAGCGCACGGCGGGCGGGGCGGGCGCCGCCGGGGACGCGGCGAGCGCAGCATGGTGCCCGACGCCGAGTTCTCCTCGTACTACGGCAAGCCGATCCTGAACAAGCCCAGCTGGAAGCCCCTCGACATCGCGGGCTACCTCTACCTGGGCGGTCTGGCGGGCGGCTCCTCGCTGCTCGCCGCCGGCGCACAGGCCACCGGACGGCCGGCGCTGGCCCGGGCCGCGAAGCTGGGCGCGGCGGGCGCCATCTCGCTGTCCCTCGCGGCGCTGGTCCACGACCTGGGCAGGCCGGCCCGCTTCCTGAACATGCTGCGCGTCTGCAAGCCGACCTCGCCGATGAGCGTCGGGTCATGGCTCCTGGCCGGCTACGCCCCGCTGAGCCTGGCCGCCGCCGCGAGCCACGTGACGGGCCGCTGCCGGGTCCTCGGCGCCACGGCCACCGGGACGGCCGCCGTCCTGGGCCCCGCGATCACGACCTACACCGCCGTGCTGATCTCGGACACGGCGGTGCCCTCCTGGCACGAGGGCCACCGGGAGCTGCCGTACGTCTTCGCGGGCTCCGGCGCATCCGCGGCGGCGGGTCTGGCGCTGCTGGCGGCGCCGCCGGCGCAGACGGGACCGGCCCGGCGCATGGCCGCCCTGGGCGCGGCCCTGGAACTCGGCGGCTTCCAGCTGATGAAACGCCGGATGGGCACCCTGCTGGCCGAGCCGTACGAGACGGGCAGGGCGCACGCACTGCTGCGGGCCGCGGAGATCCTCACGGCGGGCGGCGCGGCCCTCGCCGCCGCCGCGGACCGGCGGCGCGGCCGGGCCCTCGCCGCGGTGGCCGGCGCGGCCCTGCTGACCGGTTCGGCGGCGCTGCGGTTCGGCGTGTTCCACGCCGGGATCGCGTCGGCCGAGGACCCGAAGTACACGGTCGTACCGCAGCGCGAGAGGCTGCGGGAATGCCACCGGACCGGCTGAGCGCCGCTGCCGGCCCGGTTTCGGTGGGCACGGCCCGGGTACTCCGCCGCCGGGCAGGGAGGTCCGCACGAGCGAGGAGGGTGGTGCCGATGCCCGGCCGTAGCCCGAGTCGGCCCGTGCGCGCCGCCGGCGGCACGCCCGCCCTGGGGACCGCTGTCACGCAGACCTTCGGGGATGCCGTCCTGCCGGGTCCGCGCGAGAATCGTGCGCGGGAGGAGGCGTGCGAGCGGGAGCGGTCCGGTACGGGACGTCACCTCGCGGGCCCGCCCGGCGCGCGACCCGCCGTCCGCACAGGAACGGAACGGGAGGACTGAGCCATGGGCGTACGCACCTGGATCGACTCCTGGCCGGTCTACCGCCAGCTCACCGGGACGGACCCACTGGGCCGCGGGGCCGCTGCCCAGAGCGCGGTCAGCGCACGGCTGTCCCCGCGCGTCGCGAGCGCCGACCGGGTCGTGAAGTCGGTCTGCCCCTACTGCGCCGTGGGCTGCGGCCAGAACGTCTACGTCGAGGACGGCCAGGTCACGCAGATCGAGGGCGATCCCGACTCCCCGATCTCCCGCGGCCGGCTCTGCCCCAAGGGCGCGGCCAGCCTCCAGCTGACCACCGGGGACGCCCGCGAGCACCACGTCCTCTACCGGCGCCCGCACGGCACCGGGTGGGAGCGCCTCGACCTGGACACGGCGATGGGCATGATCGCCGACCGGGTCATCGCGGCCCGGCGCGCGGGCTGGCAGTGGGAGGTCGACGAGACCCGCACCCGGCGCACCCTCGGCATCGCGAGCCTGGGCGGGGCCACGCTGGACAACGAGGAGAACTACCTGATCAAGAAGCTGTTCACGGCGCTCGGCGCGATCCAGATCGAGAACCAGGCACGTGTTTGACACTCCTCCACCGTTCCCAGTCTGGGAACCTCGTTCGGACGCGGCGGCGCGACCACCTTCCAGCAGGACCTACAGAACTCCGACTGCATCGTCATCCAGGGCTCGAACATGGCCGAATGCCATCCGGTCGGGTTCCAGTGGGTGATGGAGGCCAAGGCCCGCGGTGCGAAGCTGATCCACGTCGACCCGCGGTTCACCCGCACCAGCGCGCTCGCCGACGTACACGTGCCGCTGCGCGCGGGCACCGACATCGCCTTCCTCGGCGGGATCATCAACTACGTGCTGGAGCACGAGAAGTACTTCCGCGACTACGTCGTGGCGTACAGCAACGCCCCGGTGATCCTCCGGGAGGACTTCCGGGACACGGAGGACCTGGCCGGGATCTTCTCCGGGCTCGACACCGAGAACCGAAGTTACGACAACAGCAGCTGGCAGTACGAGGGCACCGAGATCCAGGCGGCCTCCGGACAGCGCGACGAGGAGTACGACAAGCGCACCGGCCGCGGCAGTTCCGTGACCGAGGCGGCGCGCGGCGAGGCGCACGGGTCCGGCGGCGCGGTGATCGGCGAGGGAGAGCCGGAGCGGGACGAGACCCTCAGCCATCCGCGCTGCGTCTTCCAGGTCCTCAAGCGGCACTACGCCCGCTACACCCCCGGGATCGTCGAGGAGATCTGCGGGGTGCCGCAGGATCTCTTCCGCCAGGTGTGCGAACTGGTCACCCAGAACTCCGGCCGCGACCGGACGACGGCCTTCGCCTACGCGGTCGGCTGGACCCAGCACACGGTGGGCGTGCAGTACATCCGCGCGGCGGCCGTGCTCCAGACCCTGCTCGGCAACGTCGGCCGCCCGGGCGGCGGCATCCTGGCACTGCGCGGACACGCCTCCATCCAGGGCTCGACGGACATCCCGACCCTGTTCAACCTGCTGCCGGGCTACATCCCGATGCCGCACGCGCACCAGAACCAGGACCTGGACGCGTTCGTCGAGGCCGAGGCCGCCCACAAGGGCTACTGGGGCAACATGCGCTCGTACCTGGTGAGTCTGCTCAAGGCGTACTGGGGCGACGCGGCGAACGACGAGAACGACTTCTGCTTCGACTACCTGCCCCGGCTCACCGGCTCCCATTCGGCCTACGAGACGGCCATGGCCCAGCGCGAGGGCACCTGCAAGGGCTACTTCCTGTACGGCGAGAACCCGGCGGTGGGCAACGCCAACTCCAAGCTGATGCGGCTCGGCATGGCGAACCTGGACTGGCTGGTCGTCCGGGACTTCTCGCTGATCGAGTCGGCGACCTGGTGGAAGGACGGCCCCGAGATCGAGACGGGCGAACTGCGCACGGAGGACATCCGGACCGAGGTGTTCTTCCTGCCGGCGGCCGCGCACACCGAGAAGGACGGCAGCTTCACCAACACCCAGCGGCTGCTGCAGTGGCACCACCAGGCGGTCGAGCCGCCCGGCGAAGCGCGCAGCGACCTGTGGTTCACGTACCACCTGGGGCGGATCATCCGCGAGAAGCTCGCCGGGTCCACCGCTGACATGGACCGGCCGGTGCTCGACCTGGCCTGGGACTATCCGACGAAGGGAATGATCGCCGAACCGGACGCGGAGGCCGTGCTCGCCGAGATCAACGGCCGGGACGCCGAGGGCAGGCCGCTGTCCTCGTACGAGCAGCTCGAGCCCGACGGCTCGACCGCCTGCGGCTGCTGGATCTACTGCGGTGTATACGCCGACGGCGTCAACCAGGCGGCCCGCCGCAAGCCGGGCCGGGAACAGGACTGGGTGGCCGCCGAGTGGGCCTGGGCCTGGCCGGCCAACCGCCGCATCCTGTACAACCGGGCCTCCGCCGACCCCGAGGGCAGGCCGTGGAGCGCGCGCAAGGCGCTGGTGTGGTGGGACGCGGAACAGGGCGAGTGGGCCGGGCACGACGTGCCCGACTTCAAGAAGGACAAGTCGCCCGATCACGAACCGCCCGAGGACGCGACCGGGCCGGAGGCCCTGTCGGGCCGGGACCCGTTCATCATGCAGGCCGACGGCAAGGCCTGGCTGTACGTGCCGTCCGGACTCACCGACGGCCCGCTGCCCACCCACTACGAACCCCAGGACTCGCCGTTCCCCAACCTGCTGTACGACCAACAGCGCAACCCTGTGCGGCAGTTGCTGCCCACGGTTCCGGACAACCGCTATCAGCCGAGCGCCGGTGAACCGGGCTCGGAGGTGTTCCCGTACGTCGCCACCACCTACCGGCTCACCGAGCACCACACGGCGGGCGGCATGTCCCGCTGGCTGCCCTATCTGGCGGAGCTGCAACCGGAGTTCTTCTGCGAGGTCTCGCCCGAACTGGCCGCCGAGCGCGCTCTGGAGCACGCCGGCTGGGCGACGATCGTCAGCGCGCGGGGCGTCATCGAGGCGCGGGTGCTGGTCACCGACCGGATGGCCCCGCTGACCGTGCACGGGCGCAGGCTGCACCAGATCGGGCTGCCCTACCACTGGGGCCCGAACGGCTACACCACGGGCGACGCGGCCAACGAACTGCTGCACCTGTCCCTCGACCCCAACACGCACATCCAGGAGGCGAAGGCGTTCGCCGTCGACATCCGCCCCGGACGGCGCCCGCGCGGCCCCGCGTCGGTGGAGCTGGTGCGTGCCTACCGGGCACGGGCGGGCATCGACGAGCACACGGGCACGGAGCCCTGACCAGCGCGGCAGGACGGGGGAGTGCGCTGGTCAGCGCAGTACGAGGGAGTGCGGCCCGCGCGGGACGAGTTCCCCGATCACCGGCGCCCCCGGCACCTCCCCGGCGACCAGCAGTCCGCCGGAGGTCTGGGCGTCGGCCAGCAGCAGCCGGGTGCCGGCGTCGGTGGCACCGAAGTCGGTGTGCGGCGCCACCCACTCCAGGTTGCGCCGGGTGCCGCCGCTGACGTACCCGTCGCGCACCGCTTCCCGGGCGCCCTCCAGATACGGCACCGCCGCCGTGTCGATCACCGCGCTCACGCCGGAGGCGCGGGCCAGCTTGTGCAGATGGCCGAGGAGACCGAAGCCGGTGACGTCGGTGGCGCAGGTCGCCCCGGCGGCCAGGGCGGCGGCGCAGGCGTCCCGGTTCAGGGCCGTCATCGTGGCGATCGCCTGCTCGAACCGCTCGCCGGTCGCCTTGTGCCGGTTGTTCAGTACCCCGAGGCCCAGCGGCTTGGTCAGGGACAGTGGCAGGCCGGGACGCCCGGTGTCGTTGCGCAGCAGCCGCACCGGATCGGCGACACCGGTGACGGCCATCCCGTACTTCGGCTCCGGGTCGTCCACGCTGTGGCCGCCACCGACGTGGCAGCCGGCTTCCGCGGCCACCTCCAGACCGCCGCGCAGCACCTCCCGCGCCAGCTCGAACGGCAACCGGTCGCGCGGCCAGGCCAGCAGGTTCACGGCGACCAGCGGCCGGCCGCCCATCGCGTACACGTCGGACAGGGCGTTGGCCGCGGCGATGCGCCCCCAGTCGTAGGGGTCGTCGACCACGGGCGTGAAGAAGTCGGCGGTGGACACCAGGGCCGTGCCCTCCTGCCCGGGCAGCGTGACCACGGCCGCGTCGTCGCCCGTGGCCACACCGACCAGCAGGGCGCCGCCGCCGACCGGCCGTGAGGGCCGGAGCCCGGTGACGACCTCCTCCAGCTCACCGGGCGGGATCTTGCAGGCACAGCCGCCGCCGTGCGCGAACTGCGTGAGTCGTACGGCGGCCTGGCGGGTCGGTGTCATACGCGGCTCCCGGGGAACTAGCGTGGCGGTCGGTGGAGGCGTGTGGGTGCCTGGTGGCCCTCCCGGTCTTCAAAACCGAGGTGCCCGAGGATCTCGGGCAGGCAGGTTCGATTCCTGTCCGCCTCCGCTCCCCGCACGGGTCCGGCAGCGTCTGCGCCGGTCGTCCACGCGCTCCGTGTACCCCCGCGCGTCCAGGAACTCCAGCAGCGGCACGGCCACCCGGCGCGTGGTGTCCAGCGCCTGCCGGGCCTCGCTGAGCGTGAACGGCTGCGGCAGCCGGGCGAGCACGTCGGCGGCGTGCGTGTCCGCGCCGGGCAGCAGCACGATCCCGTCGGCCACCCGCAGCAGCGCCCCGGCCGCCTCGGCGGCGGCCACCGCCTTGCGGTCGAGCCCCAGCCGGGCCAGCCGGTCGGCCTCCGGCGCCCGGAAGGGCGCGCCCGCCAGATCCCCGCGTACGGCGTCCACGGCGGCCCGGACGCCGGGCGGAAGGGCGGGCCGGAGGCTGTCGCCCGCGTACAACCGGCCCTGGCGCAGCGTGAGTCGCGGGGCGGCCGCGGCGAGGGCGTCGACCAGCGCCCGGTCGGGCAGGCCCAGCAGGCGCCGGGCGGCCTCCGTCGGCAGGCCGGGGTGCAGGGCGTCCTCCTCGGCGTGCCGGGTCACCTCGTGGACGAGCCTGTCACGCAGCCGCGCCCAGAGGGCCGGGTCGGCGAGCCAGTCCCCGGCGACGGCGTCGGCCGACGCGGGAACGCCCATCGCGAGCAGCTCCGAGCGCCGGACGAGCCCGCGCCGCCGTAGCTCCGCCGTCACGTCCGGACGGCCGGTCATGGCCGTGAGCTGGGCCGCGCGGGCGCGCCCCGCGCCTCGCCGGGACAGCCGGGGCGGGCGGACGTCCAGCACGGTCGCGGCGCAGGGCACCCGCCGGCCTCCCGGCTCCCGCAGCACCGCGCGGTCGCCGACCCGCAGCGGCAGTGCCCGGCCCAGGGTGAGCCGCGCCGTGTCCTCGCCCAGCGGGCGGACGGTCACCGGGACGGCCGCGGTGCCGAGGTGCAGCGTGACGGTCCGGGGCAGATCGGCCACGGGTGCCCCGGTGACCCGTACGTCCACGAGCCCGGTACGCAGCCAGCGCTCCGGCGCAAGCAGCACGTCACCCCGCCGCAGCCCGGCCGCGCCGGGCCCGTGCACGTTGACGGCCACCCGCGCCACACCGCTGACGGCGGCCCGGTCCTCGTTCAGGGACTGCAGGCCGCGCACCCGCAGCGGGGTCGTACCGTCGCCGGTCACCAGCCGGTCCCCGACGCGCAGGGTGCCGGCCCCGAGCGTGCCCGTGACGACGGTGCCGTGGCCGCGCACCGTGAAGGACCGGTCCAGCCACAGCCGGACGTCGGCGTCGGCGGGCGGCACGGGGAGGCGGGCCGCCAGCCGAGCCAGCTCGGCGCGCAGGTCGTCGAGCCCGGCCCTCGTCAGCGAGCTGACCGCGACGGCGGGCACGGCGCCGAGCGAGGTGGCGGCCATGCGCCGGAGCGCGTCGGTCATCGCCGGTCCGGGATCCGCCAGGTCGCTGCGCGTCACCGCGAGGACGGCGTGCCGGACGCCGAGCGCGTCGAGGACCGCCAGATGCTCCTGCGACTGCGGTTGCCAGCCCTGGTCGGCGGCCACCACGAAGAGCACCGCCGGCACCGGCCCGACCCCGGCCAGCATGGTCGGCACGAACCTCTCGTGGCCCGGTACGTCCACGAAGGCGACCGGCTCGCCGTCCGCCGGGATCCGCGTCCACACGAACCCGAGATCGAGGGTGAGCCCCCGGCGCCGCTCCTCCTCGAAGCGGTCCGGTTCCATGCCGGTGAGCGCCCGGACCAGGGCGGACTTGCCGTGGTCGACGTGCCCCGCGGTGGCCAGTACCCGCATGGCGCCCGCCCTTACCGCTGTGCCGCCGCGCGGACCGCTTCGGCCAGCCGCGCGTCGTCCTGCGGGGGCACCGCCCGCAGATCGAGCAGACAGCGCCCCGCCTCCAGCCGACCGACGACCGGCGCGCGTCCGGTGCGCAGGACGGCCGCGAACGGCTCCGGCAGGGACAGCGCGGCACTGGGCAGCGCGACCCCCGGCGCCCCGCCCCCGCCGACCGTCGCCGAGCTGTCGACCGCCCGTGCGTCGACGCCCTGCGCGCTCAGGCCGGCGGCGAGCCGGTCGGCTCGGGCGCGCAGGGCGCCGGGGTCCGCGGCCAGCGCGTCCGCGGTCGGGGTGGGCGGCCCGGTGAGGGTGGCCTCCAGGGCCGCCAGGGTCAGCTTGTCCACACGCAGGGCGCGGGCCAGGGGGTGCCGGGCGAGGGTGCGGACCAGATGCTCGTCGCCGAGCAGCAGCCCGCACTGGGGGCCGCCGAGGAGTTTGTCGCCGCTCGCGGTGACGAGGGAGGCGCCGGCGCGCAGCTCGGTGTCGGCATCCGGCTCCTCGGGCAGCAGCGGATGCGGGACGAGCAGCCCGGAGCCGATGTCGACGACGACGGGTACGCCCAGTGCGGCGAGTTCACCGACGGCTGCGGCGCGGGTGAAGCCGGTGATGCGGAAGTTGGAGGGGTGCACCTTGAGCACGAACCCCGTCTCCGGACCGATCGCGGTCGCGTAGTCGTCGGCGGTCGTGCGGTTGGTGGTGCCGACCTCGCGCAGCCGGGCGCCCGTGGCGACCAGCAGGTCCGGCAGCCGGAATCCGTCGCCGATCTCCACCATCTCGCCGCGGCTGACGACGATCTCCCGGCCCGCCGCGAGCGCGGTGGCGGCGAGCACCAGCGCGGCGGCGCCGTTGTTGACGACGTGCACGGCCCCCGCGGACGGCACCCGGTCGTGCAGCGCGCGCAGGGCCGTACGCCCCCGCCGGGCCCGTACCCCGGTGGCCAGGTCCAGTTCCACGTCGGTCGGCCCCGCCGCCTCGGCCACCGCACGCCGGGCGGCGGCCGACAGCGGCGCCCGGCCCAGGTTGGTGTGCAGCAGCACGCCCGTGGCGTTGATCACCGCGTGCAGTCCACACGCCGTGTCCGGCAGCAGCGCCACCGCCTCGTCGGGCACGTCCTCCGGCGCGACCCGACCGGCCCGCGCCCGCTCCTGCGCCTCCCGGACGGCGGCCTTCACGACCGGCGCGCCGAGCCGGCCGGCCGCCTCGGCCAGCCGTGGATCACGCAGGAGGACATCGGTCCGCGGCACCCGCCGCCGTACGCCGGGACCCGGCCGCGCGGACCCGCCGACGGGGCCGGACACCGCCGACGGGCACCCGTGCGCACCTGCGTCTGTCTGCTCCGCCGAGCCCCGCCGATCCATGCGGCCCGTGCTCCTCCCGCCGGTCTCCGACTGCCCGAGAACGCCCATCGTCCTCCAGTGCCCCGCACCGGCCGCCCGACACGCCCGGCCGCGCGGCTGATCCGGTGAGAGGCCGCGGGGCAGGGCGCAGGCGCCCGCGGAGGCGCCGGCCCACCTGACGATCTCTCATCCACGGCATTCCTCGTACGCCCGGGCGGCACGCGCGGGCGGAGCGGCATGCCCGAGCCGCGCCCGCGCCCGCAGGCATCCGGGCCTGAATGTTTGGCCATGGGATGACGGGCCACCCGCCCTGAGAGGTGGCCATGTCGAACACAAAGAACACATCCCAGTCACAGAGCTCACGGGAACCCCATGACTCACAGGAGTCTCAGGAGGAGAGGCGGTCCGCGCCGGACGAGCGGCGGCCGGCCCCCATCGAGGTCCTGCGCCGAGCGCGCAGCCAACTCGCCGAATTCACGGGGCTCGCCCCCGAGTCGGTGACCTCCTTCGAACCGACCGAGGACGGATGGACGCTCGAGATGGAGGTCATGGAAATCGCCAGGGTCCCCGACACGATGAGCCTCATGGCGAGCTACCAGGTCGAACTCGACCACAACGGGCGGCTCACCGGATACCGGCGCGTCCAACGCTACGAACGTGGTCGCTCCGACGCGCGCCGGCCCGGCGGCCGCTAGGCCGCCCGCCCGTCGGCCGCGCTCCCCGAGCCACCCTGACAGCGACTACTCAAGAGGAGGAACGGCCCGCATGACCGTTGTCCCGGCACAGCAGACCACAGGCGGAGGCGGCAGTAGTGGCCTCTATGACGTACTCGAACTGGTTCTGGACAGGGGACTCGTCATCGACGCCTTCGTCCGGGTCTCCCTGGTCGGTATCGAGATCCTGAAGATCGACGTCCGCGTCGTGGTGGCCAGCGTCGACACGTATCTGCGCTTCGCCGAGGCGTGCAACCGCCTCGACCTGGAGTCCGGACCGAACAAGAGCCCCGGCCTGCCGGAGATCGTCGGTGAGGTCACCGAGTCCGGAGCCCGCGGCAAGTCCAAGGGCGCCCTGTCCGGCGCGGCGGAGACCGTCTCCGACGCCTTCAGGCAGGCCCGCGAGAAGAGTGAGGAAGCCCGGCCCCGCGCCCGTAAGGCGACGGCCCGCCGCAAGGAGGAGGAGAAGGAGGGGCAGGAGTGAGCACCTACGTCTACGGGATCACCGCCCGCTCGCACCCCGCGCCGCCCGAGGGCCTGACCGGCGTCGGCGAGCCGCCCCGACCGGTGCGGGTCCTCACGGCCGGCGAGCTGACGGCCGTCGTCAGCGACGCCCCCGACGGCCTGCGGCCCAAGCGGCGGGACCTGCTCGCCCATCAGAACGTCCTCGCCGAGACCGGCGCGGGCGGCAGTGTGCTCCCGATGCGCTTCGGGAACATGGCCCCCGACGACGACACCGTGACCCACGTACTCGCCGAGCGGGCCGAGCACTACCTGGAGCGGCTGAAGGCCCTGGACGGCAAGGTCGAGTACAACGTCAAGGCGAACCACGTCGAAGAGGCGGTCCTGCACCGCGTGATGGCCGAGGACGCCGAGCTGCGCTCCCTCGCCGAGGCCAACCGCCGTGCGGGCGGCGGAAGTTACCAGGACAAGCTCCGCCTCGGCGAGCTGGTCGCGGCCGCCGTCAAGGCCAAGGAGGCCGAGGACGCCGCGCAGGTGCGGGAGCGGCTGGAGCCGGCCGCGGCCGCGGTCAGCGTCGGCCCGGAGTCCACCGGGTGGCTGCTCAACATCTCGTTCCTGGTCGCCCGGGAGGCGGCCGGCGACTTCATGGCCGCCGTCGACGACGTCCGCGATGCCCACCCCCACCTCGAACTGCGCGTCAACGGCCCGCTGCCCCCGTACAGCTTCGTCGAGCCCGGCCCCGCCCAGCCGGCGGCCGACCCGGCCGGAGCTGACACCGGGGCGCGCTGACCGGGCGGCCCGTACGGAAGGAGGAGCCCATGGGACTGATCGGTGAGGTACTGCTGCTGCCGTTCGCACCGGTGCGCGGCAGCGCGTGGGCGATCGGCCAGGTGCTCCGCGAGGCGGAACGGATCTACTACGACCCCGCCACCGTGCGGGCCGAACTGGCACGCCTCGAAGAGCAACTGGAGGCGGGCGAGATCACCGAAGAGGAGTTCGACCACCGGGAGGACGAGCTGCTCGACCGGCTGGAGACCGGCATGCACTCCGGCTACACCACTGGCGACGGGACGTGATGATGAACCGAACGGCACTGGGCCTCGCGCTAGGGGCCGGCTATCTGCTGGGACGGACGAAGAAGCTGAAAATGGCCGTCGCGGTCGGCTCCCTGGTCGCGGGCAAGAAGCTGAACCTGGGCCCCGGAGCCCTCGCCGACCTGGCGCGGCAACAGCTGCGCGACAACCCGCAGTTCAAGGAGATCGGCGAGCAACTGCGGGAGGACCTGAGGGGCGTGGGCAAGGCGGCCTCCGGGGCCATGATCGAGCGGCAGATGAGCACGCTCGCCGACCGGCTGCACGACCGCACTGCTCACGTGCGCGACGAGCTGTCCGGTGCGCTGCCCGAGGCCGGCTCCGACGAGGAGCAGGAGGAGGAGCAGGACGACGAGCGCGAGCAGCAGCGCGACGAGGGGCGGGACGAGGACGACGGCGAGGACCGCGCGGCGCACGGCGGCGGCGACCGCGGCAGCCGAGGCGAGAAGGCGGGTGGCGAGAAGGCGGGCGGCCAGAAGCCGGCCAGGAAGGCCCCGCCGAAGAAGTCCGGTGCCAAGCAGGCCGCGGCGAAGAAGACGGCCCCCGCGAAGAAGGCGGCGGCCAAGAAGACCGGCTCGGCCCGCGGGACCGCCGCCAAGAAGGCGGCCGGCACCCGTGGAGCGGGCGCGCGGAAGGGCGGCGATGACCGATGACCGACACCCGCGGATCCGTGGCCGCCGCGGCCGGCCGTGCCGGGAGGGCTACGGGGGCCGCCAAGGCGGCGACGACGGACAACCCGCTCACCGATCTCGCCCACAGCGAGGCCGCCGACCGGCTGAAGGCCGAGGCCCAGGAGTACCTGGCCGCCCAGGCCCAGCGGCTGCTCACCGGCCTCGGCCGCAAGCTCGGGGAGACCACGGGCAAGCTCAACGACATCGCCGAGGGCAACAGCCCGGGCCTCGGTCGGCTGGCCCTGGAGGGCGGCCGCAAGCTTGCCGAGGGCAAGGGGCCGCTGCGCTCCGCGCTGGAGGTGGGGGCTTCGAGAGTCAAGGAGAACGTCACGGACGCCGTCAAGAACATCGGGGGCGGCAAGAAGAAGGGCGGCGGCTCGAAGCCGACCGTGATCATGGAGTCGGTCGACGTCGGCGTCCCGCTGCGCACGGCCTACGACCAGTGGACGCAGTACCAGGACTTCTCCACCTTCGCCAAGGGCGTCAAGAGTGCCGACCGCACGGACGACACCGGCTCCGACTGGCAGGCCAAGATCTTCTGGTCCAGCCGGAGCTGGAAGGCGCAGACCACCGAGCAAGTGCCCGACCAGCGCATCCAGTGGACGTCGCAGGGCGCGAAGGGCAGCACCAAGGGCGTCGTCACCTTCCACCCGCTCGGCGAGAACCTCACCAGGATCCTGCTGGTCATGGAGTACTACCCGTCCGGCCTGTTCGAGAAGACGGGCAACCTGTGGCGCGCCCAGGGGCGCCGAGCCCGGCTGGACCTGAAGAACTTCGCCCGCTTCATCACCCTGAAGGGAGAGGCGGAGGACGGCTGGCGCGGCGAGATCCGCGACGGCGAGGTGGTCCGCAGCCACGAGGACGCGGTCGAGGAGGAGGAAGCGGAGTCCGGCGAGGACGAGCGGACCGGCGGGGAGGAAGAGCCGGAGGAGTACCAGGACGAGGACTTCGAGAACGGCGAGGAGGAAGAGGAGGAGGAAGAGGAACCGTACGAGGGCGAGTCCGAGGACGCCGCGTACGAGGGAGAGGGCGAGGAATACGAGCCCGAGGAAGACGAGGGTGAGGAGGACGAGGAGGACTACGAGGACGAAGGGACCGGCGCGGACCGAGAGGGCTACGAGCGCGACGAGGACGAGGAGGACGAGGAGGGAGAGGTGGAAGCGGAGCCCGAGTACGCCGAGCGGGGGAGCCGTCGATGACGACGCCCGGCAGGTTCCCTGACCCCTACGCCCACGGCAGTGGAGCCAACCTCGCCGACATCCTGGAACGGGTCCTCGACAAGGGCGTGGTGATCGCGGGGGACATCAGGATCAATCTGCTCGACATCGAGCTGCTCACCGTCAAACTGAGGCTCATCGTGGCTTCGGTCGACAAGGCCAAGGAGATGGGCATCGACTGGTGGGAGAGCGACCCGGCGCTGTCGACTCGGGCCCGGCGGGACCAACTGACGCGGGAGAACGCCGAGTTGCGGGAGCGGCTGGCCCGGCTGGAGGAGCTGGAGCCGGGCCGTGTGCCGAGGGAGGCGCCATGACCGGACTGCGCTACGTCTACGCCGTGTGCCGTCCCTTCGAGGCGCCGCTGCGGCCGGAGCCGACGGGCGTGGCGGGCGCCCCGCCGATGTTGCTGAGCCACCGCGGGCTGGTCGCGGTCGTCGGTACGGTCCCCGGGGCGGACTTTTGCGAGGATGCCCTGAAGGCGCACCTGGAGGACCTGGACTGGCTCGCCGAGACCGCCCGAGCCCACCAGAGCGTGATCGACGCGCTCACCATGGTCACCACCCCGCTGCCCCTCCGGCTCGCGACCGTCTTCCGGGACGACGCCGGTGTGCGCGCCATGATGGAGACGCGCGAGGACGACTTCCGCCGCGTCCTGGACCGGCTGGAAGGCCGGGTCGAGTGGGGTGTGAAGCTGTACCTGGAGCCCGCACCGGACGAACCCGCACCCGCCGCGAAGCCCGCGAGCGGCCGGGACTACCTGCGTCGGCGGCGCGAGAGCAGCCACGCCCAGGAGGAGCAGTGGCAGCACGCCGAGGCGTTCGCCCGGTCCCTCCACGAGCGGCTTTCCCGGCACGCGGAGGATTCGCGCCTGCACGCCCCGCAGAATTCCGCGCTGTCCACGGCACCCGGTCGCAACGTGCTCAACGCGGCCTACCTGGTGCCCCGCGCGCAGTCCGAGGCGTTCGCCGAACTGGTCGACCGTACGAAGGACGAAGCGCCCGGCATCCGTGTGGAACTCACCGGACCGTGGGCCGCCTACTCGTTCGCGGGGGAGGCGGCACCGTGACCGTCGTCGAACGACGCGAGATCGCACTCGTCGACCTGCTGGACCGGCTGCTGGCCGGCGGGGTCGTCGTCACCGGCGACATCACCCTGCGCATCGCGGACGTCGACCTCGTCCGCATCGACCTGAAGGCGCTCATCAGCTCGGTCAACGAGTCCGTCCCCTCGCCCTTCGAGGAGGCTCCGTGACCCCGCGCAACCACCTGGACCTCGAACCGGACACCGTCGAGCGCGACTTGGTGAAGCTGGTGCTCACCGTGGTGGAACTGCTGCGCCAGCTCATGGAGCGGCAGGCGGTGCGCCGCTTCGACACCGGCGAGTTGACCGAGGAGCAGGAGGAGCGGATCGGCCTCACCCTGATGCTCCTGGAGGACCGCATGGCCGAGCTGCGCGAGCGCTACGGGCTGCGTCCGGAGGACCTGAACCTGGACCTCGGCCCCCTCGGGCCGCTGCTTCCCCGCGAGTAGCCACTGCGCCTCAGGCGCCGGTACCGGCTGCCGTAAGCCGTGATCATCCCTGCGCCGCCGCCGCGCCGTCCAGCTCGCTCGACGGCGCGGCGGCGGCTCCGACCGGTGGACCGGCGCGTCCGGTGCCGCCGACGTGACACGCGGCGCTACGTCGTGGGCGCCTTGCCCTCGCTCGTCCCGCGGGTCGACCGCCCCCGACCTGCACGACATAGCCCCCGGGGAACGGGTCCGGCTCGCTCTGTCCGCATGGGCCACCTGACGGCCCGGCGAGAAGTGGTGGTGCTCCACCGCGACTGCGCGACGTCATCGAGCGGGCCCGGCCTGGGCGACCTGCTGCGCTGACGGCAGCCCCGACGCAGTCCACGGCACACGGGACACCTCTGCATCCGCAGTCTCTGCCGTACCCCCAGTACCGCGCCCCTCCGTCGACGGCTCCTTCCCGTCCTATCCGGGCCGATGGCCCTCGGCAGGGTCGCCACCAGGCCTCGGAGGGGCTCGACGCGTGACGCCACCCACAGGACGCAGATCACATCCGAAGCGGCGTCGTAGTCCCGGAACGCCTTGAGCAGGGAATAAACCCTCTAAAGGCTAATATTTCGGGCATTAATCCTATGTGGGGTAGTACGTCACATCATTGCGCTCCGCCCTGGCCGCCGCTAACTATTGCTGTCGTTGCCGGGAGCAAGGCGACGGACCGAGCGAATGACCGCCAGGTCCATCTGATCCCGCTCGCGGCACGGGGCCCCGCCCCACGCGAGTCGCCGACGGCGGCCCGCGCCGACGATGTCCCCCACCGGAGAGTTTCCTACACATGATCAAGACCCCCCGCACCCGCATCGCCCGCCTTCGCACCATCGGCCTCACCGGCCTCGCCACCACCGGCGCCGCGGCCGCCGCCCTCACGCTGATGCCGACGACCGCACAGGCCGCCGAAATGACGCATGCGCACACCGCCAAGGCGGTCACGGCCTCCGCCGGCAGCAGCCGCACCACCTCTCTCCAGAAGGCCGGCTCCGCCGGCAACCTCGACGGCTGGATCAAGCAGTCCCTGCAGATCATGAAGGCCAAGGGCATTCCGGGTAGCTACGAGGGCCTCAAGCGCAACATCATGCGTGAGTCCGGCGGCAACCCGAACGCGCAGAACAACTGGGACGTCAACGCCCACAAGGGCACCCCGTCCAAGGGCCTGCTCCAGGTCATCGACCCGACCTTCAACGCCTACCACGTCGCCGGCACCGCCCACAGCGTCACCGACCCGGTGGCCAACATCACCGCGGCCGCCAACTACGCCGCCCACCGCTACGGCTCCATCGACAAGGTCAACTCCGCCTACTGACAGGCGCGGGGCCTTCGGCACACTGCCGCTCCCGTCAGGGTCCTGGCACAACTCCCTTGCAGGGGCCGCACTGCAGAACGAGGCAGCGGGCGCCGACGCACACACCGCACGGTGATCGGCGCCGCCCGCCCCGAACCGGTCCCATCGGTCACGCCCCACAGGGTGTGCGTGGTGCATCGCGACGCGGCAACAGGACGAAGCCATGAACGGCGGCACCATCGGCACGTGATGGATCCGCGCGGCACGCCCTTGACTTCGAGTGCACTCGAATCCGTAGCGTTCCGCACATGAGCACTGCACAGCACAAGATCGGATCCGGTTTCGGCGCCACCAGCACCGCCGACGACGTCCTGCAGGGCATCGACCTGACCGGCAAGCTCGCCCTCGTCACCGGCGGCTACTCGGGGATCGGCCTGGAGACCACCCGCTCGCTCGTCAAGGCCGGCGCCCACGTGGTCGTGCCCGCCCGCCGCCCGGCCACAGCCGAGCAGGCGTTGACCGGCATCCCCGGAGTCGAACTGGGCGAGCTGGACCTGGCCGACCTGGAGAGCGTGCGCTCCTTCGCCGACCGGTTCCTCGCCTCCGGACGCACCATCGACATCGTGATCGACAGCGCCGGGATCATGGCGTGCCCGGAGACACGCGTGGGGCCCGGCTGGGAGGCCCAGTTCGCGACC
This sequence comes from Streptomyces sp. NPDC104106, assembly GCF_055584345.1. Lineage (NCBI taxonomy): Bacteria > Bacillati > Actinomycetota > Actinomycetes > Kitasatosporales > Streptomycetaceae > Streptomyces > Streptomyces sp. NPDC104106. Next base: position 493,465 of record NZ_JBVJMF010000003.1, read on the forward strand.
AACCACCTCGGCCACTTCGCCCTCGTCAACCGCCTGTGGCCCGCGATCGCGCCGGGCGGTGCCCGGGTCGTCTCCGTCTCCTCCCGCGGCCACCACTTCTCCGGCATCCGCTGGGACGACATCCACTGGCGGCAGGGCTACGACAAGTGGGAGGCGTACGGCCAGGCCAAGACCGCCAACGTCCTGTTCGCCGTCCATCTCGACAAGCTCGGCCGCGACTGCGGTGTCCGGGCCTTCGCCCTGCACCCCGGCGGCATCATCACCCCGCTCCAACGGCACCTGCCCAAGGAGGAGATGATCGAGCGCGGCTGGATCGACGAGGACGGCAACGTGCTCAACCCCGAGGGCTTCAAGACCCCGCCGCAGGGAGCGGCCACCCAGGTGTGGGCGGCGACCTCGCCGCAGCTGGACGGTATCGGTGGCGTCTATCTGGAGGACTGCGACATCGCCGAGCCCACGCCGGAAGGCGCCGAGCGCGTCGGCGTCAAGGACTGGGCGACCGACCCCGAGCAGGCGGCCCGGCTGTGGGAGCTGTCGGCGGAACTGACGGGCGTCAACGCGTTCGCCGCCTAGGCATGCTGTCCCGGAGCTGGGACCCGTCCGCGCCGGCCGCATCCGTCACGGAGCGGCTCGATCTGATGCTGCGGCCCGCACGAGGACGGCCGGACCCACCACACGTCCTCAAGGGCGGCGACCAACTGGGAGACGGCTGTCAGCTCCGGCATGGCACGCACGGTGGCGACGACCTGGTTGCCGGCGAATTCGCGCTGCGCGGCGGTCACGGCCGGGTCGATGGCGCACTCGGCCTGGCCATAGACGGAGGTCCGTCGCGAAGAGCATCGAGAAGGACCGCGGACCGGTGAGGGTCGCCCTGCCTCCGGCGCTCCGATAGGCGCAGGCCAGTCGCCGGGCGGCACCGGTGTCCACCTGGTTGCCGCCCGGCCACACGTACAGGGCGCGCGAGTTCCCGCTCCGCCGAGATCGGCCCGGCGTTGTCCCAGTCGAGGAGGACCGGACCGTCGGGACGGACCAGGACGTTCTGTGGCTGGAGGTCGAGGTGCGACGTGACGATATCCCCGGGATCCGACGCGGTCACCCACTGCGCCAGCTCCCTCGCGGACGTGGCGACGAACCGGCTGAGCGCGTCCGACCACGGCAGGCCTGCCCGCTCCACCTCCTTGAGCAGGTCCTGCCACTCGGCGTCCTGCGGGCACTGCTCGTACCAGGAGGCCGGCGGCTCGCTCGCGCCCGCCCCCGCCGTGTGGAGGAGCGCCATGGTGCTGCCGAACCAGTCCAGGACGGCCGGATCGGACGCCCGCGCCCTGGTTCCGTCGATCCAGTCGTACAGCTTGACGTACGACCCGCCCGCGGACGAGCGGAGCCGGGAGACGTGCCGGCCGCGGCGATCGGGGATGAGCCGCGGCGAGACGACCCCCAGGTTCTCCATGGTCTGTCGCAGTGCGGCCTCCCGCCGGACCTGCTCCTCGTCGCAGCCGAAGAGGAGTTCCTTCACCGCCCAGCACGAGCCGTTGCTGCCGGAGAGCTTCCAGATCTGGCCCAAGGCGCCGCGCGTGACGGGGCTCATCGTCCACGGCCCCGCGCCCAGCGCGTAGGTCCCCGCTGTGAAGTCGGCTGTGCCGTGCCGCATTCAGGCACCTCTCCGGACGCTGATGACCGCCGCCGACTATTCCATCGCGCCGGAGGAAGAGCCTCCGGGCGGGCGCCCTGGAGCCGCTTCGCGGGCGGACCGGGCCGGGCCGGCGGGCCGGCCGGTCGAGGCGCGCACCACCAGGCTGGTGGGCAGTGCGATGTGCCGGGGTTCGCCGTCCGGTTGCCCGATCCGCAGCAGCAGGTCCACGCCCCGGGCGCCCAGCGCTTGCAGAACGGTCAAGGAAGCCAACAAGGCCCTGTGCGAGGGAGGTTCCGGTGCCGGCGGCGACGCCGCGGGCATCCGAGGTGAGCGTGCGTGCGGCACCCGGCCGCAGGACCGGGCGGACACGTTCTAGTCGAGCGCGGCCATCGCGGCGCGGAGTTCCGCGAACGTGTGATGGGTCAGTTCCGTGAGCGTCTGCTGATTGGCGGGATCGGCCCACCGGTCGAAGGCCTGGTGGAAGGCGCGGATGCCGAGTTCGGCGGCGAGGTCCGCGGTCGGCTCCGGTACGCCGCGCTGCCGCAGCGCGTCCGCCATGGCTTCGGCGAGTCGGGCGCGCTTGAGGGCGGAGCGCTCCTGCAGTTCGCTGTTGCCGGCGATGACCGGGCCGAGCCTCGCGCTGAACTCGCGGCGTTCCTCGGTGAAGGTGTCCGTCATCGCGTCGAGTGCCGCGCGGACCGCTTGGAGCGGCGTGGCCGGGCCCGGCGCCGCGGTGACCGCTTCGGTGAGGAGCCGTGCGTGCGTGTCCTGCCCGGCGAAGAGCACCTCCCGCTTGTCGGGGAAGTGCCGGAAGAAAGTCGTCTTGGTCAGACCGGCTCGGTCGGCGATCTGGTGGACGGTGGTGGCGTCGTAGCCCTGTTCCGTGAAGAGGTCGAGTGCGGCGCGCACCAGCCGTTCCCGCGCGTTCGGTTCCCATCGAGCCATGCGAACAGGATAAGTGATGTGACTCGGTGCCGTCACTCGGGCTATGGTGACGGTACCAAGTCACATCACTCGGCTCCGCCCGAGCGCGGCGCCCCATCCCTGGAGAACTCCTGATGCGCGTATTCGTCACCGGTGCCAGCGGCCACATCGCATCCGCGGTGGTGCCCGAACTGGTCCAGGCCGGACACGAGGTCGTCGGCCTGGCGCGGTCCGGTACCTCCGCCGACGCGGTGCGAGCCCTGGGCGCCGAGGTGCGCCGCGGCGACCTCGCAGACCTGGACGGTCTGCGCACGGCCGCGGCCGACGCCGACGCGGTCGTCCACCTCGCGTTCGACCACGGCTCCATAGCTGCCGGAAGGTTCGCCGACGCGGTGGCCGCCGACCTGACCGTGGTGCGGGCACTCGGCGAGGCGCTGGCCGGCACCGGCAAGGCCCTCATCGGCGTCGGCCTCACGCACACCGGCGACGCCAGGCGCGACGCGGCCATCGACGCCAACCCCCGCTCCGCCGTCGCCCGCGCCATCGCCGCACTCACCGAACGCGGTGTGCGTACCGCGCTCGTCGCCGTCCCGCCCGTCACGCACAGCACGCGGGACAGGACCGGCTTCATCCCGAGGCTCATCGGCATCGCCCGCGCCACCGGCGTCTCCGGCTACGTCGGCGACGGCACCAACCGCTGGCCCGCCGGTCACGTCCTGGACGTCGGCCGCCTCTTCCGCCTGGCGCTAGAGAAGGCCCCGGCCGGCTCGCAGCTGTACGCCGCGGCAGAAGAGGGCGTCGCCGTACGGGAGATCGCCGAGACCATCGGCCGCCACCTGGGCGTCCCGGCCGTGAGCATCCCGGCCGAACAGGCCGCGGACCACTTCACGGCCTTCCCGTTCATCACGCTCGACCTCACGATGCCGAACGCGGACACACGGCACGTGCTGGACTGGGAGCCGGTCCACCCCGGACTGATCGCCGACCTGGAGGCCGGTCACTACTTCACCGCCGGCTGAACTCCCGGCGGGAACGGGAACGGGAACGGGAGCGGGCCAGGCAGGGCCGTGCGCGGGTAACCTGCGTTCCACGAAGGGCCGAAGGGGGCGGTGGTGTCGTACCGGATGTTGTGGGCGGCGGGTCCGCACCGCGCCGAGGTGACGGTGCTCGACAGCCGGGCGCAAGCGGTGCAGGCGCTGTGCGCGGTACCGCTGCCCGGCGGAACGCGGCTGGCCGACGGGACGCAGAACGGCCGGATCCGGATCTGGGACCCCGGCACCGGTGAGGAGATCCGGGTCCTGGGGGGACGAGCAGTCAGCGATGTTCGCCCTGTGCGCGGTCCGCGTCGATGGCGAGGTACGGCTGGCCGCCGGTGGCGCGCAGGGAGCGGTGCGGCTGTGGGATCCGCGCACCGGTGAGCTGTCGCGTACGCTGCCCGGGCACGGCGGCCGGGTGGTCAACGGGCTCTGCGCGGTGCCGCTCGGTGACCGCGTGCTGCTGGCGAGCGGCGGGGACGACGGCGCGGTGCGCCTGTGGGACACCGGCACCGGAAGGACCGAGCAGGTGCTGAGCGGCCACCAGGACTGGGTCAGCGCGCTGTGCCCGCTGTCCATCGGCGGGCGCACGCTGCTGGCCAGCGGCAGCAAGGACCGGTCGGTGCGCATGTGGGACCTGGCGGGCTTCCGGTGTGTGGCCGACATCCCCGTCCACTCCCCGGTGTCCGCGCTCGCGGCAGCCGAGGACCGGCTCTTCGCCGCCACCTCGGGCGGGCTGCTCGGCCTCGCCATCGGCGACTGACCCGCAGGGCCGGGACGCGGGCTTGCGCTGGCGGTCCGGGCGGCTCAGTGGGGGAGGGCACGCGGGGACCGCTGCCGGGGCAGTTCGTCACGGAAGCCGGAGACGGCGGTGCTGATCTGGCGCATCAGGACGGTCTGTTCCAGCCGGTCGAGGTACCTAACAAAACCGGTCCGACATCGGACCGGCAGGCCGATCAGAGCAGACCCGCGCCGCCGTCGACATCGAGGAAGGCGCCGTGGACGAAGGCCGGGGCGCCGGCCGCGACGTACGCCACCGCCCCGCCGACGTCCCGGGGCAGGCCGGCAGGCCGGAGCCGGGCCGGAACGGCGGAAGCGGTACCGGACGCCCGCGGATCGCCACCCAGCGCGGCCTCTGTTCGGGTACGACCGGCCCAGGCGGGACCGTGTGGACGCGGACACCGGTGTTGAGCACCGCGTCGAAGGACGTGCCGGTGGACCACGACACCCAGCGGGCGCGGATCGCCCATCGCCGGTCCACGGCCCCGCATCAGACCTTTCCGATGAGCGACGCGGACCTCACGCACTGGAGGTCTCTGTTCGAAGAGCCCGACGCCCGGGAACTCGGTGGGGACGAGGTCGGGGGGCGCCTCGCGGCTGGACGGGGTGGCTGGAGTGGGCCGCCGCTCGGTGGCCGTGGCTCGCATGAGGGCCCGACCGACCCCGGCGCCGGCCGAACCGCGGACCTGGCGCATCGGCTGGAACGTTCCGAGGAACGGGCCGCCGGCCTCCGAGGGATTCGGCGCCGGGGAGGAGGGTGGGCCGGTCACCGGATAACAGGGTTGTGAGTTCACGCGGTGCGCGAGATCGTTCGAGGCGATGCTGCCGGTGTCGTCTTTTGGAGGACCTTCGTGACCGATGTTGCGCCCGCGTCGCTGCCCGCCCCGCCGTACTACGCCGTGGTCTTCACCGCCGTGCGCACCGTCGGCGACAACGGATATGCGGAGACAGACGAGAGGTTGATGAAACTGGCCGCCGACCAGCCGGGATTCCTCGGTGTCGATTCCGCTCGCGGTGCCAATGGCCTGGGGGTCACGGTGTCGTACTGGAGGGACGAGGACTCGATTGCCGCTTGGCGGGATCACGCGGAGCACGCCTTCGCGCGTGCGCAAGGACGCGAGCACTGGTATGCCTCGTTCTCGCTCCACGTGGCCAGGGTCGAGCGCGCCTACGGGTTTACCCGCCCGGCAGAGGTATAGATGCCACCGCTGCCGCGATGGGCTGTTCGAGCTGCCGAGCCGTCGCCGTCGGCATCCTCACGGAACCCGCCCGCCAGCCGGGAACCGAGGCCGCCCACACCTTGAGCGACGCGCTCAGCCGCCCCTGGCCCGCCGCTGCCGTGGAGCATCTGGGGGCGCCCGCGGGCAACCCATTTTTCCGCCCGGCCCGCCGACGAGCCCGGCCCGCCGACGAGCCCGGCCCGCCGACGAGCCCGGCCCGCCGACGAGCCCGGCCCGCCGACGAGCCCGGGCCGCGCCACGGCCCCGTCGTGGGCAAGGGCCACATCGCGTGCCGCCGTGGCGAGTTGTGCCTCGGGCGTGCTCCACCGAGGTTGATCCCACTCTCCTTGGGTGCCGGCGGCCGGGCGATCGTACGCGGCCTCGCCGCCGGCTCCCTGTCACACGTCCCAGGTGACAGGCAGGCTCTTCACCCCGTAGATGTCCGCGGTCTCCGGGCGCAGGGCGACCTCTTCGGCGGATACGGCCAGGCGCAGCGTGGGGAAGCGGTTGAGCAGCGCGGGGAAGGCGACCCGCATCTCGACGCGGGCCAGTTGCTGTCCCAGGCACTGGTGGATGCCGTGGCCGAAGGCCAGGTGGCCGCCTTCCTGCCGGCTCAGGTCGAGCGCGTGGGGATCGGTGAAGCGTTCGGGGTCGCGGTTTGCGGTGTGGTACGACAGGACGACCGTCGTACCGGCCTCGATGGTCTGGCCGGCCACCTCGACGTCCACCAGCGCCGTCCTCATGAACGTCTTGGCGACGCTCAGGTACCGCAGCAGTTCCTCCACGGCTCGGTCGGTCAGGGCGGGATCGGCGCGCAGTGCGGCCAACTGCGCCGGGTTGCGCAGCAGTGCGAAGGTGCCGAGCGCCAGCATGTTCGCGGTGGTGTCGAACCCGGCGGCCAGCAGGATCAGGGCGATTCCCCTCAGTTCCTCGTCGGTCAGATCGCTGTCGGTGAGGTCGCTGAGCACGTCGTCGGTGGGGTTGGTGCGCTTGGCGGCGACCAGGTGCGCGAGGTAGTCCTGGGTCGCGGTGTAGGCCGCTATCAGCTCCTCCTCGCTCGTCTCGCCGCCGAGGAACGCGTCGATCTGCTCCTGGAAGGAGCCCCGGTCCTCGTACGGCACCCCCAGCAGCTCACAGATGATGATGGCGGGGATGGGCCTGGCGAACGCGGTGACCAGGTCCGTCGGCGGCCCGGCCTTCTCCATGGCGTCCAGGCAGTCGTCGGTGATCCGCTCGACGCGCTCGGTGAGCTGTCGCATCCGCCGTACGGTGAACTTGCCCATCAGCGGTTTCCGGTAGCGCATGTGCTGCGGTTCGTCCATGAGCAGGAACTCGCCGGGTGGTGCGGGAGGAACCTCGAAGTCGCCCACGTTCAGGAGTTCCTTGCGCGAGCTGAACCGTGAGTCGGCCAGCACCGCCCTGACCGCGTCGTATCCGGTGATCAGCCAGCCGGGTTTTCCCTCGGGATGGGTGTAGCGGCTGATGGAGCCGTGACGGCGGGCTTCGACCAGCTCTGCCGGCGGGTCGAAGGGGCAGCCGGGCTGACGCACCGTCGGGAGCGTCGTGACGGTGTGGAGGGAATCGTCCATGGCCATTCCTCGCCTCGCGATAGTGCGTGTTTAGAATGTTCGAAAGCTACGTTGCGTTCATGATTCTGTCCATTGATGAAACGCTACATCCCAGGTAAATCTCAGGAAATTGATGCAATGACGATGGGTCGAATGCAACGATGCGTTGCAATGGTTGGCAGCGAAGGCAATGGCGGCGAAGAGTCGCGGACGGCGGTCGTCCGGGCCGCCGGCACGGTGGTCGCGTCGCACGACACCATCTGGCCGATCGCGGTGTCCAGAGGCCTGGCCGTCACAGAAAGCCGCGGCAGCAGTCGGCCGAAGGGGTCGGGGGGTTCGGCCCTGGCCTGCCGGGCGATCTCTGCACGGATGCCCAGGGCGGGAGCTTGTCCCTCGGCGGGTTTGGCGCGGTAGGGGCACAAGACCCTACGGAAAGAGGAGTAGTTTCGGATTGCTACCAGATGCCGTCAGTCGAGGAGTCGTCATGGCCGGGCACCAGCAACACGTCAGTTACGAGCACGGGCAGGCGTTTCTCGCCGCGATCTCGGAGCGCTGGAACTACCAGATCCTCAGAGAGGTCTTCTTCGGGGTCGGTCGGTTCGGGGAACTCAAGCGCGCCTTGGGGATCTCGGCAACCATGCTGACCGTGCGGCTCAACACCCTCACGGAGATGGGGCTGTTGGAGAAGCGGGCGTACCGGCCGGACAAGGCGTGGTACGAGTACCGGCTCACCCACGCCGCACGAGAACTGGTCGTGCCGGCGATCGTCGCGGTCACCCGCTGGGCGGAGAGCCGGGCCGATGGGCGGGGCCTCGACGCCCGCCCCCTGTTGCACACGGCCTGCGGCCGCAAGACCGAGCCCTATCTCGCGTGCAGCAGCTGCCGCGAGCCCATCGACGCCTCCGCCCTCGTGCCTCTGGAACCGGAGCATGGCGAGAATTCGTAGCCTCCGAACTCGCCTAGTAGCGATACGCTACTAGTACGGATGATGTACCGGCTGGGAGGAGTGGTTCAGGATGAAGGCCAACGCGCTGGACAGTGCCACCGAGGAACTCGTGCCGACCTCGCTCGGGCTGCTGAACGTACGCACAGGTGGCCGCGGCGACGGGCCGGTCATGGTCTGCTGGCCGAGCCTGATGATGGACGGCACCATGTGGGAGTACCAGTACGAGCACTTTTCCGCGACCCACCGCATGGTGCTCATCGACAGCCCCGGTCACGGCAAGTCCGAGGCGCTGAGGAAGATCATCGACCTCAAGGACTGCGCCGACGCGCTCGTGGAGGTCCTCGACGCGCTCGGCATCCGGAGCTGCGTGCTGGTCGGCAACAGCTGGGGCGGCATGCTCGCCGGGGTCTTCCCTGCCTACTACCCGCAGCGGACCACCGCGGCAGTGGCCATCAACTGCACGGCCTCGCTGCCCACCACGTGGGAGAGCGTGTGGGCCACGGCGCTGGCCACCTACCTGTCGCTGCACGCCAAGATGCCGGAGCTGGCCGCCAAGGCCGCGCGCGCGGCCTTCGCCGGGCCGACCGCGGAGGCCGACAACCCGGAATTCCTCGCATTCACCGGCTCCGTCCTGCGCGATGATCCCAAGTCGGTCGCGTGGGCCCTGCGCAGCATCCTGATCGGCCGCAAGGACGAGCACCGCCGACTTGCCACGATTCCGGCGGACATCCCCGTGCTGGTCGTCGCCGGTGAAGAGGACAGCCAGTTCCCCGTCCATGTCGTGAGGAAGATGGCCGACGCCATCAAGGGCAGTACCTTCCGTGTCCTGCCGCACACCGGTCACCTCGCCGCCCGCGAGAACCCCCGCGAGGTCAACGCTGAGATCGACGCCTTCCTCGCGAGCCTGCCCGCCGCGGCCTGACGGACTGTCGAAGACGACAACGGAGACGACAACGGAGACCACAACGATGAGCACCGCGACGCCCTCCGCGGCACCCGAGTGGGTGCTGCGCATCATGCAGGAGATCGACACACTGAGCTTCGGTGACGGCTTCGCGCGCGTCACGGACAGCACCGAGATGTACTTCGGGACCGAGCACGTGGTCGGCGCCGAAGCCATCAAGGCCTTTTTCGTCAGGATCGACGAACCGCTGGACATCACTCACCGCGTACTGGAGTTCTGGACCGCTGCCGACGGCGTCCACCTCCTGCGCGGAGAGGCCACCATGGCGAAGAAGGCCCAGCCCGACAGGACCGTCCGAGCACCCTTCATGCACATCTTCTACCTGGACACGGACGGCACGGACGGCGAGAAGCCGGGAGCGCCTGCGCACATCAGGACATGGCGCATCACCGCCGGCCCGCTGCGGACCGACTCGGTCATGTGAGACGGCCGCTTCGGGAGTCAGACTGAACGGGCCGCGCGTGTCCGGGAACCGCTGGCCTTGCGGACTGCGTCGAGCAACTGGGACTTCGGCATACGCGAGCGCCCTCTGATCTCCTGCCGCCGGTCGAGATCGTAGAGGTGTTCCTTGCCGGCCTGTTCATCCACGCCCTCGCCGCTGCGTCCGCCCTGCTGCCGGGGCGGGTCGAGCGTGGATCGGAGGGGCCCTTACGGCCACCTTCCTTGCGCTCCCAGTGGTCGCCGACCTTCTCGTGCGTGTGCTTGAGCGCACCATAGGCGTCACCGGCAGTACGTCGTCGGCGGCACGCCGCAGCAGCGCCACCGCCTCCTCCTCCCCGGGCCCGGCACCCCGCAGTATGTGCGACACCGCGTCGATCGGCCGGTGGCCCGCGGCGACGAGCAGGCCCGCCGCCTCGCGGTGCGGCGCTTGCGGGCCGAGGGCGGGATGTCCACGTAGACGGCCTGACGCAGCAGTCGTGCCGGAAGGCCAGGTGATCCGGGAGGTACTGACCCCGCGCGACGTGCCCCTCGGCGGCCCCCGCGCCATGACCGTGCGGCGCACACTGCCCCAGCGCGCCCGGGCCCTGATCGGCGCATGGTGCTTCGCGGACCACTACGGCCCCGACGACGTCGCGGAGACCGGAGGCATGGACGTCGCCCCGCATCCGCACACCGGACTCCAGACGGTCAGCTGGCTCTTCACCGGGGAGATCGAGCACCGGGACAGCCTGGGCAGCCACGTCTTCGTGCGGCCCGGAGAGCTGAACCTGATGACCGGCGGGCACGGCATCGCCCACTCCGAGGTCTGCACCGCGCGCACCACCGTCCTGCACGGCGTCCAGTTGTGGGTGGCGCTGCCCGAGGAGCACCGGCACACCGCACGCGACTTCCAGCACCATGTTCCCGAGCCCGTACGGGTCGGCGGGGCGGAGATCAGGGTCTTCCTCGGCTCCCTCGCCGGGGCCGCCTGAGGACGGTGGACTGGTACAGGTGCAGGACGAACACGATGTGTCGGCAACGGTGGCGTTCAGTTCCGTGACAGTCGGCAGCCGTCGCTCGGCGAACTGCTCTGCCGACCAACCGCCCACCACCGCCACCCACTGACCCTTCGGGGTGCGGGCGGCCTGCTCCCGCGGCATCGCCAGCCCCTGACGGAGCGTGGGGACCCGTCCCAGCGCGGCTCCAGCACATAGGTGAGCCCGCCGCGAAGCAGATGGGCGTCGTTGGGCCCTGGGACCATCCGTCGGCCGAGCGCGTCGACGGCCCTCGTCGCGGCCCGATGCGCGGGGCCATGTCCTGGGCGTCACCGACGACCGTGATGACACCGCTGGTGACGACGAACGCCTCGGCCTGCGGGCGGCTCGGATCCCCGGTGTGGATTCTCGTGTTGCGGCCCCCTTTCGGAACGGGTGACGTCGATGTCCGCTGTGTCGGTCCGGCGGACGAGGAGAGCGGAGATGGCGCGGGTGTTCGCTGCGGAAATCCCTGGGCGAATCACGGCCGCTGAGCAGACGCCAGGCCGGGTGGACACCGCCGTGTGTGCTCTCAGCCCACGGGAACCTTGCTCACAGCGCACGGCCGACGAGTGAACTCCGGTCAGGTGGGCGGAGATTCCGTGCGCTACCGGAACATCGGAGGTGCGCTGGGGGACAACCACCGTGCACGCAGGGGATCTACCGTGCGTGACAGCGGCCCGACATTCCCGACACGACGTTCCGGGACGTTCCCGGAACGACCGCCGCGCCCGACGCATACCAGAAGACACACGTGCCCGATGCCCTCCCGCCGGCCGAACCGGTGCTGGAACCCGGGGCAGCCGCGGTCGCCGAAGCGGCCGCCAACCGCCCTACCTCTTCGACCTCCCCCCCGGCGGAGGGCCGCAAGGCCGTCGACGAGGTGCAGTCGGGGGAGATCGAGAAGCCGGCGGTGGACGAGGAGCGGATCACCGTCTCAGGTGGCCCGACGGGCACCGTCCGTGCCCGTATCGTCAGGCCCGCCGCTGTCGCGGGCACCCTGCCGGTACCGTCTCGGCATCAGCACCTCCGGCTACGGCCTGCTCGTCACGGCGGACGCCTCCGGAGGTCTGCTCGGCGCGGGCAGCGCCTCCTTCCTCGGCCGGCGGCTCGGCACCGGCACCGCATTGACCTGCACGGCCGCAGTCGAAGGTCTTGCCATCCTGGGACTTGCCTCCGCACCGAATCCCTACGTGGCCGGCCTCGCGCTCGCCGTCTGCGGAGCGGGCATGGGTGCCACGATGGTGCTCGGGCCCTCCCTCCGGCGGGCGATCGTCCCGGCCCACCTCATGGGCCGGGTCGCCTCCACCTCCCGCATGCTGGCCATCTGCGCGGCTCCCATCGGGGCCTTCCTCGGCGGCTGGCCGGCCACCGCCTACGACATCCGCGCCCCGCTCTACGCCGCCGCCGTCGTCCTCCTGGCGATGACGGCCGTCACGGCATCCATGACCAGCAACCGCAGGGGCGAAGCGGCGCTGCGTGCCGCCGCCCCGGCCGGCGGTCCAGAGCACCCGGCATCCGCATCCAAGGATCCCGCCCGGGAGAGTGCACCCGACGTGTTGTGACGCCCGCCGCGACGGCGTCACAGCACGCCCGGTGTCAGGCCCCGGCGCGTCCTCGACGCCGAACTGCCCGGCCCGGTGCTCCGCTACCTCCCAGGGCGCGGCCGGCGGATCACCGCCCGGGAACCGGCCGCAACTGCTCACGCCCGACCTTCCGGACCGTACGACGGCCACCGCTCAGGAAGGTCACCAGGCGGCGGCCGTCCTGGTCGAGCCGGGTCAGCGACTCGCGACAGGCCCTGGCACCTGCTCAGTCGGTGGTGGTGCCGCCGAGTTGGTCCACGGACTCGCCGTCCTCCACCGGAGGGAGGCCACTCGCGGCGGCCGGTTGCCGGTCGAGGCTGAGAACGAGAGGCACGGCCAAGACGCTGATCGCGACGAGGAACGCCCAGGGGAGCAGAGCGCCTCCGTCGAGCAGCGCGGTGAGCAGGGCCGGCGCCACGGCGCCCCCGATCGACCAGGACATCTGGTAGACGCCCAGGTAGCGGCCCCGCAGGTGCTCGGGCGCCATCGACACGCTCAGATCACTGACCGGCGGGGAGCTGAGGATCTCCGCCACGGTGTAGAGGACCATCGCGATCAGCATGCCGACGACCACGGCCCAGCCGGGCAGCGCGAGCAGCGCGCCGAAGACGACGAACGACGCCGTGTTGAGCAAGAGGGCCAACGCCAGCACCCGGGTCGGCCGGTGGGCTTCGATCCACCGGCTGGCGAGGGTCTGCAGCAGCGCCACCATGCCCGTGTTCAGCACGACCAGTACGCCGACGATCCAGGCGCCGACCTCGAGGTCGTCCGCCGCGTAGACGGCGAGCAGCACGGTGAGCACCGTGGAGGCGAACACGAAGGAGACGTTCGCCGCGACCAGGCGCAGATACCGCATGTCCGTCAGCACGGTGCGATAGCCGCCGCGTGACGCTTCGGCCGCCTTGCCCGACGCCTGCTGCGCCTGCTTCGCCGTGCCCGGCGCGGCGGGCTCGGTCCTGTCCGGGCCGGCCGCCTCGCCCGCGTCCGCCGTGGGCCGCCAGGTGAGGAACAGCCACGCGGCGATGGCGAAGGTGACCGCGTTGATCACCATGACCGTCCGCAGACCGGTGACGGTGCCGACGCTCAGGGCCACCGCCGAGGCGGCACCGCCGAACCCGACCCCGACATTGCGCAGGGCGCGGACGAACCCGAACCAGCGGGCACGCTCCTTGCCTTCGGCGACGAGCACCGTCAGCGGGCTGCTGGCCATCCAGAAGCAGTTGGAGCCGACCTGCACCACGAGCTGCCACAGCACGATCTGCCACGCCGCGTGGGAGAACAGGAAACCGATGAAACCGGCCACCGAAATCCCGTTGCCGGTCGCGACCACGACACGCGGTCCGTATTTGTCCAGCAGCGGCCCGATGAAGGGCGGAACGGGAAGAGCGAGCAGTCGGCCGGTGGTCAACGCGGCACCGATCTCGACCAGCGACAGCGACGTCGTCCTCACGAAGAAGACGACCGTGAACGCCATCACCAGGCCGTTTCCCAGGCTGTCGATGAGATTGGCCGTGACGAATCGGCCCTTTCCCGCGAGGTCCGGCAGACCCCAGGCTGTCTGAATCCGCCGCCATGCCGAAGGTGCGGGAATACGCCGGGACATCAGGGCCTCTCTTCAGTGCGACGGTGCGACATCGTCGCCCGGCGCGCCTTCTGCGGGCAGATCGCGCTGATGGAAGACGGCTGCGCTCCGTGCTTGGGCGTGTGACTTGATGGTGATGACGCTACCCGATCCGGCAGGTACCGCCTTGGCATACGCGCCTGCATAACCATGCGGGGTGTAGAACATTCCATAGGCCGCATGCCATTCCTCGGTCTTCCCCGAGACCGGATCGACGACCATTTCCGGCCGGGGGAGCACCCGTTGCTGCACCACACAGCCTTCGACCGCTCCCTTCTCCAGCGCCCGCTGCCATTCCGCATCGTCCGTTTCCCAGCCGACCACCGCGCCCACGCCGCCGCCCCGGGCGTTGACCTTCAGGATCAACTGCTCCCGCCGTTCGACGCATTCGTCGACGAGGTCGGTGTCCGCCCTGAGCGCCTCCTTGTCGAGCATGCGGGTCCAGGGCAGCACGCGGTCGATGAGCCGGCACTCGTCCTCGTCCAGGTTCCGGCGCCGCGCGGGGTCCGACAGCAGCGCCATGCAGCTCTTGTTGCTGAACACGCTGCTGGACAGCGGCGTCCAGATCAGGGTCCCGCCCGACCGGTGCGCACGCAGCAGCGGCTCGGCCAGCTCCCAGCCGCCGGGCTCCTCGGCGATCTGGGCCGCGACGAAGCAGCGGTAGACCACGTCGATCCTGGTGTCCTTGAGGTAGAGCGCCCCGTCGCGTTCGTGCACGTCGCCGACCTCGGCCAGCAGGATGTCGAGCCCTGCCCAGCTCAGCGCGGACTGGAAGGAGCGCCAGGTCTCGCCGTACTCCGCGAGACCGCCCCGCCACTCCAGCAGGGCCACCACCGGCTCGCGGCCGGGCGCCACCGTCGCGCCCAGCCGGCGCAGCGTCTCGGCCGCGGCACGCGCCGGATGGGTGTAGTCGAGCCGGTGCCGGCGGGCGAAGTCGGCGAAGGCGTCGACCTCCAGCATGGCCCGGGGAATTTCGCCCGCGAGGTCCCAGCCGCCGACCTCGCTGCCCAGACCGAACTCCAGAAGTTTGAACGATGTTCCGTCGTGATACAGGTCGGCTCGGCCGTTACGGGGTGGCAGTGCGTCACCGAGCTGTCGGATCGCCGCCCAGCGGCCGTCGCCTATGCCCAGTACTGACCGGAATGCGTTCATGTCGCCGTCGAACAGCCGGTCCGGCAGGGATATGAGTGTTTCGACGAGATGACGCAGATCATCGGCGAACCCGCGAATTTCCCGCTCGGTAACGAAGAGAGGTCTGGCCAAATACTCGCCCTGCCATGGGGCGAGTGTGTGAAACCCCTTGACATGGTGGGCCACTGTGGGCAGGTCGCTGCCCGGTGCCCGGAATTCCTCGTTGTACTGGGCGGTTACCAGATCGGCCGACATGAAGTCTCCGCTTCTCCTCGATGCTGAGTGCTCTCCCCGGCTCATATGCCACCGCTTCGAAGCGGTCCGTGGTGGCCTAAAAACCGGTCAACATGCGCTGCCACCGCGTGACGTATGTGTTACCACTAGAGTAGTTCAAGAGGCGAAAGGAATGGTTCTACACCATGCGGGAACGGTTACTTTCAGCCATGCCGCGCGAGCAGCGAATACCGGTGGAACGCTTCCTGACGACGGGGGAACGAGGTACGAGTTGTCTTCTCTTGGTAGAAAGCCCCTCCGGAACCGGAAAGAGCCATCTGCTCAACTCCCTGGCGGCCGATGCACGGGAGAGAGGTTTCCGTGTCCCGCCGGTCCACGTCGTCGAGGACCCCTTCCTGCTGCGGGCCTGGCTCGGTCAGGAGGACCGTGACACACCGGCCCTGGTGGCCGTCGACGATCTGCACAAGCGCGACGGACAACTGGCCCCGGCACTGCCCCAGTTGACTTCCGAATTCGCCACGGCGCCCGTCATGTGGGCACTGGCCCGGCGTACCGGCCGCGGTGGCCCCGATGTGGAGCGGGTCTTCACGCTGCCGTCCGGCGATCCGTCGCTGCCCCACACCAGAGTGGCCCTCGGACCGTTGCCCGCAAGCGCCGTGCGGGACGTCACCGCCGACCTGCTCGGTGCGCCCCCCTCGCCCACGCTCGACGCACTCGTCGCCACCGCGGCGGGCAACGCCCGATTGGTCATCGAGTTGGTGCAGGGTCTACGCGAGGAGAACGCGATCGCCGTCACCGGCGGCATGGCCGAGGTGACCTGCACCGACCTGCCCCAGCGGGTGCACCGGGTGGTCCGGCTGCTGCTCGCCGAGGTCTCCCCGCGCTGCCGGCTGTTCATCCAGCTCGCCGCGCTGAGCGGCAGGGACTTCGAACTCAGCGCCGTGGCCGAGCCGTTCGAGCAGCCCGCCGGGATGCTGCTGCCCCTGGTGGAGGAGGCCACCGACGTCGGTGTCATCGCCGACGCCGGCGATCGGCTGGTGTTCACCCAACCGCTGTTCTGGCAGGCCGTCCTGGCCGCACTGCCCGAACCGATGCGGGCGGGAGCACCCGGCGGGGCCGCCCGCCCAGGCAGCCCGAGGAGCGAGGCCGGATGGCCGGCCAGCCTCGGCGAGATCGACCTGATGATCGCCGATCTGGTCAGCCACGGCCTCACCAACAGCCAGATCGCCACCCGCATCAACCGCTCCCCGCACACCGTCAGTTACCACCTGCGGAAGATGTTCGGCACGCTCGGCGTCCGATCGCGCAGCGAACTCGCGGGGAAGGTCCGGCAGAGACTACTGGAGGCGCCATGACCGTCACGACGAACTGCTTCGCCGACGCCGTCGGCGGCCTCGGGGAGAGCGAGTGGGACCGGCTCGCCGACGGCCGGTTCTACTCGTCCGCGCTGTGGCTGCAGCTGTGTGCCCTCGCCCCCGGATCGGTCTCCGGCGGTCTGCACACGCGCACTCCCGGCGGCGGCCGGGCCGCGATTCCCGTCGCGGCCGTGCGGGAGGAGCCCAACCCCCACCTGCGCTGGCACGACATGCTGACCGCGCGCGGCCTGCCGAGCCCGGGACCGGGCGGCATTCTCGTCGGCCAGCGCCGGGGCTACCTGGCACACCTGCTGACCGGCGGGGACACCGACCGCACAGAGGCCGCCGCCGCGTTGCTCGAAGCGGTGCGTGCACTGCGGTCACCGCTGCACGAGGGCGAGCAGACCGCCCGCGTGGCGATGTACCTGACCACCCCGGACGTGGCGGCGCTGCGCGCGGCCGGCGTGCGCACGCTACCGGTCGCTCTCAAGACCGATGCGTGGATCGAGATCCCGCCCGGCGGCTGGGAGGCCTGGCTGGCAGCACTGTCACCGCACCGGGCCCGCCGTATCCGCAGTGAGGTACGGAAGTTCGAGAAGGCCGGGTACCAGGTGGAGCACCGCACGCTCGCCGAGTCATGGCAGGACGTGGCCCGGCTGCTGGCCCGTACCGAGTTGCGCTATGGCCGGTCCGTCGATGTGGCGCCGATGGCCGAGTCCTTCCGCAGGCAGGGCGAACTCGCGGGGGCGCGCGCCGAGGTGGTGCTGATCTCGCGTCCCGGCGAGCCGCCGGTCGGGTTCCGCCTGTCCTACCGCTGGGGCGACACGGTCTACCTGCGGGCGATCGGCTTCGACTACGACCGGCTCGCCTCGGCCGCCGAGTACTTCAACCTCACCTACTACATGCCGGCCCGGACACCGGGCGTGCGATGGCTGCACGCGGGCACCGAGACCGCGGAAGGCAAGGCGTTGCGGGGTGCGACACTACGGCCGCTGTGGCTGCTCGACCTGTCCGAGGACAGCCCGCTGACCGGACACGACGAGGAGATCCGGCAGCACAACCGGGCCCTGCTCGCCGGCCTGCGGGACTCCTCGCCCGCCGTCGCCGCCGCCCTGGAGGACGACCTCTGGGAGCCCTACTGCTGACGGGCCTGCGGCCGGGACGCGCCGCGCGTCCCGGCCACCAGGTGGTCGGGACGGATCGGGACGCGGTCGATGTCGATCCCGGTGGCCGCTCGGACCGCCGAGGTCACCGCGGGTGTCGCCGAGATCGAGGGAAGCTCGCCGATGCCGCGCAGGCCGTACGGCGCGTGCGGATCGGCCCGTTCCAGGATCTCCACCCGCACCGGTGGCACGTCCGCCATGGTGGGCAGCAGATAGCCGGAGAACGACGGGTTGAGCACCTGCCCCCGCTCCACCTCGATCTCCTCCCACAGCGCCAGGCCGACCCCCTGCACGGTGCCGCCCTGGAGCTGCCCGGCGACGGCGGACGGATTGATCGCCTTGCCGACGTCCTGGGCGATGGCGAGGTCGACCACGGTCACCAGACCCAGCTCCAGGTCGACGTCCACGACGGCCCGGTGTGCGGCGAAGCCGAACTGCATGGCCGAGTCTCCCTGACCGGTGTCCCGGTCCAGCGGGAACGTCGCGCGGTGATGGAACTCCGCCGTCTTCTCGATCACCCGCCTGCCGAGCAGCTCGGCCAGAGGGGCCACCCGTCGCCCCGCGACGTCGACGACGCAGTCGCCGGACAACCGCCAGGGAGGTGAAGGCTCTTCGAGCCCCGTCTCCCGCAGGAGGGCGAAGACGTCGTCACGGACCTGGCGGCAGGCCTCCCGGGCCGCCCCGCCGGTGACATATGTCTGCCGGGACGCCGAGGTGGGGCCGGCCGTGCCGAACCGGGAGTCCTCCTGGCGGACCTCGACCCGGCCGACGCCGAGTTCGGTTGTGACGATCTGACGCAGGACGCCGAGCACCCCCTGCCCGACCTCGGCCGCGGCCGAGGAGACCGTGGCCAGCACGGTGCCGTCGGCGGCGGCCTCCAGCCGCACCCGGGCCGTCGCGTAGTCGTCGAACCCCTCCGAGAAGCCGATGTTCTTCAGACAGGCCGCATAGCCCACGCCGCGGACGACCTTGCCGGACGGTGCAGGATCCGCCGCCGGCATGGGCAGCCCGCGCAGCGTCCGGAGCAGTTCGGCCACCGGCGCCGGGCTGTCCAGCACCTGACCGGTCGGCAGGGTGCCCCCCTCGGCCAGCGCGTTGCGCAGCCGGAACTCCACCGGGTCCATGCCGAGTGCCGTGGCGAGCCGGTCCATCTGGCTCTCGTAGGCGAAACACGGCTGGACGGTGCCGAAGCCGCGCATCGCGCCGCACGGCGGGTTGTTCGTGTACACCGCGCGGGCGTCGACCTGGACATGGGGCACCGCGTACGGGCCGACCGCGTGGGTCGCCGCGTTGCCCGCGATCGCCGGCGAACTGGACGCGTAGGCGCCGCCGTCCAGGACGATGTCCGCCTTGACGTACACCAGCCTGCCGTCGAAGGTGGCGCCGTGCTCGTAGCGCAGCTGCGCGGGGTGGCGGTGGACGTGGCCGAAGAACGACTCCGTGCGCGTGTACACCATCTTGACCGGACGGTTCAGCCGCAGCGCCAGCAGACAGGCGTGCACGTGAAGGGACAGGTCCTCGCGCGCGCCGAACGCACCGCCCACGCCCGCGTGTTTGAGCACCACCTTGTCCGCGGGCAGGCCGAGACAGGCGGCCACCTGTTCCTGGTCGACGTGCAGCCACTGGGTGGCGATGTGCAGTTCCACGCCGCCGCCGGCGACCGGGACCGCGAGGCCGGACTCGGTGCCCAGGAAGGCCTGGTCCTGCATGCCGAGGGAGTAGCTGCCGCGGACCACGACATCGGCGGCGGGCAGTTCGCCGCAGCGTGCGGCGCCGCGCCTGATCCTGGTGTGCGCGACCAGGTTGCCGTCCGGGTGCACGAACGCGCACTCCGGGTCGAGCGCCCTCGCGGCGTCGGTGACGGGCGGCTGGACGTCGTAGTCGACCCGGATCAGCTCCGTCGCCGCCCGCGCCGTCTCCAGGTCGACGGCCGCGACCACCGCCACCGCCTCACCGTGACAGCGCACCCGGTCGGCGGCGAACACCGGCTGGTCGACCTTCATCTGGCCGAACAGGGTGCGGCCCGGGACGTCGGCGTGGGTGATGACGTCGAGCACCCCGGGCAGCTTCAGCGCGTCCGCCGTGTCGACGGCGCGGATCAGCGCGCTCGCGTGCGGGCTGCGCAGCGTCGCGGCCCACACCATGTCCTCGGCGGACAGATCGGAGGAGTAGACGAAGCTCCCGGTCACCTTGGCCGGCCAGTCCGGCTGGCCGGGGCTCGCACCGATGCCCTGCGCGGTCACGGCTGCGCCACCTCCGTGGCGGCGGGGCCGGTGGACGGCCCGGCGTCCCGTTCTGTCATCCGCTCGGCCGCCAGCAGTACTGCCTCGACGATCCGCTGGTAGCCCGTGCAGCGGCAGATGTTTCCGGCCATCTCCTGACGCACCTCTGCCTCGGTGGGGCGCGGTGAGCGGGTCAGCAGATCGGTCGCCGCCACCACCATGCCGGGGGTGCAAAAGCCGCACTGGACCGCGCCCGCGTCGAGGAACGCCTGCTGGACCGGGTGCAGCGTGCCGGACGCCCTGTCGGCCAGAGCCTCCACCGTACGCACCGAGCAGCCGTCGGCCTGGGCCGCGGGCACCAGGCAGGAGTTGACCAGGACGCCGTCGAGCCAGACCGCGCAGGATCCGCACTCGCCCTGTTCGCAGGCGTTCTTCGGGCCGATCAGACCGAGCCGTTCGCGCAGCAGGAAGAGCAGGCTCGCACCTGGCCCGTCCTCGCCGTCATGGCTCTCGCCGTTGACCGTCACGGTGATGTCCATCGTGTCCTTCCGCGAGGAACATGTCCCAGACCTGGACGAGATTGCGGGCGGCGAGCACCGAGACGGCCCGCCGCCGGTAGTCCGCGCCGACGCCGTCGCCCCCGTCCGGGGTGGCGGACGCGGCGACGAGCCGGCCGAACTCGGCGGCCAGGGCCGTCGGCAGCGGCCGGGCTTCGTGCAACGCGCCGGATTCTTCGAGGAGTTGTTCGGCGCCCAGGGCCCGTACCGGTGCGGGACCGTAGGCCCCGACGGCCGCACGGACGCGTCGGGTGTCCCTGTCGAGGGCGATGGCGAAGGAGCACAGCGACTTCACCAGGCCCCGCCGCAGACCGATCTTCTGGAACCGTTGCGGTCCGGCCGCGCGCGGCACCCGGACGCCGGTGATCAGCTCGTCGGCCCCGAGGACGGTCCCGCCCCGGTGGTGGTAGAAGCCGTCAGCGGGCACCCACCGGCTGCCCCGGACCGACCTCAGCTCGATCTCGGCACCCGCGGCCAGCAGCGCCGGATGCACGTCGCCCGCCACGGAGGCCGTACCGAGACTGCCGCCGATCGTCCCCCGGTTGCGCACCTGGCGCGAGCCGATGGAGCGCGCGGCCAGCGCGAGGCCCGGCAGCGGCCGGCCGAGCCGCTCCTCGACCGTCGTGTGGCACACGCCGGGCCCCAACCAGACACGGTCCTGGGTGACTTGGTACCGGGCGGCGTCGGGGATCCGGCTCAGGTCGAGCAGCACCTCGGGCCTGAAGTGGCGCACCTTCATGGCGACCATCACATCGGTGCCGCCGGCCACCGGCGTGGCGTCGGGGAACTCGGAGCGGACGGCGAGGGCCTCCTGCCAGCTCTGTGCCCGTACCATCCGCACGCCTGCCCCCTCCGTGACGCCTCGCCGCCCGTCCGGCCCTCACTCTCCACAGCGGACCCGTCCGGAGCAAGACCGGCCATAAGAACCAACCGTTCGCGTAGTCGCCCCTACACGATCGCGTAGTGGCAGGTCCGCCGACCCGGATGCCAGGATCCAAGACGGGCAAGGCCCCTACAGAGTGGTGCAGGCCCGATCGGGCCCAGTGACGGGGCGCACGCACAACGGCGCACACAGGGGTCACTGGTGCTCTCCGAACCGAGTACGGACGATGGGGGCAGAGGTGCGCGAACGCGACGAGGTGAAGAACACGGCGACCCGATCGTTCGAGACCAGGGACGAGCCACTGCCGGCGGCCAGAATCCGCACCTCGGTGACGATTCCGCTCCAGCTGGGGCCGGGCCGGTTCGAACCGGCCGTCGTCATCTCCTTCCACGGACTGGCCGACCAGGGCGAGCACGTCGCGGTGGTGTTCGGCGACGCGCTGAAGCAGGACTGCCCGCTGGTGCGGGTGCACTCGGAGTGCCTCACCGGTGATGTGCTGGGCTCCGCACGCTGCGACTGCGGACCGCAACTGCGCGAATCCATGGACCTGTTGAACGCCGGCGGCGGGGTGCTGCTCTACCTGCGTCAGGAAGGCCGCGGGATAGGCCTCTACAACAAGCTGGAGGCGTATCTGCTGCAGGACGTCGGCATGGACACCTTCGCCGCCAACCGCGCGCTGAACTTCGGCGACGACCTGCGCGACTACCGGGTCGCCGCCCAGATGCTGACGGCCCTGGGCATCCGGCAGATCGACGTGCTCACCAACAACCCGGACAAGACGACGGCGTTGAGCGAGAGCGGCATCGTGGTGCGGCGCAGGCAGCCCACCGGGGTGTACGTCACACACGCCAACCGCCGCTATCTGATGGCGAAGATCGACCACGCCGGCCACGAGATCAATGTCGAGGACGTCAGGAGCGCTCAGTGATCGAACACAGGAGTCCCATCAGCGGCATCGCCACCTACGGTGACCGCTATGTGGCGACCGCCGGTTACGACAACCAGGTCATCCTCTGGGACCAGGCCGCGGGCAGCGCGCTGACCCGCGTCGTCCACGACCACCTGGCCAACCAGTGCAGCTTCAGCCCCGACGGCACCCTGCTGGCGACGTCCTCCAGCGACTACACCGCGCGGCTGTGGTCGATACCCGACCTGCGGCTGCGCGCCGTGCTGGGGGACCACGACGACGACGTGGAGATGTCCACCTTCCATCCCACCCGAGAGCTGATCGCGACGGCCTCCCGCGACCACCGGGTCAGGGTGTACGACTTCGGCGGGAACCTGGTGCACCGCTTCGAAGGCCACACCGCCGATGTGATCTCCGTCGAATGGGCAGGGGACGGCGACGAGTTGATCAGCTCCAGCGACGACGGCACGGTGCGGCGCTGGTCGCTGGCCACCGGCGGCCTGGTCGACACCATCGACCTCGGCGGCGTCGAGACCGACACCATCTCGATCGGCGCGGACGGCACTCTGTACGCGGGCAACGACGACGGCGAGATCGTCGTGATCCGCAGCGGCGACACCCATGTCGTCTCCGCGCACGCCGCCGGCATCAAGCGGCTGGTGCGGGACGGCTCGCGCCAGCTGATGGTGAGCCTGAGCTACGACCGGACCATGCGGCTGTGGGACACCTCCGGCGGCGAGCTGACCGAGGTCGACAAGGCCGACATCCCCGACGATGTGTGGCCGCGCTCCTGCGCCTTCGGCGCCCGGCAGACCCTGGTGTTCGGCACCTTCGGCACCACGTACCGCACCTACGACTACAGCGCCCGGCAGTGGCTGCCGACCCAGGTCCCGCCGACCCCGGGCGTGAACGCGGCCTGCGCCCACGACGGCGGTGTGATCAGCGTCGGCGACGCCGGCATCGTCCTGCGCGACGGCGCGCCGCGCACCGAACTGGGCAGCCTCTGCAACTTCCTGACGCCGCTCGGTCCGCTGGTCGTCACCGGCGGCCAGCTCGGCAAGGTGATGGACGCGATCAGCGGACGCCTGCTGCACCAGCACAAGTCCCCGCTGAACTGCGGTGCCACCTTCGTCAGGGACGGCGCCCCGCACGTCGTCGTCGGCGCCTACACCGGTGAGGGACTGGTGTTCCGGCTGACCGAGGACGCGGGGCTGCGGCACGTCGAGGACGTCAAACTGCACGACAACGCCGTCAAGGGCGTCGCCGCCTCCGCGGACCACATCTTCTCGGTGTGCGCGGACACCAGCGTGGCCTGGCACGACATCCGCACCCTCGCCCTCGTGCACCGCATCGACGGCGCACACGACCGGATCGCCAACGGCTGTGTCGCCCTGGCCGACGGCCACTTCGCCAGCATCGGCCGCGACCTCAAACTCCGGCTGTGGGCACCGGACTTCAGCTGCGTCACGGTCGGCACCCCGCACACCCACTCGATCAAGTCCGTCGCCACGGACGCCACCGGCCGTCTGATCGCGACCGGCTCCTACCACGGTCATGTCGCCGTCTTCGACCGCGACCGCGGCACCTGGGGACCCGCGCTGCGGCCCACGACCTCGGGAATCTCCTCGCTGTCGTACGACGCCGACCGCGGCCTGTTCCTGGCGAGCTCCTACGACGGTCACGTCTACGAGATCGCGGGGACGCCGGATGAGCGCTGAGGTCCTGCCCGCGGTACGCAACCCCAACGAGGTCTCCGACCGGGAGGCGATGGGTCTGCCGGGCCGGCTGGTGGAGCGTCTGCCGCACGACCTGTTCGCCGCGCACACCGACCTGTTCACCCGCCCCGTCGAGCAGCTCGCCGCGGTGTGCGCCGACCCGGCGGAGCCCTTCGCACGCCGTTACGCGGCCGGCAGTCTGCTCGGGCTGCGCGGCGACCCGCGGATCCGGCCCGACGATCCGGAGCTGGTCGACGTACCGGCCGGCACGGCCGAGATCGGCCTCCCGGAGGACCAGGTGGCGTCCGTGGTGGAGCGGTGGGCGCGGGTGGGGGTCGTGGACTCCTGGATCCGCAAGGAGTGCCCGCGCCACCGGGTCGACATCGCCGCATTCCGCATCATGCGCTATCCCGTCACCAACCTTGAGTACCGGCGCTTCCTCGCCGACACCGGGTCCACCGCCCTGCCCACGTCATGGCGGTTCGGCGGATATCCCCTGGCCCGGGCGAACCATCCGGTGTGGACGGTGCGGCCCGAGGACGCAGACGCGTACGCCGCGTGGCTCTCGCAGCGCACCGGCCGCCGGTTCGCCCTGCCGACCGAGGCGGAGTGGGAGTACGCGGCCGGCGGCGGCGACGGCCGGGAGTTCCCGTGGCCCGGCGGCTTCCTCGGCGATCACGCCAACACCGTCGAGGAGGGGCCGCTGGACACCACTCCGGTGGGCGTCTACCCGGCCGGCCGGACCCCGTTCGGCGCCGATGACATGGCCGGCAACGTCGAGGAGTACGTCGCCGACGACTACCATCCCTACGACGGCGGGACGCCGGTCGACGACGACCTGGTCCTCACGCAGGGCAGCTATCGCATCGCGCGCGGGGGCAGCTTCACCCGCTACGGCGACCTCGCCCGCTGCGCCCGTCGGCACGGCTGGTTCGACCGCCCGATCTACGCGATCGGCTTCCGATTGGTGGAGCGCCCATGACCGTCCCGTCGAGCACCACCGACCCCACCGCGCCCCCGGACGACCAGCTCCAGCAGCCGTTCACGGCCCAGGCGCCCGAGGACGTCCTGGACTTCGCCGAGGTCCACAAGCGCTATCCGGCGATGGCCGACTTCCATGCCCGGCTCGGCGGCACCTCGCTGCGCGAGGTGCCCTCCGTGCCGGGCGGCGCACGGATCCTCGCCAAGTGCGAGTGGGAGAACCCCAACGGCTCGGTGAAGGACCGCACCGCCTACGCCCTCATGGCCGACGCGCTGCGCAGGCACGGCGACCGGCCGCCCGAGGAGCTGCGCCTGCTGGTGTACTCGGGCGGGAAGCTGGCCTCGGCGATGTCCCTGCTCGGTCAGCGGACCGGCGTACGCACCAAGTTCGTGCTGATGTCCAGCAGCCCGCCCAGCCTGCTCGAGCTGCTGAAGGAGCGCGGTGCGGAGGTGGAACTGGTGCCCGCCGAGGGCGGGTTCCTGCGCACCATCAGGGCATCGCAGCGCATCGCGGAGACCGAACCGGACTGGACGCTGGTCTTCCAGCACAACAATCCGGCCAATGTCGCGATCCACCAGCAGACCACCGGCGCCGAGATCCTCGCCGCCCTGGGCGACACCCGGCCGGCCGCCTGGCTCACCTCCATCGGCAGCGGCGGCACGTTCGTCGGCGTCCTGCGGGCGCTGCGCAGCCGGTTCCCGGACGTCCGGGCGATCGGCGTGACACCGCAGGAGGCGCCGTACGGCAACCCCGGGCCCCCGCTCGGCAAGCCGACGTACGAGGGATCGGGCGGCCACGGATACGGCATCCGTCAGCCGTTCGTGAAGGCACACGACGACCTGGTCGAGGGGCACCGCCATGTGACCCTGCCCCGGGCGCTGCAGGGCATGGGCGAGTTCCACGACCTGACGGGCGTGAAGATCGGCAGCTCGGCGGCGGCGAACTGGCTGGTGGCCAAGGAGGTCGCGGCCGAACTGCCCCCCGACGCGGTGGTGGTCACGCTCTTCGCGTGTGCCGGAAACCCCGAACAGTGGTCGGAACTGGGGCGGTGAACCATGAAGTGCCTCGCGCGAATCCGTGAGGACATCGCGGTGGTCGTCGAGCGCGACCCGGCCGTCAACTCCACGGCGGAAGCGGTCCTTTCGCCACATCTCATCGCGCTGTGGGCGCACCGGGTCTCGCACGTGGCGTACCGCACCGACCACCGGCTGCTGGCCCGGCTGATCTTCCTGACCGGCCGATGGCTGTCCGGCGGCATCGAGATCCATCCCGGCGCGCGGATCGGCAGGAGGCTGTTCATCGACCACGGCTGCGGCACGGTGATCGGTGAGACGGCGGTCATCGGCGACGACGTCACGCTGTACCACCAGGTGACGCTCGGCGCGCTGGGGTGGCGGCGCGACAACCTCCGGCCGCCGGGCCAGCGGCGGCATCCCGAGATAGGGTCGCGGGTGGTGATCGGAGCGAACTCGGTGCTGCTGGGGCCTCTACGGGTCGGTGACGACGCGCGGATCGGCGCGAAGGCGTTCGTCATGGACGACGTGCCGGCCGGCGCGGTCGTCGTCGCCAGGCGCAGTGAGGTCATCACGCCGGGCATCCGGGGCGCTGCCGACGGCCAGAACGGCGTACATCACAACGGTGGCCGGCTCGCCGCCTCGATCGGAGAGCCGGAGAAGGAGAAGTGACCGCGGTGCAGCAGCCTGCCCTCCTCATCATGACCTCGCTCAAGATGATCATCCGCAACCTCCGACTGGTGGAGTACACAAGGGAGTTGGGGGTGACCCCGGTCCTGGTGTTCACCCAGGGCGGGGACGAGGAGCGGCTGCGCGAGCTGATGGCGGACCCCGGGCATCCGCTGTCCGCGCTCGGCGACCTCTGTCCGGTCCCGGACCCGTCACCGGCGAGCACCATCGCCGGGGTCCAGCCCGTGCTGCGGCGCTACGACGTCCGCGGGGCCCTGTCCTGCGGCGAGTACTACGTCGAGGCGGCCGGCGCGCTGACCCACCTGCTCGGCCTGCCGGGGTCGGGCTGGCCGGCCGCCACCGTCAGCCGCAACAAGCTGTTCCAGCGCACCGCGCTGCCCGACTTCTCGCCCAGGTGGCGGGTGATCCACCCCGGGCAGCGGGACGGCCTCGACCTGTCCTCGGACGGCTGGCAGGGCCCCGTCGTGCTGAAGCCGGTCAGCCGGATGAGCAGTTCCGGCGTTCGCGGACTGCGCTCGGTCGAGGAGGCCGCCGCGGCGGTGGCGGGCTATCCCGAGCACGAGACGCTGCTGGTGGAGGAGCGCGTGGTCGGCCCCGAGTACTCGGTGGAGAGCCTTGTGCAGGGCGGTGAGCCGATCTGGTCGGGCATCACCCAGAAGCTCACCAACGAGGCGGGCGGGTCGACCTTCACGGAGATGGGGCACACCGTGCCGGCGCCCGAGGCGGTACCCGGGCAGTTCGACGAACTGTCGCGCGTGCACGCCGAGGTGCTGCGGCGGCTCGGCTTCCGCGACGGCATCGCGCACGCCGAGTACCGCGTCACCGGCGACCGGGTGGTGCTGATGGAGGTGGCGTTCCGCATCCCGGGCGACGGCATCGCCGCGCTGTGGGGCCTGGCCACCGGAAGCTCGGTCGAGGAGCGGCTGGTCGACCTCGCGCTGGGCAGGCCGGCCAGCTACCCCCGGCCCGGCCGCCGGGTCCGCCACCTCTTCCTCGACCACCCGCACGGCACCCTGGTCGACGTCCGCAGCAAGGGGCCCGAGGTGAGCTGGACGACCTCCGCCGAGCGCTGGCCGGAACTCACCCCCGCCGCGCCCGACGCCGGGCCGCGCTGCTGCGCCGTGCTGACGCCCCGGACGCCCGGTGACCGGCTCGGCCCGATCGTCGACTCCGGCGAACGCTCGGTGTCGGTGATCGTCGACGCGCCCCTCGACGCCGACATCGACGCGGTGGCGGAGCGCGCCGCCGAGGACGTCGAGATCGTCGTCGCCTCATGAGCGAGCGTGCGTCGGCCGCGGGGAACGTCGCGGTCATCTACCACTCCCGCAAGGGCACGGTGCGTGCCCTCGCGGCCGCGGTGGCGTCCGGCGCCGAGACCGCCGGCGCGAACGTCAGACTGCGCGGCGTCCAGGAGGAGGACGACCGTCCGGGCGCGGTCCTGGCGGACCTGGAGGACCTGGTCTGGGCGGACGCCGTCGTCTGGGGCACACCGACGCACTACGGCAATGTGTCCGCGCCGCTCAAGGAGTTCATCGACTCCACCGGTCCGGCCGGGTTGTGGTCGGCCGGCGCCCTGGCCAACCTCGCGGTCTCCGGACTGACCAGCTCGACGAGCCTCAACGGCGGCCAGGAGGGCACCCTGCTCAGCCTGCACCGGGCCATGTACCACTGGGGCGCGCTGGTCACCTCCGCCGGTGCGGGGCAGACCGGTGCCGACGACTGGCACGACACCGGCGCCAACCCCTACGGACTTTCGGTGTGCGCCGACCCGCAGGGCAGGATCAGCGCAGTGGCCGAGGCGGCGGCGCGCGCCCTCGGCGCGCGGATGAGCGACCTGGCCGCCCGCGTCCGTCACCTCCGCCCGTCCCGGGCCGAGCGGCCGCCCCGGCCGGCCGCCGGCGGGCAGCGGCTGCTGGTCGCCTTCCAGTCGGGCGACGACAGGCTCCGTGGGCTGGCGGACGCGCTGGCCGTGGGCGCCGCCGAGAAGGGCGCCGAGACCAGGCTCCGGCACGTGGACGGTGACGAGATCACACCGGCCGACGTGGCCTGGGCGGACGGGATCGCCTGGGGGATGCGGGCCCGCCACGGTGTGCTGCCCTCCTCCGTGTGCGCCTTCATCGAGAGGACCGAGCGCGAGCTGCCCGGTCCCGGCTACCGGGGCAAGGCCGTGACGGCGTTCGGCACGACCCTGAACTCCCACGCGGGCGGTGAGTCCGCGCTGCTGTCCGCATACACGGCGATGCACCAGTGGTGCGCGACCGTCGTGGCCCCTGGCTACACCGACCCCGTGGTGAACACCGCGGGCGGCAACCCGTACGGAACGCTCCACCACGCCGGCAACGGGCCGTCCGAGCGCAGTGCCGCCGACGCGGCCCGCCACCAGGGCCGCCGGCTGGCCGTCACCACGGCGGCACTGGCCGAGGGGGGCCGGGTCCTCGCTCCCCGGAGCGAGGATGTGCCCCTGCGTCTCCTCGGCCCCGAGCTGCGTACCCCCTGAGCGGCCGGCGCCGGACCGCTGCATTCAGCGGCCGAGTCTTTCGAGCGCGGCCGGTGTGACGGGCGTGAAGAAGTTGACCAGGTTGCCATCGGGGTCGCGGAACAGCAGGGAACGGTTGCCCCAGGGCATCGTGGTGGGCTCGGCGACGAACTCCTCGACGAAGCCGGTCAGGTTCCTGTGCACGCCGTCCACGTCGTCGACCAGGAATTCGAGGATGACGCTGTGGTTGTCGGCCGGACGGGCCGAGCCGGGCGCGAACAGGGGGACGGTGCGGGTGCTGCCGATCGCGAGGGTGGCCGAGGCGGACCTGAGTTCGGCGAAGTCCTCGGTGGACCAGCTCGCGGGCAGTCCGGTGGCACGCTCGTAGAAGTCCACGAGGCGGGCGACGTCGCTCGTGATGATGCGGACGGAGACGAAGTCCATGGGGTCTCTCCAGGTCGGTCGGTGCTTGTGACCGCACGCTACGACCTATACCGGGCGGAACCCGCCCGGTATGTGCGGCAGACTTCCGACCATGCCTCGTCCCCTCTCGCGCGTGCTCACCCTGCTGGAACTCCTGCAGGCGGGCGGCATGCGGACCGCGACCGAACTCGCCGGCCGGCTCGGCGTCGACGAACGCACGGTGCGGCACTACATCGGCCACCTCCTCGACCTCGACGTCCCCGTCGAGTCGGTGCGCGGCCGCCATGGCGGCTACCGGCTCGCCCCCGGCTACCGGCTGCCCCCGCTCATGCTGAGCGACGACGAGGCGCTCGCCGTACTGCTCGGCCTGGTCGCGGGGCGGCGAGCCGGCCTGACGACGGCGCTCGGAACGGCGAGTGAGACGGCGACCGCCAAGATCCGACGCGTACTGCCCGAGCGGCTGCGCCGCCGACTGGACGCCCTGCTCGACTCCCTCGCCTTCACGGCTCCGCCCGGCGAAGCGCTCTCCCCGGAATCCGGGGTCCTCCTGCCGGTGGCCGACGCGGTGAACCACCACCGGCCGCTCTCGATCCGGTACACGGCCGCGGACGGCCGCCGCAGCGAACGCACACTGCACCCTCACGGACTCGTCGCCCACTCGGGCAAGTGGTACCTGACCGCCGACGATCTCACGACCGGCCAGGAACGGACGTTCCGGCTCGACCGCATCACCGGCGTGCGCACCCTGCCGGGCACGTTCGAACCTCCCGCCGGACCGGACCCGGCGAAGCGCGTTCTCACCGGGCTCGCCACGGCTCCGTACCGGCATGAGGTGACCCTGCGCGTCCAGGGCACGGCCGAGCACATCCACACCCGGCTTCCCGCGGGCCTCGCGATCGTGCAGGAACTGCCGCCCTCGGGGAGCGCGGATCCGCAGGCCGAGTGCTGGTCCCGCGTCGAACTGCGCGTCGAACGGCTCGACTGGCTGCCCGCCGTACTCGCCTCGCTGGACCGGCCCTTCGTCATCGAACGCCCGGATGAGCTGCGCGGCCTCGTCGAAGCCCTCGCCGAACGCCTCACCCGCTCCGCCCGGCGACAGCCGCCCCCTGACTGACAGGTCCGCAAGCCCTCTCCCGGGCGTCGGTCAGCCCGAGCCGTGGACCGGCGCCCGGACGGCGCGCCCCGCGAACCGGCCGGCGGGGGGCCGGCGTCGGTGACGTACACCGCGTTCCTCCAGTGCCCGTAAAGGCAGGTGGCCTGCCCCGGGGACCGTTCGCACGCCCCTGGCCGGCGGACGGCGGCGCGGCCCATCCTGGAATCCGGTGATCACCGGTACCGGGGAGAAGGTCATGGGAGCCCACGCCCGCCACGAGGACAAGGACGCCGCTTCCCGCGGCGGCGCCGCGCACCGGACCCCGGAGGCGGGCGCCCGGTCCAGGGCCGGCGGCGATGCCATGGGGCACCTCACCGCGGACCGGCCCGCCCCCGTGGTGCCGGAGCGGACGGCGGCGTTGCAGCGTGCGGTGGGCAACGCGGCGGTGACCCGGATGCTCCGGCGACGCCAGGCCGAAGACGCGTCCGACGGCACTCGGCCCACAGTCCGGCACTCCACCGTCCACGAGGTGTTGCGCGGCCCCGGACGGCCGCTGGACCCGGGGACGCGGGCGGAGATGGAGGGGCGGCTCGGAGCGGACTTCTCCGACGTCCGGCTGCACAGCGGCACCGCCGCCCAGCGGTCCGCGGCTGAGATCGGAGCCCGGGCCTACACCTCCGGCAACCACGTCGTCATCGGCGCGGACGGAGGCGGCAAGAGGACCCTGGCCCACGAACTCGTCCACGTCGTCCAGCAGCGGCAGGGGCCGGTCGCCGCGACCGACCACGGCGACGGGCTGTCGCTCTCCGACCCGGGCGACCGCTTCGAACGCGAAGCCGAGGCCGTCGCCGCCCGCGCCCTGTCCGGGCCCCGTCCGCCGCGCCCCGACACCACGACGGACGGAGCGGGCACGAGGGACGCGGCCGATGCGCACACGGACGCGGTCCAGCGCGTGATCACCGATGCCCAGGGCCGCGAGCTCGGCTCGAAGGACATCGCACGCAACGGGATGCTGGCCGGGATCCTCCAGCACTTCCCCCAGGAGACCCACGAGTTCGTGGAAGTGGCGGTCGACCTGATCATCGAGGACGACCACCGGGTCGCCTGGGACGACGTGATGACGATCCTGCAGGAGGACTACGACGTTCACCCCGCGGCTGCCCGCCAGGCACCGCAACAGCCACGTCTCGCCCCCCGGGCAGCGCCGCAGTACACGGCCGTCAGCCTCACCAGCCCAGGGTCGTTCCTGGAGTCCATCGCGTCCATCTGGCACACCAGGCAGGGCAATACGGGGTGCGGTCTGCTCGGCGGCACCCTGTACCTCGCGACCTCGTCGTCCAACTCCCCTTCGTTCTTCAACGACATCTGGTCGGCCGTCGAGGACATCAGGGCCAACCCCACCGGGACGCTGCCGGGCTGGTTCCCGACGGCCCGGCAGATCTGCCCCGGCTACGTCGGCACCACCGCGAACCACGCGGAGTGCAGGATCATGAAGGTGTGGGGCGACGGCGCATGCGCCGGCGGGATCATCCGCACCACCCAGCCCGCCTGCAAGGACTGCGCGAAACTCATGGACGAACAAGGCGTCGCCCACGACAACGCCCCCGACCGGAGGTACGGAAAGACCGGCTGGATCCATCCGTTCACGCACGACCGCTACGGACCGCAGATCACCAACTCGCCGCGCTACGCGACCTGACGGCCCGCGGGTGCGGTGGCTCATCCCGCTTCGGCGCAGGCCCGCGCCTCGGCCAGGTACCGCGCCACCGGGCCCAGGGTCAGCATGCCGCTGGCGGCACCGGCGTGTTCGGTACGGGCGTCCCGCAGGGCCGCCGCGGCGCGTGCGGCGACGGCGCGCTCGCCGAGGCGTACGGCGGCGCGCGCGGTGAGGCACCACAGCGCCTCCTGCATGTGGTCACGCGGTGGCCGGGGAACCGCGGCGAGGGCGGCACGGGCCTGCTCGGTCCGGTCCTGGTCGAGAAGTACGAGGGGACGTGCCCAGGGGCGGTACGGGCCCCAGTCGAGGCCGGCGTCGGTGGGTGCCGGCCGGCCGTGCAGCAGGCGCAGCCCCAGCAGGGCGAGCGGGAACAGCCCGCGGTGCAGCCCCGGCATTCCGGCTGTCCGGAGGCTGTCCTCGGCGGCACGGTAGTGGGCCGCGGCCATGGCGGCGGTCGGGCCGCCGGGTTCGGTGCTGCGGGCGGCCGTGGCCCGGGCCCTCAACCAGGCGGTGAGCAAGGGGACGAGGGGGGACTCGATGGCGACGGCGAGCTGTTCGGCGGCGCGCGCGTGCGAGGCCGCGGCCTGGAGGTCGCCGAGGGCCGAGGCGGACTGCAGGCGGATGAGCCGGCCGAGCACGGCGAAGCTCGGCAGGTCGTGCCCGGTGGCCAGTTCGAGGATCTCGCCGCCGATCACGTCCCGCGCCGCCGCGAGCCCCGGGCGGGCGAAGGACTGGAGGAAGACCCCGTTCAGGGCGAACGCCAGCAGGGCCGGATCGCCCAGCTCCCGTGCCAGCGTCTCGGCCTGTCGTGCGGCCCGCCCGGCGCGCCCCAGCTCGTCCGCGGACAGACCGGCGCTGCGGCTCTCGACGGCGACCGCGGCCAGGAGGCGGGCGCGCAGGCCGGCGGGGCCGTCCGGGCCGAGAGCCGCCAGCGTGCGCTCGGCAGCCGCGACGACGGCACGGGACTGCTCGGGGTCGTCGGCGCGGCTCCACAGGGCGGGTACGTCGTATGCGCCGATGATGCGGGCCGTCAGGAGCACGTCTCCCGTACGTTCGGCCGCGTGGACGGCGCGGAGGCGGTCGCGCCGTGAGTGGACCAGGGCGTCACCGCCGGCGAGGGCGAGGGTGCGGGCCAGGTCCACGGTGGTGCGCGGGCCGAGCCGGACACCACCGGCCCACGCGGTACGTGGCCCTTCGAGGGAAGCGGACCGGTTGAGGATGTCCGTCTCCAGACGGCGCAGGTCGGCGCCGGGGTCGAGCCCGAGCTGGTCCACGAGCATCGTGCGGGCGCGGCGCAGGGTGGCCAGGGCGTCGGCCTGGCGGCCCGCGCGATGCTCCGCGCGGGCGAGCAGTCCCCAGGCCGGCTCCCGCCAGGGGTGTTCGGCGACATGGGCGCCCAGCTCGGCGACGAGATCGGCCCCCGCGCCGGAGTCGAGGAGGAGGCGGGCACGCAGTTCGACCCCCTCCAGCCTCAGCTCCTCCAGCCGCGCCCGCTCGCGCTGCGCCCACGCGGAGTCCTGCACGTCGGCGTAGGCGGGGCCGCGCCAGGCCGCGAGTGCCACGCCGAGCGCGGCCACGGCGTCGGGATCGTGCCGGGCGCGGGCCAGGGCGTCCTGGAACCGGTGGACGTCCACGTTCTCGCGCGGCAGGCGCAGCGCGTAGCCCGGCCCCTCCGTGACCAGTACGCGCGGCGGATTCCGGGGCGGCCGGTCGGGTTCGACGGCGCGGCGCAACGCGGCGACGAACGTGCGCAGCGCACCCACGGCGCGGGCCGGCGGCTCGGTCCACAGGTCGTCGACGAGGGCGTCGGTGGTGACCATCCGCCCCTCGGCGGCGACGAGCCGCGCGAGCACCTCGCGATGGCGGGGGCCGCCCAGGCCGAGCGGGCTGCCGTCGTCGCGCAGGGCCCGCACCGCACCGAGCACATCGATTCGCATGCCCCCATCTTCCGTGCCAGGGGTCCACCACGTCGCACCGCACTGATCCGTTACTGATCGGCGTCGCCCACGCTGGTCCCGTCCCCCCCGACGCGAGGAAAGGGCCCCACCAGATGACGCTCACCATCCCCGGTTTCGACCACGTCCGCCTGCCCGGCACGGACGGTGTGGAGCTGGCCGCCGCGATCGGCGGCAGCGGCAGCCCGGTCGTCCTGCTGCACGGCTTCCCGCAGACCCACCTGATGTGGCGGCACGTCGCCGAACGGCTCGCCGGCGAGCACACGGTGATCTGCCCCGACCTGCGCGGCTACGGCGCCAGCGACAAGCCGGCGGCCACCGGCCCCGACGTGTACGCCAAGCGCACCATGGCCGCGGACGTCGTGTCCGTGGCGGCGGCGCTCGGACACGAGCGCTTCGCCCTCGTCGGCCATGACCGGGGTGCCCTGGCCGCCTTCCGGGCCGGGCTGGACCACCCCGGGACCATCACCCATCTCGGCCTGCTCGACATCGTGCCGACGCTGGACATGTGGAACGTCCTGCGCGGGGTTCCGGCGGCGGTCGGCTACCACCTCTTCCTCATGGCGCAGCCGCCCGGCCTGCCCGAGACGATGATCGTCAACAGCGCGGAAGCGTTCTTCGGCTCGTTCCTCGACACCTGGGCCGGCGATCCGGCCGCCGTGCCGGAGGAGGTGCGCGCCGAGTACCTGCGGGCGTGCACCGCCGCGGTGCCCTCGATCGTCGCGGACTACCGTGCCTCGGCCGGCATCGACATCGTCCACGACCAGGCGGACCTGGACGCCGGGTCCCAGCTGGCCATGCCCGTCACGGTCGTGCAGCAGGACTGGGGCGCGCACCTGGGCTACGACGCCGCCGCGGTGTGGAAGGCCTGGGCACCGGACCTCGACCACCGGCTGACCCGGGCGGGGCACTTCATGGCCGAGGAGGTGCCCGACGAGATCGCGGACACGATCCGCGACCTGCTGGTCCGCTGAGGTCTCCCGGCGGCCGCTGCCCGGTGTGGCACGGCGTGCCGGGGATCGGCTGCGGGGTCCGACACCGCGGTGCGCGCCCGTCGTCCCAAGACTACGTTGGAGTGGAGCCCCGGACAGCCGTCGGCCGTGGGCCGTGCCCGTCCCGGACGCACCACCAGGGAGTGGCCGGTGTCCAGCACCGACGTGATCCCTTCGGCTCCGGGCGCACTGCCGTGAGTGGGGCACGCGCTCGCCATGACGCGAGACCCGCTCCGGTTCGTCCTGGCCCTCTGCGCGATCGGTCCCCTGGTCCGCATCCGCCTGGGCACGCTGCCCGCGGTCATGGTGTGCGCACCGGATCTGACCCGGCAGGTACCTGTCGACGGCCGTACGTTCGACAGGGGCGGACCCCTCATCGAGCTGGGCCGGGAGGCCTTCGGCAACGGCCTGCTCACGTGTCCGGCCCCGGCGCACCGGCGTCAGCGCCGACTGTGCCAGCCCTCGTTCCATCCAGAGCGGATCGCGGGCTACGCGCCGGTGTTCAGCGTCGCCGCCGAGCTACTCGCCGACTCCTGGCACGACGGACAGGTCATCGACGTCAACGCCGAGATGAAGCGCCTGACCACGCGGACGGCGGTAGAGACGTTGCCGGGCAGTGGCGCCCTGCCTTCCGGGACGAGGGCTGGTCTCGTCGAAGACCTGGGGACCATCAGCGCCGGAGCGCTGCGCAGGATGCTGTGCCCCGGCCGGTGAACGCGCTGCCCACCCCGATCAACCGGCGCTTCGGCCTGGCACAGCAGCGGTTGCGGCAGGCGTGGGCCGCAACCGTCGCCGCCCGCCGCGCGGACGGCAGACGCGGCAACGACCTCCTGGACGGTCTCCTGACCGCCGTCGACTCCGGCACCGCCGGCAGCGACAGGACGCTCGACGACCAGGAGGTGGTCGACCAGGCCATCACCTTCTTCGCCGCGCGCACCGAGAGCCCGGCGAACACCCTCGCCTGGGCATTGATGAGCACGGCGGCCCGCCCGGACATCGCCATGCGCCTGCGCACCGAGACCAGGCCCCGCGTCGGGGACCGGACACCCACGGTGGCCGACGTCGCCGAGCGCACCACGGCCGACCACGTCATCACCGAGACCCTCCGCCTCCACCCGCCCCTCACCATGGCGCCCCGCGTGGCCATGGACGCCACCGAGCTGGGCGGCCATCACTTCGCGCCGGGTACGACGATCGCGTGGAGTTCGTGGCTCTACCCCCACCCCGACCGCTGGGCGAACGCCGTCCCGGACCGCCAGAGCTACCTCCCGTTCGGCGCGGGACCCCATCGATGCATCGGCGAACGGTTCGCCCTCCTCCAGGCCACCCTCACCCTGGCCGTCATCACCGCGCGCTGGACGCTGACGCCCGCCACCGGCCAGGCGCCGCGCTCCACCCACGGCATGGTTCCGCGATCTCACCCCGCCCGGCTGCGCCTGGCCGCACGCCGCTGACCGGCCAGGCGACGTCCGGCGTGCCCGTGGCTCCGCCGGGCCCGGCACAGCCGGACGCACAGGGCCCGGCGTCTTACCTGACCTGCCCGGCCGGAGAGTCGGCGCAGCGCTGGTCCCCGGTCGCGCGAGAGGACGCCTACGACGTCAGCTCGACCCACCGACGTGAGTCCGCCGTGCTGACGCACTTCTGGTAGGGATTCGGGTCGCCCTGCTGCTCCTGGCACTTCCACACGGCTCCGGCCGCCCTGACGGTCGCCACGGACTTCTCCGTGCCGCGAGCCACGCGCGTGTAAGCACTGGCCACTTCCATCGCGGCGGAACACGCGGTGGACTTGTCGGCCGACACGGCGAGGCCGGTAGCACTCTCCGCGCCGCACACCCTGCCGGATGCCATGGGCGTTTCTCCGCCCGCGGACACCGCGTTCGGGGCGGAGAAGCCCAGCACCGCGATGCCCAGCAGACCTGCCGCCACTGCTGACCTGAAGGAACGCACGGAAGCCTCCTTCTTCCCTCGTCCTGTGAAGAGGGACGTGCACACCCCACCATCGCCCAGCGATGCCCGCGGTGCCACCGGAGCCGTCCTGGTGCGGGGCGTTGCCCCGGCGAGGACGAGCCGGCGACAGCCGCTCGCCCGCGGCGCGTCCTCAGACGCTGCGGTCGGCATCCACCTCGGCCAAGTCCCTGAGCAGCGGCAGGAGTTCCTCGAGTCGCCGAGCGCCGAGCCGCTCGGCGGGCCAGCGGTTCACGCGGGCCACCGCGGGGGCGATGCGCCGCAGGAGCGCGTGGCCCTCGGGGGTGAGGCGTACCTGGTGGCGGCGGCGGTGGGCGGGGTCGACCTCGCGGGTGATCCAGCCTCGGGAGGAGAGCCGGTCGAGCATGGTCGCCATGGTGGACCGGTCGATCGCGGTGGCCTTGCTGAGCTCGACCTGGGTGACGCCTGTGACGCCGGGGGAGTCGGCGAGGACGGTCAGGACGGCGTACTGCGGAGCGGTCAGGTCGGGGACCTCGGCCTGCCACACCGCGGTCAGCTGTTGCAGTGCCCGGCGCAGCAGGTGCATCGGCGTGTCGGTGAGGGGCTGCTCGGACATGGCCGCGGGATCTCCGAATCGTTCCGGCGCAGGCGGGTGCGGGACGGGGCCGAGGTGCGGGCTCCTGGCAGAGATCTTGGCACAGACGGCCGGAGCCGGCAGCTGAATGTCAGTACACAGACTGTCTGTATAGTGAATGTTCGTGTACTGATTAATTTGCGGGAGGACCACATGCAGCACCCGTCCGACCTTCGCGAGCACATCGAGGCCTTGGAGAAGCTCGGCGATCTCGTCCGCGTCCACGAGCAGGTGGACTGGAACCTGGAGGCTGCCGCCCAGACCAGGTACAGCACCGAGCGCCGCCTCCCGGCCCCGCTCTTCGAGAACGTCGCCGGCGTCGCCGAGGGCTTCCGCCTGCTCGGCGCTCCGGCCGCACTGAGTTCCGATCCGAGCCGGCCGTACGCGCGGGTCGCGCTCAGCGTCGGCCTGCGGCCGGAAGCCACCGGTCGCGAGATCGTCGAGCACCTGGTCGCCACCCGGCACCGCCCGGGTCTGCCGCCGATCGCGGTCGGCCGTGAGGCCGCTCCGGTGAAGCAGAACGTCCTGCTCGGGGACGACGCCGACCTCAACCGCTTCCCCGTCCCCTTCGTGCACGAAGGGGACGGCAACCGCTACGCCAACACCTACGGCGTGATCATCGCCCAGACGCCGGACGGCTCGTGGACCAACTGGTCCATCGCCCGCATCATGATGATCGACGGCAAGCGCATGACCGGTCTCGTCATGCATCCCCAGCACATCGCACGGATCTGGCAGCAATGGGCCGACCTTGGCAGGCCCATGCCCTATGCGCTGGTCCAGGGCGGCGACCCGGCCGTTCCCTACGTCGGTGGCATCCCGCTCGGCGACGGCGTGGCCGAGGCCGACTACATCGGCGCCCTGATCGGCCGTCCGCTGGAGGTCGTCAGGGCCGAATTGTCCGAGCTGATGGTTCCGGCGGGCGCCGAGATCGTCATCGAGGGCCACCTGTCCGTCGAACGCGCCGGAGTCGAGGGGCCGTTCGGCGAGTTCGCCGGTTACGTCCCGCGCGAGACCAGCCTCCAGCCGGTGTACAGCGTGGAAGCCGTCACCCACCGGGACGCGCCGATCTGGCCGCTGGTCGCGGAGGGCAAGCCGGTGGACGACTTCCACACCGTGACGGGTATCGGCGAAGCCGCCGGCGCGTTGGACGCCATCCGCGAGTCGGGCCTGCCGGCGGCCTGCGCCTGGGCCCCCCTGAGCGCCGCCAGCCACTGGCTGATCGTCAGCGCCCCGGGGAACTGGCGCGAGTTGCTGCCCGGGGTCAGCCCTGAGGAGTACGCGCGCCGCGTCGGGGAGGCGGTGTTCGGCACCAAGTTCGGTCTCTGCCTGCCGCAGGTGTTCTTGCTGGACGACGACTTCGACCCCACCGATGACGCCGACCTGCTGTGGGCGCTGGCCACGCGTGTCCACCCGGACGGGCGCGTGGTCCGCTTCGCAAACGGCCCGGTCCTGCCCCTGCTCACCTGCTACACGCCCGAGGAGCGCCACGCCGCCCGGGCGACCAAGGTGGTCCACGAGGGTCTGCTCCCCGCGCCCGACGAGCGCGAGCGGCAGAGCACCTTCACGGACGCGTATCCCGTCGAGGTCCGGGCCAGGGTGCTGGCGCGCTACGCCCGCTGATCGCCGGCAGGACCACGGACGGACATGACACGAGGTCACGAAAGGGTTGTCTCATGCGACTGATCGTCGCAATCACCGGCGCCACCGGGGCCGTGTTCGGCATCCGGCTCCTCCAGCACCTGCGGGAGCAGCCGGACGTCGAGACGCACGTGGTCATGAGCCGATGGGCGAAGGCGACCATCGCCATGGAGACGGGTTGGACGTCTCACGACGTCGCCGCCCTCGCCGACGTCGTACACGGCGCCGACGACCAAGCGGCGTGCATCTCCAGCGGCTCCTTTCGCACCGACGGGATGGTGATCCTTCCCTGCAGTGCGAAGACCCTCGCGGCGATCCGGGCCGGGTACGGCAGTGATCTGATCGCGCGGGCCGCGGACGTCGTCATCAAGGAGGGCCGGCGCCTGGTGCTCGGCGTCCGCGAGACACCGCTCTCCACCATCCACCTGGAGAACATGCTGGCCATGTCCCGGATGGGCGCGACGATCCTGCCGCCGATGCCGGCCTTCTACAACAGGCCGGAGAGCATCGACGACCTGGTCGACCATGTCGTCGCCCGGGTCATGGACCAGTTCGGCCTGGACAGTTGCGGGGCCGTGCGCTGGGAGGGCCCCGCCACGGCGCGCGGCGTTCGCGCTCCGCGCGGCGCGCGGCCGGCGGAGCCGGCCGAGGCCGCCGGCTGAGCCTCGGCAGCAGGCGGCACGACGCTACTGCGCACGCCATGCCGTTGCTGCTGTCGGGGGCGGCGCGGCCGACTGCGACCTGCGCCGCGTCGCCACCGCGGCCCCGCCGTCTGGGGTCTGCGTGCAGTACTGGACGCGGTGGCCGGTTCGGCGGTGTTCGCGACCTTCTCCGACGTCCACTGGCAGCGGCTTCCGCCGCCGTCCCAGCCACTGGGGATGCAGAAGTGCCCCGGGTCGCGGTGGAAGGCCGCGACGGCGGAGGCGGCGGGAACTGTGGCAAGGGCCGCCGCGCAGGCGACCGAGGCGGACGACGGCTGCCCGGTCTCGTCTCCCGCGAACGGCGACCACCAGAGCGCGGGCAGGGGCGCGTGAGGCGGGTACAGCAGGTTCCGGCACCCCCTCGCCGCCCCTGGGCCGGGGCCTCCGGTGGAGACGGGGGCGCGCACCGGACCATGGCGCGCTGTACCCGAGCCGGGCCCATGCTCAGGCCTTCGCGGCGCAAGGGCCAGGGCGGGGACGCGGAAGGCGAGGTGGTCAACCGGTGGCCGCGCTCGTCGCGTCCGCGGTCACGGTGTCCCGGAGCGATGCGGTGGCGCCCCGCAGGCAGGTGAGGAAGTCCGTCTGCCCGTTGGTGTCGGCCCATCGGGCAAAGGCGTTCTGGAAGACGACCGTTGCGATCTGGGCCACCAGGTGGGCCCTGCCGGTTTCGGTGCCGCGCTGTTCGAGCGCGGTCTGGATCGCGGCGGTGACGGCGGCGACTTTGGTCCGCTCGCGTTCTTGGAGTTCCGTGCTCGCGTTGATCACGGCGCGGCGCTCGGCGGCGTTCTGGACGTCTGCGACAAGCTGGGCGCCCACGTCGGCGAGGGTGTCAAGGACGGTGCTCAGCGGCGACGAGGCCTCGTCGGCGGCCAGCACGGCCTGCTCGATCGCCACGGGCAGCCGCTCGGAGCCCGCGAAGAGGACTTCGCGCTTGTCGGGGAAGTAGCGGAAGTACGAGCGGCGTGTGATGCCGGCGTGCTCGGCGATCTGCGTCACGGTCACGTTGTCGTACCCGTGTTTCGCGTAGAGCTCCAGTGCGGCCTTGATCAGGCGCTCTTCGGTCCCAGGATCCCATCTCGCCATGGCTTGACGATAACAAACGATGTCTCAGCGTGTCATCGGTGCTAGCATTAGTGATGACACACTGAGACATCGCTTGTGGTCGGCTCACGCGGGCCGCAGCCACGGAAGAGGGGGTTCCCATGACCCATGGCATGGCCGACGCGCGGACCGGTGACGTATGGATCCTGGGAGCGACGGGCCGCGTCGGCTCCGCCGTCGCCGCCCGTCTGGCATCACGGGACGTGCCGTTGGCGCTGGTCGGGCGCAGCCGTGAGCGCCTGGATGAGGCACGAGCGAAACTCGGGCAGGGCGAGCGGGCGAAGGTCGTCGTCGCCGGCACCGTGGAGAAGGTCGCGGAACAGATCGCAGAGCAGCGGCCGGCCGTGGTGGTCAACACCCTCGGCGGGTATGCCGAAACCGGCCCGCAGGTGGCTCGCGCCTGCATGCCGGGCGGGCACTACCTGGACCTGGCCAACGACCTGACCGCCACCTCCCGGCTCCTTGACCTGCACGAAGAGGCGGCAGCGGGCGGCAGCACCCTGGTGACCGGCGCCGGGTTCGGCGTCCTGGCGACGGAAGCCGTCGTCGTCAGGCTGTGCGCCGGCCGCCCCGCCCCCAGCCGCGTGCGCGTCGACGCCTTGGCCTCGGTGGCCGTCGAGGCCGGCGTCATGGGTGCCGCCTTCGCCGCCTCCGTCGTCGACGTGCTCACCACCGGCGGACTCCGCTACGAAGGCGGCCGCCTGGTCAAGAGCCGGCTCGGCGCGGATGTCCAACACCTCACCCTCCCCGACGGGCAGAAGGCCACATCGGCGGGAGTGCCCTCGGGCGAGCTGATCGCCGCACAGCGGGCCAGCGGAGCGCCTGACGTCACCGTCACCTCCGCGCTGGTTCCTGGCGGAGCGGCCGTACGAGCGATCCTTCCGTCGGCCGGGAAGCTGCTGTCCGTACCGGCGCTGCGCGGCTTCGCCGTCCGCCGGATGGCCGGCCTCCGGCTGAAAGCCGCTTCCCGACCCCGGCGGCACTCCTGGGGCCACGCCGTCATCACCTGGCCGGACGGCACCAGTCGAGAAGGATGGCTGCGCGCTGACGACGGCATGGACTACACCGTCGCCGCCGCGTCCGAAACCGCCGTACGCCTCGCCCGCGGCGAAGGCAAGCCCGGCGCCCGCACACCCGCGGCCGCCCTCGGCCCCGACCTCGCGGTCGCAGCCGGAGGCACCTTCATCCTCCGCTGAGGACACCCGCTCGCTCGTCATCACGCCGTGTGCACAGGCGGGACGCGCACCCCCTCCAGGCACGCCGCTAGAGCAGGCCGGTCCGGGCCGCCTGGATTCCCGCCTGGAAGCGGGTCCGCGCGCCGAGGTCGTCCATCACCTCGTGCACCCACCGCTGGACGGTACGCGGTGAGACGCCCAGCTGGCGAGCGATGCTGTCATCGGTGAACCCGGCCGACAGCAGCGTCAGCAGCTCTCCCCGGCGGCTGCCCGGGCCGAGTACCGGACCGCCCGCGTCCGGCACTCGTACCGCCCGGTGCCAGTACGCCTCGAACATCCCGGTGAGCGCGTCCAGGAGGGAAGGGGCGCGGACCAGTACCGCGGCCTGCAACTCGGAGCCGGTGGCCACCGGCAGCATCGCCCACCGGTCGTCCACCATGGCCAGTTTGCAGGGGAGTTCGGGCAGTAGCCTCGCCTCCTCACCGGCC
The DNA here is from genome assembly GCF_055584345.1 of Streptomyces sp. NPDC104106. NCBI lineage: Bacteria > Bacillati > Actinomycetota > Actinomycetes > Kitasatosporales > Streptomycetaceae > Streptomyces > Streptomyces sp. NPDC104106. Next base: position 536,366 of record NZ_JBVJMF010000003.1, read on the forward strand.
GCGACCACCTCGCGGATCTCGGCCAGTCGGCCACGTGCGCTGACCGAACCGGCCTCGTACACCGCGCGGATGCGCACCCCGCGGCCCAGCAGGGAGCGCTCGAGTTCGGTGTCGGTGGGCGCGATGTGCGGTGGCTTGTCGAACAGCAGGAGATGCCGCCGAGCGCCGTCCTGCATCTGCCGCCAGCGCTCGGCGATCGCGGCCTGCCCGGTGATCACCTCCATCAGATCGGCCGCCTGGGGTCGTTGCGCCCGCCGGTAGACCCGCATCAACTCGCCCAACCGGCCACGGGTGCGCAGCAGTTCCTCCTCCCGGCGCAGCAGCAGCGCCTCCACGGCGACATCGGGCGCTGCGGCCGACCAGCGGACCGGTGCGCCGTCGTGGCGGGCGACCAGACCCTGCCGTGCGAGCGCGGCCAGCAGCCGCTCGGCGTGGTCGGCCGTGACACCCAACTCCGTGGCCAGGCCGGCCGCCGTACAGTGCGCGCAGGCGAGGACGCGCAGATAGGCGTTCTGTTCCGCTTCGGGGATGCCGAGACCTTCGAGCAACTCGCCCGAGGCGGCGCGCAGGGGCGCCGACGGCTGGGCTCCGCCTGACGCCGTGTCGAAACCGGCTGGGAACAACCTGACCGCCCTTCGGTCCCGGGCGGGCGTAGCCCGAGGAGTCGGCGATGAGCCGGTACCCGCCACCCGGCAATTGTGTCATGTTCCCGCCATGGCGGGTTCCGGTTGCCGCCGGACTCTTGAGGTCCATACAGGCCACACCCACGATGAACCCCGGTCTGACCGGCCACCGGACATCGACTCCACCCCCACAGGAGACCGGTACATGGGCACGAACACAGGAAACAGACGCAATCGTCTCAACGGCCGAGCGGCAGCCGCGGGTCTGCTCCTCATCGCCGGCGCTCTCGCCCCGGCGTGCGCCGGAACGTCGGCGGCCGCCGCCACCGTGGGCTTCGGCCCGCACAGGCAGGGATTCCAGGACAGCAACTGGGGCGGATACGTCGCCACCGGAAGCTTCGGCGCCGTCTCCGGCTCCTGGACGGAACCGCACGTCACCTGCAACAGCAGTAACGACCTGTTCGCTCCCTGGGTCGGCCTGGACGGCTACGGTTCGCAGACGGTGGAGCAGACGGGTGTGCAGACCGACTGCTCCAGCGGGTCGCCCGTCCTGTCCGCCTGGTACGAGATGTATCCCGCCGCCCCGGTGTACTGGGGCGACCCGGTCTCCGAAGGCGACAGCATCACCGCCTCGGTGGTCTCCAACGGCGGCGGCAGCTACACACTGACACTCACCGACAACACCCAGGGCTGGACCGAACACGTCGATCAGAACCTCGGCGCGAACAACGCCAGCGCCGAAGCGGTCATAGAGTCCCCCACCCAGAGCTATCCGTCCTTCAGTGAACTGGACTTCTCCGGTGTGACGGTGGACGGCCAGTCGTTCGACGCGACGAATCCGCAGTCGTTCACGAGCGGCGGCTACGCGCCGGGGCCGCTGTCGGGCGGCTCCTTCTCGATGACGCCGGGCGGCGCCTTCGCCCGCCCGTCGCACGCGCCCGCCGAACGGCCCAGGGTCATCCGCTACTGACGGCGGATCCGCCCGGGCGTGGAAGCACGAGCGGGGGCGCGGGCCGCACCGTTCCCACCGCCGACCTCTCCCACCCCCACTTCTCAGCCAGTCGGGCTCCGGCGTCCAGCCGCTGATGGCCGGCTCGTCGCCATCAGCGGCTGGATCGTGTCCGAGACGGCTGCCGCCGGACCAGAGCGGATCACGGCCGCTCACGTCTCCTTCCAGCGGCCATCCGCGTCCTCGTCGTCCCGCGGCAGCGCTGTCTCGCCCGCGCCTGCCGCCGGGCCGCCGACGCCGAAGGGGCCCTCTCCCCACGGGAATCACCGGCCGAAAGCTGCGGGCCCGGCGTCGGCCATGCCGAGCGCTCGCGGCCGGACTCGCCGACGCGCGCCGCACCCGTACCTCGCCCCCACCTCTCCACCGCCGGTGTCGAGGACATCGCCGCGGTGCTGGGGAGACGACGGCCGGCCGGGACTGGTCGGGCATGCCGGCCGGACAAGACCCCGGCCCCTGCCCAGGGCCTGGTGCCGTCGGCTGGAAGCGGGCGTGCGGTCTTCACCCAGCGGCGCGACAGCTGCCAGACATCGGCCGGGGCGTGCCTCAGGAGCAGCCCGAGTCCTTCGGCGGCGCGGTCATCGCGGACGCCTGGTTTGCATGTGAGAGCCCCGGGCAGACGGGCCTTGGTGCTTCGGACCGGAGGCGCACGCCAAGCGGGGGAGCCCCGGCCGTCGGCTTCGACCGGCAGCCTCGGCGGTTTCCCTGTGGCAGACCTGACAGAACTGTTCGGGTGGGTCCCTGGAGCGCTGTCTTCGGGGCCGCCCTGAGACCGTTCAGGAGCGAGTCCGCATGCTGACCGACACGTTGACAGACCGTACCGGCACACCGGAGACCGGGGCCGCCACCGCCCCGCCCGCCACTCCACGGAGCCATGACGACGCCCCCGACACCGCTGAACTGTTCGCCCGGCTCGTGGAACTGGACGACGGCCCCGAGCGGGACGCCGTGCGCGACGAACTCGTCGCCGCCTGGCTGCCCATGGCCCACCGGATCGCCCGCCGTTTCCGTGACCGGGGCGAGTCCATGGAGGACCTGCGTCAGGTGGCCGCTCTCGGGCTGGTGAAGGCCGTGGACCGGTTCGACCCGTCCCGGGGGGCTTTCGAGAGTTACGCCGTGCCGACCATCACCGGCGAGGTCAGGCGGCACTTCCGGGACCGGATGTGGGCCCTGCGGGTGCCGCGCCGGGTGCAGGAACTGCGCAACCGGGTGCGGGTGGCGCGCCGGGAGCTCGCCCAGCGGCCCGGCGGTGCCGAACCCACCGTCGCTGCCATCGCCGCGCACACCGACCTCAGCGAGGAGGAGGTGAACGCGGGCCTGGAAGCGCTGGGGAGCTTCAGCACCCTCTCCCTCGACGCCGAAGTGTCCACCGGCGACGAGGGCTACAGCCTCGCCGACACCCTCGGAGCCAGCGACTCCTCGTACGACGTGGTAGTGGACCGCGAGGCAGCCAAGGCGGGGCTGCGCCGGCTGCCCGAGCGCGAGCGGGCCATCCTGTACATGCGGTTCTTCGAGGACGTGACGCAGAGCCGCATCGCCGACCGGCTCGGCATCTCCCAGATGCACGTCTCCCGGCTGATCAGCCGCAGCTGCGCCCGCGTCCGCGAAGAAGCCCTGGCCGAGCGGCCCGGCCGCCGCCTGGCGTCGTGACACCGTCCGCCCGCAGCAAGGAGCACCGCCGCATGCTGATGCCGCTTCCCGCCGCCCTGCGCCGGCTGGTAACGGAGTACGAGACACTCCTCGCCGAGGAGACACGCGCTCGAGCCGCCGTACCGAGCCCGCGTCTGCGGGACCTCGCCTACACCCTGTGCGTGTCGACCGGCACCCGCGAGATCAGCCGAGCCCTGGAGGTCGCACATTCCCACCTCGCCCGGGCATCGGCGGGGCCCGGCACATCCGCCACCGTGCCTGACGGACCGACGCCGATCCCGTCGGCGAAGAGCTGCTCGACACCGCGACAGCGGGTCGACGGACCCGGCGGAGTACCGCCCAGCCGGCGCTCACGGCAACCAGAGCCCAGCTGACGGCTCGCTGCACCGCGATGGAGTGGGGGCAGATCCGGAGCGCACGGGCGGGCAGGGAACGGGGGACCCGCCTGTCGGCCGCGGTGAGCGGTGCGACGCCGACACCCCCGTCCGGCGGGGCGCGCCGGACGGGAGCGTCGGATAAGGCAGTGCGCGGGCGGGCGGCAGCGCCCGGCCGATGTCGGTGCCGGACAGCGGGCCACCGCGCCGCGCGTGCGGCGGTGTCAGGCCTCGTTCTGCGGCGCTCGTGTCGCCGTCCTCCGCCGTACCGCGGCTTGCAGGGCGCCTCGCAGTTCCTCCGGAAGCCATCCGCGGTGCGGCCACTGCCTGATGTGCTCCGCGATCTCCCGCAGCTTGGTGTTGGTGTGCTGCGAGACGTCTTTGAGGATCTCCCAGGCTGTCTCGGGGCGCACGCGTGCGTAGGCGATCACGACCCCCATGGCCTGGTCGATGACCGCGTGCGCGGTGACGGCGTGCCGGAGCTGGGCGACCTCCTCCTGGAGGGTCGCGATCCGGTCGGGGTTTGCGGTCTGCTCTGGCATCGTGAGGAGGGCTCCTGGTCTGGCAACCGTGCCGGTCTGTGGTGCTGCTGCCCGTGACCTGCCGCCGCCAAGGGTGCGGGCGGCGAACAGTCCGGGGTCGCGGTTGTCCACAAAACGAAATGCCGTGCGTCCGCGGAACGCCGTGGGGAGAGGGCCACCTCGTTCCGGAAGAAGCTGCCTGCCAGGATGGAGTCATGGACTCGCTGTTGTTCGAAAGCGACGATCTCGGTGCGACGGAGGAGTTCCTCTGCCGCGCCTACGCGAGGATGCGCATCGGGAGCGCGACGCCCGACGCCGGCACCGCACGAGTGCGCCGGGTGGCCGCCCCGTCGTTCAGCGCGGACGAACTCGCCCTGAACTTCGAGATGTCGTACTCCGTCACACCACTGGGCAGGATCTGTCTCTGCGTCGTCCACGAGGGCACCGTGCAGGACCACGTCTTCCACGGAGTCCGGGACTCCTTCGGCCCCGGAGACGCCGTGCTGTTCGCGCCGCCTGATCTGCCGTACGCGGGACGCATCTGCGGCGCCCGTTACAACATCACGATGCTTGACCCCGACGTACTGAACCAGGTCGCCGCCGGCAGCGGTGAACCCCTGCACGAGCCGGTACGGCTGACCGGGCACCGGCCCCGGTCGCAGGCCGCCGCCGAGAGATTGAAGAGCACGATCGTCTATCTGCGTGATCATGTGCTCGCTGTCCCGGAGATCGCGGCACAGCCCCTTGCCGTCACGGCCGGCAGCCAGTTGCTGGCCGCCAGTGTCCTGGCCGCCTTCCCCAGCACCGCGCGCACCGACCCGACGGCGCAGGACCGCGTGGACGCCCATTCCGCGACCGTGAGGCGAGCCGTCGCCTACATCGACGACCATGCCGATCAGCCGGTCAGCGTCGCCGACATCGCCGCTGCCGCTCATGTCACGATCCGTGCTCTCCAGTACGCCTTCCGCCGGCACCTCGACACCACGCCGCTGGCCTATCTCCGCCGGGCCCGACTGGCGCACGCTCACCGCGACCTGGTCACGGCCGACCCACGCAGTGGCGCCACCGTCGGTGCCATCGCCGCCCGCTGGGGCTTCGGCCACCCTGGCCGCTTCGCCGCCCTCTACCGCGCCGCGTACGGCACCAGCCCCGCCACCACCCTGCGTCGCTGAACAGGGTTTCGCCCACGGGCCTGCCGCGCGGGGGAGCGCGGCGCGTCGGCACGAGTTCGTCGAGCAGGCGGGCGAGCGCCGCCGGCGCCTCGACGGGCGCCACATTCAGCGCGGCGGGTTCGGCGTGGGCGGGCCTGCTCAAGCGACGCAGGGTCGCCCCGGAGCGGCGGTTCGCCCGCAGCGCGTGACATGTGCTGCGTCGAGGCCGGCGACCTGCCGGTGCACCATCTCGACGGTGGCGTCCCGGTCCGCCGTCTCTTCGGCGGCCTTCAGTGTGCGTTCATCGGCGGCCGGCCATGCGGTCGAGCCGCCGTAACTCCCGCCGGACAGCGTCTGCGGGACGGCGAGCCTTTTGCAACAGGCCTTGCACCGCGGCCCTCGGCCTCGCCACCTCGAGCCTGCACGCCGCCTCCTGCAGCACGGCGTCCAGCCGGCCCGCGCGTTCACGCGACCAGCGAATCGCCGCCGGAGCCGACGCGGCGGCCCTGACCGGTCCGAACGCCCGCCCCACGGCGTCGGCGACGCTCGCCAAGGGCTCAGGCGGGCGGCGTGCCGTGGGTGCGCGTGTCGTGTGACGCGCAGTGTTTCAGCAAGTCGGAGATCGGGCTGTCGACGAGCCGGTAGCGCACGATCCTGCCGTCCTTGTCCCCCTCGACGACGCCGGCGGCGCGCAGGAGGCGCAGGGCCTGGGAGACGGCGGTGTCGCGCATCCCGGTGGCGACGGCGAGGTCCGAGACGGCGATGGGGCCGGCCTCGTGCAGGGCGAGCAGCAGGGACAGCCGCCCGGGGTCGGAGAGGAGGGAGAAACGGTCGGCCCAGGCGCGTACGCGCTCGGGCTCACCGACGGCGGCGATCGCATCGCAGACCCGGTGGCCGTCGATGGTGCGCCGGTCGGCGCGATCCGCGGGGACGAGATGCATGGCCCCATCATCGCAGTCACCGGCGATCCCGCACCAACATCTGATCAGTTGTGCAGCCTTGCAGTTGATGGCCTCCGCCTTCTAGGGTGGGCGTGCCGTGGTGTTCGGGAAGACCGGTGACGGCCCTTCAGGGGCCCAGTCCGGAGCGGCCCTCGCCACTGTGATCGGGAAGTTTCCGCCCCACGCATTGCCACTGGCCTCGCGGCCGGGAAGGCAGGGGCGGACGCGTCGACCCGTCAGCCAGGAGACCGGCCACGGCATCACGAAGCTGATCCACGAGGTGCTGGAGCGTGACCGTATGACCGTGTCCCGAGGCGTGCCCGAAAGCGCCGCCGCCACGTCCTTGCGCTGGCGACGCGAGGACACCCTGCGAACCGCCGGACTCCTGGCCGTCATCGCGGCGCTGCACGTGGTGGCCTTCGGGATCCTCTTCCTGCTGGTGATCCCGCACCACTACGAGGTCGGCACCAAGGCGTTCGGGGTCGGCCTCGGCATCACGGCCTACACCCTCGGCATGCGGCACGCTTTCGACGCCGACCACATCGCCGCGATCGACAACACCACCCGCAAGCTCATGGCGGACGGCAAGCGTCCGGTGTCGGTGGGCTTCTGGTTCGCACTCGGCCACTCCAGTGTGGTCGTCGCCATGGCCGCGCTCGTCGCCGGCGGCGCCAAGCTCGCCGGCACCCTGATGAACGACGGCTCCCGGACCCACCAGGTCCTCGGCACCGTCGGCACCACGGTCTCCGGCGGTTTCCTGTACCTCATCGCCGCCCTCAACCTCGTGGCGCTGTTCGGCATCGTCCGCGTCTTCAGGGCCATGCGCGGCGGACGGTACGACGAGGCGGAGCTGGAGGCGCACCTGGACTCGCGCGGCTTCATGAACCGCGTGCTGGGCCGGCTCACCAAGTCCGTTCGCCGCCCCGGCCAGATGTTCCCGCTCGGCTTCCTCTTCGGGATCGGCTTCGACACCACGACCGAGGTACTGCTCCTCGCGCTCGCCGGGAACGGCGCCGCCGCCGGTCTCCCCTGGTACGCGATCCTGTGCCTGCCGCTGCTCTTCGCCGCCGGCATGAGCCTGTTCGACACCCTCGACGGCACGTTCATGAACTTCGCCTACCAGTGGGCCTTCTCGAACCCGGTCCGCAAGGTCTTCTACAACCTCACCATCACGGGCCTGTCCATCGCCGTCGCCTTCTTCGTCGGCACGATAGAACTGGTCGGTGTCCTGCACGACAAACTCGGCCTCAGCGACGACGTCACCGGCTGGATCGCCGGCCTGAACCTGGACAGCGTCGGCTACGTCATCGTCGGCCTGTTCGTGATCGTATGGGCCGTGGCCATCGCCTACTGGCGCCTGGCCAGGGTCGAGGAGCGCTGGAACACCCGCGCCGCAGAGACCGGCTGACGCGGCCGGAGCCAGGTACGAAGGCCGCCGTGGGGCGCGCGCCGCGCGAGGGCGCCTGTCCGTGCGGAGGAAAGGGCGTGCACGTCGATCGGAGAGGGCGGGGCTCGTGCCCATCGCTGGAGGCCCTCTCCCCGGCGCATGGCCGGAGCGGGCCGGTGTTCGGCCCCGCCCCACCAGATTCGGCACAGGGCGCGGGTGGCACGGATGCCGGGCACGGTGGTGGCGGAGCGCAGGGCTCCGCGGGCGGTGAGGCCGGCGTCGGTGTCGGCGTCGGTGCCGGACAGGATTCGCGACACTCCGTCCGCCGGCGCTCCCTGGGAAGGCCGCCGAGGGTGCCGGCGTGCGCGGCCGAAGCCGTTGCCTTGGGTGTGCGCGCCGGCGTCGTGCCGTTCCTCGCCGTGGGAGCCCTGTGCGGGTCTGTGCCTGCTCTGCGCAGCCGCCTCACAGACGGCGGACGCGACGATCGGAGACGATCGGAGTCGGGCGCGGTGACGTGCCCCAAGCCCGCCGACAGTGCCGTCGCGGCCGTGGTCCACCCCGCGGTCGCGGTCCTGACCGGTGACGAGCATGGTCGCGCTGCCGTGGCCCCAGGCGCCTGCCGCGGCGTCGCCCGAGCGGGTCGGGCTCGGGCCGCTCTTGCGTCGGGCTTGCCGATAACCTGCGTCGCCATGACGCGTGTGTGGACCTTGCCGATACTGCTCGTGCTCTGCGGCGCAGCCGGTGCGACGGGACTGATCTTCGCCGGGAGCCCCGGTGCCGCCACAGGGCTCATGCTGGGGTGCGTGCTGCTCGCAGGCGTGAACTCGCCCCTGATGTTCCCGAAGGCGATCGGTGCGCTGGAGGCGCGACGCCGCAGCGCCGTTGACGGTCGGCCCGTCGTCTTCTGGCGACCCGGTTGCGCGTACTGCATCCGCCTGCGCATCCGGCTGGGCCGCGGCGCCCGCCAGTTGCATTGGGTCGACATCTGGCGTGACCCGGCGGGGGCCGCGGCGGTCAGGGCCGCGAACGACGGGAACGAGACCGTGCCCACCGTCTTCGTCGCGGGCCGGCCATACACCAATCCCGACCCGGAATGGGTGCGCGAACAGATCTCCTCTCCCGCATGACCGGGAGGTTCACGACGGTGCGTGCCACCGTCTGATCCGCACGCTCAGGACGGGGAGTGCTGCCGCAGGGAGGCGACGACGATCTCGTGAGCGTTGTGGTACGTGCCCCTGCCCGGGAGGTTGCGGGCCACCCGCACCAGGGTGTCGGGCGCCTGCCGCTCCTCCAAGGCCCGGACGAGGGAACTCCGGTCCGCGGGGAACACGGTCCGGTCCAGGTGCCGGGCCATCTCCCGGTGCAGTTCCCGCTCCTCGGCTTCCCGCCGGGCGCGCTCCCGCTCCGGGCCGGGCGGTGGGACGGGTCCACTGGGCGTCACCGGGATGTCGTCGTCCGCCTCCGGCTCCGGGTCGACGGCGTCCTCCGCGTGCGTGTGCTGCCGTGACTGCAGGTATCCCCGCAGTTCGTGCTTCATCTCGTCGTCCTTGCGACGGCTCATCGGATTGCTGCCACGTTCCATGGGCGTGCCGCTTCCTGTCGTACTTGCTATGTCGCCACGACCACTGGGTCGGTACTGGGCGGGTTTCCCTGAATGCCGAAGTGACACCGGGGCGGTGCGGCTGCCCCCGTCGATCCGGCGGACGGCCGTAACCGCCTTCTTCGGAGTCGTCCCGTTACGAGGGCCGAGTGGCGGCCTGGGCCCACGGCCTGTCGTACTCCTCGGGCGGGCGCCGCAGGGCGCGTCACCGAGGGGCGCGGACGGCGGCCGTCCGGGGCCCTTCCGTGATCAGGATGGCCGTTCTTCTACGTCTCGTAGTAGCTTGAAAGACCGAAGACGGCCTGGCGGACGGCGAGGGAGGTGCCAGGTGGCGGGCGGAACGGACGGCCGCGGGCAGGCCCCGCGGCGTGCACGGGGTGAGCTGGAGGGCGAGGTGCTGGCCGCCTTGTGGGCGGCCGGCGGGCCGGTGACCGCGGCGGTGGTCCAGGAGCAGGTGCCCGACGCGGCGTACACGACGCTGCTGACGATCCTGACGCGGCTGTGCGACAAGGGGCTGGTGACCCGGCGTCGCGAGGGGCGCAGCCACGTGTACGCGCCCGTGGACGACCAGGCCGGGCACGCGGCGGCCGGTATGCACTCACTGCTCGATGAGGGCGGCGACCGCGCGGCCGTGCTGGCCCGATTCGTCTCGGATCTGTCGGCGGAGGACGAGCGACTGCTGGAGCAGCTGTTGCACGGTGAATTGCCCGACCGGCGGTGAGGCGTGCTCTGGCCGCTGCCGACGTATCCGCCACCACTCGTGAGCGCGGTGCCGGGGCCGGCGGTGCCCCAGGCCGGGTGCCGCTGGTGGCGGCGCGGGGAACGCGGTCGTGGCCGGTGAGTGCGGCGGCTGAGGACCCGGTGAGCCGGAGGGCCGCCCTGGCGCAGGTCCGCCAGGGCAGGACTGTCCTTTCCCGCGTGTGACTCAGGAGCGGGCAGCATGCGCGCCGCCCTCGATGCGCTGCGTCAGCCGATGGTGAAGTAGGCGAGGCTGCCGAGGCCGGCCAGGGTGCAGTAGACGGCGAAGGGGATCAGGGTGCGGTTCTCGAAGTACTTGACCAGGAAGCGGGTGGCCAGGTAGGCCGCGACGAAGGCGGCGACGCCGCCCGCCAGCAGGGGGCCGCGCAGGCCGTTGCCCTGGGCGCCGAGGAGCGGCGGCAGTTTGAGCAGGGCGGCGCCGCCGATCACCGGCGTGGCGAGCAGGAAGGCGAAGCGGGCGGAGTCCTCGTGGTTCAGGCCCTTGAAGATGCCCGCGCTGATGGTGGAGCCGGAGCGGCTGATGCCGGGCAGCAGGGCCAGGATCTGGGCCGCGCCGATCGTCACGGCCTGGCGGGTGGTCATCTGCGTGATCCGGCGGTCCGACAGTTCGTCGGGGCTGAGGTTCTCCTCGCCCGGCGCCGCGGCGTCGCCCGCCCGCCGACGGCCGGTCCCACCACGCCGCAGCTGCTCGGTGACGAAGAGGACGATTCCGTTGAGGGCCAGGAAGATCGCGGTGGGGACCGGGCGCCCGAGCGTCGTGCGGAACACCTTGTCGAGCGCGACGCCGGCGATGCCCACCGGGATGCAGGCCATGACGATGAGCCACGCCAGCCGCTGGTCCACGGTCTGTACGCGCCGCTGTGCGATCGACGTCCACAGCCCGCGGATCACCCGGACCCAGTCGCGCCAGAAGAAGACCACCAGCGCGAGCGCGGTGGCCAGATGGAGGCCGACCAGTTCGTTGAGGTACAGGGATCCGTCGGCGGAGACGTCGAGATCGTGCTTCCAGTGGCCGCCGAGCAGTGCGGGTATCAGGATGCTGTGCCCGAGGCTGGAGACGGGGAACAGCTCGGTGACGCCTTGCAGCAGGCCGACGCCTATGGCTTCGGGGTAGGTCAGGACGGACATGGATGACCTTCGACTCGGAATGCAGGCAGGGTGAGGCTTCGGGCTACGCGCGCGGTGGCTCCGGCCAGTCAGGAAATTACTACATGTTGTAGAACGTGAGGGTGCGGCGAGGGCTGTGTTCATCCAGGCGACGCGCAACGTTCATCGTCCCCTCGGCGAGGAGATCGCGCGGGTGGCACGGGGGTGAACGGCCGGTCATGCGAACCCTCGGGGTTGCCGGCGAGGGATGAGGGGCGAAGGGTGAAGATCGCGCCCCGATCGGCATGCCGTAAGCTACTACATGATGTAGAAATAAGTGGGTCGGGGTGCGCCGGTGCGGTGAGCAGCGGGGGAAGGAATCGAAGCCCATGTCCCGTGTGTCCAGGGTGGCGCTGTGTCCCGCCGGTCGCGCGCGGTCGCCGTGGTGAACCCTGCCTGGCTGCTGTCGTCTTGGGGCGCGCTCGGAGTGCTGGCCTGCGCCTTCGCCGAGACCGGGCTCCTCGTGGTCGGCTTCTTCCTGCCGGGCGACACCTTGCTCGTGCCGGCCGGGATGTTGTGTGCTTCCACCGCGCGCAGCGGGCCCCACCTGCCGCTGCTGCCGGTCCTTGGTTGCGCCGCGCTGGGCACCGTCGCCGGTGCGCAGGTCGGGTTCCTGACCGGACGGCGAGCGGGCCGCGCGGCCCTCGCCGGCGTCCGCAACCAGCGCCTTCGCGCGGGAGCGCGGCGTGCCGAACTCCTGCTGGCCCGCTTCGGGTACGCCAAGGCAGTGGTGCTCGGGCGGTTCATCCCGGTCGTGCGTACCGTCCTCAATCCGGTGGCCGGAGCCCTCGGTGTGCCGGTGCGGACCTTCACCCTGTGGCAGGTGGCCGGGGGTCTGGCCTGGTCGCAGTCGCTCGTACTCGGCGGTTACTGGCTGGGTGACTCGGTGCGCCATCCGGACGCCTACCTCGTCCCGGCGGTGGCCGTCGTGGTGTGTGTCTCCCTGATACCGGTGGCACTGGAAGCGCTGCGTGAGCGCCGTGCGAGGCGCGTCGACGACGAGCCGCCACAGGGCACCTCCGCACGGCATGCGGGCGCTGCGCGAGGTCTTCCGCCGTCGCCCTGACGAACAGCGATACAGCGATCAGCGGTGAGGACGTTCAAAGTTGTCGCCCGCTGATCGGCCTCCGCCGCCGGGACCCGTGAACCGGCGCCGGGCGGAGTCGAGCCCGCACTACCCTCCGGCCGTACCGGGGAAGTCCGAGGGGTGGCGGGTGACGGCCCACGCCGCCTCGATCATCGGGAAGATCTCGTCGAGCGCGGCCTGCGGATCGGCGGCCTCTCGCGCCAGCGCGTACGCGTCGATCACGAACCTCGCGATGGCTCGGCACGCCGTCGTCGTCTGCGGCAGACCGGGATCGGCGGCGAGGGCCGCTGCCAGCGACTCCGCATGACGCAGCCGCATCGACTCCTCGTACTCCCGTAGGGCGGGTGAAGCGTCGATCATGCGCCAGACCGGGGCGGCGGAGTCCGCCGTGCAGTGGCGCACCAGGGCCTCGACCTCGCGGCGCAGCGCGGGGATGAGCGAGTCGTGCGGCGCCCGGCCGGTGACGGCCCGCGTGAGGCGGTGCTCGAAGTCCTCGTCCTGCTCGAACACCAGGGCCTCTTTCGAGGCGAAGTGGGAGAAGACCGTGGTGACGGCCACGTCGGCCTCGGTGGCCACGTCCCGGATGCCCACCGCGTCGTAACCGCGCTCCAGGAAGAGCCGTAGGGCGGTGTCGGCGATCTTCTGGCGGGTCGCTGCCTTCTTGCGTTCGCGGCGTCCGGTCGGCGCGGTCATGCGGCCAACGCTATCAGATGCAAAAACAGAACCGTACTTAAACACTAACGGTTAGTGTTACGGTCGGCGGCATGAAGAGAGTGAGCTTCGCCGAGTTCGGCGGTCCGGAAGTTCTGCGACTCATCGATGCCGAGGAGCCCCACGCGGGCCCCGGCCAGGTACGCGTCGCCGTGCGGGCGGCGGGCGTGAACCCCGTGGACTGGAGGATCCGGGAGGGCCAGATCCTGGGGGCCCATCCGGTCGAGCTGCCCTCCGGGGTCGGACAGGACGCCTCCGGGGTGGTGGACGAGGTCGGGGAGGGCGTCGAAGGGGTCGAGGTCGGCGACCACGTGTTCGGCGAAGGAGCGAGCACCTACGCCGAGTTCGCCGTCCTGTCGGCCTGGGCCCGGATGCCCGAGGGTCTGACGTTCGAGGAAGCGGCCGGCTACCCCTCCGTGGTGGAGACCGCGCTACGCATCATCCGCGAGGTCGGCGTGCGGCCCGGGCAGACGCTGCTGGTCAGCGGTGCTTCCGGGGGAGTCGGATCGGCGGTGCTGCAGATCGCCCGCGACCGCGGCATCACGGTGATCGGCACGGCCGGGGCCGCCAACCAGGACTACCTGCGCAGCCTGGGCGCCCTCGCCACGACATACGGCGAGGGCTGGGTCGAGCGGGTACGGCGGCTCGGCCGCGTCGACGCGGCTCTCGATCTGGCCGGCTCGGGCGTGATCCGCGAACTCGTCGAGCTGACCGGCGATCCGCACAAGGTGATATCCATCGCCGACCTCGGTGCGCCGGAACTCGGTGTCCGATTCTCCGGCGCCGCCGGGAGCGTGTCGGATGCGCTCGCCGAAGCCGTCGGCCTCATCTCGCGGGGGAAGCTCCACATCCCGGTCGACACGTCGTACCCACTCGCCGAGGCCGCGGCGGCGCATGTCGACAGCCAGGCAGGACACACGCGCGGACGGCGGGTCCTGGTCATCTGACGACGACAACCCGCCTGCCTCCAGCAGGGCAGGTACGGCGCCCGGCCGATGGCGGTCATCGGCGCCGCGCTCACCGCCGCCGGCCTGCTGCTCCTGCTTCCGCTGGGCGGCGACTGGTCCAGAACGGCATCGGCTCCTGCGGCGGAGCCGTCGCCCGCTTCGAGCACGGCAGAACCGGCACCGAGCCCCGAGAAGGTCCGCGATGTGTTCGCCAGGCTTCAGGCCACCTACAACGACGGGTGCACGACCCCGGGGAACTGTGAGTACTTCCTGGGGCGGCTGTTTGATGAACTCAGCGGTCTCGACAAGGCGATGCGAGCAGACCACCAGGGTCCCGGACACTTCCAGGAGCCCCTCGCATGGATCCGGAAACTGCGGGCCGAACTGGGCGGCGACCGCTCCTTCGCGCATCTCAAGAAGCACCAGGAGCTGCTCACCGGAACGCGGGACAGGATCAATGCGTGGATGCAGGGGCACCCGGAGGACTACCGCTAGAGGCGAGCGCACAAGGCGTGGCGGGAAGCGGCCGTGCGGATGGAGTGGGACCCGTGCGCACGGGCCGCGTCACAGGGTCCGGTGGTCATCCCAGGCCGAACCACGACAGACACTCCGGCAGCCCCTCCATCCGCACCGGGACCAACTGGTGTTGTCGCCACTGTTCGGCGGTGAGACGGAGCCTGCGCAGCACGGCGGGCTCGCCGCGTACGGCATGACGCTCGATGCCGTCCTCGCGATAGCCGAGCTTGCGCGAGACCCCCGGCGACGCCGCATTGTCGCCATACGCCCCGGAGACGGCGTGCTGTGCGCCGAGTCCGGCGAACGCCAGACGGAGGACGGCCGCGCGCATTTCAGTCCCCAGACCCTGGTGGTGACAGGCCCTGCCCAGCCACGAGCCAGTGCCTACCTCGCGGCGGACCGGAAAGTCCCGGGCGCTGATGCCCTGCGTATCCACGACAACGCCGTCACGCCCCACGACCGTCAGGTTCAACTCCCCGTCGTGCGGCTGCCATTCGGCCCAGCAGCGCCAGTGGAACTGCAGGACGCCACGAGCCCGCAGCTCGGACCGGCTCTTCCCCGCCCGCGCAGGCCAATGTTGATCACAACGCTGCCGCGTCCGTGATTTGTCCTGGATCCGTAACGCCGCCGAAGGGGGCGCAACCTGGCGTCAAACCGGCTCATCTGAATGATCAGCGAAGCGCAACCAGGCGCCGTCGCGAAAGGGGGCGGATCTCACCCTGCAAGGGAGATCCACGGGAGGGAAAAGTCCATGACCAGGACGAAGAAGACCAGGATGAAAACGGCCGGAAACCGGGCGGCCGTGATCGGTGCGCTGGGTCTGGCCTCGGTGGCGCTGGCCGCCGTGCCGGCGTTCGCCAAGGGCGATGTCGGCATCACCGCGCCCCGGACGGCGCACGCTGGCAAGACCTTCACCATCACGGCGCACGGCGACGACGACAACGCCGGCTACCTGCACCAGCTCTGCCTTCAGGAGCGCACCGGCAAGCAGCCGTGGCACCAGGAGAACTGCAGCACCCCCGTCAAGCACGACGCCCGGCTGACCGCGCGCGGTTCGGCCGCGCACCGCGGTGACCTGCAGTTCCGTGCGGTGCTGTACGGCCTGACCAGCAAGCACGACCACCACCCCGTGCGCCTGCACGCCTCCGGGGTGGTCACGGTCCGCGTGCGCTGAGTCCAGCGGCGCGGCCGCGGGCCACTGGCCCGACCACAGCCCGCGGCCGCGGGTCCAGCTCGTACTGCATTCCCTGCGCGGGTCCCGAGGCCCAGGCGGTGGCCGATGCCGTCGGCCGGCCCTCGTCGCACCTCAGGCAGGGCAGCGGCGGGGGCCTGACCCTGCTCATCGGCCGTGACTGGACCGGCGGCACCAGCTACCCCAGCGACCACGGCGGCACCGGTCCTACCGCGCCCGCCCCCGCCGACACCCACGCCGCGGTGACCCACGCCCAGACGGCGGACCAGTCCAGGACGTGTGCCCGGGTCAGCCCGTACAAGACCGTCTCCCTCAACGGCGTCAGGATGACGCCCGCCCGGGCATACGCCGCCGCACGCGACCGACCCGACTCCGTCTCCTGAACCCCTCGTCGCGAGGCGTGTTCATGCCGCCACCGTTAGCGAAAACATTGTCATTTGCGCAATGATGGAAGCGTCGGAAGGGTGAAGGGGAGGAGCCTGGCCATGCCGGAGACGACCACCGCGGAAGGCGTGCTCGACGAACTCGCGCAAGGGTGCCCGCTGCCGCCCGAGAACGAGGTGCGGGACACCTATCAGCCGGTCGAGGTGTACGACGGCGCCGGATGGCCGTGGCCGGGCTCCGCCACCGGATGGTGGACGGGCCCCGGCGGCGTCACCGCCTGCCGGCTGCGGTTGTCAGGGGTGGCGGCTCCGCGATGGGTCCTGTTCGACCCGGATCGGATCGTCGCCCGGGTCCAGAGTGGCACGTGACCGCCCGCGGACGGCCGGCACGGTCGGCGGGCCGGGTGGCAGCCTCGGTGCGCTCTCATCCTGCCGGTTTCACTGCAGGACCCCTACCGCGCGCGAGATGATCAGCGCCAGGGTCAGCAGCGAGATCGTGGACTGCGTGGACATCAGCAGCTTCGCCCAGCGGGACAGCGGCATGGTGTCGGTGGGGCTGAAGGCCGTGGCGTTGGTGAGAGCGACGTAGAGGTAGTCCATGTACTGCGGCTCCCAGTCCTCGGGCGCGATGCCCTCCTGCTGCATCTGGGGGAAGAGGAAGTCCGGGTGCTGGTGCGTGCCCAGGGCGCGGGCCACCGGGCCGCCCCGGTCCCACTCCCAGTACCACAGGCTGAAGGCGATGACGTTGGTCAGCCAGATGCCTCCGCCCGTCGTCAGCAGGGCCGCGGCATTGGATCCCTCGGTGCCGTGCAGCAGGTCTCGTACGAGAATGACGGCCGACCAGCCGTTGGCGAGGCTGACCGCGGCGGCCAGCAGCAGGCCCAGGGCGCGCGGCAGACGGGCGCGGTACTCGATCCGCCGATGCGGATGGGCCGCCCACAGTGCCGCCATCATGACCAGTTCCAGTGCGGGCAGCAGCCAGTGCGGGTGGATGCTGAGGCGTGCCGGCAGCGTCCACTGCACCGAGACGGCGACCAGCAGCGCCGCCATCACCGCCCAGCGCTGCTCGCCGCGGGTGTGCCGCTGCCACGCGGGACGCTCGGACTCGGTTGCCTGATCGGCCGGAACGAGCAGGCCCTCGATGCGTTCAAGACGGACATGCAGGAGCTCGGTCCAGTGCTCGGGGCCCGGGCGGGAGGTGTCGGTGTTGGACATGGCCTATTGTCGCCACACACTTGCCGCATTACGCAAACATGCAAGGATCCCGCCGTCCGGAGCCGGGAACGACGCCTGTACGAGCTGAGGGCACCATGCGGCGGTGCCCTCAGGGGTGATGCGTCGTCTACAGCGCCGGGTAGGCCGGGAAGGAGCAGGCGGGCAGTGAGCCGCTGCCCTGGACCTGGGTCACGGTGACACCGGTCCCGGACGGGGTGATGGTGCTGTGGTACACGCCGATGTCGGCGTACTGGCCGGTGCTTGTGTTGCGGTCGAGGCTGACGTTCTCCAGGGTCAGTCCCAGCGGGTAGGCGGTGCTGTAGCCGTTGAAGACCGACTGCGCGTTGGACGGTGACGCCACCGCGCGCAGGCCTGTCACCGTGATGCCGGTGAAGTACGGGATGTGGGAACCGCTGCCGTTCGCGTAATGGGTGTCGAAGACCAGCGGATAGCGGACGCCGGTGACGCAGGTGTTGACGTACGTGACGTCGGAGACCTTGCCGCCGCTCTTGGGGGAGCTCTTGATGCGGATCCCGTTGCTGCTGCCGCTGACGATGCCGGAACTGTCGGTGCCGCCCAGGGTGTTGTTCTCCACCAGGACGTTGCTCACACCTCCGGCGGTCTCGCTGCCGATGGAGATGCCGTGGGTGCCGTAGAAGTGGTTGTCGGCGATGGTGACGCTGCTGACGGCGCTGCCGCCCTTGACGGCGATGCCGTCGTCGCCGTCCTGGATCCAGGAGTCCTCGATGGTGACGTCGGTCGCGCCGCCGGGCTCGATGCCGTCGGTGTTACGCGCGTCGGCCGGGGTCTTGATCCGCACTCCCCATGCGGTGAATCCGGTGCCGTTCTGGTAAGTGACGTGGAAATTGGGCGAGTTGAGCAGGTCTATGTCGTAGAGGGTGAAGTCGTCCGCGTTCTTGACGGTGATCAGGCGCGGGTTCTGCTGGTTCTCGCCCGCCGTCTGGGCCTGCCGGGCCAGCGCCCACCAGGTGGTGGAGGAGCCCAGGACGGCCTGGTCGCCGCGGCCGTCGATCCGGCCCTGGCTGCCGTTGCCGGCGCGCACGCCCTCGATCCCCGCGTGGGCACCGGAGACGGAGACCAACGGGGTGCAGCCGCCCTCGGCCGGGGACAGAGTGCCGCAGGCGGGCTTGCCCTTGACCTGGTACGAGGCGGGGTTGCGCGAGCCGTAGAGGGTGACGCCGCTGCCGACGAGCAGCACCTCGCCCTGGTGAACTGACAACGGCCCGGTCAGGAAGTCATGGTGGCCGCCCGAAGCCTTCAGTTCCACGGCCACCGAGCCGGAGCCGCCCTGGGTGCAGGTGTCAAGGGCGGCCTGGATGGGCGCGGTGTCCGGCGGGTTCTTCTCCGCGGCGGCGCCGAAGGCACGCCCGGAGGCGGTGAGGTGGGCGGTGACCGTCTTGCAGGTGGTGGACGGAAGACGCGGCTCGCTGACGTGACGGCTGTCACCGGTGGCAAGGCCCGCGGCGGCGTTGCCCGGGCTCGCCGACACGCCGGCGCCGGCTTGCGCGGCCGTGGGGTTCCAGCCGTCCGTGCCCGCGAGGTACGCGCGTACGGTGTGCTCGGCCGCCTGCGCGGCGGTGAGCTGAGGTGTGTTCGCGTTGACAGCCGCGCCCGGCCCCGTGTTGGCGTAGGAGGCGAACCGGGCGGACTTCCAGGAGAAGCCGCCCATGTCCGTCCACGGGTTCGCCTTCTTCACGGTGGCGGGCAGCGCGGTGTTGCGGAACAGGACCTGGGCCACCGACGTGGCGGTGGGATGCCACGGACGTCCCAGGTAGTAGGTGTTCGCCTTGGCCGTGCTGCGGACCGTGCTGTTGGCGATGAGAAAGCCGTACTTCTGCGAGGACTCGGTGTCGGACGCGGTGATGAAGCCGTTCAGGCCGGAGGCGGCGGCGCCGCTGTCCAGGGCGTCGACGGTGTCGTGGTCGAACACGGCGTCGGCGTTGCCGAAGATGAAGTCGGTGTCGCCGGCGATCCGGTCGTCACGGAAGTACTCCGGGTCAGCCCACCGGCCTTGGGCTCCCAGGCCAGCAGGGTGTCCTGGTGGCCGAGGAAGCGGTCGTTCTCATAGACCTGCCGATCGCCCCCGGCGTTCACGGCGAAGGCCTGGCCGGCGGCCCCGGGATGCGCCTTCTTGCCGAAGGAGTTGGCGACGGTGACGTTCTTGACCGTGAGGTCTCTGGCGGCTAAGGCCGCCGTGGCACTCCCCGCGGTGCCCGGTTGGCCGCCGCCCGGCTTCTTCGTCCCGGCCGCGTTGTCGTAGGTGATGACGACGTCCGCCGGATTGCCGGTGGCGCCCACGATGGTCAGCCCGCTCTTGGCGGGGGCCACGGTGACGACCTGTCGGTAGACCCCCTTCGCGACGGAGATCGTGTCCCCGGACGAGGCGGCGTCGATCGCCGCCTGGAGCGTCCGGTAGCCGGCGCCGCCGTCCGCGGCGACGCTGAGCGTGCGGGCCGGGTGCGTGGAACTGGCGTGGGCGAACAGAGGAACGCAGGCCAGACCACCGAGCGCGACCAGGGCGCCGCCGGCCGCCAGCACCGCACGGCGGGTGACGGGGGAGCGCCCATGGGACTGAGGGGACACCAGGGATTCCTTCCTCCAGGGACGAGTGACACCTCAAGTGGCTGTGGCGTCCCGAAAGGTTGTCGGCTTGGGAAAAGCTTTGCCGCGCCATTCGACACGCGGTGGTCACCAGCGCGCATCCACCCCCGAGCGGTGACAGCATCGTGCCTCGCGCCGCTCGGCCGGCCACGGAGCCGCGGAGCCGTGCCGGCCCCTCCGACAGGGCACGGCCCACCCTTCCCGGACCAGGCTCGGTGCAGCTGGTCAGAGCAGACCCCGGACAGGCGTACTCTCGGCACACGCGAGGCGTAGCAGGACGCCGCGACCTGAAAGGTTTTGGTGCACGCGATGAGCCAACCCTACGAGCTGGCCGCTCCACTCCTCGCGGGCGGCGGCCTCCGTATCGTCATCCTCGTCGTGCTGGTGGGCATCGGCACGACCGCCTGGCTGTTGCTGCGCGGTTACCGCAAGTGAGGCTGTACCCGGGAAGCGGTGTCGGGGCCGGGGATCGGTGATCATGGCCGTGGCCGGTTCCTGACGCACCTAGGATTGCGAGGGTGACGGCAAGAAACACTGATATCGAGAAGGCGGCCGATGTGCTGCGTGCCGGAGGGCTGGTGGCCCTCCCGACCGAAACCGTCTACGGACTGGGCGCCAATGCCGAGGACCCGGCCGCCGTCGCGCGCATCTTCGCGGTCAAGGGACGTCCGCCCTCCCACCCGCTGATCGTCCACATCGGCGGCGCGCAGCATCTGGACGACTGGGTCCAGGAGGTGCCCGCGACGGCGCGCCTGCTGGCCGAACACTTCTGGCCGGGGCCGCTCACGCTGGTCCTGAGGCGGGGGCCCCGCGTGCCCCTGGAGGCGACCGGTGGCTTGGAGACGGTGGCCGTGCGCGTGCCCGACCACCCCGTCGCCCTCGCGCTGCTGTCAGCCTTCGGCGGCGGTGTCACGGCCCCGTCCGCCAACCGTTTCGGCTCGGTCAGCCCCACCACGGCGGACCATGTCCGCGCCGAGCTCGGCGACGCCGTCGACTTCGTGCTGGACGGCGGCCCATGCGAGGTCGGCGTCGAGTCGACCATCGTCGACGCCACGGGCGAGACGCCCAGCATCCTTCGGCCCGGCGGGGTGACGCGCGAGGACCTCGAGGCGGTGCTGGGGCGCCCGCTCGCCGTCCCTTCGACGAGCCGGATCCGGGTGCCGGGCCAGCATCCGTCCCACTACGCCCCGCGGGCGCGGGTCGTCCTCGTCGAGCCGGACACGGTCGTCGCCGAAGCGGAACGTGCGCAGGAGCTGGGTCACCGGGTGGGCGTGTTCCTTCCCCCCGCCTTGGCGGACACCCCGGTGAAGGCCCACGCCGTGGTGAGGGTCCCCGAGGCCCTCGGCGCCTACGCGCGCGGGCTGTACGGGTTCCTGCGCGAACTCGACCAGCAAGGCTGCGACCTCATCGTCGCCTCCTCGCCGGCGGAGGAAGGGCTGGGACTGGCGATCGCCAACCGGCTCCACCGCGCCGCGGGACCCCGGTCCACCGCCTGATCAGCGCCGGTGCCCCGCGCTGTCACTTCTTCGTGACTCAGTGTGACCGTAGCGCGGGGCGCCGCCTGCGAGGTGTGCCGGGTGCGAGATGGTGACGGTCGGCTGAGCGCGCGCCGGTCCGTGAAAGCGGGCGCGGCGCGTGCTGCCAGTCGTCGGTGACGGCTGTTCCCCGTCTGTCCTGCGGCCGCGGCACACCACGCTGAGCAGCCACGACCGGTGGGGTCAGGATGCCGCGGGTACCGCCGCGTCGAGGCCGCGGGCCGCGACGAGCTGTGCACTGCCGTCGGCCAGGCGGTAGCACAGGCCCACCACGGCGGCCTGACCGGCGGCGACCTTCTCGGCCAGGACCCGGGAGCGGTCCAGCAACAGGTCCACGGTGTGCCTTATGTGCTCGGCGAGGATCTCACCCGGCTCGACCTGCCCGGCGGCCCGCGCTGCCAGCACGCTGGGGGTCACCCGCTCCACGACGTCCCGGACGTATCCGGCCGGTGTCATGCCGTCCTCCAGGGCGGCGCACGCCGCGCCGACCGCGCCGCACGAGTCGTGGCCGAGGACCACGACCAGCGGGCAGCCCAGCACGTCGACGCCGTACTCGATGCTGCCCAGCACCTCCGGGCCCATGACGTGGCCCGCGGTGCGCACCACGAACAGGTCGCCCAGGCCGCGGTCGAAGATGATCTCGGCGGCCAGCCGGGAGTCGGAGCACCCGAACAGCACGGCGAAGGGCTGCTGGGACGGTGCGATCTCGGCGCGGCGGGTGGCGTCCTGATTCGGGTGCTCAGGTGAGCCCGCGACGAAGCGCTGGTTACCGGCCAGCAGCAGCTCGAAGGAGTCGCGGGGCGTCGGGGTCAGGTTCTCGGTCATGGCCGCAGCCTACGAGGAGGAATCGGCCGTCGCACCGCCTGGCCCCGTTTGACGGGGCGGCCTCGACGCGCAGCCGCAGCGCGCGCCATGGCCGCTCCGCCCAGGGCCACTGGGCCGCACATCGAGTCAGGCGCTGCCCGGACTGTCGGCAGGCGCTGCGCATCAGGGTGCCGGAGGGGCGGCGCGGACCAGGGGCTCGAGGTCTCCGTAGAGGGCGGCGTGGAGCGCGGCGGCGAGTTCGCGGGCTCGTTCCTCGCTGTACACGCCGTGCATCATGAAGCAGATCGGTCCCGTGTAGGCGTCCAGATCGGCCTCGTGGGTGTGGACCAGGCGGGTGATCACGGCCCGGATCGCCTCGTTGACGGTGTCGGTGACCGTGTGGCCGGGGCCGGCGGTGAGGATGTCCGCCTTCACGGTCCACCGTCGGCGCTTTTCGGATTCGATGGCGACGAATACGGCGTGGTGCGCCATGGCATTGCGGTAGACGTCATGGAAGGCGTCCGTGCCGGTGGCGTCCGGGATGAGGTGGGCGGGGCAGGGAACCGGCAGCGGTTGCACCGGGCAATCCTGCCAAAGGTGAGAATCCTTCGCATCCGCGGCGCGGCGGCGGTTCGGTCGAGTGGTCGCGTGATCAGCACAGAATGGGCGCGCCGCGGCCCGCGGTGTGACCGCTGGAACGGGGGCCGCCGACACGTACATGGGGCTGATGCCGTGCCTTGGGGCAGACGATCTCCACCGGGTGGTACGGCGCTCCTCAACTCGGGGAACCGGCGGTAGAGTTCGGACAGGATGACCTTGAGTTCGGCGCGGGTATGGTCGAGGTTCGCCTATGCCGGACGGGAGCGGAGGGCGGCCGCCCGGTGAAGGGCGTCGCGGCAGGCGAGGACCGCGGGGTGCCGGCTGCGGCCTTGGCGCACGACGGTGACGATGCGGCGCTTGCGCTGGCCGCGGGGGAGTTGCCGCAGGGTCACGGCCGGGGGCTGTCCGCTCCGGACGAGGCCCGGCAGGAAGGCCGCGTCGCGGAGGCGGACATCGCCGCCTCTCTGACCGCCCTGACCGGCACCCTGCGTATCGCCAGGGGACGCCTACGTCGGCTTCCAACTGGGAGAGCTGCTGGGAGACGGAGGAGGGGGCGTAGGAGAGGGCGGCGGCGACGGCAGCCAGGGTGCCGCGGTGCTGCAGCTCGCGCAGCAGTCGCAGCCGGTGCAGATCGAACATGGCCGGTTCCGCTCTTCTCGTCCTCGCAGAGCTGCCTTCGATGATCGGTTTCCCTGATGGATATCCGTCGAAAACATTCGCTGGACCGATTGTAGGAGGAGGTCGCACCCTGATCGTGTGTCTGACAACTTCCCCTCCTTCCGTACACCCCCGTGGTTCGCACCCGCCGACGCCCGTGCCTGGCGATGTGCGCCCGCGCCCGCCGGGGTGCGGGACTTCCACGCCTCCCTGCCCGACTACGCGCCCACGCCGATGACCGAACTCCCGTCCCTGGCAGGGGAGTGGGGAGTCGGCCGGGTTTTCGTCAAGGACGAGTCGCGCCGTCTCGGGCTGCCCGCGTTCAAGGCGCTCGGCGCCTCCTGGGCGGTCCACCGCACCCTTGCCGAGCGGGCCGCCAACGGCGCCGGGCAGGGCCGGGTCACCCTGGTGACCGCTACCGACGGCAACCACGGCCGCGCGGTCGCCCGCATGGCACATCGGCTCGGCCAGGCCGCCCACGTCTTCGTCCCGCAGGGCGTGCATCCTCGGGCCGTGGCGGCCATCGTCGCCGAGCAGGCCGAGGTCACGGAGGTCCCAGGGCCGTACGACGAGGCCGTGCGCCTGGCTGCCGAGGCGGCTGCCGCGCCGGACTCCGTCTTGGTGCAGGACACCGCCTGGCCGGGCTATGAGCGGATCCCGGGGTGGATCGTGGAGGGTTACTCCACCCTCTGCGCCGAGATAGACGAGCAGTTGTCGGCCGAAGCGGTCGGCGAAGGCCCGGATCTCGTCTCCATACCCGTGGGTGTGGGGTCGTTGGCCCAGGCGGTGGTCACCCACTACCGCAGCCGCCCCTCCGGGCATGCCCCGGCGCTGCTGTCGGTGGAGCCTGAGGCCGCGGCCTGCGTCCTGCACAGCCTGGCCCTCGGCGAACCCGTCAGTGTCACCACCGGGCACACCACCATGTCGGGACTCAACTGCGGCACCCCGTCCAGCATCGCCTGGCCGTACCTGCGCGGCGGGCTGGATGCCGCGGTCGCCGTCTCGGACGCCGACAGCACCCGCGCGGCCGGGGACCTGGCCGCCGCCGGCATCTCATCCGGGCCCTGCGGGGCCGCGTCGCTCGCCGGTCTGCGCGCGGCGCTCACCGGCGTCGGAGCCGAGGAACGCCGAAGGAGTTTGGGACTCGGGCCGTCCTCGGTGGTCGTGCTGCTGAGTACCGAGGGCACGGCCGCCAACCCGCACTCCGCCACCCGTCGAGAGTCCGCTGGCGCAACGCCTGAAGGGGATCGTCGGTCCGGGTCAGGGTGACCGTCGCCTTCGTGCGCTCCTCGAAGCGGCTGACGGTGCGCTGCGTCCAGGGATCCGGCAGCAGCCAGCTGAAGCCGAGGGGCAGCGTGACGCGCCGACCCGCGACGGCGAGGGCCTGGTCCAGGGTCGCGAGGACCCGCTCGACGTGCACCAAGAACTCCGCGCCGGTGTCCGTCAGTTCGACGTGCCGTGAGATGGGCGCCTGTCATGGGGGTCCTTGCGCGCCGCTGCCCGAGGCACACGACGGCCGGGGAATGCGGAATGCGCACTCGCCCGAGCCGCCTCGCCTGGTCCACCGCGGCGGACAGGCCGCTACGCGGCGGCCCCTGCGCGGAGGAGCACGCAGGATGCCTGGTCGACCAGGTCCCGCAGGAGGGCGAGGTACTTCTCGGTGCCGCCGAGCTCGTCCAGGATCCGGTGCGCTCGGTGCTGGAGATCCTCGCAGTCCTGTGTGTAGGCGGCGAGCACAGAGGGCGAGAGCAACTCCCGGGCCAGCGCTGCCCGGGCGGATGCGGAGCTCCTCGCGGCGGAGTGCAGCTCCATCAGGCGTGCTGCCCCGTCCGGGCTCGCCTGTTCCACACAACAGGCGAGCAGATAGGTCACCGTGCCGTTGCGAAGGTCCTCGAACCGGCCGGAGAGGAGGTCCTCCTGGTCGTTGAAGAGCTGCCAGATCAGGCCGAATACCTCGCCGAAGGAACGCCAGCCTTCCACGCGCGGCTCCGCCACACCGGCCAGCTGGGCGGCCATGGCCGTGATCATGGCGAAGGGGGCACCGGACTTGCCTCGGTAGGTCTGTCGCACCGACGACCGTGTGGCTGCCGCCGCCTCTCCTTCGAGGTCTTTCAGCTGCCCTTCCACGGCATCGACCCAGCATCGGGCCACCTCGGTGGCGAGGCTCGTGCGGACCGGCTCGGGAACGCGCAGCGTCTGAACGATGAGCAGCGGAAGAGGCGTTCCTGCTGTGACCACGGCGAGCAGCGTCTGGCTGACCTCGGGAGCGGCGGTCTCCTGCTCGGCCGGGGAGTCGGCCAAGTCGTCCAGGGAGCAGGCGGATGCCCACCACAGGTCGTGAACGACGGTCAGCGGCAGTGCCGGCGCGGGTTCGCCGGTTTCGACGGCGTGAACGAGCAGGGGCAGCACGGACAGGGGATACCTGAAGGTGCGCTGCCGGAGGAGCTGGGCGACGGCGGTGCGCACGGAAGGGGTCGGGCCGAGCAGGTCGAGCACGGATTCCCGCTCGGCATCGATGTCCGCAGCCATCCGTTGATACAGGTCGGCATAGGTGAGCACGGTCACGGGAGCCCCCATCACTGAGTGAATCGAGCACCGATTCGATCATCCTTGGTCGTGACGGGCCAGAATCATTTGCGCCACGGTCCTGCCGCGTGCCTCACCTTCGCCGACTCGCTGTCCGGCCGCGCGTGGGGTACCGGGACCCTTGCGGAAAGCCCCGGCGGTGCCACGAACAGGTCGGCGGGAATGGCGGGCTCAGTACGCCAGGGGCTGCGGCTCCTGGCTGATCTGTCCGGCGCGTTCGAGACCGCGCAGGGTCCTGTGCTCGGCCGGCGTGAGCGGGGGACCGGAGAGCGAGGGCAACGCGGGCCCGGTGAGCGCGGCGAGCAGCGGAGCGGGCCGCATCAGCCGCAGCGCGCTGCTCCGCATGCTCGTCACGTCGAACAGCGCTGACGCGGCGGAGTACGAGCCGGTCGCGGCCCGGGTCAGCCGGCGCGTGTACTGGGCGGCCAGACGGTCCGTGGCGGTGGGCTCGCCGCCGATCACGTGGGGATACAGGACGTCGGAGCTGACGGCGAGCGTCCAGGCGGCGTCCACCGACTTGGCGACCTCGCGTTGGACGCGGCGTGCAAGGCCCGGCGAACCCCACCGATGCCGTACGGTCTCGGCCAACGCCCGGGCTCCCAGGGCAGCGACGGACATGCCCTGGCCGTAGAGCGGGTTGAACGTGGCGAGCGCGTCTCCGAGGACCACCAGGTTCTCCGGCCAGAGGGCCGTCTTCTCCAGGTAGCGCCGGGCGTTGCTGGTGCTGTGGCTGGTGAACACCTGCGTGAGCGGCTCCGCGCCGGCGATGAGCCGGCCCACGATCGGGTGCGGCAGATCGAGCGCGTACCGCAGGAACTCCTCCGGGTCCTTGGGCGGCTCGCCGCCCCGGGAGCCGCCGAGGCTGACCATCCACCGGTTGCCCTCGATGGGCACGATCATGCCGCTGCGGGCCGGCTCCCCGGTGAAGGGGTTGGGCTGGATCAGGGTGAGGGGCCACTTCTCGGCGCCCTCCGGGATGCGGTACAGGCGGGTGGAGTTGACCAGCCCGGAGTCCAGGGTCCGCTCGGGGACGTCCGTGATCCCGAGGCCGTGGAGCCAGGTCACGATGCGCGAGCCGCGGCCACTGGCGTCCACCACGAAATCGGCGTCCAGGGCGGCCTCCCCACCATCGGCCGAGGGCCGGAGCCCGTACTTCGCGGTGAAGTCGGCGTCGAACGCGGCGTCCGGTGCGGCGGTGGCGATGCGCACGCCACGGACGCGCCCGGAATCGCCGAGGAGGCCGACGACCTTGGCCCGGCGGATCTCGATGTTGTCGAGCGTCTTCAGCACCGCCGTGCGTATCGCCCAGTCCAGCAGGGCCCGGCTGCACGTGACGATGAGGGGATCCTCGTGGCGCCACCGGCGAAACCATCCACTTGGGGAGAGGACGACCATGTCACGACAGAGGGATATCTCGTGGGCGCCCGAGGAAAGGAGGTGTTTGCGCATGTCCGTGCGGGGGAGCAGCGTGTCCATGGCGTCGAGGCCGCCGGCCATCATGAGGTGCGCGTGCCGGCCCTGGGGCACGCCCCTGCGGTTCTCGGGGCCGTCCGGGAGGGTGTCGCGCTCCAGTACGACGACCTTGCCGGCCACGGGCGAGAGGGCGGCCGCAGCCAGAATGCCGGCGGCTCCCGCGCCGATGACCACAGCAGTACGCGACATGGGACTCCTTGTGTCAGATGTGGAGGCCATCACCGCACCCTTGTGCGAGGCCTGGGCTCTTGGACGGTCCGCAGTTTCCCCAGTGCCCGGGCGAGCTGTACGAGTTCCCTCGTGCCGGAGGCGGTGGTGGCGAGGAGGCGGTAACGGTCGGCCTCGACTGCTGTGTCTTTCGGGGGCGCCGAGGGGTCGGCGGAGCCTGCCTCGGCGGCGTCCACGACCATGGCGGCTTCGGAGACGGCGAGTGCGTCGCTGCGGGAGCTGCCGTGGTCGAGGGCGTGGACGTAGACGGCCCTGCCCAGGTCCTGGTTGAATCCGGGGGCCAGTTGCAACAGGGCGTCGTGGATGGCGAGTTCGAGTACCTGCAGCCGGTCCTTGGGGAACTGCCACCGTGACGGAGAGGGCTTGGGCACCGTCGACACGCCCTTCACCTGCTGCCACAGGGGGGCCAGCGCCCGGTAGTCCCTCATGCTCTGCCACTGGTCACGCGCTGCCGGAAGGAGCCGCGGGATGACGAAGCCGGCACTGGTGATCAGGGCGCCGAGGGAGACGGCCGGCGGGGCCACGGCGGTGGAGAGCCAGTCGAGATCGTGTCCGCTCCAGCGTGCCGCGACGGCGACGATCTTCGCGAGTACGAAGCCGAGGGCGTCGAGCGTCAGCCCCATCATGATCAGCCGCAGGCCGGTCCGGAGCAGTCCGGTGACGGTGCGGGACCACCGCAGACTCAGCACGATCATGCTCACGGCACACACCGCGTGCCCGACCAGGTAGAGGACGATCATCTCCCTGATGCACGGAGTGCGGGCGTAGTAGGTGTCGAGGTCCTGCAGCCGCTCGACCGGCGCATGGCCCAGGCGGAACAGCGTGATGATGGCGGCGATCAGGATGCCGTAGGCGATGACGATCCTCATGACCATCACGCGGATCTGTTCCTGCGGGCC
The DNA here is from genome assembly GCF_055584345.1 of Streptomyces sp. NPDC104106. Taxonomy (NCBI): domain Bacteria; kingdom Bacillati; phylum Actinomycetota; class Actinomycetes; order Kitasatosporales; family Streptomycetaceae; genus Streptomyces; species Streptomyces sp. NPDC104106. The sequence continues at coordinate 564,979 of NZ_JBVJMF010000003.1, forward strand.
GCCGCGCCAGTGGATCAGCAGGACGAGAACCGAGGCGCTGTACGCGGAGATGAACGAGTACGTCAGCGGAGCACCGAAGTTCGCGATGCCCGTCATCTCGTTGACCCTGGACAGCGTCGCGGGAGCGGAGCAGGTGAAGCAGACCGCCCCGAGAGCGGCAGAGATGCAGGTCGACGCCGTGAGCGGGTTGCGCAGGGCCGTCCGGGGCCCGGGGAGGAGCAGCAGGGCGGCGACCGCGAGACAGGCCGCCGCAGCGTACACAACGATGCTCATGCCCGGAAACTCCAATCGGACCCGCGCCTGGGGGTGGGGAGGGACATAGTGCCGGGGGACGGAATCACGCGGTGCTCTTCGCGGAGGAGTCGTCAGGTGTCCGGCTCGGCACCGCCCGCTCCGACGCGGTCAGGGCGGCAGCGATCCGGACCAGGGCCCGCAACTCCATGTGCTCAGGCTCCAGGAGACGGGGCCGGCCGCTCCATCCGGCGGCCGGACCTCCGGCACGCTCGCTTCGGGCGGCCGCCACGATGGTCGTGGCCAGAGCGGCGGTCTCCGCCTGCACACGGTCCCGCGCGCCGTCCAGCTCGCGTTGAAGGGTCTGCTCGTACACGTCGCGGTTGAAGTAGTCCTGAAGCGCGGCGAGCCCGTTGCGGATGCTGGTCTGCCGCCACGTCACCCACAGCGTCGGGGCGAGTGGCCGGCGCAGCCGCAGCGCCCGGCGCTTGAGGAAACCCTTCAACTGCCGCTCCAGCGGCGCGAGCTGCCGGTAGACACGCAACTCGTGGAGCCAGCACGTCAGATGGTGTCCGAGGAAGGGGAGCAGGACACCCGTGACCGTCAGGAAGGCGCCGAGACCGGCGAAGGCGGGAGACAGTCGGGTGGAGAGGAAGTTCAGATCGCGGCCGCTCCACAGCGCTGCCACCGCCACGAGCTTGGTGAAGCTGAAGCCGGCGGCGACCAGTGTGCCGATGGCGAGCGTGAACAGGCTCGCGCGCACCCATCCGTGGACGGTGCGGCCCATGGCCCAGCGCAGGGACCACAGGCAGGTGATGGAGACGGCGACGAGGTGGGCCACCAGGTACAGCACGATCATCGCGCCGATGTACGGGGTGCGCGCGTAGTAGGTGTCGAAGTCGGTCCGCCGTTCCACGGGGGCGGTGCCGACGGCGAACAGCGCGCCGATCGCGGCGACGATGACGGCGTAGCTGATGATCCAGCGGCGGGCGGTCTGTCGCCCGCGCGTGCCGTCCCGCCAGTAGACCACGAGCACCAGGGAGGACGCTCCGTAGGCTGTGATGACCATGTAGGTCAGCGGAGCGGCGAGGTTCGGGATCCCGCTGACGCGGTTGACGGCCCCCACGGTGGGCGGGGAGCCGAGGAGGAAACACAGACTGGCCAGGGCCAGGAGCGAGGTGATGGCGCGCAGGAAGGGGTCGCTCCTGTGGCCGAGAAGGTCTCGGAGCTTCAGGGCGAGCCCGAGCCACAGCACACCGCAGCTCACATAGTTGATCAGGCCGGTCATGTCCTGGTCCCCCGGTAGTTCAACGCGGCGCCGATGCGGCCGGCCAGATTGTCGGCGCCGCCCCTGGCCGCGTACACGGAGTCCGGTGCCGCCTGCAGCCACGGCCGCAGCCGCTGGGCTATCAGCAGACCGAAGGTTTCAGCTTCCTTCTCCGCGGCCTCGACGAAGTCGGTGCGGGCCGCGGCGGCCAGGGCGGAGGGGTCGATCGCCTCGTCCTTGTGCATGTGCCACACTTCGTGACCGAAAATGACGAGCTTGTGCCAGGCGGCGGCGTGCTTCTCGATGATGACGTGGTCGGCGATGGTGCCGTCCTGGTCGGCCCGTTCCATCCACATGCCCGTCGCGCGCAGCATCGGGGGAAAGCCCCTCTGGTGCACGTGGACCCGGCGGCCGCGCCACTGGTTGACGGACGTGATGAGGGCGTCCAGCAGCTCGTTGGGATCGGCCGGGACCGGAACACGGATGGGGTCGATCAGCACGCTCGCCAGCCGGCGCATCTCCCTGTTCGTCCGCGCCTTCCCGACCAGGGTGTTCACCAGCCGGTGCCGCTCTCCGTCAGTGCGCATTCTTCCTCCCGTGGGCCTCATGGATGTCTGCCGTCGGGAGGAACTGCGGACGAGCCGGCAGCTGCACCAAGTACGGCCTGGCGGTCATAAGCCGATTCCAGCAGTGCTATCGACTGGCTGAAAAGTGACGCTCGACATGATGGGCGCTCGGATTCTTCTCAGGGCGTCAGGTTGATGACTCAGACGTTCCCCACCGGCGCCTGTGGGACCTCTGTCCCAGGGCCTGCGTTCGTCGCGGCCTGTCTGCTGATCTCCATGGCCCACGCCGCCATGAAACTGATGGTCTTCGCGGCGATGTCCGGCGAGTGCAACGCCAGTCGGCGCAGCTCGGGCGGCAGTTGCGCAAACGGATCACGCCGCGCCTCCAGCTCGCGCAAGCGGGGCTGGAGCGCCTCGTTCAACGCTTCCGGCTCGTCGGCGGTCAGGAAGCCTGCCGACAGGTTGAAGAACCGTCGCAGCTGGTCCGCCGCCGCGAGGCTGGGCACACCGCTGTCCCGCCACTTCTGCATCGTCTGACGCGTCACCCCGCCGGTGATCCTGCCCAGTTCCTCCAGGGTGTAGCGCCTTCCGTCCGGCCGGCGTCGCGTCTCCCGCAGGAAGGACAACCGCTGACGCACGCGGTCGTTGACCGAGGTCTCCTCGGTCCTGCCGCCCTCCAGGAGCACGACAACGTTCTCGGTCGGGATACCCGTGCGCTGGGACAGGCCTTCGATGTCCAGGACGTCCACCGGCCTCTTCGGCGCGGCCACGTCAGCGAGGCGCTCAAGAGTGTCCGCCAGTTGGGCGTAGGCATCTGCTGCCACCGAGTTGCTCCAAGGGCCTGGGCGAGGGTCGGCTGGTGATCCCGACGAGCCTATCGGCTCGTCGAAACAACAACCAGAGTGTTAACTGCCATTACGCGAAGTGGTAAGGGCAGTTGACATACCGGGCCATGCGGCCCGTTCCGGAACCGCGCTCACCGGCGGAACGCGTACGGTGCGCTCGTGGCGGCTCGTCGCGTAGTCCCGGTAGCGGGCCGGGGCGGCGGCGTCGGCGCTGTGGAACGGCGCGATCACCTGCCCCGGCGCCACCCGTGCGCCCGGCCTGGTGTCGCCCAGGGCACGCCGGTTAATCGGTGAGCAGATGCAGCCTGTTCTCGGCGGCCACGCGGACCGAACGCAGGCTGCCTCCGCGCAGGTTGCCTACGAGGCGGGCGGTCCTGCCGTACGACAGGTCGCAACCGCGCCGGGCGCCGTCGTGCACCAGGGCGCCGAGCACCTCGGCGTGCGGCATGCCGGTGCTGAAGCCGGCCTGCGGCCGACCGCGGGACAGTACGCCGGCCGGCGCCAGGTCGAACGGCCGGTGATGCGCCGCTTCGCCCGCCGTCGTCCCGACTCGCGTCCGGCCCGGCCGCCGGCGGAACGGGCACGGCGGTCGCCGTCGCCCCCGGGGCCGGGACGCGGCACGCCGGTGGCTCCGCTCGGAACGCAGGTTCCCCGTACGTCCCGTGGCGTGTCGCACACCTCACCCGACCGCGGTGCCGACGGCCGGGACGCCCTGCGCCGCGTGCTGGCCCGCGTGGTCACGGTGTGGGGGAGGACTTGGCCCCGTGCGGCCTGTCGGCCTGACATTTTCCATCCCCGAATGTCTATATTTGCCCCATGCGTCAGCTGGAGGTGTCCCAGGTGTGCCCGTCGGGGGAGAACGCGAAGGCCCCGGCGTCGGCTGTGACTGCGGTGCTGACAGGCCTCGGTGCCTGGCTGCCGCCCCGCGAGGTGACCAACGACGACATCTGCGCCCATGTGGACACCTCGGACGCCTGGATCCGCGAGCGGATCGGCATCTCTGTACGGCGCCGTGCGGACCTCAAGACAGCCACCGGGGACCTCGCCGTCGAGGCCGGCGCCCGCGCCCTGCGGTCCGCCGGGGTGACGACGGCGGACGCGGTCATCCTGGCCACCACGACGCCCGACCACCCGTGTCCGGCCACCGCTCCCGAGGTGGCCTCTCGGCTGGGGCTCGGTGGCGCCGCGGCGTTCGACATCGCCGCGGGCTGCTCCGGGTTCCTGTACGCCGCGACGGTGGCAGCAGGGCTGATCCGCTCCGGCACCGCGGGACGGGTGCTCGTCATCGGCGCGGAGACGATGTCGGGCATCGTCGACCCCATGGACCGCTCGACCGCCCCGATCTTCGGAGACGGCGCGGGCGCCGCCGTTCTGGAGGCGGGCCGCCGGGGCCAGGCCGGTTGCCTGGGCGAGGTGGTCTGGGGCAGCGACGGCGAGCACGCCGACGCCATCGTGATCCCGGTCGGCGGCTCGCGGAACCGCGGCAGCCGGCACTCCGCCTCGCAGGGCGAACGCCACGTCCGCATGCGTGGGAACGAAGTACTCCGGCACGCCGTACGCCGCATGGCGGCCGCCGCGACACAGGCGGCCGAGGCGGCGGGCTGGGCCCTGGCGGACGTCGACCGGCTGATCGTCCATCAGGCCAACGCCCGGATCAGTGCCGCCGTTTCGGAGGCGCTCGGCATCCCGCCCGAGCGGGTGCCGTCGAATATCGCGAAGGTGGGAAACACCGCCGCCGCCTCGGTCCCCCTGCTCTTGGCGGACGCCGCCGCCGAGGGAATGCTGCGGCCCGGCGACCGCGTGCTGATGGTCGCCTTCGGCAGCGGGTTCGCCTGGGCCGCGACGACGCTGGTATGGCCCACCGGTCTCCGCGCCGAGTGGTGACCGCCATGCTCCCGGCGCCTTTCGACCAAGTCCCCGTTCCGCGCGGGAGAATCCTCCCTGTACAAGGACGTCACCGTGTATCTCCAGCTGAAGGAATTGCTCACCACACGCGCCGGACTGCCAGGCGGACCGATCCTCCCGCAGGCGTCGCTCGCCCAGGCCGGCATCGACTCCATGGCCGTCACGGTGCTGTCCATGGCGCTTGAGGACGAGCTGGGGCTGGTCATCGACGAGGACGAACTGTCCGCGGTGCCCTGCGTCGCCGCACTCGCCGACCTCATCGCCCGCCGCATCACCACCGGCTCCCCCGAGTCCGCAGCCATGCCCACCCCATAGGCACGGAGGGCCTGCTGTGGAAGCCACGGAAGCCGACGAACGCCTGGTCTCCCTGTCCATGAAGGGCATGACCTACACCTGCCGTGTCCTCAGCCACCGGGGGTGTTCCGATACCGAGCCGCTTGTCCTGATCGGTGGCGCCCTCCAAGACATGTACTCCTGGCCACGTCTGGAACGTCGCCTCACCGCCCACACCACAGTGGTACTGGTGGACCTGCCGGGCACCGGAAGCGCCGACGCACTGCCCGCCAGTGCCGGCTTCGATGTCCTGGCCGAAGCGGCGCTGTACGCCGTCGACCAACTCTGCATGGACCGCGTCAACGTCCTTGGTGCCTCCTACGGCGCCCCCATCGCCTATCGCATGGCCCAGCTGCGTCCGGACCGTGTGGCACGGCTCCTGCTCGCCGGTGCCACACCACGGGTGGGCCCACGCCTGACCGCAGTGGTCCGCCAAGGCCTCGAACTGACGGGGGCCGACCCCGCTCACCCCTCCGCGGAACCTGTCCGTCGAGCGTACGCGCGCACCGTCGTCGACATGCTGGTCAACAGCGCCACCCGTCACAAGGTCGCCCAGGGAGCGGCCGTTGCCCGGCTCCTGGAACGGCAACTGCTGCGGACCTCGCAGCTCGCCGCCCTCCGCTACGCCGCCTGCCATGAGCGCCTGCTCGACACCGACCTCTACCCGCCCGGCGGCATCGACGGCGTCCGCGCCCTGGTGTTCACCGGCGAACACGATTGCGCCAGCTCGCCCAAGGAGAACCAGGCCGTCGCCGACACCATCGCCCGCTCCGCCTTCCTCCTCATCCGGGACGCCGACCACATGGCCCACCTGGAGCGCGACGCCGAGTACGCCGACCTCGTGACCCGCTTCCTCAAGGACCAGCCGGTGCGGGGTCTGCCCTACTGTGCCTACCCCATCGGCGTCCGCCGCGGGCACGGGTAGAAGAGTCCCTTCTGGGCGCCCTCGCCCTCTCGCTGTGAGCCCGTGCCCGTCCGGGCGCCGCCGTGGTGTGCGCTCGGCGCCCGGGAACGCCGTCCAGTGGCGATGGCGGGGTTCAGCGCGGTGATGCCGGTGCCCTCGGAGGGGCCCGGCTCCGGGGAAAGGACGGGGACCGGCTCAGCGGCCCTCGGCGCGTACCGGGCGGTCGCCGCCGTGTGGGCCGCCGGCCGTTCTACGTCCTCGCAGTCCCTCGCGTCTTGCCTCGCGTCCGTCCCGCGTGTCGTGTCGGCCGCGTTCGCCTCATGACGCCCCTCGGCGCCGGCCACGCCGGAACCGAGTGGGACGACCCCGGCCGTAGCCGTTCATCGCGGAGCACTGGCGGGGCTTGCAGTGTCGCTCAGCCCCTCTGCTGCCTCGGGTGTCTTCGGCGGCTCGGTGGGCGTTGGGGCGGGTGGGCGGAAGAGGACGGCCCGGACCACGGGCGGGGCGAACAGGGTGGTGACGGGGGAGCAGAGGGTCAGCACCGAGCGGAAGGCGGGGCCGACCACGGGGTCGCCGGGGTAGCGCTCCAGGACGCGCTGCAGGTACCAGTCGGCGACGCGGTCCGCCGGTCCGGCGGTTGTGGCAGTGCCCACGGCGCCGGGCATCTTGCGGTCCGCTCCTGCGGAGATGTCCCACGCCTGGCGGGAGGCCGTGAGGAGCGCCTTCTGTACCCGCCGCGTCGTGGGAGTACGGCGCGGATCGGCCAGCGCGTCGCGCAGGGCGACCGCGCTCATCGCGGCGACGGCCATGCCCTGCCCGTAGATCGGGTTGAAGGTGCACAGGGCGTCGCCGGTGGCGAGGAAGCCGGCCGGGCGGCGCCCGGGCAGGTCGTAGCGGCGGCGGATGTTCGCGGTCCGCCGGTAGCCGAACGCCGGAGAGAGCGGTTCCGCCTCGTCCAGCCACTGGTGCAGCAGCGGGTGTGGCAGCCTCTTCTTGGCGTAGGACACGAACTCGTCGTCGTCGGTGGGCGGTTCCTCACCGCGCAGCCCGCTGACGATGACCAGATGGGTGCCGTCCTCCAGCGGCAGGGCACCACCGCCGTGGACCTGGGCGGGACTGGGGTAGACGTAGTAGCCGCGGGTGTCGCCGTCGAGGACGCCGCTCCTGCCTCGGTAGACCCGGGAAGCGTACGCGAGACCCGTGTCGATGGTCTCCTCCTGAGGGGCCTCGGCCCCCATCGCCGTCAGCCACTGCCGGGCCTTCGTACCGCCGCCGGAGGCATCGACGACCAGATCGGCCTCGAGCTTCCGCCGCTCCCCTCGGGCGTCGCCGGAGCGGTCCCGTAGCAGCACGCCCCGCACGCGCGAGGCGTCCCCGAGGAGCCCCACGGCATCGGTCCCCTCCGCCACGCTGATCACCGGATTGGCGAGGACGCGCCGTCGCACCAGCTCCTCGAGCTGCGCGCGGGAACCGGTGTAGATGTGCGTCGTCGCGGGCAGCCGCCGGAACCAGCGCCCGTCCTGACTCTGCACCAAGTCCGACGGCATGCCCACGCACGGTGCTCCCGCCGCCCGTAGCTCTGCCAGGAAGCCCGGCAGCAGCGACTCCAGAGCCAGCTGCCCGCCCTCCAGCAGGACGTGCGGATGCCGGCCCTGCGGCACCCCGGGCCGCGGCCTCGTGCCGTCCGGGAACCGGTCACGCTCGACGACGGTCACCCGGTCGGCGTACCCGGCGAGGACGTGCGCCGCGAGGAGCCCCGCGAGGCTCCCGCCCACGACGACCGCATGCCGCGCGCCCCGTTCGCCGTCCACGCCCCGACGTCCCGTCTCTTCCTCAGATACCACTGATGCGCCCTCCCCGGTCGCCCCGTCGTCACAGGACACAAGTATCCCGCTTCGCAGGGCGGGTTGGCCGCGTTCCGGCCCTTCCGCGCCTGGTTGGAACTGCTACGACGACTGCCGCAAGCGTGTCCGGCGGGATCGCCTGGCCGTACGCGACATCGCGGCGGCCGACGTGCGCTCAGTACGCTGCCGCCGGTAATGGGCGACGTGGACCGGGCGTTGGCGCACGGAGGCGCCGCCAGGGGCGTCGGCCGGCACCACCGCTGCGGTGACGCCGCTTGAAGACCGCCATGGACTGAGGCCTGTCCGGTGGGGTCCTGCGGCCGGTGACCGTGGGGCCGTGGCGTTGCCGTAGTCTCCGGCACGACGCCGAGAGCAGACCCGATCAGCCGCTCCGTGAGGCGACTTTGGGCTTCTGTCCTTCATCCTTTCCGGCGGCGGCAGACCAGCCAGAGGACGGCGGCCGCACCGGCAGCCGCCAGCACCAGGCGGTCGTCCCGGGCCACCCGCGCGGTTTTGGACACCTTGGACCGCACCGTCTCCGGCGCCGTGTCCTGCCACACCTGACCGGCCTCAGCCGCCTTCGAGCGGACCTGTCCGGCAGCCCGCGCGGCCTTGTCCTTGGCCCGGACGGGGAGCTTGTGCCGCACCAGGGCAGCGGCTTCGGTCGCCTTTTCCTTCAGCTGCCCGGCCTGGAACGCGCCCTGCGCCTTCAGCTCACCCGCTTTGGCGGCGGCCTGGCCCTTCACCTCGGCGGCCTTCGCCTGGGCGCGGGCCCTGACGTCGGTCCTGGCCGTGAGTGCCGCCACCGTCCGGCCGAGTTCGTGGCGGGTCCGCTCGACCCGCTCGCGCAGTTCCTCCGGGCTCTGGGCGGGGGGCTCGTCGTGCGGAGACTTGGTCATCGGTGAGCACTCTCCTTGATCTCGGCCACGTCGGCCTTCACGCTCTTCATCGTTTCCTCGGGGGCGGGCGGCGCGGCCTGGGAGACTTCCTTCCTCCCCGTCAGCGCCATCACCGCGGAGACCGCACCGAGGGCCGCGGTCACGATGAGGGCCGCGGCCCACACCGGCAGCGCCACCGCCAGCGCGGCGATCACGGTGGCCACGAGGGCCTGCAGCATCAAGAACCCGACCAGCCCGGCGCCGCCGAACAGGGAGCCGCCCTTACCGAACCGCTTCCCCTTTTCCTTCAACTCCGCCTGTGCCAGGCGCAGTTCTGCGCGCACCAGCTCCGTCAGCTGCTGCGACGCACGCTGCACCAGCTCACCCACCGGCTCCGCCCCCGACAACTGCTCGCCAGGCCCGCGCGGCGGCTGGATATTCGAGGACATGGTCATCACCTCCCGTCGTTTGCCCTTCCCCGCGACGACGCGAGTACCCCGAACAGGCCGGTCCAGGGCACCCGTCGTGCGTCCCGTGCGCCCGGCCGGCTTCCGCCGCGCGCCCCGACCAGAGGCACCGGCGCGCACACTTTCACCGCATCCTCACAATCGTGGTCGCCGATTACCCGAGAGACGGGAACCCGCTCGGTACTGCTGTCGAGGAAGGGACGGCCCGTCGTGATCGTCACAGCGGTTTTGCTGCTGCCCGGGCTCGGTGTGTTGCTGCTCTTGATGGACCGTGTCGAAAACTGGCTGACTCCCATCGCCGCGCCGACAAGGAACGCACGTCAGCGCCGCCATCTGAAGCTGATCCCCGGTCAGGCGCCTGAGGCTCCCTCCCGCCCGGTCGCCGAGTCCGGGCGTCGCACGGACGTCGCATGAGCCCTGGCTCACCGTGCCGACGCCGGCGTGCGGTGTGCGCGTGAAGCGAAGGGACGCCGTCGCACTGGCCGCGTGACGTGCGGAGCACCCGGACGCGGAGGCGGTGTGCCGGGACGGCGCTCTTCGTCCGTCACGGGCAGGAAGGACTCGATGCTCGGTCCCGGAGGCTCCCTCACCCGGCACGCCTGGCCGGAAATCACCGCAGAGCGCGCAGCCCCCTTCATGCTCAGCAGCCCAAAGCGTCATAATGTGCGGTCCGATCAGGAGAGCGGAAGGTCAGGCGATACGCGTTGAACGGGCCGACCTGTCTTCGGGAGGGACGCGCGACGGCGATGAACGGTGGGGGCGTCACCGGCCCATTACCCTGGCACGGCCGCCGGTGAGGGGCCTGCAGGCGGAACGGGCCGCAGAAGTCATCGTCACCCACACCGACGGTACCGGTCGGCGCGGTTCGGGATACCTCGTGCGTGCGGACACCGTTCTCACCGCCGCCCACGTGGTGGCGGGGGCACGGCAGATCCGCGTCCGCTCGGAGAACGCCGGAATCGTTCTGTGGGACGAGGAGGCCGAGGTCACCTGGTCCGACGAGACGACCGACGTCGCCGTCCTGGCCCTGAGCGCTCCGAAGGTTCTCGGGCGGATCAGACCCGCCGCGTTCGGCGCGGTGCGGGACCGGGACGCAGGTCTGAAATGCAGTGCGCTGGGCTTCCCGCTGTTCAAGATGCGCCGGGACGAAGCGGGCCGCTACCGCGACTCCTTCCACGCGCGCGGTGTGATCGCGCTCCTCACCGGGCGAAGGGAGGGCGTGCTGGAATTCCGGGTTCAGGAACCGGAACGGGATCCGGACCCGCGGTGCTCCCCGTGGGAGGGCATGTCCGGTGCGGCGGTGTGGGCACACGGTCGAATCATCGGCATCATCACGGCTCACCACAGAGCGGAGGGGCTGGGGAGTCTCACGATCAGCCGCGCCGACCGGTGGGCCGAGCGAGTCGAGGACGAGGCGGGTCTGGCCGCGCTGGCCGGAACGGGGCTACGACCACCGCTGCCGGTCGTGGTACCGGCGTGGCGGAATCGCAAGGTCTTGATCGGTTCCGGTGTGGCCCTCACCGTCACGGCGGCGACCGGCTGGTGGTTGGCGAGGCCCCATCCGCTGCACTTCGAGATGGTCGGTGCGTGCACCCGCGCCGACCAGACGCTGGTCAACCGGTCCAGCGGCTTCACCCCGGGCGGCCGGTACACGGACGAGATCATCGCGCCGGACGGCAGCACGCCTCAGAACGTGTCCACCACGGGGACGGTCAACAGCGACGGATCGCTGAAGCTGGCCTGGCCCTGTTCCAGCACGGACCAGCGCGGGACGTACCGGGTACGGGTGACCGACCAGGGCACCGGCCGACGCACCGGTTGGGCCACCTTCGACGTGCGGTACGTGGCGCCGTACACGTGCCGGTTCCGGCAGCGCGACGGACTCTGGTACGCGGGCATCAACGACACACAGGACGCCCTGCTCGGGCCCGGCGCGGGCGGGAGCGAGGTCGCCGAGGCGCAGTGTCTGGTGGAACGCCTCGGGTACGCACTCGGCGCCACGGGCGTCGACGGCCGGTACGGTGCGAACACCGAGCGGGCCGTCGTGTCCGCGCAGACCAGGGGAGGATTGGAGCCCGACGGCAGAATCGGGGCCCAAACGTGGCACGCGCTGCGCACCATGACCCCGCCCGTCAAGAAGTGACCGCAGAGTCTCGTACGACGCCGAACACGGCGCCCGCGCAGGTCTCAGGACGCCTGACGCTCCGGAACGCCTGCCGCAGCGCCCCGGATCGCCCACGCCGAGCCAGTCGCCGATGCCTCGCACCACCGGCACGGAGAACCGACCCCGGCCGCGGCGCGACGGTGTCAGCCCGTCGGCCGGCCGTGGAAGGAGATGCCCAGCCGGTCGGCCACGGTGGCGAGGGCCGCTCCCAGGGGAAGGGCCACCCGGCTGCGGGCGTGCCGGTCACCGCGGGTGGGGTCCCGGTTGACGATCACCACCGGCTTCCCGGCCTGGGCAGCCTGCCGCACGAACCGCAGTCCGGACATCACCGTGAGTGAGGAACCCAGGACCAGCAGCGAGGTCGCGGCACGGACCAGCTCGCGGCAGTGCTCGACCCGCTGGGGCGGGACGGCTTCCCCGAAGAACACCACGTCCGGTTTCAGGACGCCGCCGCAGACCGTGCACGGCAGTACCCGGAAGCCGGCGACCTGCTCGTCGGTGAGGTCCGCGTCGCCGTCCGGGTTGATCGCGGCGGCCACCGGCGCGAAGCCCTCATTGGCCTCCTCCAGCCGCCGGGCGAGTTCCCGGCGCGCGCTGAAGGCGCCGCAGGACAGACACACCACTCTGCCCAGGCTGCCGTGCAGTTCCACCACATCCCGGCTGCCGGCGGCCTGGTGCAGTCCGTCGACGTTCTGGGTGATCACGCCGGAGAGCAGCCCATGGCGCCCGAACGCGGCCACGGCCAGGTGCCCGGCATTGGGCAGCGCACGTCCGAACGTGCGCCACCCCAGGTGGCTGCGCGCCCAGTACCGTCGCCGGGCCTGGGCGCTGGCGGTGAAGTCCTGATAGGTCATCGGGGTGTGCCGGCTCAGGCTCCCGCCGGCGCCCCGGTAGTCGGGAATCCCCGACTCGGTCGAGATGCCCGCCCCGCTGAGCACCAGCACCCCTCCGGTCCCCAGGGCGTCTGTGACCGGACCCAGGTCCGTGGTGGCCGGTGGCAGGTCCTCGGCGGGGCTCCAGCTCAAGGTGGGGCGCATTCGCATGCCGCCAGGGTACGAAACGCCCTCGGCGGTCGCCGATACCGTCACGCCCGGTGACGCGCTGAACCACTCACCACAGCCATGCGCAGTCACCGCCCATCCAACGGCGTTCGTGCGCAGGGCCCCATGCCGGCGCGATCACGATGCCGTCCTCGTCCCTGCCGTGACGCGCCCCGGAGTCCGCCTCGGTGAACGCGTGGCCCGGGACGGGCAGTTGAAGCGGGGACGCGGCGTTTACTGCGGAGGTTCCCGGGATCCGCCGGTGGGCGCGCATGCCGTACCCGGATGGCTCAGCGGTTCCCGCGACCGACTCGCGACGGCCGACCGGTGGGTACGGCGGCCGTGCTGGAACGCAACGAGATCGGGGGAGTCAACAGGATGTGCCGCGGCGGGGTGTCCGGCTCGGCGATGCGTTCCACGAGCAGGGAAACGGCCTTCTCGCCCATTTCCATGGCCGGTACGTCTGCCGCCGTCAGCGGCGGACGGAAGTCCTCGGCCCAGGCCCTGGCCGCCACCGCGATGACGGAGAAGTCGTACGGCACCTCGAGGCCGGTGTCCGCCAGCGCGCGCTCGACGCCGGGCAGCGCGGCCTCGTTGATGGTGGTGACGGCGGTGAGGTCCGGATGGCTGCGCAGCAGCGCTTCGACACACTCCTGGCCGGAGCGGGCATCGTCCCCGCAAGGCACTTCGAAGCCGTCAAGGCCGCGTTCCGCCAGGGCCGCCTCAAATCCCTCACCGGCCCGGTGCGCGGGGCCGTAGCCGGCCGAGATCAGTTCCCTGGACCGTGTGATCAGAGCCACCCGGCGGTGCCCCAGATCGGCGAGGTGACGCACGCAGTGCCGGACCAAGCCGGCGTAGTCGACGTCGATCCAGGACATCTGGTGGTCTCCGGCCGTGTGCCCGATACCGACGAAGGGCAGCCCCGCAGCCTGCAGGCGACCCACGCGAGGGTCGTTCAGGCGGATCTCCATCAGAATGACACCGTCCACCCGGCCTTCCGAGACCAAGCGCTCGAAGGAACGGTCGTGTCCCCCGCCCGACGGGGAGAGCAGGACATCCAGATCCACCCGGGCGGCGGCGTCGACCACACTGGCGACGAAGTCCAACTGCATGTGGGTGAGCCTGTCGCCGGCCGGCGGGATGACGAGCCCGATCGTCCGGGTACGGCCCTCCTTGAGTGCCCTCGCGGTCGCGTTGGGGCGATATCCCAGTTCGTCGATCACGTCTTGGATGCGTCTGCGGGTGCTGGTCGCGACCGGTCGTTTCCCACTGAGCGCGTACGACACCGTGCTGCGCGACACGCCGGCGCGCCGAGCGATCTCCCCGATGTTCATACAGCTCCCCGAGAACTTGCCCCCAGGGCGCCAGGGTACCCCGCGCGAATCGGTTCGCCATGGCCCGGAAGCATGTGACGGCTCGGCTCAGCCGGTGCTGTGCTTTGCGCACGGGCGGAGCCCGCGCCGGCGCCCGCCCGGTCGCCGGCGTGGGCGTGCAGCACCGAGGGTCCGGACGTGAAGCCCCCGGGTGCGGACGGCGATCACCGTCGGCTCTCCGATCAGCGGCGGCCTGGCTTCCCGCACCGCGGACGTGCCGGTGCGGGGCTCAGCCCAGCGACCATTGCGGGTTGCTGCCGCCGTTGCAGGTCCACAGCTCGACGGGAGTGCCGTTGGCGGTGGCGGCGCCGGTGACGTCCAGGCACAGGCCGGACTGGGTGTTGGTGGCGGTGCCGTCGGCGTTGAGGGGCACGGGCGCGCTGCGCGCTTGAATCCGTTGCCCGGTGGCACGCTGACCGACGCGGTGCTGAAGGGGCCGCCGGTGACGGCGACGCTTGCCACGGTGGGGTCAGGGCCCCGCTGGTAGGGGTTGCCGGCGGCCGAGGCCGGTTGCAGGCCGGCGAGCGTCGCCGCGAGCAGCCCCGCGACGGCCACGAACATGGCGGCGACTCTCCTGACGGGGCGCGCCCGTAAGCCGGATCCCCTCCGGATGGGCGGGATGCCCGTCGGCCCTCGGGATGAATGTGCGCTCCTTGGCATCAATGACCTCCTCGCCGATCTCCAGGGCTGTGGTGACCGGTGCCGGCGGCTCGACCCGGGCGGGAACGGGCTGAGGCGCCGGCGACTGAACCGGCGGAAGCCGCGGCCCGAATAGCTTCACCCCAGCTCGGGCCCGCCTGGCGCCCACCGGAACGCCATCGCGGGTCCGTCCGGCTGCCGCCACCGTCGTGCGGTGGACGTCGTCGATCGAGCCGTCGTGGATCGAGCCACTGACCGCGTGACCGCCTCGCCCGAGGCGCTGCGCGTACGGCGTCGCAGTCGCCCCGGAGGCACTGGAGTGCGGGACAGGCGCCATGGCCCCCGGTGGTTCACAGGCGTCCGGGCGCCACGAGGGCACAGGGCGGACACACCGCGTCCGAGTGCCATGTGTGCCCACGGGGAACGACGCCGGCCCGGGAACCGTCCCGTGGTCACGCTTTTCACGCCGTGCGCAGGGGTGTGGGCGAACCGATTCCACGCAAGCGCTGCGTACCGCACCGGCGCGCGAGGAATGGTCGCTGAGCAGCCTCGGCGACAACCGCTACCAGATCATCAACCGGGGCACCGGCACCGCCCTCGACGGCAGCGCCAGCACCACGGTCGGCTCCACCACGGTGATGTGGGCGCCGAACTCCAGCACCAACGACGAATGGACCATCACCGGCGTCTGAAGCGACACCCGGCGGCGGGAGTTGCCCGGTGGCGTCCTGCACGCGACCAGTGCCTGGGCGGTGAACCACGTCGCCGGACCGATGAATCCCGGCACCTTGATCGTCGGTCCGCGGGAGCACGTCGTGGCCATCGCGGAGCTGGACGACACGGCAGCGGCGGAGCTCGGCCCCTCGCTGCGCGATACCGCTCGTGTCGTGGAGACGTCGTGCCGGCCCGAGCAGACCTACGTCTGCATGTGGTCGCACGGCCGCGACGCCCGCATGCACCTGCACATCGCGGTCCAGCCGGTGACCGCTGAGGTGCGGGCCCGCTGCGGCGGGCTGCGTGACGAGCGGCTCCAGGCCCGCATGCCGGCGGACGGTGACGAGCCGGACACCACGGAGGTCGAGCAGTTCTGCGAGCGGGCTCGCGAGCTGTTCGGAACGATCACCGGCGGCAGCGCCGAAGCCCGCGGCTGATCACGTGGACTCGCGCACCACGAGCCGGCACGGCACCGTCCGCACTCCTGGCGACGCCTTCCCCGCGTCGATCGCTTCGAGCAGGCGCAGGGCCGCGATACGCCCGATCTCCGCGATGTTCATGTCGATCGTGGTGAGTGGGGGACGGCTGGCCAGGGCCATGGTGTCCCAGTTGTCGTAGCCGACGACCGCGATGTCCCCGGGGACGCCGACGCCCCGCTCACGCAGCGCGTCGGCGACTCCGCGGGCGATCTGGTCGTTGCCGCAGAAGAAGGCGTCCGTGCCGGGGGCCGTCCGCAGCACCGCGTCGGCGGCGCGGCGGCCCCAAGCCTCGCTCCACTCGCCGAAGTGGACACGTCCGGTGGTCAGCTGCAGGCCTGCGCTCTTCAGGTGGTCCACGGCGTGCCGGGCCCGGTCGCGGGCGGCCGCGTGGTGCTCGGGGCCGGTGACGTGGGCGATGCGGGCCCGTCCGGTGGACAGCAGGTGCTCCACGGCCAGTTCGGCGCCGCCCTTGTCGTCCGTGACGACGGACATGTCCCCGGCGTCGGTGGAGGGGGAGAGGGCGTAGACCACCGGTATCGACTCCAGGCCGGTGATGCCGGTCAGCGGCGGGCGCGGGTCGGTACGGCGGCCGGTGACGATGATGCCGTCGACCCGGCGGTCCATGAGGTTGCGCAGGTGGTGCTGTTCGCGGATGGCGTCGCCGCGTGTGTCGCACAGCAGGACCGAGATCTTGCCGGCGCCGAGGGCGTCCTCGGCGCCGAGCAGGACCGGGGTGCTGAAGCGGCCGATGCCGTCGGTGGTCATCAGGCCGACGGTCCAGCTGCGGCCGGTGTGCAGGCTCTGGGCGTGCTGGTTGGGGCGGAAGCCGAGGGCCTCCACGGCGTCCAGCACGCGCTGGCGGGTCTCCGGGCGCATCCGGCCGGCCCCGCTGAGCGCTTTCGAGGCCGTGCCCACGCTGACGCCGGCGAGCGCGGCGACGTCGGCGAGCCTGGCCCGGCCGGTGGAAGGAGAGCCTGGAGCACCAGCGGGAGCGGTCACGAGCAAACCTTTTCCTTGACGACGGCGACGTCGTCCATCGTGACAGGCGGTGCAGGTCTACGCCAACCCCTGCACGGATCGGAAAATGTCTTGCCGTACCTCTTGACCGAAGAGTGCCGCTGCCCTCTACTTCTCGCTCAGGAAAACGATTGCTCATTTGCTTGCTCGTCACTCATCCCCGCCTCCCTCGGAGAGCCATGCCCCGCACACGCTCCGTCCCGCCCGCCCCCGCCGGTGCCGTGGGTCCGGTCCGCCTCGGCCCGGCCGCCCGTACCGCGCTGCGTCCCGCCGTCGCCGCGATCGACGCGGGCTTCTGGCACGCCCGCCGCGAGGTCAACGCCCGTACCTCCATCCCGCAGGGCCCCGAGCTGCTGGAGTCCGCGGGCAACCTGCACAACCTGCGGCTCGCGGCCGGCACCGCCGAGGGCGAGTTCCAGGGGGCGTACCCCTTCGTCGACACGGACGTCTACAAGTGGCTGGAGGCCGCGTCCTGGCAGCTCGCCCAAGGGGCCGACGAGGAGCTGGCAGCGCACGTCGACCGCATCACCGGGCTGGTCGCCGCCGCCCAGCAGCCCGACGGCTACCTGAACACCTGGTTCCAGCTGGTCAAGGGCGGCGAGCGGTACCAGGACCTGCGCTGGGGGCACGAGCTGTACTGCGCGGGGCACCTCGTCCAGGCCGCCGTCGCCCACCACCGGGCCACCGGCCGCACCGAACTCCTGGACGTGGCCGTCCGGTTCGCCGACCACATCGACTCCGTCTTCGGGCCGGCCGGCAGCGGCAAACCCCTCGACGGCATCGACGGCCACCCCGAGATCGAGACCGCGCTCGCCGAGCTGTACCGGGAGACCGGCGAGCGGCGCTACCTCGACCTGGCCGTCTACTTCGTGGACCGCCACGGCCACGGCCTGCTCGGCGGCGACGCCTACTGCCAGGACCGCGTCCCGCTCAGGGAGGCGACGAACGTGGAGGGCCACGCCGTACGCCAGTTGTATCTGCTGGCCGCCGCCGCCGACCTCGCCGCCGAGGCCGGGGACGATGAACTGCGTGCCGCCGCCGAGCGGTTGTGGCACGCGATGACCACCACCAAGACGCATGTCACCGGCGGGCTCGGCGCCCACCACGACAAGGAGGACTTCGGCGACCCCTACGAACTGCCCAACGAGCGCGCGTACTGCGAGACGTGCGCCGCCATCGCCTCGATCCAGTGGAGCTGGCGCATGGCCCTGCTCACCGGCGAGGCCCGCTACAGCGACCTGATCGAACGCACCCTGTACAACGGCTTCCTGGCCGGAGTGTCGCTGGACGGCGAGCGCTGGCTGTACGTCAACCCGCTCCAGGTCCGCGACGGCCACACCGACCCCGGCGGCGACCAGTCGGCCCGCCGCACCCGCTGGTTCCGCTGCGCCTGCTGCCCGCCCAACGTGATGCGACTGCTGGCCTCCCTGGAACACTACCTGGCCAGCACGGACGACGGCGGCCTCCAGATCCACCAGTACGTCACCGGCCGCTACCGCGGTGACGGCATCACCGTCGGCTGCACGACCGAGTACCCCTGGAACGGCACGGTCGCCCTCACCGTCGAGGAAACCCCGGACGACGGGGCCTGGACGCTGTCCCTGCGCATCCCGCAGTGGTGCCGTGACGTACGCGTGCGGTGCGGCGAGGAGTCGTACGACGGTCCGGTGACCGATGGCTGGCTGCGGCTGGAGCGTACATGGGCCGCCGGCGACCGGGTGGTCCTGGAGCTGGCGCTGGAGCCCCGCCTCACCGCGGCGGACCCCCGCGTGGACGCCGTCCGCGGCTGCGTGGCCATCGAACGCGGCCCGCTCGTGTACTGCCTGGAGCAGGCCGACCATCCCGGTGGCGGCCTGGACGACATCGTCGTGGACACCGCGGGACCCCTGGGCGTCAAACACCGTCCGGACCTGCTCGACGGTGTCACGACGGTCGTGGCCGCGGGCCGCAGGCAGCGGATCCCGGACGCGGGCTGGTGGCCGTACGCCCCCTACCGCCCGCACGGCACGTCCCCCGCGGATCCCGCACCGGGTTCGCCCGACAGCGAGCCCGTGGAGTTGACCGCCATCCCCTACTACGCCTGGGCCAACCGCGAAGACGGCAGCATGCGCGTCTGGCTGCCCGTCTCCTGACTCCTCCGCCCTCCCAACCATCGAGGTCAGCCCCGTGATTCCTACCCGCCGCACTCTCCTCGCCGCGCTCACCGCCGTCGGCGCGCTCGCCTCCCTGACCGCCTGCGGGGGCGGCTCCGGCTCCTCGGGCGGCGGCAACGCCTCCTCGGGGACGTACACCTTCTGGGACCCCTATCCGCAGTTCGACGCCTCCTCCCCGTGGGGCAAGCTGGTCTCCGGCTGCGGGACGAAGGCCGGGGTGACGGTCAAGCGCACCGCCTACGACACCACCGACCTCGGCAACAAGGCCCTGCTGGCCGCCCAGCAGGGCAACGCGCCGGACGTCATGCTGGTCGACAACCCGGTCGTCTCGACGCTCGTGGCGGCGGGGATCCTCAACAAGACCAGCGAGCTCGGCCTGGACACGACGTCGGTCCAGAAGAACATCATCGGCGCCGGCACCATCGGCGGCTCCGCGTACGGCGTGCCCATCGGCGCCAACACGCTCGCCCTCTACTACAACAAGAAGGTCCTGTCCGCCGCGGGCGTCGACCCGGCCTCGATCAAGGACTGGACCTCCCTCACCGCCGCGCTGAAGAAGGTCAAGGCGGCCGGGAAGAAGGGCATCACCTTCTCCGCGATCAACACCGAGGAGGGCAGCTTCCAGTTCCTGCCCTGGTTCTGGGGCGCGGGCGGCGACCTCACCAGGCTGAACTCGGCGCAAGGAGTGGCCGCGCTGTCGCTGTGGAAGCAGTGGGTGGACGCGGGGTACGCGCCCAAGGACGTCCTGCAGAACACGCAGACCACCAGCTGGCAGGAGTTCGCCACCGGCGCCTACGCGTTCGGCGAGAACGGCACCTGGCAGCTCGGCAACGCGGACAAGGCGGCCTTCGGCTACGGCGTCATCAACATCCCGGCGCAGAACGGAGGTTCGGCGCCCGTGCCGACCGGCGGTGAGTTCGTCACCGTCCCCGTGCAGAAGGACACCGGGCGCTACGACGTCAGCAAGAAGATCGTCCAGTGCCTGACCAGCGACGCCAGTCTGCTGCCGACGGACACCACGCTGATGTACGTGGCGCCGACGGCCGCGGTCCAGGCCACCCAGGTGAAGCAGAACCCGCGGCTGAAGCCGTGGGTGGCCGCGGTGGCCGCGGCGCGAGGCCGCACCAGCGGCGGGCTGGGCACCAGGTACCCGGCCATCTCCCAGCCGATGTGGACCGCCGTCCAGTCGGCGCTCTCCGGCGGCAAGAGCCCGCAGGCGGCGCTGGACACCGCCCAGGCGAGCGCGGGGAAGAACTGAGGCCGGCCGATGACCATCGCCCGTGTCGACCGGCCGCGCCGGCGGACACCGGCGGCACAGGTGAGCGGGTCCGGCCACGCGGCGCCGCAGCGCAGACTGCGGCGCCGGAGCCGGCTCATCGCGCTCGCCTTCGTCGCCCCGCTGATCGCCTACCTCGCCGCCTTCTACCTCTGTCCCCTCTACCGGAACCTCGACCTGAGCCTGCGCGACTACACCGTCCGTTCCTTCGTCGCCGGTGACGCGCCCTTCTCCGGCTGGGACAACTTCCGCAAGATCCTGGACGATCCCAGCTTCGGTCCGGCGCTGCGCCACACGATGGTCTTCACCTTCGTGTCCATCGCCTTCCAGTACGCCATCGGACTCGTCCTCGCGGTCTTCTTCAACCGGCACTTCCGGCTCTCGGCGGTGCTGCGGGCCCTGTTCCTCATCCCCTGGCTGCTGCCGCTGATCGTGTCGGCGTCCACCTGGTCGTGGATGTTCAACAGCGAGTCCGGCGTGGTGAACTACTTCCTGCACTTCTTCGGGGTCGATCCGGTGGGCTGGCTCACCTCGCCCGACTGGGCGCTGCCCTCGGTCGTCATCGCCAACATCTGGATCGGCATCCCGTTCAACCTGGTCATCCTCTACAGCGGGCTGCAGAACATCCCGGCCGAGCTGTACGAGGCCGCCGCCCTGGACGGGGCGAGCGCCTGGCAGGTGTTCCGCCGGATCACCTTCCCGCTGCTGCGGCCGGTGTCAGCGATCACCCTGCTGCTCGGTCTCGTCTACACCCTCAAGGTGTTCGACCTGATCTGGATCATGACCAAGGGAGGCCCCGGCGACTCCTCCTCCACCCTGGCGACCTGGTCGTACCAACTCGGCTTCGGCACGCTGCTGCCCAGGTTCGGACCGGGCGCCGCGGTCGGCAACCTCCTCATCCTCATCGCCCTGGTCTTCGGCCTGCTGTACATCCGCGTCCAGAGGAGGCAGGAGACGTGAAGTCACGGCGCTACACCCTCATCGGGCTCCTGCTCACGGCGCTGATGCTGTTTCCGGTGTACTGGATGCTGAACGTGTCCCTCACCCCGCAGCAGGACATGCGCAAGAGTCCGCCCGACCTGTTCCCGCTGCACCCGACCTTCCAGGGTTACCGCTCGGTCCTGGACGACCAGTTGCCCTACCTCGGCACCAGCCTGCTCATCGGCCTCGGCACGGTCGCCCTCACCCTGCTGCTCGCCGCCCCCGCCGGCTACTCCCTGGCGAAACTGCGCCCCCGCGGCGGCGGAGCGCTCGGTCTGGCCCTGCTGATCGCCCAGATGGTCCCCGGCATCGTCATGGCGATGGGCTTCTACGGCATCTTCCTCGACCTCGGGCTGCTGAACTCCTGGTGGGGGCTGATCATCGCCGACTCCACCATCGCCGTGCCCTTCGGAGTCATGATCTTCACCGCGTTCATGTCGGGCATCCCCGGCGAGCTGATCGCCGCCTCGCGCATCGACGGCGCGGGCGCCTTCCGCACGTTCTGGTCGATCGTGCTGCCGGTGAGCCGCAACGCGCTCGTCACGGTCTCGCTCTTCAGCTTCCTGTGGGCCTGGTCCGACTTCGTCTTCGCCAACACCCTCGACGGCGGCGGCGATCTGCGGCCGATCACCCTCGGCATCTACAAGTACATCGGCAACAACAACCAGGAATGGAACGCGATCATGGCCACCGCCGTCGTCGCCTCCATCCCCGCGGCAGTCCTGCTGGTCCTCGCACAGCGCTACGTGGCCGCGGGCGTCACCGCCGGCGCGGTCAAGGACTGAAGCCGCCTCCCCATCCCCTCCGTCGAGGAGAACCCCTCCATGAGCCGCACAAGACCCCTCGCCTCGCTCCTGGGTGTCTGCGCCCTGGCCGCCGGTACCGCGCTCGCCGCCGGTGCCCCGGCCCAGGCGGCCCCCACCTCCGCGACCACCCTGGTGGTCAACGCCGGGCAGACGCTGCGCCCGGTCACCCATGTCGCCACCGGCAGCCTCTACGGCCTCGCCGACGGCAGCACCCCCGCCGACAGCCTGGTCGCCCCGCTCAGGCCCAACACCTTCGTGCAGATGGCGCCGGGCGGCTCCCAACTGCCCAACGGCGAGCCCAGACCGGCCGGTGACGCGCTGGTCGTCGCGCCCAAGGCGGCCCGCGCCGGCGCCAAGATCGTCGTACGGATGCCGGACTGGTACCCCAACTTCCCGTACAAGTGGGTGAGCTGGAGCGACTGGCTGTCCGCCGTCGACAAGCAGGTCGCCTCGGTGAAGTCCTCCGGCGCGACGAACATCGCCGCGTACGAGCTGTGGAACGAGCCCGACTGGACGTGGGACACCACCGACGCGGGCTCCTTCGACGCCGGCTGGACGCGCACGTACGAGGAGGTGCGGTCGAAGGACGCCGCCACCCCGATCCAGGGCCCGAGCTACTCCGCCTGGAACCAGTCCTGGATGTCGCAGTTCCTCACCGACGCGAAGGCGAACGGCACCGTCCCCGACGTCATCAGCTGGCACGAACTGCAAGGCAGCTCCGGCATCGCCGCGCACGTGGCCGCGTACCGCTCGCTGGAGTCGAGCCTCGGCATCAGCCCTCGCCCGATCGCCGTCGAGGAGTACGGCACCACCAGCGAGGTGGGCGTGCCCGGACCGCTCGTCGGCTACCTGGCCAAGTTCGAGCGGGCCGGTGTGCACGATGCCGAGCTGGCCTTCTGGAACCACTACGGCACCCTCGGCGACACCCTCACGGACACCGGCGGCTCGCCCAACGGCGCGTACTGGCTGTACAAGTGGTACGGCGACATGTCGGGGAACATGCTCGTCACCACGCCTCCGGCGCAGACAGCGATCGACGGCATCGCCTCCCTCGACGGCTCGCGCGATCAGATCAGCGTCATCGCGGGCGGCTGCACCGGCTCCTGCGCGGTGACCGTCAACGGTCTGTCCTCGCTGTCGGCCTTCGGCGGCACGGTCCACGTGAAGCTGGAGTACACGCCCAGCACCGGCCGTACGACCGCCTCCTCCGGGCCGATCACCATCTCGGACGCCGACTACACGGTCTCGGGCGGCTCGATCACCGTACCGGTGACCATGAACGCCTCGGACGGCTACCACCTGGTGATCACCCCCACCGGTACCTCCACCTCGCTGGCCGGGCGTTACCGGATCACCAACAAGAACAGCGGTCTCGCCCTGGACACCGTGAACGGCGGCACCGCTCAGGGCACCTCGGTCGTGCAGGCCGCCCCCACGGCCGGCACCGACCAGAACTGGAGCCTGGTGGCGGCGGGTTCTGGCCTGTACAAGATCGTCAACCAGAAGAGCGGACTGCTGCTCGGCATCCAGAACATGAGCACGAGCGCCGGGGGCCCTGCTCTGATCTGGGGTGACAACGGCACCGCCGACCACCTCTGGCAGGTCATACCGGCCCCTGGCGGCTACGCCAAGATCGCCGACTACAACAGCGGCCTGCTGCTGGGCGTTGACCAGATGAGCACCACTTCCGGCGCCCAGGTCCTGCAGTGGTCGGACAACGGCACCGCCGACCACCTGTGGAAGCTGACCGCACGCTGAGGTCCGCCCCGCCGAGGATGCCCGGCGCTGCATGAGACACCTGTGTCCCTGGCCGATGTCGGCGGCCGGGGACACAGGCGCGACGCGAACATCTCCGACGAGGACGCGCGCCGGCCGTGGCCGGGACACGGATGCCTCGCGAAGCCGATTGAGCGGCCGGGCGTTCGTGGAGAGCTTGCACGGCTTGGGCCGGCGCGTGCGTCCCCTCACTGCGGAGCCCTGCGCGATCAACCGCCGGAACTTCTGCCGCTCGGCGTGCTCTGCGGGCCGGTGAGGGCCTGCTCCGCCCAGCTGGTCTTGCCGGTGGGCAGGTGGCGGGTGCCCCAGCGGTCGGCGAGTTGGGCCACGAGGAAGAGTCCCCGGCCCCCTTCGTCGGTCGTGGTCGCGTGGCGAAGGTGCGGGGAGGCACTGCTGGTGTCGGAGACCTCGCAGATGAGGCTCCGGCCACGCAGCAGGCGCACCCGGATCGGGCCGGTGGCGTAGCGGATGGCGTTGGTGTCCAGCTCGCTGAGGATGAGTTCGGTGGCGAAGGCGGCCTCTTCCGGGCCCCAGCGGGTGAGGTGGCGGCTGATCCGCTTCCGGGTGTCGGCCACCGCTGCCGGATCGGACGGCACCTCCCATTCGGCGATGTCGTCGGCCGTCAGCGCGCGGGTCCGGGCGATCAGCGGGGCGACGTCGTCGGTGGGCAGGGCGGGCAGCACGGCGTCGAGGACCGCGGTGCACGTCTCGTCCGCCGTGTGATCCGCGCCGACGTCTCGGAGGGCGTCCCGCAGCACCGGCGCTCACCAGGCGCCCAGTCCACGGACGAGGGCGTCCGCCGTCCCATGGGCGGGTCCCGCGCGCTGGCAGCGACCGCGCGCATCCGGAGCCTCGGTACGCCGCGGCGAGGCCTGAGCCCGAAGGGTCGGGAGGGCAGCGTTCCGCCGCTCACGCGGCTGGAGCCGGTACGCGCGTCGTGACCTGCGGCTCGGCCCTGCCCTGCCGCCATCCGGCAGGTGCTGGACCGGGAGGTGACGGTGCCCCGGGTCGCGGCCGCACATGCCGACGCTCCGGAGGTGCAGGTCCGCATCCTCCGACTCCGGCGGGCGGTACGGCGTGAGGCGGCTCGAAGCGGCTCCGTTCGGCGGAATCCCAGGCGACCGAGCGAGCCCGAGGTGACGTCACCGGTGTGCACCACGACCTCACCGAAGCCGTCCGCGACGACGCCGGCCGCGTCCCCGACGCGCCGCGCGGAACGCTGGGGACATCACCACACCGACCGGCTGCCCGGCGGGACTTCGACTGCGCGGCTCGATCACCTGCCCGCGCAGCTTCCGCCCCGCCGACTGCTCACGGTCCCGTACCGGCCTTGGTCCCGGCGGTCCGTTGCGGAGGCGAAGCCCAGCCAGGTGTGCCGATTGCCGGCCCAGCACCAGCCGACCTTGGGCGCGTCGCGGCGCGCGCGGCCGTCCCGTCCGGTGCCGTTGCTGATCCAGATCGCCGGGGTGCGGGCGTCCAGGACGCCACTTGCCTTGCGGAGCCGGGAGCCGATGGTCATGAAGCAATGGTTGCGTTCAAGGACGGCGGGCTGCTGCAGCAGCCAGTGGATGCCTTCGGTGAGCAGCAACGGGGTGCGGGCCTGCGCGGTGAGGGCGGCGAGCGCCTCGTTCGGGCTCCAGTTGGCCATGTGGTCGCTGCGGTCCAGGCCGGTGAGAACGTGGAGCGGGGAGTCGGGCAGCACGACGCTGTCGAGCGGGGCGAAGAGGTCGACGTCCGGCATGTCGGTCACGACGAAGCCCGGTTTGCCGTCGTGGCGAAGCAGCGGTGTGAGGGCGGAGGCGGGAGCGCGGTCGGGGTGGACCGTGAGGAGGGCGGCCTCCCCGCCCACAACGGGCTCAGCGGCAGCGGCGAAGACACGGAGCTGGGCGGTGGACAGATCCGCTAACTCGTGAACCCCCAGTTGGATCAGTCGCTCGGCCTGCGCGCTCAGGCCCGGGAGCGCCGGGAGAGTGGCGGAGTTGACGGGCGTGGTTTCGGGCACGATGCTCCCAAGGATTGCAACGTTGATCGGGTCCGAGTCAACGCCTGGGCCCGCCTGATCGTTCCCGCCGCCGACGTCTTCGCTCTGTTCGTCGATGACGACTCCGTGCAGTCCCCAGCCTCGGTGCGGTCACACGCCCTTCGTCTTTTGGGCAGCCGGCTCCGCCGCCGCGGTCTGTGTGGCCGGCCGTTTCTCCGCGGCTGCCTTCTCTCCGGCTTTGCAGGCCCTGGCCTGCCGTTCGCGGGCTCGGGGGCCGTCCTGACCCGGATGTCAGGTCTGGCAGTCAGAGCGTACTCTCTGCAGATATACACTGAGAGTATATCTCTGGTGTATGGTCCGGCTCATGAGTGTTCCTCTCACCCTGTTGGGGCTGTTGGAGCGGGAGCCGAGCCACGGCTACGACCTGAAGCGTGACTACGACGCCTTCTTCGGTCGCGGCAAGCCGCTGCCGTACGGGCAGGTCTACACCACACTTGGCCGGTTGGCGCGGGACGGGAAGGTGGTGGCCGGCGAGGCGGAGCCCGGGGTCGGCCCCGAGCGCAAGCGCTACGTGATCACCGAGGCGGGGGCGACGGAGTTCGAGACCTGGCTCACCGAGCCGGTGGCTCCCGAGCCGAATCTGCAGACCGTGCTGTTCACCAAGGTCGTGCTGGCCCTGATGCTCGGCCGGGACGCCCAGCAGTACCTCGACACCCAACGGGCCGCGCACCTGCAGCGGATGCACGAACTGACCCAGCTGCGCCGTACTGGCACGCTCGTCGACGCCCTGCTCGCCGACCACGGCCTGTTCCACCTGGAGGCCGACCTGCACTGGATCGAGCTGACCGCGGCCCGGATGGACGCGCTCGCCGAGGCGGTGCGCGCATGACCGCGCTCATCGAGGCCCGTGATCTCACCCTGTCCTTCGGTGAGACCCCTGCCCTGCGCGGTGCCGGCCTGGCTGTCGAGGCCGGCGAAGTGTTCGCCGTGATGGGCCCGAGCGGCTCAGGCAAGTCCACCCTGCTGCACTGCCTGGCCGGCATCCTCACCCCCGACTCGGGCGAGGTGCACTTCGACGGACGCCGCATCGACACCATGAACGAGGCGGACCGCAGCGCGCTGCGCCGCGACACCTTCGGGTTCGTCTTCCAGTTCGGCCAGCTCGTCCCCGAGTTGACCGCCGAGGAGAACGTCGCCCTGCCGCTGCTGTTCTCCGGCATGCGCCGGGCGGCCGCGCTCGCCGAGGCCCGGCCCTGGTTCGCCCGGCTGGGCCTGGACGGCCTGGAGCGACGCCGCTCCGGGGAGTTGTCGGGCGGTCAGGCGCAGCGGGTGGCGCTGGCCCGCGGCCTGGTGGCCCGGCCCAAGGTGCTGTTTGCCGACGAGCCGACCGGGGCGTTGGACTCGCTGACCGGCGAGCAGGTGATGGAGTTGATGGTGGACGCGGCCCACGAGGAGGGCACCACCGTCGTCCTCGTGACCCATGAGCCGCGGGTCGCCGCGTACGCCGATCAGAAGGTCATGGTCCGGGACGGCAAGGCCAGCCTGCTCACGACCGGACGGATAGCCTCATGATCGCTTTTGCGCTCCGTCTGGCGGTGAGCGGCGGCCGGGAGGCGGTCGCCCGACTGGTGATGATCGCCGCCGCGGTGGCCATCGGGGTCGCGCTGCTGCTGTCGGCCTTCGCCGGCATGAACGCCGTCGACCGGTCGAACCAGCGGCAGCTGTGGCTCGACTCCGGTGCCGTGAGCAGTACCGAGCGGGCATCGGTGGCCCCCCTGTGGTGGCGGCCGCACCGCGACTACTACGACGGCGCGTCACTCACCGAGGTCGACGTCGCCGCAACCGGCGCGGACTCGCCCGCCCCGCCCGGCCTCCCGCACCTGCCGGCGCCCGGCGAGTACTATGCCTCGCCTGCGCTGGCCCAGCTGATCCGCGACACCCCGGCCGGCCAACTGGGTGACCGCTTCCCCGGCCGACTCGCCGGCACGATCGGCGACGCCGCTCTGCCCTCCCCGGACTCGCTGATCGCCGTCATCGGCCGTACCCCGGCCCAGGTCAAGGCAGCGCCGGAGACGAAAGCGGTCACCGCCATCGCCACTGCCCGGCCGTCCTCCTGCCACAACGGGTGCTGGGACAACGCCGTGCGCGGTGACGCGATGACCCTCGTACTCTCCGTGGTGGCCGGCGCGCTGATCTTCCCGGTGCTGATCTTCATCGGCACCGCGACGCGTCTGTCCGCCGCCACTCGCGAGCAGCGGTACGCGGCGATGCGGCTGGTCGGTGCCACTCCCCGGCAGGTGTCGGTGATCTCGGCGGTGGAGTCCACGCTGGCGGCCGCGGCCGGCACGGTGACCGGCCTGGGGCTCTACGCCGTACTGCGCCCACTGGTCGCCACCATCCCGTTGACCGGGCAGCGGTTCTTCCCCTCGGACCTGACGCTCAGCGCGCCGCAGGCTCTCGGCGTCCTGGTCGGCGTGCCGGTGGCGGCGGCGATCGCGGCGCGGCTGGCGCTGCGCCGGGTCGCCATCTCCCCGCTCGGCGTGAGCCGCCGGGTGACCCCGCGCCCGCCGCGCGCCTGGCGGCTGATCCCCCTGCTGGCGGGTCTGGCCGAGCTGGCGTACTTCATCAACCGCCGCCCGATGACCGGGAACGGCCAGGCGGCGGCCTACCTCCCCGGCTTCCTGGTGGCGATGGTGGGCCTGGTGATCGCCGGACCGTGGCTGACCATGACCGTCGCACGGGCGGTGGCCCGGCGCACCCGCCGACCGGCCGCTCTGATCGCGGTGCGCCGGCTCGCCGACGACCCGAAGGCCGGCTTCCGCGCGGTGAGCGGCCTCGTCCTGGCCCTGTTCGTGACCACCGCGACGGTCAGCATCATCGGCACCGTCAACCACTACCGCGGCTCGCTCGACGGCGATACGCAGACCCGGAGGGTGGTGGCTTTCGGCACCTTCGGCGAGTCGCCCCTGGCCGGGACCGTTCCGGCACGGCTGCTCGCCGAGGTGCGGGCGATCCCGGGGGTGCGAGGCGTGGCCGTCGTCCACGCCAACCCCGGTGGCGTCGGTGAGGTCCCGGCCCCGGGAGGTCACCCGCCGATCGTGCCGGCGCTGGTGTCCTGCTCCGATCTGGCGCAGAGCCCGATGGTGGGCCGCTGCCCGGACGGGGCGAGCGTCGCGGCCGTTGAGTCCTTCGCCTTCGTCAACTTGGCCTCCCAGCCGGCCCACCGGTGGCCCGCCGCCGCGATCCGCCCTGCCACACTCGCCAGGCTGCCGGTGCAGCTGCTCTACGTGGCCACCGACGGTTCCACGACGGCCAAGGAACGCGTGCGTACCTTGCTCACTACCGCCTACCCCCACGGCCAGGGCAGGACCGTCGCCGACTACGGCACCGATCTCCAGCAGGAGCTGGCCGGTTGGCGGCAGCTGGCCAACGTGGTGCTGCTGACCACGCTGCCGATCGCGGGCTGCAGCTTGGCGGTGAGCGTCGTCGCGGGCCTGTCGGACCGCAGGCGGCCGTTCGCGATCCTGCGTCTCACCGGCGCGCCGCTGCGGCTGCTGCAACGCGTGATCGGCCTGGAGAGCGCGCTGCCCCTGCTCGCCGTCTCCGCGACCGCGGTCGGCACTGCCTTCGCCGCATCGGCGATGTTCCTGACATCGCAGATGCACTACGACCTCATCCCGCCCGACGCGGCGTACTACGCACTGGTCGCGGGCGGACTGGCGGCCGCGCTCGGGATCATCGCCTCCACCCTGCCCCTGCTCAAACGCATCACCGGCCCCGAAGCCGCCCGCAACGGTTGACGTGCCTGGACATCGGTCCGACAGCGGTCGACCGGGCGGCGTGACTTCGAGGACCTGGCACCTGCGTTCCAAGGGCCGCGGCAGAGCCCTTCTGATCCCTCATCACCAGATTGCGCGACATCCGGAGATCAAAGATTCGGCGGGCTGGGCCGGCTACCCGACGGGGGCACTGCCCGGCTCTGCCCAGAAGCCCCGGGAGGGCCCGTGACAACCGCGCCGTTCACGAACCGAGACGGAATGACACGCCGCCGCATGCTCGGAGCCGCGCTGGCAGCCGGGGCCGCCGTGCCGATCGGCGCCGCACGCCCGGCGTGGGCCGCTCCGAACACCCCTGGGCCGGTGCAGCTCACCCTGCCCGTGCCCACCGGACCGCACCCGGTGGGCACGGTGCCCCTGCACCTCGTCGACGCTTCCCGTCCCGACCCGGTGGCCGGACCCGGCCGTCAACGCGAGTTGATGGCCGCCGTCTGGTATCCCGCCCGGGGCGTCGAACGGTATCCACTGGCCCAGTGGACGACCCCCGCCGTGGCGCGGGCGCTCCTCACGTCGGCGGGATTTCCGGCCGACGTGGCGGTGGCACCGCTCACGGCTGGCCACGAGGGTGCCCCGGTCCTGCGAACGGGCGGACGGCTGCCCGTCGTCGCCTTCTCGCACGGCGCGCACGATCACCGGGCGGACACCACCATCGTGGTGCAGGAGCTTGCCAGCCACGGGTACGTGGTGGTCACGGTGGATCATACGTACGACGCCTTCAGCGAGTTCCCGGACGGCCGGGTCATCGTCCCGCTCATGGACCGCAGGTACGCATTGGGACCAGCGGACTTCGCCACGGACATCCGGTTCGTCCTCGACTGCGTGGAGGACCTCGCTGCCGGGCGCAACCCCGACGCCGAACACCGGCCGCTGCCGACCGGACTGCTCGGCGCCCCCGATCCGCAGCGCATCGGCATGTTCGGCTGGTCGAAAGGTGCGACGGCGACCGCCTTCGTGATGAGCGAGGACCGGCGCGTCCGGGCCGGACTGAGCTTCGACGGGCCCATGCAGCCGATGATCGCCACCGACCTCGACCGGCCGTTCATGATGATGACTGCGGACTTCCCCCGGGCCACGCAGTCGAGCGTCGCCGAGTTCTGGTCGCACCTGCGAGGATGGCGGCTCAACATCCAGGCGCAGGGCGCGGTGCACTCGTCGTACTGCGATGTCCAGTTTCTGATCCCACAGTTGGCGCCGGCCGTCGGGATGAGCGCCGCGGACCTTCAGGGCTGGATCGGCACCCTCGATCCCGCCCGGGCGGTGAGAATCCAGCAGGCGTACCCGCTCGCCTTCTTCGACCTTCATCTGCGGCACCACAGGGAGCACCTGCTCGACGGCCCGTGCCCGGCGTTTCCGGAGGTGAGGTTCATCCCATGAGGCAACGGACCGCGTGTGGTTGTGGTCCCGACGAAGACTTCCAGGAATCTTCGGTCGCGCCCTGGTACTCAGTCTGAACTCGCGGAGGCCGGTGAGCTGATCGCGTCGTCGTTCATGGTCGGACCGGGGGGCTGCAGAAAGCTGTCGATCAGGTGGGGCCGGCACCGGATCTTCTTCGGTTCTGCTTGATCGCGCGGGTGAGGTGCGCGAGGTCGGCGGCGGCGCATGCGCCCCCTGTGGCGTCAGTACTGGCGCTGATCGAACGTGATGCCCAAGTCCACCTCGAAGGGAGCGTGGACAAACTGTCCTGTCGGGGTCTGGAATCGTGCGTAGCCGCGTTGAACTATGCGCTTCCAGTCCATGGAGAAGTTCAGAATGGCACGGGCGGGGACCACGAGAGTGACCTCTTCTTCGAAAATCTGGTCAATCTCCGTTGAAAGGGAGTACTGGCGACGGAGAGTGGACTCTGCACTGGCTTTCAAGGTTGCCAGGTCGACCATATTGAGGTCCACTCCGACGCTGTCGGTGTTCGCGTCTTCCAGTTGCAGCTGGCACGTTTGACGCCAGTGTCGACTGGCCTTGACCGTGCGAGTCACCTGGGTGTCACTGTCCCGGTTGTCGACTCGGCGGAGGTCAGAACCGATGGGGCATTCGACCCGGTCGGTCTCCACGGTGTCCAGGAACCTCAGGGAGGCAGACGCGTTGGTTTGTCCGTTGACGCATTGCGCAGCGAACGACTCGATGTCCCTTTTCAAGGTATAGAACGAATAACCGAGAGCCACCCACGAGTAGGTGAGATAGCGGGCAACCCACATGGCACCCCCGGCCCTGACCAGACGGACGCCCACGTCGGTGCCACCGGCTGCGGCACGCAAGCTGACCTCAACGGATGGCTCGGTGAGTTCTCGTCTCCAGGTCGACGGCTGGTGCGCCCGGACAACAATCAGGTCATCCCGGACAAAGGACGTATCAGCGATGAACCGCTTGCCCGTGAGCCAAGAGCTGATGCGTTCAGCGAGTTCGACATCCGTCATGCTCCTTCGATGAGGGATGAGCACAACCGTCCCCAACAGTCGATGTGTTTGCGGCGGAGAGAATGCGCTTTGACTGTACAGGGCTACTCAGGTTGGACTCGTGGGCTCCGGTGATCTCGTGCATCGTCGTCCGTGATCAGGCCGGTCGGCGGGAGGCGGCCGTCGAACAGATGGGGCCGGTACTGGATCTTCTTCCACCCAAGGCGTGCCGAGCTGCACGTGGGTCATCACGATCAGATCGCGGTACTGACGCCAGGAGAACGCCTTCGGCTCGCCATGGCCGCCGTGCCAGATGTGCAGCTTGAAGAAGAAAGCGGCACCGTTGTCCGGCGCAATACCGGACCACTCCGGCGATGTTGACCGGGCCGCGATCGCGGCCGCGCACCCGCACCACCGGCCGATGTCCGCGCGGGGCCCAGGTGTGCCCCTTCGGTGGCCTCAGCCCCTGGCCGGTCTCGTCCTCGAAGCAGCTTCCGCACGCTCTGGATCGTGTAGCCGACGTGATACATCCGCTCGATCAGCAGCTTGACCCGCTTCAGCGACCAGCGCTGAAACTCGTCATCAAAGCCGTGCGTCAGCGGACCGCGCAGTATTCCTGCTCCAGCCGCTCCACTGCGCAGGAGTCAGCCGCTCCCTCGAAACCGGCCCCGCCGAGCGCAACGCGTCCACGCCGCCCTGCTCCCACGCCCGCCGCCAGCGCCGCACCGACCGCGCTGACATCCGCAGGTCCCGGGCGACGGCTTCGGCCTTCTCCCCACGAGCGAACCGGTCAGCCGCCTTCAGGCGCACCGGCTCCGCTCCTCCTGTCCCTGGGCGTCAGCCCCCCATGCGCATACCGCACGACGACGTCGTACCGCAACGATCAAGAACCGTCACCGTCTGACGGACGCCACGAGTTCAACCCGAGTAACGTTCGCCTCGGCTCGACGGAGTCCGAACCGCTGCTCGGATCTGGTCGAGCCACTCCGCGCCCAGCCGACGCCCGTTCGGGAGTTGGTCGCCTCGGTCCCAGCGCCACGCCGTGATCATCGCCAGCACGAGGATCCGGCACTCGCGCAGCAAGTCTTGATTGGCACCTGGATACTGCGCGCTGACTTCTTCGGGCGCATGGGCGAGGTCGAATTCGACGGGCCCACGGCAACACGTCTCAAGGTCGATGAACAGCAGCCCGTTCCTCGTGGCGAGGACATTGCCCGGGTGCGGCTCGCCGTGCAGCAGCTGCTCGGCTCCACCGCGCTCGCCGATCACCCGCCTCATGCGTCGCAACGTGTCACCGAGCAGCCCCCGGTCCGCGTCGGTGAGCGCCGGA
Source organism: Streptomyces sp. NPDC104106 (assembly GCF_055584345.1). Taxonomy (NCBI): domain Bacteria; kingdom Bacillati; phylum Actinomycetota; class Actinomycetes; order Kitasatosporales; family Streptomycetaceae; genus Streptomyces; species Streptomyces sp. NPDC104106. Next base: position 598,171 of record NZ_JBVJMF010000003.1, read on the forward strand.
GTGCGATCGCGGTCAGCCACGAGGTGTTGCGCCTGCTCGACTCGATCGGTGAAGTGGGGCGCAGGAACATCGAGTTCGCGCATGCCGGCATGCAGCCGCTCGAGCGCATCGGCGTAGTCGGCGGGTGAGACCTCTCGAACGGGCATGGGTTCGTAATAGTTCCATAGCGTGACCACGAAGCCATCGCGCTCATAGACCCGCGGCTCCACCCGAGGCTCAAGAGCAGCCACAGGGCAACCGGATCCGGCGAGCCGCTGAGCAAGTTCGATTTCGAACTGTGCGACCTGATGCGCTACAGGTGCCACCCGGCCCAGGACGTCACAAGGCAGCAGACGCAGAGTGAGCTTGTTCGAATCGTGAAGAACGATCGCGTCGTCGACTGCCAGACCAAGCGATGAGGCGATCGACATGGCTGCGGCCACCGCACGCGGAACGTCTGACGCCTGCATCGTCGCCCGGCCCCTCTCCCCTGAGCGCTGTCATCGCTTTCCAAACTTTCCAAGCGGTGCCACCTGCGGACGAACGGCGTATTCGTTACTGCCCCTCGAAGTCCTGCGTCCTGAGAACGGGAGCACTGCTGCGGCCATGGTCTCGACCGCTGAGCTGGGCGTCGAGCGTCTCTTGAGCCACGCGCATGACCTCGGCGTACACGGGGTCCTGCAGCCGCTTCCACATCTCGTCCGCGGAGACTTCCTCGACGCGGCCGACGACCCACCAGATGTTGCCGAACGGGTCCATGATACGGCCTCCGCGCTGCCCGAAGGCGTCGTTGGCCAGCGGCGTGACGACGTGGCCGCCAGCTGCGACGGCTTGCGAAAACGCCTGGTCCGCGTCGGCGACGAACACACGCAGCAGACTAGGCATGGTGGGCCAGTCCGCGTGTCGGTCGAAGGCCAGCACGACAGTATCGCCGACTCGGATCTCGCCGTGGCCGATCAAACCATCCTCGGTCGGCACTCGCGCCAGCTCTTCACCCCCGAACGCCTGGGAGACGAATTCGAGAAATGCACCCGTGTCGTCGGTGACGACCCAGGGAGCAACGGTGGTGTAGCCCGTCGGCGCGGCGCTGGTCTGCTCGGACATCACGATCCTTCCGCCGGATGTTGATTGCCAGAAGCGACGATAGGCGGGGTATAGGCCAGTCCTTGTCCTATAGCGATGGTCTCCCGAGCCGCCTCCGCGCGTCGCATGCCGAGCGGCGGCGTCTTCCTCATCCCTGAGGTGTGAGCCCGGTATCGGACTGGGCGGCAACCGGCGGTGGGGATGGGCCGGCCGCCGGGAAACACGCCCCGCAACACCTTACCGGCCGCGGGTCACGGCACTGCTTCTCCAAGCGTTCATGCCGACCTCGAAGAGAGTGAGGCCGCCGTACTGGTCGAGCAGGAAGCGTTCCGCCTCGGCCGAGCCCTCGTCCTCGCGCTCCAGGCGCCAGAGGCCCTGGTCGCCTCGGCGGCGCACACGCGCGGAGTCGGCGCGGTTCTCACCTACCTCGTGCTTGCCCCTCCCACCCAGCCGCTGAGCAGCCGTGACGCCGCCACACCACACATCACACGCGGACCAGAGAGACACGCGTGACCCACTGCGATGCCCCGCTGTCCGCGGAGGGGGCGCCGACGGCTCGTTCGTGCGGCCAACCCCACTCGGTCCCTACATCGGGGCCCGTGAACGGATGACGGGGGACGGTGCGGCAGCTGAGGGCGGTAGCCGCGCCTTCCAGCTCAAAGGGGATCCGGCGGGCTGACCGCGTCCACTCCGGACGAAGTGTCTCGGTGCGGCGATCGTATCGGCGGGGTGGCCGTGGGCGGGGATGGGGTGCACCGGCGTGGTGGCCCTGTCGGCGGGGCGGGTCGGCACCTGCCATGTTCGGGAGGATTCGGCGGTGCTGCCCCACGCATTCCCACCGGCCCGGGTCGCCCCGAGTCGGTGCCCCTGAGCCCTGGCGGCCCGCCGATCTCGATCGCCCCTGCTCGCCTGCTCGCCTGCTCAGCCGACGAAGACGGGCGGGCTGCCGTCGGCCGTCCTGACCGGGCGGAATCTGCGGCTGAAGTCCAGAGGGATGTCCAGGGCCAGGAAGTTCTTCCCGTTCCCCGTCCGTGCGCGCAGGCGGATCCGGTGCCGGGCCACCGGCACCGTCTCGGGAAGCCGAAGGTTCCACGTCTGCTTCCACGGCCCGGCGGGCAGATTCGGGTCACCCGACAGCCGCGTGCCCATGCGGGCCAGCAGATCGGGCAGCCGGTAGCTCCTGTCCAGCATCTTCACCGGACCGAATTTCATGATCACGTTGCAGGTGACCCGGGTCAGGTCGACGGCCTCCTTGAGACGGCCGCTCATCTCCCAGCGAACCTGGCGCCCGAGCCACGGCAGGGCTGGGGTCAACGTGATGTCGAGGATGTCCAGGACGTAGGTGTCGTCGCTCGTGTCCTCCACCAGGTGCATGCTCACCTCGCTCACCTCGCGGTGCAGCGGATACGAAGGGCGCCGCCCGGACGCGTGGGCCGGCGGGGCCGTGGGGCGGCGCTCGGGGCTCGGCGGCCGGTCGGGCCGTGGGTGGTCGCCGTGCCGTGCACGCCGCCAGGATGCCGCTCGCGCCCCTGTTCACCCGTTCGGGCATGGGGGAACGCCGGGAAGGAAGCGGCGGCCATGCCCCGGGGGCGTACGCCAACGGGGAGTGTGCGGGCGGGAATCACCGGAACGGGCGGACCGGTGACGGCGCGGGCGGTGGCGCGGGCGCCGGTTGAGGCGGCCGGCGTCCGGCCTGGCGGGGTGTGCACGGCGCGGCGTTGTCGGACAATGACCGGGAAGGGAACCCCGGCCCGATTGCGGCGGGCCGGGGCTTTCCCTTCATACGGTCGGGTCCGGATTAGTCGTCGTCCTCGTCGTCGTGGTGGTGGTGCTTGACGACGCGGAAGCTGGCCACCACGCCGTCGTCGACCTCGATGCCCTCGGTCGGGCAGGGGCGGACGCCGTTGCTCTCGCTGTGGGGGCCGACGGTGGCGATGGGAGCGCCGTTGTCGCAGACCGCCCCGCGGAAGACCTCCACCGTCTTGCGGCTGTCGTTGCGGATGTTCAGGCTCTTGGCGCCAAGGCCGCTGACGACGGTGATGCAGTCGCCGGGGTGGGCGGAGTAGGACCGCTCGTTGACCTCGATGCGGCCCTCGTGGTGCCGGCGCTCGCCTTCCTCGCCTCCCTCTCGGCCCTCGTTGCCCTTGCCCTCGTTGCCCTTGCCCCAGTTCTCGTTGCCGTTGTTGTTGCTGCTGTTGTTGCTGTTGCTGTTGCCCTTGCTCTGCCCGCTGTCGCCGCCGCGCGGGGCGGGAGCGGCGACGGCGGTGACCGGGGCCGCCTCGGGGACCGGAGCGGAGGCGGCCGAGGCGTAGGTGATGCCGGTCGCGGTGAGGGCCGCGGCGGCCGCGACTCCAGCGGTGACCATGGTTGAACGGGCGACCTTCATGTCGCTTCTCCTGTCTCGTCTCTCATGGTGCCGACGTGTCAGTCGGCCCGAGATCAAAAGTACTTTCAGCTGATAAGTCGGCAATTCCGGGAGATGGGCCCTAAGGGGCCGATTGGGGCAATCGTGGCGCCGAACGCCATGCTTGCCATGGGATGAGGAAGGCCAACTAGCCGTCCAAGAAGTGTGATTGAAATACGATTAGGCCGTAGGGATGATCTCTCGCCTCCCCCTTACCCCTCGGCGCAGCGTGTCGGTGCGGGTGTCGCGAGGTTGGCCGTGTTAGGGGGTCCGCTCGCCCCGCCAGCTCACACCAGGCCGTCTCGCGGTCGGTCGTGTCGGGGTACATCGATGACGCGTACGGTCGCAGGGGCAACCCGAGGTGGTCGATGACGTTCGTCAGCACCTCCGTCACACAGCCCGACGTCGTGGTCATGCTCGCGGAGCTGGCGGCGAAGTCCCGGCGCTACCTTGGGAGTTGGGAAGCAGCCGGAACTCGAGCGCCGTCACCCCTCGGCCGCCGTCTTCCTGACCCCCGCCGCGAGGGCGCGTGCCGTGGCCGCCGGCAACCGGGCTTCAGGCGCCGGCCGCGACGTCGAAGGCCAGGAGCGCCATGAGTCGTCACCGGACCGCACGGCGCGCTTTGGAGGGCGCCTCACCGGCGCGGGGCACCGCCCTGCCCCCCCGCACCCCACCAGCCGTCCCGGTATGTGACCAGCAAGCTGCAACGTCGTCCCTGCGCTCACCGGCCAGGAGAGCACGGGGGACGGCGCTCGGTCACTGCAAGAGGCCGGCCCCGCCGCCTTCGGGTCGTGCTACTCCGTCGGCCCGATCGAGAACCTCACCTGTGGCCAGGGTGGGTCGTCAGCCCATGGGATCCGCATGAAGCCGCCGAGATCCGGAGCATCGGATGCCCGGTGTCGCCCAGCTCCGGTACTTCGAGCAGACGGAGCATCCGCGGCATCCTGTGGTGTGCCTACCGGCGCTCGATCGTAGGCCCGATCGACGTCGACCCCGAACGATCCGTGCACACCTGTGCCAGGCACCCGTCCCGCAGCGTGACGAGGTGTTCGCGCAGCTCAACGCCCGCAGCATCGGTGTCGGCGTCCACTACCCGCGGACCTGCCTCCAACTGGTCCGAGACCGGCACCGGGGCAGGCCGTCACCGCGCTCGGCCAGGTCCTCAAGACCGGGGGGAGTCGCATCGTCCACCAGGTCCTGACCGTCTGCCCCGGCCGTGCTGCCGCAGCCGTTCGCCGCGCCCGCGTCGCCAAGCGGGGCGCCGACGCGGCCACGGTCCGCTCGGCCGGGCTGACCTGGAGGGGGAGGCGAGCCGTCAATGAGCCGGTGATCGTCGCCCCGCGGCAGCTCGGCCTCGACCGCACCGGCCACCGCGCGCCTGGCAGCTCACCCTGAAGCTGTTCGACTGGGTGCAGGCCGTCCTCGCGCGGGACGCCTCCCTGCTCGAAGTTCTCCGCGAGATCGCCAGCGGCAGCGTTCGGCCGAAGCTCGGCCTGTACATGAAAAACCGCCCCCCCAGCGCTATCGGCAAGGACGAGGAGGCGTTCAACGCGAGTGTCGAGTGCCCGGCTATCGCTGGCGAGCCGGGCCTGTAGGGTGCGCACCGCGGTGAGCGCAGGGTGCGTGTGTCCACCGCTTCCGCCGCCCGTGACGACGAGACGGAAAGAGGCCCTGTTCGGCGGGGCTGCTCCAGGGCCTGGCGGAAATCAGGCGAGCTGCCGCAGCAGCGGCTGCAGGACACCGTTTCGTCCGCCGCGCGCGAATCCACGCCATGCGTCGACCCTCAGGCACCCGGTGAGCGCGGCCACCTTCAGCCAGGCCGGCTCATGTTCACGCGCATCGCCGCGCAGGTGCTCGACGAGGGTGAGGTGGAACGGGGGAGAGGCCGCCCCGGCCGGCGTATGGCCCGGTCTGCTGACCGCGCGCCGCCCGCCGGGGCCCAATCCGTCCTTAGAGCACGGCAACCCGCTCCTCGTCGCCGTACCTGAACCCGTCGTTGTCGAAATAGAAGACGGTGACCTTGACCTTGTCCCCCTTGTCGAAGTGCGAGCCCGCCGCCGGGCGCAGGGTCACCAGCGCGACGTGGTCGTGGTAGTCGCAGACCAGCTGGTCCTTCTTGACGGTGCCCGCGGCGAGGGACTGGTCGTGCGGGCTGTGGTTGAGCGTCGTCGCGTTGGCCACGAGTTCGTGGTCCATGCCGACGTCGCAGGAGTAGGTGACCTTGACCTGCAGCCCGAGGGTGTGCATCGACACCTTGTCGATGGACAGCAGGTTGGCCTTGGCCGCCGCCGAAGGGGCGGTCACCAGGGCACCCGCACCGATCAGAAGAACGGTGGCTGCGGTTCCGGCGACGCGTCGGCGAAGACTGGATGACGTCATCTTGGTTTCTTCTTTCCCCCATGCCGCAGCCACCCTTGGTCGAGGGTGGAGATTTCTCCAACTGAATGGACAACTGCGGCAATTGGTCAATTCGAGCTGGATATTACGTGATCTTCGAGCGATTCCGGTACGGGACTGCCGACGGCGCCTCGTGAGAAACGCCGCACCCTGCCGGATGAACCACTCCCGGCTCGACATCGTCGGCAGCGGTGCACCGATGAATAGGGTGTGGGCACGCTCGCGTCTGACCGGAGTGAGTGCTCACTCCGACACGTACCTCCATGGCGACAGCACCCAATCGGCGAAGAGCACCGGCGATGGATCCCGACAGCCGCAGGGAGATGATCGTTCGTGCTGCGCTTTCCCCCCGAGATCGAACACGGCAGCGCGGTGACGACACGCCAGGTCGCTCGGGCCGCAGGCATCGAGGAGGGCACCATCTTCCGCGTCTTCTCGGACAAGGAGGAACTTCTGGATGCGTGCGTGACCGAGGCGCTCAGTCCGGCCCACGCCCTCGGCGAACTCGCCTTGGTGTCCATGGATCAGCCGCTCGCCGCCAGGTTGACGGAGGCCGCCTCGGCGCTGCACGCCCACTTGGACCGGGTCGGCGCGGTGGTCGGGGCGCTTCATACGACGGGAGGTCGGGGACGAAGCGGCCGCCCCGGGAGCTCAGGAGCCCCGCCTGACCGTGCGGCCGGTTCCCTGCGGGTGCGGGAGGCGCTGGCCGAACTGCGGAACGCAGCGGGCGGGGGATGCCGCCGATGCCTACCGGCGTTCGCATCCAACGCCGACCGGCATTTCGACGCCGAGTGCACCAGCGGACTTCCCCTGCCCCGGCGAGAGCCCCAAGCCGACGCCGCCCACGGCGGCAGCCACCCCCAGCTCGACCGTGCCGCCCACCGACCATTACGCCGAGAACCACGGCTTCAGAGTTCCCATCCCGCTCCACGGCCGGAGCCGCTGCGACGGGATCACGGCCGTCGGACGCGTCAGGAAGGCACTCGAACCGCTGCGCCGGCGCGGCGACTTCGCCCCGGACAGCGTCCGCGGCGCGCTCACCGGCCTCGGCTATTCCGGCGGGAAGGTGCAGGCGTACCAGGACGGTCCCACCGGGGTCGGCTTCCTCATCGACCTCGGCGCCTCTCCCTGGTGTGTGGAGGGCACGATGAGCAGTGACTCCACCAAGGCGGATGCCTTCGGCGGCTACCCCGATGGCACCGGCTGCGAGCCACCGAGTGGCGGCCACTGACCACAGCCGTCCCCGCAGGGTCCAGATCCCACGCGACGGGGACTTCGGTTCCCGTCGCCCCTCATTTCACGGATCCCGCCATCACGCCCTGCACGAAGTGCCGCTGGAACGCGAAGAACACCACCACCGGCACGATCAGGGACAAGAACGCGCCCGGCGCGAGTACGTCGATGTTGCTGCCGAACTGGCGGACCTGCGACTGGAGTTCCACGGTCAGCGGCTGGGAGGCACTGTCGGCGAAGAGCAGCGCGACCAGCATGTCGTTCCAGACCCACAGGAACTGGAAGATGGCGAGTGAGGCGATCGCCGGCCGGCCGACCGGCAGTACCAGGCGGGTGAAGATGCGCCACTCGCTGCCGCCGTCCATCCGGGCCGCCTCCAGCATCTCCTTCGGCATCTCCGCGAAGTAGTTGCGCAGCAGGAACACCGCGAACGGCAGGCCGTACGCCACGTGGAAGAGGACGACACCGGGGATCGTGCCGAACAGGCCCAGCGCGCCGAAGAGTTTGGCCACCGGCAGCAGACCGATCTGGACCGGCACCACCAGCAGGGCCACCACCAGCAGGAACAGCGGCTCGCGCAGCGGGAAGTCCAGCCAGGCGAAGGCGTATCCGGCGAGGGCGGCGATGACCACGACGAGTGCCGTCGCGGGCACCGAGATCAGCACCGTGTTCCAGAAGGCCTGCGTCATGCCGGAGTTCTTCAGCAGCGCCGAGTAGTTGTCGAAGGACAGCTGGCCCGGACTCGTCAGGGCCGTCCACCAGCCGCCCTTCGCGGTGTCCTGCGCCGAACGCAGGGAGGACACGAACAGGCCCGCGAGCGGGGTCAGCCAGACCAGGCCGATCACCACCAGGAAGGCCTGTACCAGGCCGCTGCCGAGCCATCTCCTGACCGCGTTCATCGCTGACTCCTTCTGAACCGGCGGACGTTGAAGACCATCGCGGGGATGACGAGGACCAGCAGCAGGACGCCGAGGGCGCTGCCGAGCCCCTGGTTGTTGCCGCCGCCGAAGGACACCAGCCACATCTGGGTCGCGAGGACGGTGGCATCCTCCTGCACCGGCCCGGGCGCGATGATGTAGACGAGGTCGAAGACCTTCAGCACGTTGATCACGAGGGTCACGAAGACGACCGTCAGCACGGGAGCCAGCAGCGGCACGGTGATCCGGCGGAAGATCTGCCACTCGTTGGCGCCGTCCATGCGGGCCGCCTCCAGGGCGTCCCGGGGCAGGGCCGAGAGCCCGGCGCCGATGAGGACCATCGCGAAGCCGGTCCAGATCCACAGGTACGCCCCGATGATCGCCGGTGTGACGAGGGCGGGGCCGAGCCAGGAGACGCCCTGGTAGGGCTGGGCGAAGTTGGACCCGGGCAGCGTCACTGTGTACGACCCCGCGGCGAGCCCGGAGAAGCGGAAGGAGCCGTCGGCCGCGGTGGTCGTGCTCGCGGCCGTCCGCCCGTCGCGCACCGCCTGGACCGTCATGCCGGGCAGGCCGCTCTCCTTGGGGTCGACCTTGCCCGGCCGGCCACCCCCGCCGGGGGTGAAGTCGAGGTAGACGACTCCGCGCAGTTCTCCCGGGGCGGCCTTCTGCGCGGCCGCCGGGTAGGCGGGGGAGGCGTTCTTCGGCAGGTCTCCCGGCAGGACGCCGACCATGGGGAGGGCCACGGACCGGCCCGTCGAGGCCGTCGTGGTCCAGGAGCCATCGCGGCCCTGGGCCAGCAGGCCCGCGCGCCCGCGGGCCGTCGGATAGGCCGACGTGTCCTCGAAGGCGCCGTGGACGGAGACGACGGCCGCGTTCAGCACGCCCTTGTTCGGGTCCTCGTCGTAGGCGAGGCGGAAGATGATGCCGGCGGCGAGGAAGGACACCGCCATCGGCATGAAGAGCAGCAGCTTGAAGGCCGTGGCCCAGCGGACCTTCTCCACCAGCACGGCGAGGATCAGGCCGAGGCCGGTCAGCAGGGCCGGGGCCACGACGACCCAGATGGCGGTGTTGCGGACGGCCTTCAGGGTGGCCGGGTCGCGGAACATCTCGGTGTAGTTGCCGGCGCCGACGAACCGGGTGCCGGAGGCGTCGAAGAAGCTGCGGCCGACGGAGAACAGCACCGGGTAGACGACGAGCGCGCCGAGCAGGAGCAGCGCCGGGAAGACGAAGAGCAGGGCGACCAGCCGGGCGCGCCGCCGGCTGCGGCGCCCGCGCGCCGCGCCGGCGGCCCGCGGGCCCGCCTGCTGTTTCACGAGGGTGGTGGCGGTCATGGTGCGGCCGTTCAGTTCTGGTAGGCCTTGGCGGCCGCGGCTTCGAGCTGGGCCGCGGTGCCCTTCGGGTCGGAGGGGTCGCGCAGGAAGTCCTGGAGCAGCTTCCACTCCCCGGCGCCCTTGGTGCCGCCGAAGGCGGCGGGCGCCTGGTCGGACATGTCGAAGCGGACCGAGTCACCCGCGTTGATCAGGGACTTGGCGGTTGCGCGGGTGACGTCGTCGCCGTACGCGGCGGGGTCGAGCTTCTTGTTGGGGGAGAGGAAGCCGCCCGCCTTCGCCCATACGGCCGCCGCCTCGGGGGTGGCCAGGTACTCCAGGAGCTTCATGCCGGCCGTGGCGTTCTTGCCGTCCTTGAGGACGACCGCGGCGTCACCGCCGCTGACGACCGGTGCCGTGCCGCCGTCGACCGCCGGGAAGGGGAAGAAGTTCGCGTCCTTGCCGATGGTCTTGCCGAACTGGTCGTGGGCGACGCCGGCCACGAAGTCGCCCTCGTAGACCATGCCGGCCTCGGGCTTGGGTCCGAAGACCTTCTCCACGGAGCCGGGGAAGTCGGTGTTCAGGGCCTCCTTCTGGCCACCGGCGACGAGCTGCTTGTCCTTGAACAGCTTGCCGAGGGTGGTGAGCGCCCTGACGACGGAGGGGTCGGTCCACTTCAGCTTGTGGACGGCGAGGGCGTCGTACTTCTGGGGGCCGGCCTGGGAGAGGTAGATGTTCTCGAACCAGTCGGTGAGGGTCCAGCCGTCCTCTCCGCCGACGGCGAAGGCGGCGAGCCCCGAGTCGGAGATCGTGTGCCCGTCCTTGAGCATCTCGTCGTACGTCGTCGGCGGCTTGACCCCGGCCTGGGTGAGCGCGCTGGGGCTGTACCAGACGGTGGACTTGTGGGCGGCCTTGAAGTAGAGGCCGTAGAGCGTGCCGCCGACGGAGCCGTACGTGCGCCACACGGGCGCGTAGTCGGCGTCGACGGTCTGCTGCGCGGTGGCGGACAGGGGCTTGAGCCAGCCCTTCTTCGCGAACTGCTGGAGCACGCCGACCTGCGGGACCATCACGACGTCGGGGGCGTTGCCGCCCTCGATCTTGCTGCCGACGACGGTGGAGACGTTGTCGCCGGTGGACACGAACTGGGTCTTGGCTCCGGTCTTCGCGCTGAACGCGTCGAGCACCTTCTGGAAGTTCTTCTGCTCCGCTCCGGACCAGACGCCGGCCACGGTGACGGTCTGGCCGCTGAGCGACTTGTCACCGCCGCCGGCCGAGACCGGTCCGCCGCCGCAGGCGGTGGCGCCGAGCGCGAGGGCGAGAGCGGTGCAGCCGGTGAGCAGGGTGGTACGTCGTCTCATCATCGTTGATGTCCCTTCGAGGGTGGGGAGTTGACGGGCGGATCAGAGGTCGCCGAGCCACCAGGCGGCGGTGGAGCCGGGCAGGACGCCGGGCGGGCAGGGGCCGCTGGAGAGCAGGGGAGTGCCGGGGGCCGGTGCCGGGGCGGGGGCCGTGGTGAAGTTGACGGCACAGACCAGGCCGTCGCCGCGGCCGAAGGCGAGGACGCCGGGCGCGGTGTCCAGCCACTGGAGCGTTCCCTCGCCCAACTGGGGCAGGGAGTGCCGTAGTTGGAGGCCGTCGCGGTACAGGTGCCAGAAGGAGCGGGTGTCGGCGAGGGCGCGGTCGGTGGCGTACTCGGCGAAGTACGCGGGCTGCGGTAGCCAGGGCTTGGCGCCCTCCGCTCCGGAGGTGAAGCCGAACGGTGAGGCCTGACCGGACCAGGGCAGCGGGACCCGGCAGCCGTCGCGGATCCGGGCGCGACTGCCGGTGCGGCGGAATATCGGGTCGGTGAGGACGTCGTCGGGCAGGTCGACGACCTCGGGCAGACCCAGTTCCTCGCCCTGGTAGATGTACGCGGCCCCGGGCAGCGCCAGCATCAGCAGCGCGGCGGCGCGGGCGCGGGCGGCACCGAGCCCGCTGCCCTCGGTGGCTGGCTCGCCGTAGCGGGTGACGGTGCGGACCTGGTCGTGGTTGTTCAGGACCCAGGTGACCGTGGAACCGGTGCCAGCGATGTCCTGCATGGCCTCGCAGATGACCTTGCGGAAGGCGTCGGCGTCCCAGGGGGCGCCGAGCAGGTCGAAGAAGAAGGCCTGGTGGAGTTCGTCCGGGCGGACGTACAGGGCGTGCTCGCGGGCGGTGGGCACCGAGACCTCGCCGACGAGGAGGCGCTCGCGGCCGTCGCGTTCCCGGTACTCCTCGCACACGGAGCGCCAGCGCCGCCACACCTCGTGCACCTCGGGCTGGTTCCAGGCGAGGGGATTGACCGAGTCGCGGGTGCGGGCATCGGCCTCGGGGTCCTCGGAGTCGGGCAGTTGGGGGTGCTTGAACAGGCCGGCGGCGACGTCGATGCGGAAGCCGTCCACGCCCCGGTCGAGCCAGAAGCGCAGGATGCGGTCGAACTCGGCGGCGATCTCCGGATTGCGCCAGTTCCAGTCGGGCTGTTCGGGCGTGAACATGTGCAGGTACCACTGGCCGTCACCGACCCGTGTCCAGGCCGGGCCGCCGAACATCGCGTGCCAGTTGTTGGGCGGCTCGGCGCCGTCCGGGCCGCGGCCGTCGGCGAAGTGGAAGCGGGCGCGGGCCGGACTCCCGGATGCGCCGTCCAGGGCCTCGCGGAACCAGGGGTGCTCGCTGGAGCAGTGGTTGGGCACGATGTCGAGGAGCACCTTGACGCCGAGCCGGTGGGCGGCCGCCACCAGCAGGTCGAACTCGGCCAGGTCGCCGAAGAGGGGGTCGACTCCGCAGTAGTCGGCCACGTCGTACCCGTGGTCGTGCTGGGGCGAGGGATAGAACGGGCTCAGCCAGATTCCGTCGACGCCGAGCTTCTTCAGGTACGGAAGCCCCGCGCGGACCCCGGCGAGATCGCCGACGCCGTCGCCGGTGCTGTCCAGAAAACTGCGGACGTAGACCTGGTAGATCACCGCGTCACGCCACCAGCCGCACTTACTCAACATGCATGCATGTTAAGTAGGCGTGTCGCGAGGGTGTCAATGAAAGAAACGGAAGCTACTGGGAAGTTGGGTGCGCAAATACGGCCTTACCCGGTCATGGCGAGCTGAGATGAGATGGGCTCGTTACTTAACAGGTAACTATCGACGGGCGATGGCGTCCAGCTCGCGCGCCAGTCGCCGCACAGCCTGCTCGGGAGTCTCGCGTCCGGTCAGCGCGCCGTACACCACTGCCTGCACCACCAGGCTGACCTGGTCGTAGTGCGCGCTCTTGGGGCGCGGCGCGGCGGTGAGCACGGCGGTGCGCAGCGTCGGCAGGTAGGGGAACCGCCGGATCAGCGCGGGATCCCCGTACAGCGCGGCGCGCACGGGCGGCAGCGAGCCCCGGACGAGTACCTGCCGCTGGACCTGCTCACTGGTGAGGTAGGCGATCAGGCGCGCGGCCGAGTCGGGGTGCCGGGCATGGGAGTTGACCGCGAGGTTGGACCCGCCGAGAACACTGGTCCCCGGTCCGTGGGGGCCGGGCAGCGGTACGGCACCGATCTTCCCGGCGACCTTGGAACCCCTGGCGGAGGCGACGGCGTAGGCGTAGGGCCAGTTGCGCAGGAAGAGCAGCCTTCCGTCCTGGAAGGCCTGTTTGGACTCCTCTTCCTTCCAGGTCAGCGCCTGGTTCGGGATCCAGCCCTCGCGCAGGCCTCGAGCCAGGAAGCCGATGCCCTCGCGGGCGGCGGCCGAGTCGACGGTGACCCGGGTGCCCTCGTCGCCGAGGATGGTGCCGCCCGCCGAGTACACGGCCTCGGCCGCGTTGACGGTGAGGCCCTCGTAGGGCAGGAACTGGCCCGCGTAGCCGCCGAGTCCGTACCTGGGCGCGATGGTCCTGGCGTCGTGCTCCAGTTCGGTCCAGGTACGCGGCGGCGGCACGCCCTCCTTGGTGAGGACGTCCTTGCGGTACAGCAGGAGCCCGGCGTTCGTGACGTACGGGACCGCGTACAGGCGCCCGTCATAGGTGGCCGTGTCGACGACCGGCGGCAGGAAGCTCTTCAGCGGGAAGCGGTCCGGGGGCAGCGGGCGGATCCAGCCGGCCGCCGCGAACTCGGAGGTCCAGTTGACGTCGATGTTGAGGACGTCGAAGCGGCTCCGGTCGCCGCCGCGCAGGTCGGTCGTCATCTGCGCGTACGTCTCGTCCGCGGAGTCCGGCAGCTCGACGAGGGTGACCTTCTCGCCGGGGTGGGTTCGGTTCCAGCCCTGCAGCAGCGGGCCGAGATAGCCCGTGAGGTCGCCGGCGGTGGCCAGCGTGAGCGGGCCGCGCCCACCGCCCCCGCCCTCGTCGGCGCGGGCGCCGGAGGCCACGTACCCTGCCATGATCACGACGAGAACCAGGAGGCCCCTACCGGCGGCGCGTATCCACCGCATAGGTTCCTCCTTGAACACGTACACCCGGCTCCGGGCGTCCTCGCCCGGGGTCAGAGGCCATGTATACCCGTTAGGTATGGGCGATACTAGGGCCTGGAGCACATTACGCAGACTAGGAGGAGAGCCCGAGTGCGCCTGCCCCTCCTGGCACTCCTCGCCCGTGGCCCGGCCCACGGCTATGAGCTGAAGCAGGACCTTGAGCAACTGCTGGGCTCCGCGTACCCTCAGCCGAACGTCGGCCAGGTCTACGTCACCCTCGGCCGCCTGGAGAAGTCCGGGCTGATCGAGGGAGAGGACGTCGAGCAGTCCAGCCGGCCCAACAAGAAGGTCTACCACCTCACCGACGCCGGGCGGGAGGCGCTGCACGCCTGGTTCGAGGAGACCGAGGACGAGCCGCGGGTGCGGGACGAGTTCTTCATGAAGCTCGCCCTCGCCCCGCAGACCGGTCTCGCCGACCAGATCGCCCTCATCAACAAGCAGCGGCGCCAGTACCTCAACACCATGCGCAACCTTTCGAAACTGGCCGCGGCCGAGAACCGGGACAACCGAATCGCCCAACTGCTGATCGAGGGCGCGATGCTGCACCTGCAGGCCGACCTCGACTGGCTGGAGCGGTGCCAGGAGGAACTGGAATGAGCGAGGACCGTCTTCCGGTGCTCCGCGCCGAGGGCCTGGTGAAGACCCACCACGGCGAGGGCGCGCCCGCGCACGCCGTCCGCGGGGTCGACCTGAACGTGGCCCGGGGCGAGTTCGTCGCGATCACCGGCCCGTCCGGCGCCGGGAAGTCGACACTGCTGCACCTGCTGGGCGGGCTCCAGCGGCCGGACGCGGGCAGCATCTGGCTGGGCGGCCGCTGCACGGACTCCTTCAGCGAGGCACGCTGGGCGGTGGAACGCCGCAAGGCCATCGGATTCGTCTTCCAGTTCTTCAACCTGGTGTCGAACCTGCCCGTCGCCGACAACGTCGAGCTGCCCGCCCTGCTGGCCGGTGTCCCGCCGAAGAAGGCCCGCGCCGGCCGGGAGGCGCTCCTGGCCGAGCTGGGTCTCGAGGGCAAGGAGCGCAGCCTGCCGGGCGAGCTGTCCGGCGGCGAGCAGCAGCGGGTCGCCCTCGCGCGGGCCTTGATCAACCATCCGCCGCTGCTGCTGGCGGACGAGCCTGCGGGCAGCCTGGACAGCAAGGGCACGCGCGAGGTGATGCGGCTGCTGTCCCGATTCCACGGCCGGGGCCAGACGATCGTGCTGGTCACACATGACGCCCGGCTGGCCAGCGCAGCGGACCGGGTGATCAGCTTCTTCGACGGCCGGATAGCGGACGATGCCGCGCTGGACGGTGCGCCGCCGCGCCGCGCCGGCATCTCCGCCGTGCTGGAACTCAAGGACTGACCGTGCTGGATCTCAGGGATGTGCGGGCCACGCTGCGCTGGGCGCAATCCGACCTGCGCACGCATCGCGGCGAGGCACTGTTCCTCGTACTGGCCACCGCCGGCATCGTCGCCTCTCTACTGCTGGCCACCGCCCTGTTCGGCTATGCGACCAACCCCTGGCAGCGCACCTTCGCAGAGGCACGCGGGGCCCACGTCTGGATCCACACCGCCTCGTCCGCGGACACGGGCAGACTCGCCCGGCTGGACGGCGTCACGTCCGTCGCCGGTCCCTATCGCACCGAGTCCGCCACCGTCGCCGCACGCGGTACCCGTGCCACCGTGGAGCTGCGCGGCACCCCCCGGCTGCCCTCCGTCGGCCGGCCGCTGCTCACCGCCGGGCACTGGCTGGATCCGGCCGAGCCGGACGGCGTGGTACTGGAGACCGGCCTGGCCCGCGCCCTGCTGGCGGAGCCCGGAGACACCCTGGCCCTGCCCGGCACCGCGCGCACCCTGACCGTCGAGGGCATCGCGGACAGCGCCGAACCCTCCTACAGCCCCGGCGAGCAGCCGGGCCTGGTCTGGGCCCTGCCGTCCGCGGTCCGGGCGCCGGGCGGTCAGGTCATCGGGCTGCGGCTCGCCGATCCGGCCGACACGGACTACGCAGTGCAGCGCGCCGTCACCGTGCTCGGCGCGGGCGCGGTCGGCGAGGTCTCCACCTGGCAGCAGGCGCGCGCCCAGGCACAGGGCGACAACCGGCTGCTCGGGCAGGTGCTCGGCATGTTCGGCCTCGGGGCGCTGATCGCGGCCGGGCTCGCCGTGCACGGGGCGATCGCCACGCGCATCCGCGGCCACCTGCGCGACCTGTCGGTACTGAAGGCGATCGGCTTCACCCCCGGCCAGGTCGTACGGGTCTTCCTGCTCCAGCACCTCGCCTACGCCCTGCTCGGCGCGGTGGCCGCCGCCGCGCTCACCGATGCGCTGGGCAGCCGGATCCCCGGGCGGCTCGGCGATGCCGTGGGCGTGTGGCAGGGCCTGCCCGGGCACGCCGTGGCACTGCTGGCGGTGCCCGCGGGTGCGGTGCTGTTCATCGGCCTGACCACGGGACTCGCGGCCTGGCGGGCCGGTCGGGTGCCCCCCGTTCCCGTGCCGCGCGCGGCAGCGGCGGGGGGAGGAGGGCTCACCGGCCCGGCCCGCCGGGCGCTCGGGCTGCGGCTGCCGGCCGCGCTGGTCCTCGGCTGCCACAAGGTGGTCACCGGGCGCGGACGGTCGCTGGCCACCGTGGCTCGGCTGACCCTGCCGATGCTGCTGATCGTGGTCGCACTCAGCGCCTGGACCACGATCGACCGCTTCCACACCAGCCCGGCCAGGGTCGGTCTGCCCACCTCGCTCACGGTCCGCACGGACGGAACACCGGCCGCCATGGGCCCGGCGTCCCTGCTGACCGCCGACTCCCGGGTCGCCGCCGCCTACCCGGGGGTCGAGCTGGCCGCACTGGTGCCCGGACAGACCGGGACCATCGCCCTGCGCGGCCTCGGCACCGACGCCCGGCCCTACCCCTACGCCCTCGCGGAGGGCCGGTCCGCGCACGGACCGGACGAGGCGGTGGCCGGACAGGGCCTCCTCGACCTGCTGCACGCACGGGTCGGCGACTGGGTACGGATGATGGTCGGCGACCGCCCGCAGATCCTGCACATCGTCGGCCGCAGCATCGAACCGCAGAACGCCGGCCGGGTGGTGACGACCTCCCTGGACACCCTTCGCGAGAACGACCCGCAACTCGCCCCGGCCTTCTACGAACTGCGGCTGCGCGCGGGTGCCGATCCCCGCCATGTGGCCGCCGCGATCACCGCGGCCGGGCGGGGCCACCTGGACGTGCACGCCGTGACGAACCCGGCCGACGGGCTCTCCCCGCTGCGCGCGGTCGTCGCCGGTCTGATCGCCGTGCTCGGTCTCATCGGGCTGGTCGAGCTGCTGACCGCGATCGGCGGCAGCGTCCGGGAGGGGCAGCGGGACGTGCTCGCCCTCAGGGCGATGGGCATGTCCCCGCGGCAGATCACCGCGATCACCGTCACGGCCACGAGCTGCACAGCCCTGACCGCGGCGCTTGCCGCCACGGCCGTCGGTCTGCCGCTGGCCCACCGGCTCATCGACGCCCAGGGCGCCTCCAGCGGCATCGGCACGGGGATCGCCCAGTCCCCGTCGCCCGGCCTGCTGCTTCTGCTGGGCTCGGCCGCCGTACTGGGCGCGGCCGCGCTCGCCGCACTCCCCGCGGCTCGTGCGGCTCGCGGACGCCTCGCGGACACGCTGAGCGCGGTGGCCTGAGCCGGGACCGGCGATCCGCGCCTGGCTGCGTCGACTTGTGCCGCCCGGGCCGATGCGCGCGACCAGGCGCCGAAGCCTGTGCACCCGACCAAGATCACCCTTCTCGGCCGGAGCTTCGCTGTACTTGTCTGCCCGTCCGGGTGGCGGCGGCTGACGGACTGGCCACTGCCCACAGCTAGGTCACCGAGACCATCGAGATCCTGACCACACGCACGGCATCCTCGACGCGCTGAACACAGGACAGGCCCCTGCCCGCACTGACTGTTTCGGTCGTGCGAGAGGTATTGACGCTGTTCACCCAATCCCTATCATCCACTTTGCTCGATAACTCGACCCTTGTTCGATATACCGACCAGGAGGTCCCCATGCGCAGACGTATTTCCCGCCGCAGACATCTGTCCGTGGTGCTCGCCGCCGTGTTCGCGGCCCTGGTCTCGTTGGCGGCGATGCTCGTCGCCGGTCCGGCACAGGCGGCCACCAGCGGTGCTTTACGCGGTGTCGGTTCTGGCCGGTGTCTTGATGTGCCGGGCGCCGGCCAGGCCGACGGCACGTTCCTGCAGACCTGGGACTGCACGGGCGGGACCAACCAGCAGTGGACGCTGACCGACAGCGACCAGCTGACCGTCTACGGCAACAAGTGCCTGGATGTTCCGGGCCACGCCATCACGGCCGGTACCCGGGTGGAGATCTGGGCGTGCAACGGCGGTGCGAACCAGCAATGGCGGGTGAACCCCGACGGCACGATCGTCGGCGTGGAGTCCGGGCTGTGCCTGGACGTCACGGGCGGCGGTACGGTCAACGGCACGGCCGTGCAGCTCTGGACGTGCAGCGGCGTCGGCAACCAGAAGTGGACCGGCCTGTCCGGGACGGGCAGCACGTGTTCTCTTCCGTCGACATACCGGTGGGCCTCGACCGGTCCGTTGGCGCAGCCGGCGAACGGGTGGGTCTCGCTGAAGGACTTCACCAACGTCGTCTACAACGGCAAACACCTGGTCTACGCATCGAACGTGTCGGGGTCGGGGTACGGCTCCATGGCGTTCGCGCCCTTCACGAACTGGTCGGACATGGCGTCGGCCGGCCAGACCGGGATGAGCCAGTCCGCGGTGGCGCCGACGCTGTTCTACTTCGCGCCCAAGAACATCTGGGTGCTGGCGTCCCAGTGGGGCGCGTCACCCTTCGTCTATCGCACCTCCAACAACCCCACCGATCCCAACGGCTGGTCCGCCCCACAACCGCTGTTCACCGGCAGCATCCCGGGCTCCGCCCCGATCGACCAGACGCTGATCGGTGACGGCCAGAACATGTACCTGTTCTTCGCCGGTGACAACGGCAACATCTACCGGGCGAGCATGCCGATCGGGAACTTCCCCGGCAGCTTCGGCTCGTCGTACACGACGGTCATGAGCGACTCGACGAAGAACCTGTTCGAGGCGCCGCAGGTCTACAAGGTCCAGGGCCAGAACCAGTACCTCATGATCGTCGAGGCCCGGGGTGCCAATGAACAGCGCTACTTCCGCTCCTTCACCGCCACCAGCCTGAACGGTTCGTGGACCCCGCAGGCCGACACCGAGAGCAACCCCTTCGCGGGCAAGGCCAACAGCGGCGCCACCTGGACCAACGACATCAGCCACGGTGACCTGGTCCGCAACAACCCCGACCAGACCATGACCATCGACCCCTGCAACCTGCAGTTCCTCTACCAGGGCAAGTCTCCCACCGCGAGCGGCCCCTACGACCAACTGCCATGGCGCCCGGGCGTGCTCACCCTGCAGCGCTGACCGGCCTGATCCACCAACTCACCGCCTCGAGGAACTCCAGCCGTGCGTCGGCTGGGGTTCCTCTCTTTCATGGACTCTCATCGTGGGTGCGGGCCGAAGATGCAGTGCCGATCCAGCCAAAGCGTCCTCCGACGACATGGCGCTGAACTGCGTGCATATTTGAAGCCGGCACCAATGTGGTCGCCTATGCCGCACATAGGGCGGTGGCGCGCGGCTGTCATGATTGTTTCTGCGGGCCTTCTGGTTTTTCTCAGTTGGCAAGGGGCGGATTCGGCAGAAAAGCCCTGGAACAGCAGCAACTGGCGCTTCCGGTACGCCGTGGCTCTCGGGTACGACCGCCGTGAGGCAATGGTGCGACAGAGGACGTCGCGGCCGTAGCTCCGATGCGCTCGTGTGCATTCGGCAGGCGCTGACTCCTGCTTTTGAGGAACGCTATGGGCCTGTGATCAGGGATCTCTTTCCCCATGCGGCAAAAAACTGGGTCGAATGTACCCTCAAGGGCTACAACGAGCGGGCGGTCCGCCTCCTGTTCGCGTCCGCATGCCTCTACGAGATGTGTCGGTTGGCCGAGGATTACCCCGTCGGATGTCTCATCTCCAATAGCAGGCCAACCGACTGGAAACTCTCCTGGGTTTCACGGCGGCTGAACCGTGACGTATGGGCCCCGCTGCAGTGGGCCAAAGCCTGGAAGGATTGTGATCAGTCCGATAAATCGGCGCTGGGCAGCCCTGCCCCGCGGGTGGGGTGGCGCGTTTTGCTTTCCGTGGACACCCGGTGGGGGAGTGTCGCCCCGGCCACCGTAGAAATGCTGATGAATCAAGCGCGGTTGTGGATTTATCGAGGCTTTTTGCCGTGGCAGGACAGGTACAACATGGCGTGTGCCTACTCTATTGCGATGCGCGTATCCGACGAGGATGACCGATCGTGGTTGCCTCCCTGGCCATCCGTGAACTCGAGAGGGCAGTGCGCGGCGCCGAGAGCGGCTTCCTGGCGATCAAGCGTCCATGGCTGCACTCCGAAGACCCAGACCCAGCTCCACTGCGAGAGGACCCGTGCTTCCGTCGTTTCGTGAGGCAGACCTTCCCCAGCGGCGATCCAGATCTTGGCCGTCGCGCCGATCCGGTGAAATTTGAGAGGGCCGCCTACGATCGAAGGGTTGTCGAGAGTTGCGCCGCGGTGATGGAAGGGGTCTGGCATCGCAGGGCAATCGGGTCCTCCGTAGATGTCCACACCTTGACCTCTTGGCTGCAATCTGAATGCGAAATATGGCGAGAGCTCTCCAGGGTCATCCAAGACAAGACTCAGGACTGGACCGACCGCGAAAGGCTGCTGCAGAAATTTCGGCAGGTCGCCCCTCGCGCACCGCTGGCCGAGTTCTCCTTTCCCCCCGCCGTGCCGAAGTTCGACGAGGTGTCGAGGGCGACTCGACATCTGTATGGCTCGAGGATGCCAACGGAGACTACCTGGAGAAAATGTGCCGGGATCTCGACGATGCCATACAGAAACTTGATGCCTGAATATTGAAGCGTAAGAACTCTCTCTCGCCTGTCGGGGCCAGCGATAGGAGCCTGGTCGCGCGCGGGCTGGTGGATGCATTCGGTGGCCAGGTGAATGATGACGTGATTTATGAACTCTGCACGCGACACGCGGCAGCCTGGCAGAGAATTCGCGGAGTATTCGACAGGCGGGACGGACGGGCTCTGAAGGACCTGGATATGGCATTTAAGAGACTGTGAGACGACAATCGTGCCTCACCGTCGGTGGCTGCACCATCCACGATTTCGCGGGCGCCCGATCGCCGCCGGGCTCAACGGGCAGGAGATGGCTGCTGTTCGGCGATGAGAAGGGGGAGTTCACGCATGTCGTGGAAGACGGTGGTCCCGGGGCCTTGGAGTCGTTCGGCCGGGGTCAGCCCGCCGGCATAGCCGAAGGCGAGCATGCCGGCTGCACAGCCGGCCCGGACGCCGGGCCGGCTGTCCTCGACCACCACGCAGGCGGCCGGATCCGCTCCCATCTGCTCAGCGGCGTGCAGGAAAAGGTCTGGAGCGGGCTTGCCGCCGGCGACCTCGGAGGCGCTGCAGATGCGGCCCGCGAAGCGGTCGTAGAGGCCGGTGCGGCTCAAGGTGTGGCGCATCCTTTCGTGGGAGCCGCTGGAGGCCACGCAGGTCGGCAGAGTGATCGCGTCGAGTGCCTCCGGCAGCCCCTCGACAGGGGCCAGATCGGTGTCCACGGCTTCGCGGTGGAGCTGCTCGAACCGCTCCGCCCAGATCGCGGCGGTCTCCTCACCGAGCCGGCGGCGACCTGGTCGCGGATGGCGGCGTGTGCGCGGCCGATGAACCGTTCGACGACCTACGAGTCGGCCGCCACCGTTGCCGGCTCGCGGCCCCTGTGGAAGTCCTACTTCATGTAGGAATAGGGTGTAGAGCCCTGCCCCGGTCCGGGCGTAGCACGCGTACACGTTGACACCTGCCTGGAGGACATGTGGCATCCCATGACAGCCCGGCCGCGCAGCCGTCCGAGAAAGCGGTATTCATCAGTGTCGTCCTGCCCGTTTACGCGGTGCAGGAGTATCTGCCGGAGTGCCTGGACTCCATCCTGGAGCCGCCGGAGTCCTTCGGGAACATCGAGGTCGTGGCGGTGGACGACTGTTCCCCCGACGGCAGCGGAGCCCTTCTCGACGCGTACGCGGCCCGGGACCCTCGACTGCGCGTGGTGCACCTGCCGGAGAACGTCGGTCTCGGCCGTGCGCGCCAGGAGGGCCTGATCCGGGCCAGGGGAGACTACGTGTGGTTCGTCGACAGCGACGACCGGCTGACCTCCGGCGCGCTGGCCGCGGTCGCCGAGCGGCTGCGGCGGACCAGCCCCGACGTGCTTGTCGTCGACCACGCTCTGGTCGACTCGGACGGACGTGTGCAGCGCAACCCGCGCGCACACCTCTTCCGGGGTGCTCCCGAGACGTTCACTCTCGCGGAGCGGCCCAGCACCCTGGACCTCATCATGACCGCGTGGAGCAGGGTGCTGCGCCGGGAGTTCCTTCTCGGCCTGGAGGTGGACTTCGGACCCGGGTACTACGAGGACATCTCCGTCACGTACCCCGTGTTGCTCGCCGCCCGGCGGATCAGCATGCTCGACCGAGTCTGCTACCACTACCGGCGCGGGCGCGAGGGCGCGATCACCAACACCGCCAGCCCGAAGCACTTCGACCTCTTCGACCAGTACGAGCGGATCTTCGCCTTCGTCGACCGCGAGGCCGTGACCGCCGAGCCGTTCCGCAAGGCAGTCTTCGACCGCACGGTGCGCCACGCGACGACCGTGCTCGCCACCCCCGGACTGGTTCCGGAGAACCTTCGACGCGACTTCTTCCGGCGGACGGCGGAACACTTCAGGCGCTTCCGGCCGCGTGACTACCCGTACCCGTCCGGGCTGCGTGGTCTGCAGTACCGGCTGGTGGAGCGAGGCGCCTACCCCGCTTATGCGGTGCTGGAGCCGGTGAACCGGCTGCGTCGCGCGCTGCGGGCCGGCCTCGGCCGGGCGCGTGGTGCGGCCCGGCGCACGTCCCGGCTCGCCACCACGGCGCTGCGGCGGGCCTACTACCGCGCCTGCCTGCTGCTCCCCGCCGACGACACCCTCGCCGTCTACGCCGCCTATTGGAACCGCGGTTACGCCTGCAACCCCGCGGCCATCTTCGAGAAGGCCCGCGAACTCGCGCCCGGCATCCGCGGCGTGTGGGTGGTTGCCAAGGACGCGACGGCCTCCGTCCCACCGGGCGTCGAGTACGTGGTGGAGGGATCGACTCGCTGCCTGCGGACGATGGCACGGGCCAAGTACCTGGTCAACAATGTCAACTTCCCGTATGAACTGCCCAAGCGGCGTGGTGCCGTGCTGGTGCAGACACAGCACGGCACGCCCCTGAAGAAGATGGGGACCGACCTGCGGGACCATCCCGCTGCCGCACGCGGAATGAACTTCGACCGGCTGGTGGAACAGTGCGGACGGTGGGACGTCCTGGTCTCGCCGAACCCGCACACCACCGAGGTGTTCACCAGGGTCTACCCCGGCGGCTACGAGGTGCTCGAGACGGGCTATCCGCGCGTGGACCGGCTGGTCAACGCCTCTTTGGACCAAGCGCACCGTGTCCGACGCGAACTCGGCATCGGCCCCGGCCAGACCGCCGTCCTCTACGCCCCCACCCACCGAGACCACGAGGAGGAGGCGGCGCTCCCGCTGGACGTGCGGCGATTCGCCGATCAACTCGGTGACGACCATGTCCTGCTCGTGCGCTCGCACTACTTCGACACCCACCGGGTCAGCCCGTCGCGGGGCATCGTGGACGTCTCGTCGCATCCCTCGATCGAAGACCTGTGCATCGCCGCCGATGTCCTGATCACCGACTACTCCTCCGTGATGTTCGACTATGCCGCCCTGGACAGGCCGATCGTGATCTACGCGCCCGACTGGGAGACATACCGGCGTTCACGGGGGACCTACTTCGACCTCCTGACCGAGGGCCCCGGAGCGGTGGCCGCCACACAGGAAGAGCTCGTCAGGATCTTCCAGAGCGGCGAGCACCTGGGGCCGGCAGCGGTCGGACGGCTCGCCCGGTTCCGGGAGCGCTTCTGCCCGTACGACGACGGACGCGCGGCTGAGCGCGTGGTGCGCAGTGTCTTCCTGGGGGAGCGGGCCGGTGAGCCGGCCGACCCGAACAGCCTGAGCCGGGCCCGCGGTTGACCTCGATTGCGGTCAGCGCCGCACGCGACGGGTGAGCCGTCCTGCGAGCACGGTGCGCACCCCGACGAGGCCATCGGCGACGCGCACCGCCAGACACCCGTTGCCGGCGGCGTGGGGCTGGAGCAGGAGCACCCGCCCCCGGCGGCCGACCCGCACCGCCCGTCCGAGGCCGGATCCGGCACGCAGTGGCCTCGTCACCGGCTCACCGTCCTGGAAGGTCAGGGTCACCCAGGCGTCCCACGTGGTGATCGTGCCTCGTTCACAGAGCGCGGTGGCGTCGGCGGCGACGACCGCATGCCAGCCCTGTCCGCCCTGCTCGGCCTGCCACATCGCCTCGTACCGGTGTGCCGTGCCCGTCACCCGGTGCCGCAGCTCCACGATCGCCCGTTCCGGGCCGGCGTGCGCGATCCTGCCGTAGAGGTCAGCCAGCCGTAGGCCGAGCAGGAGCCGACGGCCTGCCTTCACGTCCGCGGCGACGTAGAGCGGCAGCTGCGCGATCGGGGCCTCGCAGAGGCCGTCGAGTACGATCTCGTCCGCACCTTCGGGGGCGGATCCTGCCTCGTCCCACAGCGGTCGCCGTGAGTCCCCGGCGTACGGCGGCGCCAGACGCGGAGGGACAGCGGCCAGTTCGGCGAGCCGCTGGAGCGCCGCGGCCTGCCGCTCGCGTCCGAGGAGCACCCCGGTGCGCCAGCGGGCGGCGGGTGTGGCCCGGCGCACGGCCTCCGCCTCGAAGGCGCGGACGTGCTCGCGGGAGATCCGCCACCAGGCATCCTGGTACTCCGGCGTGCGCCGCGGCAGTTCGCTCAGATACACGGCCAGGTCGAACTCGAGGAACTTGGTCTGCGCGGCGATCGTCAGATCCTGCTCGCCGCTGTCCCGCATGATCTCCAGCACCTGCTGATGGGCCGAGACCCTGTCCTGCCAGTTCTGGATCCGGTCTCGGCGCAGCGAGATCGAGGCTTCACCCGTGCCGTAGCGTACATTCCAGACGTACACCTTCTCAGGGCTGACGGCCAGGCGCGGACAGGCCGCGTAGACACGCGCGGTGAAGACGAAATCCTCGTAATGCGCCGCGCCGTCAGGGAACCGGATCCGCCGGGAGAGCAGGAAGTCACGACGGTAGATCTTGTTCACCGACAACGTGTCCCACAGCGTCTGCGGCCGTCCGGCCACTCCGTCGTGCACCGACTCGGTGGTGAACAGCTCCTCCTGCCAGGCGATCTCACGTCCGCTGTGCAACTCGCGCCGCACGCACAGCCCCGCCGCCACATCGGCGTCGTGCCGCAGTGCGGCGGCGAGCAGCGCGTCCACCGCCTTCGGTGGCAGCACGTCGTCACTGTCGAGGAAGACCAGCCATGGACAGCGGGCCGCGTCGATTCCGTCGTTGCGCGGGGTGCCACAGCCGCCGCTGTTGGTCTCACGGCGGATGACACGCACGCGCGGATCGTCGGCCGCGAGTTGCTCCAGGACGCGGGAAGTGCCGTCGGTGGAGGCGTCGTCGACGACAACGACCTCGCCCACCGCATCGCCCTGCGCGAGAGCCGAGGCCACCGCCTCCGCGACGCGCTCCGCGTCGTTGTAGGTGATGACGACCACCGTCACGACGGCACCGTTCACGCTGAACACCTCTTGCTCCTTTTGGGCCGTCGTCACTCCCGCCATCCTGCCGACCCCCCGGTCGCGGACAGGAGCCGATGACGTCCTACCTTATGTGGGCCCAGCCTAGTGGTGCTCCTCGGACCACGCGCTGCGACGGGAGGCACCTGCGTGACCTGGCAAAACAGCGGTCGGTGCGGGTTGTGGAGGAGTTACGCCGCTTTTGCCCGTCAGCTTCGGCGACTGCAGACCATGCCAGGTGTCGGGTGGACCGGCGCCGAGGTGCTGATGGACGGAGACCGGTGCGGACATGGCCCGCTGGGCGGCCGCCGGCCACCTCGCCTCCTGGGTCGGAGTCTGCCCGGTCGTCACGGATCCGCGGGCGAGCGGACGCCAGGCCGCAGACGCCACGGCACCGCCGGCTCGGCGCTGCACCCGGCACAGCCGCAGTGGGCCTTGAGTGTTCCCTCCCCTTTCCACGACCTCGGCGGCTACGCGCCCGCTGGTGTACGACGTGGCGGGCACCCGGGATGCGATCGCAGGGCGCCCGCGCCACGCTGGTCTCGCCGGCCTGGGAGGGGGAGGGGCAGTCCCGGCCCTGGCGTGCGAGAGGGACCTGCCCGCTGTTCAGTTCCTCCCGCAAGTACGTGTGGCAAACCGCCACTGGGCACAGGTGGCCCTCAGCCATTGCGGACTCGCTACACTTCGCGCCATCGTGTCGCGGCGTTTCGGGGCTGGTGGGGAGCGGCTGCGCTAGGTGGGGACTACGGGCGGAAGAAGGATGCCATGCGGCGCGTCGTTGCTCTGACGCTTTGTTCGGGGATGTTGGCTGCCACGGCGGCGTGCGCTGGGTCCTCGCCGGGGAACTCGGCGGTGCCGCAGACGCCGTCTGCCGACGCCCCGTCCGTGTCCTCGGCCAACAGCAGGAGCCCGAGCAGTGGGGTGCCCGCTTCGTGTCCGGACGACATGCAGGTCCCCAGCGCGGCCTCAACCGATGCAGGCAGTGGAGATTCCGCCGACACCGTGCAGGCACAGGCACTGGCGCAGGCCGTCGGCGATGAGGAGTTCAACGCCGCGTACTCGGATGTCTTCGGGACGGTGATCGATGGCTACACCCAGGGGCGGGTGGCGCTGTGTGTCACGGACGTGTCGCGGGGGAGGCTGCTCGCGCGGGCGGCCAAGCGCGCCCACCCCGCCGTAGACCTCAACCGGCTGGACATCTTCCCTTGCCGCTACTCCGACCGGACCCTGCAGGCGGCCGTACGCGGGCTCGTGGCGCCCAAGAACCCGACGATCGCAGGGTTCCCCGTCTACGAGATCGGCCCGACCACGGACCATTCCGGCATCCAACTGCGGACCAGCCAGGCAGGAAGCACATCAGCGGCCTTGCGCCGCTACCTCGCCTCGCAGCTGGACGGCATCGCCTTCACCGTCGTCAAGGGTGAGCCAGCGGTCGGATGAGATGGCCGTTCCTGTGCCCACCCGACGGAGTCGAAGAAGAATCCATGGCTGGTGTACTGCAACCGCGGTCGATATGGAAGATCCACCGAGCTGCGGGGCGGCACCGATGGCAGGCGCACCGCAGTGCGTAGGCGACCGGTTCGGTGTGCAGATGGTCGCCGGTGACCGAGCCGACGACACGGCGAGAGGCGATCGATGTCGGCGACCGTGGCCAGATGGAGCCGGCCCGCCTTGGCGGTGATGTAGGTGATGACGCCGCACCACCGGCCGTCGGTCGCGGTGGATCGGGCCGGAAGTCCCGCGGGACCGGGACCGGGACCGGGACCGGGGCGGGTGGCCATGGGCGGATCAGGAATGGTGGTGTGGCGTCTCGGCAGCGGTACCGGTCGGGGGCCCGTCGGCCGACGACAGGCGGCGAGGCATCTGGGCCGCAGATCATGCCTTGGCGGCCTGGCAGGACGGCATGGACGCGCGGGGCCGGACAGGTGCGCCGGGACTGCTCGCGGACCGCGGGTGAACTGCTGGGGCGGCTCCGCGTCGCGCACCGCCCGTGCCGGGGGGCTTTGGTGCGGCGGGCGCAGAAGACGGATGGCGTCCCGCTTGGTGGTGTAGCCGATCAAAGCGAGGGCGTACGCCCGGGGGCGTGTGCTGACAGGGATTCCGCTCCCTGCCCAGCAGGCGGGCCACCTGCAACTCCCCTTCGTGAACGGCCAGTTCAACCCGGGAGGTGCATGGTGGCCCTGGCCCAGTCTGACCTACTACGCCTGCCGGAGTCACTACGTTCGGCAGACGGACTCGAACTCGTCCGCTCGGTGGCCGAGCGGATGCTCCAGGAACTGATCGAGGGAGAGGCGAGCGCGAGGATCGGCGTGCCGAACGCGCCGCCGCGGAGGTGGTCCCACCGTTGGGTGCCTACGCCGCTGTGGTAATAGACGTGTTGGTCCTTCCCGGCAGTGCGCCCCCCGGTGTACGGACAGGGCGAGCTTGGCGGCGTTGGTCTTGCTCGGCTGGTCGGCGAAGTCCCATGTCCCGTCGCGGCAGACGACCGGACGTCTGGCCATGACCATTCCTCCTCGACAGGTATGAGCGGCTTTCGTCTGGTTACCGAAGTGGCCGCTGGCACCGGCCGAGGTTTGTCCAATTGATCGATGCCGCAGGTTGGGAAGCGAGGGCTGAAACCGATCGGAGCACCGGCTGTCCCTCCCAAGGCGCCTCGGCCGGCTGTGCCCGTCGATTGCCACCGAGTGGTGTGAGTGATCAGCAGCAGTTGGCTGATCCGCAGTAGTTGGCTGTCAGCACCAGGCGACCAGTTCCGCCTTGTCCCTGAAGTTCCCGAGATCCTTGTCCACTGGCTCGGCGCTGTACTGGTGGAAGACCCAGGGATGCTCGATGTCGGGCCTGCCGGGACGGCCGTTGTATTCGGCGATCCACAAGCCGTCGCCGGCGAACGAGGTCGTGTCGCGGTGCACCCAGAAATCGCGGTCGCAGTACAGGATCACTTTGTGTCCGGGTGCTTTCTCCTGCACCCGTTTGATCCATGCGTCCTTCCACGCCCCCGATATTCCGGGGTCCTCCCAGTCCAGGGCGAGGATGTCTCCGTGTGCGAGATTGATCTGGGACAGGAAGTAGTCGGCCTGAACCTCGAACGGTCCTGGGCGGGCGAAGTGGTAGAAGCCGGTGACCAGTCCCGCGTCACGGGCGGTCTGCCTCTGCGCCACCCACTTCGGGTTGGTGTAGCTGTGACCCTCGGTGATCTTTATGAACACGAAGTCGAGCCCTGAGACGTCGTATCTGTCCGGCTGGATCGAAGAGACGTCGATGCCGTTGGTGCTCACCGGAGGCCCCTTCCCTGGGAGCGGATATTTCGAATTTCAGAATACGCCGGTAGGTCAAGTGTCGCTTGGGATATGTGTAGTTGAGCGGACAATTTGTTCCGACGTCTTCGTGTTCCGGATCCGAGAGCGGTGGGGAATACCGACGGCCGCTGGTGCGGACGAAGGCGGGCGGCGTGGATCCCGGAGAGCGGGTGCTGCTTCCCGATGGGCGGCGTAGGGTGGTGGGTGCGCAGAACATCTGGTCCGGAGCGTCGCCCGACTGTGCCCTCCAGACTGTGCCCTCCGGATCCGCAGGGCGTTCCCGTGTCCGGGGCTCGGACCGAGAGGGAACGACCATGAATGGTTTCTCCGACCCGCTGATGATCCGGTACCTGGATCCGAAGCGGGCTGGCCGCAGTCTATGAGCCCAGCACCCTGGAGGTGCGGTTCGTGGACGCAGTACAGGTCACCTCGAGCGATCTCCGGCAGCAGCTCCGCCCAGTTCCCACGCACCGCGCGAAGTCATCGAACTCCCTGCACGGGCACCGCCGTTATGGATCGACCTGTGGAGTCCCTGGCATCCGAGCAGCTCCCGGGGCTCTCCCCGCGGACTTCGTCGCCTGGTTCGCCTTCCTCGACTTCAAGGAGCGGGCGCGTCGCGCCAAGGTCGCCGACTACCAGGACTCCAGGGGGAGTTTCCCCGACTGTACCGGCTGCGCCACGCACAGCCGCCCGCCTTCGACCCGAGTGCGCTCGCCCGCCGATACCGGCTGGGCGTGGCAGTGCTCTTCTTCACGGACCTCGACCTCGACCTCGCCGGAGCGCTGCGCCAGTTGGGCCAGAACCGGCAGGCGCTCGACGACACCCGTCCGCGTCCGGAGGAGTAAGCCGGCGGGCCCTGCCGGCCGGCCTCCAGTGTGTAGCTGGCGGTGCTCCCCGATCCACTCTCCCGGCCGCCGACCCGTCGGAGCGGCGAAGAAGCCGAGCGACCTGTTGGCCGCCGGTGGCTTCGGGCCGGCGTTCCAAGGGGGGACCACACCTACGACCAGACGCCGTTCCGCCGGCCGCAGGAGGGTCTCTGGTACGAGTGCCCAGGGCGGCGGGTTGTCTGACCAGGGCCCTGTCGGGCCGGGAGCGTCCGGGGTGAGTCACGGCGGTCTGGGGTGTCCGGCCACGGGGTGAGGGCAGGAGCGGTCGGCAGCGGAGTAGACCCTTTCGGAACGGCCACGACGGTCCGGGCGTGTCGGGGAACAGAGGGCACGGCCCCGGAGTCATGGGGACGTGCACCCAGGACGACGGGGCGTTCGGCCACAACGACGCAGGTGGCTCCCCCCGGGGGGTGCGGCTCCAGCTCGAAGGGCCCCGGGGCGATGGGGAAGGGAGAGGCCGGCCAGCCGGGGCTGCAGGGCGCCGCGCTCTCCAGGACAGCGGTCTTTGCATGTCCGAGGGCAGGGCGGCTGCCCCGGGCGCCGACGCCGTCCTGGATCCGGAGCACCCAGTTCTCTCGCACTCTTTCGTAGAGCCCTCTGAGCGGAAGAACGTGTACGACGGACTGGCCGTCCCGGACATCCGGAGCGGCCCGCCCGGGCTCGAAGTCCGCCGGCAGGTGACGGGCGTCCGCACGGACGCCTGGGCGCTGGCCCATCCGCTGGCCGAGGAGGACAAGCCCGGCGAGGAGCGCGTCTGCGACCTCCACCCGAGGCGTTCGGCGAGCCGACCGAGAAAGGGAGTGCGGTAAATGTGCACATGCCGGTACTACGGGTCGATCGGTTGACGGTGAGGATCAGGAGGACCTGGCGTTGGCGGATTCGCAGGAGGCGGTGGGTACGGGCCGCGGTCGGACCATGCCCATGGCGGGACGGGGCGGTCGAGGTCCCCAGCGACCGCCACGCGGAGCCTGCTGCCGAGTGGGTCAGCTGTCGGCTTCGTCATCAGGTCCGGGTGCGTCACCGATGGCGACACGCAGGTCATGCATGCCTTGCAGGATGTCGATGACGGCTTCTTCCGCCCCGCTGAGAGCGTGTCGCGTTCCGTCTGTATCGCCCCGCTCGGCGTGCAGCTGGGCGCTGAGCGCGTACACCGCTGTCATGACGGCGGCGAAGGCGGCCTCCCGGCCGGGTGGCAGTTCTTCCGCCTCGGGTTCGGAGACCTGCAACGCGGTGCGCTGCAGCCGGTTCGTCACGACGTTGACCGCGAGACCGGGATCCGCTCCGAGCTGTTCCCTCCAGCCGAGCAGCGTCTCAAGGACGTCTTCGACCTCCTCTTCTTCGGTGAGACGGGTTGCGGCAGTGATCTCGAGCTCCGTCTTCGCCAGCAGACTGCCCAGCAGGTGCAGGCGGTCTTCCTCCCGGGGCCCCTCGGATCGCTTCTTTGGATCTGCCGCCGGCTCAGCCGCAAGAGCGGCCAGCGCCGTGTAGATCTGCTCCGCACTTACCGGGCGCTCGCTACTGATGCTCACGCCTTCAGCTTCACCCAGCACAGGCGTATCCGCCCGCCCAGACACACGGAATCCATCCATGGGGAGGCCGTCCCAGTGGCGGTGCCCGCCTCCGGGCATGAGGTGGCCGCAAGCACACCGGAAGGGCACGACGGATGGCCCAGACGAAGTTATCGTCACCGCCGGTGGCGACAGTGCCGGTGTGCCTTCAAGACCTCGTAGCTCCATACGGTGCGCTGCTCGAAGGCCGGCGGGTGCATATGCCGGTCGCCTACCATCGCCAGCGCGGTGGGGACGGAGGGGGATGCCCCTGACCGGGTGAAGCCGCCATGCAACTCCACGCTCTTGATGTTGTCGGGCGGCATTGTGGCGGCGGGCGGAGGCACGTGGTCGCAACAGCCGTCGGCTCGGCGTAGGCGATGCCGACCGGGTGATCGGCGACCAACCCACCTGTGATCACTGATCACGCAGCTCCTCCCGGCTATCGGCCGGTCGGGCCGAGGACCGCTGTCACGAGCCGACGCGCGTACGCGGCGTCGAGTCCGTCCGGGCGGAAGAGGATGCGGTACATCAGGGGAGCGACGACGCGGTCCATGACGGTCTCGACGCCGGGCGTCTGCTCCCCGCGTTCGGTCGCTCGGGTGAGGATGACGTTGATCTGCTCGGCGGCGTACGCGGAGCACTGGCCGGCGTTGTTGCCGTCCGGGTCGCCGAGCAGGGCGTCGCGGACGTAGGCGCGGCCGGCGGGGGAGGACATTTCGTCGAGGAACTGCTCGGCCCAGGCCGTCAGGTCGGGCGGCAGGGCACCGTGGTCCCTGGGCGCGGTCTCGGGCCGCAGACGCTCGACCGCCACGTCCGACAACAGCTCCTGCAGATCCCCCCAGCGGCGGTAGATCGTCGAGGGTGTCACGCCCGCGCGTAGGGCGATCATCGGCACCGTCAGCGCGTCCCGGCCCACCTGCGAGGTGAGTTCGCGTACGGCGGCGTGCACCGACGCCTGGACCCGGGCGCTGCGCCCACCGGGGCGTAGCATCTGCCTGCTCATGCCCTCCAGCTTAAAGCGAATTCGTTGCGTCTAGCGGCCCGTAGAGGATTGGAACACTGTGTGGGCGCTCGGTGCCGTCACCGCTCGGGCCCCTTCCTCCTTACGGCAGATGGCCGGGCCGGGAGCCTGGTGGCGCCCTCGGCGCGGGCGGAGTGTTACTGCCGGGTCGTCATTCCGTTCACGCGGCGTGTGCGAGGTCAAGGGCGGGCCGGGTGCGTAGGCGTGGCCGACCCGTAGGAGCACGCTCTCTTCGAGCGGGCGCCCGAGCAACTGCATGCCGATCGGCAGCCCCGCCGTGTCGTGGCCGACCAGGACGGCTCTGGCCGCCGACAGGCGTGCGGCGACGGTCCTGTCGGCCTGCGCGCGATGATCGGCTCTGACCCGGGAGCTGGCCGACGTGGCTGTGCCGGCGACGTCGATCAAGTCCTTCAGTCCCATGGGGATGCCGTGCAGCGGACCCCGATAGCGGCCGGCCGCGATGTCGCGTTCGGCTTCACGCGGCCTGGCGGGAGCGCTCGGCGGTGACGTTGGCATAGGCCTGGAGGCGCGGCTCCAGCCGCGCGATGTGCTCCAGGACGGAGTGGTCGGCTCGGCGGGGGACAGTCGCCGCTCCTGGATCGCGTCGGCGGCTGCGGTCAGGGACAGTTCATGCGGCTGCATCGTCCTTCTCCTGTCACGCGGGGTAGGCGGGGGCGGAGGGGGTGTCCCCGAAGTCCAGCTCCCGAAGGACTTCGACGACGGAGTGAATGTGGTCGGCGGTGGCCGTGACCGCGGCGTGGCGTTCGGCAGGCAGGTGGAGCCCCGCGCGGGCGACCCAGCGAGCGGCGTCGGGCGGGCTGAGCTCTGCGGGCATGGATTTCTCTCCTCGGACTGCAGCAGTGAAACGCATTCCCGGCTTCAAAAGCTAAGCGTTTGCGTTAGGTCGCCGTAGGGTCTACGGTGACTTAAAGCAAACGCATAGCGTTTAGCGTATGAGGAGACCCATGCCCACCGTCACGCCACGAGCGCCCGCGCACTGCTCCCGTAAAGGCGTCCGCATACGCACGACCGACCGCGCGGTGCCCTTCGTCCTGAACGCCTCGATCCTGGCCGCCCTCCTCGGGGCAGGCAGCGCACCCGCAACCGCCGTACACCCACTACCGGGACGCCTGGCACCTGTCCGCGCCCGCCATCACCGTGGTCTTCAGCGCCTACTCCCTGACCCTGCTGCGCGCCCTCGCGGCGGAGGCGGCCGCCATGGTGCTGCCGGCCTCGGCGGGCGGTACCGGTGCGCTGATCGCCGCCCGTGTCCTGCGGGGAGCGGCCACCAGCGCCGGGGGCGCGGCACTCCTCGACCCGGAGGACACCCGGCGTCGGGGCCGATCCGCCCTGACCAGCGGCACCGCCCCGGTGGCGGGCATGACCGCCGGCGCCCCGGCGTCCACCACCTCACCGGCTTCGCATCCGCCCCGCGGTCACCGTGTACGCCGCGTCGGCGGTCGCCTTCGCAGCCCAGGCGGTCGCGGTCACGTCCACCGCGGAGACGGCCCTCCCGCTCGGCGGGGCGCCGCACTCCTTGTGCCCCCGAGTTCGCCGTGCCACCATCGGCGCGCCGCGCCCTGCCGGCAGAGCCCGCGCCGGTGTCATCGCCGTCCGGGGCCCTGGGCGGCTTCTCCTCCTCCCCCGGGCCGTTGCTCGTACCTCCGTGGCTCCGGGCGCCCCGCAGGCGGCCGGCGGAACGGTCTTCTTCCCGCTCACCGCCGCGGCCGCGCTCACGATGGGTGTTCTGCGTCGCATGGCGCCGCACGCCGTTGATGGCGGCACAAGCCTGGCCCTCGTCCCCGCCAGGACCTTGACGCCGAGCGGTCCGCGCGGAGCCTGCCTGCCCTAACGGCGGCGCGAGCTGGCCGGGATCGCCTTCGGCGCCGTCTCCCAGGGGGCGTTGCGCAGGACATGCGCCTCACTCGACGCACAGGACCACCACCTGCTCGGCTACCTTTCCATGACCCTGCCCGCCGTCGCCGAGGGCACCACCACCCAGCACTGTGAACTGCGTCCGGCCGCCCACGCCATCGCCGCCGCCCTGCTCGCCGTCGCGGCGGTGGCAGCAGTCGCCGTGTCGGGGGCGGGGCGGCGCAGGGCACGGCACACCCAATGCCCTTCCGCAACGAGATCAAAGGGAACGACTGATCATGAGCACTGCCCCGGCCACCGACCCGACCCCTGCCCCCTCCTGGACCGTGGGCGACGTCACCGTCCATCGCATCGACGAGGTCCCCCTCCCGCCCGCCACCGGGCCGTGGCTGCTGCCCGGCGCCACCCCGGACCTCGTCGCCGCACACGACTGGCTGCGCCCTCACTTCGCCGACGAGGAAGGCGTCCTGCGCCTCGACAGCCACAGTTTCGCGTTCACCGTCGGCGGCCGGCGCATCATGGTCGACACCGGTATCGGCAACGGCAAGGAGCGGGCCAACCCCGCCTGGCACGACCTCGACACCGACTTCCTCCGGCGCCTGGCCTCCGCCGGCTTCCCCCCGGACTCGGTCGACCTGGTGATCCTCACCCACCTGCACGCCGACCACGTCGGCTGGAACACACGGGAGTCGAACGGGGAGTGGGTTCCCACCTTCCCCCACGCCCGTTACCTGACCTCCCGCACCGAGCGGGAGTTCTGGGCCGGGTACGACATGGAGGAGGCGCGCGAGCAGATGTTCCGGGACTCCGTGATCCCGGTGGAGGAGGCGGGCCTGCTCGACCTCGTCGACGTCCCCGCGGAGGGCACCGACGTCGTCCAGGGCCTGCGCCTGCTCCCCACGCCCGGCCACACCCCCGGCCACGTCGCCGTCGAGCTGACCAGCCACGGCCGGACGGCCCTGATCACCGGCGACTGCGTCCACCACCCCGTCCAACTCGCCCACCCCGCCGTCGGAGCCTGCGTCGACATCGACCCGCAGCAGTCCGAGGCCTCGCGCCGGCGCCTGCTCGCGTCACTCGCCGACACGGACACGCTCGTCCTGGGCACTCACTTCGCACCGCCCACAGCCGGCCATGTCGTCACCCATCAGGGCGGCTACCGGCTCTCACCCGTCCCCGCCGACCCGCACTGAGCCGGTGAAGGTCCGGCCGTATCAGGGCCGCCGTCACCTTCTGCCTGCGACACCCCGCCGCAGGCCGCGGTACATCGCTCCCGCTGCGCATGCAACGACGGGTACGACCACGGCGGGCACGGTCGGCCAGGGGATCCCGGTCCACACCGTCAGGAGCCCTGCCCCGAAGCAGGCGCAGGCGATGGTGATGAGCGTCCGCCTGCCGTACGGGTTCCAGGTGAAGGACTCGGGGGTAGGAGGCCTGACCAGGCGCATTGCGCCGAAGACGAACGTCAGGGCCGCGAGGAGCCCTGCCATCAGACCGAAGGCGGCGTTCATCTGCAGCTCGTCGCGGGGCGCTTCTGAAGTGTTCTGCCGGACGCCGTCCTTGCTGAGCGCCACGATGGTGCGGCGCCAGATCGTGCCGGTGACGTGGTCGCCCGGCTCCAGCTTCTCCAGCAGCGGCCCCGGGTCACCGAAGTCCACGACTCTCCGCAAGGAAGGGCGTGTACGAGTCCCGCCCTTCAGGGTTGCCCGATAGGTGGAGCTCTTCCCGCCGCTCTTGACCACGGTCTTCTCGACGGTGTATTGCCAGGTACTGAGGCAGTCCTTCTCGGCCCGGACCTGCTCGGTCGCATGAGCAGGACACGGCTCGGCGGCCCGGAAGTCCCCGTAGCGCTCCCGGTCGGAGGGCAGCCACTCGGTGAACGTGAGGAAGCACAGCGCCGCCGCTATCAGGGACAGCAGGATCAGCACGGCGCCCAGGAATCGGGTCCGGCCGGGCGACAACCGGCCTTCTTTGCGCTTCTTCGGCGTCTTACCCGTGCTGTGTGCCGTAGTCCTCGCTCGCTGCGCTGCCATCGCCCACCCCCATCGTGCCATTTTCCACCCACCGGGAACGGGAGTGCGATGAGGGGAGCGTGGGTCTTCGGCCCTTCCCGCACACCGTCCCGGAGAAGTGCGACAAGGCCGCACCCTGGCGCTGTCCTCTGGCCAACTGCCGTGTCCAGAGCGGCCAACTGAAGGCACTCGGGCGTAACCGTCGGTGCTGTGGCGGGCGGGCCGGGGACAGGGCCGCCGCGCGGATGGCGTCTGGGCCTCACCTGCCGGGGTCGTGGGATGCCCGTGCGATCCGCGGGGTCCTGACCGTCACCATCGCCGGGGTCGCTGCGCGATGAGTGTGCGATGAGCCAGGTCGGCGTCGGCCGCGTGGTGGTGCTGCTGGACCGGGGCCGGCAGGCTCTACGCGGGTGGGCCGCGGCCTCGGACCGGACGCCGCGGGCGGCGTGCTGGAAGAGGCCGGGACGGAGTGGGCGCGGCTGCCCCGGACGTGGCACGCCAGTGGCGGGCCGACGGTGGGCGGGGCATGGCCAGGAGGTTCGACTGGGGGGGGTGTGCGGTGGCCGCGATCGATGTGTGCATCGGCCGGGCTCAGGCCACGGGTGTTCGTTGTGGTGGCAGAGAAGCGGGGCGCGCAGTCATGACGGAGGCGTCCCTGACTGCGTACTGGGGGTGCTCCCGCCGCTTCGTGGCGGACTGACACATGCTTGCTTTCCGGGATGGTCAGCCGGTGTCCGGCAGCCGACGCGGATACCCCGCCTCATCGGAGCGTCGCATCGCCTCGGCCTCGTTGTGCTCGCGGACCGAGGCCAGCCACCCCCACGGCTTGATCTCGTCCAGGGAAAGGCCGGGACAGGCCAGCTGGTGCGGGATCCGGCACAGCGCGCCGGGTGGTGGCTCGTCCAGGCCTCGGTTCCACGCGGTGCCGGCGCCGGTGTCGATGGTCCAGCGGTGCCCGCCGGGCACGAGGTGGGCGGGTATGGGCGGGATGGGCTCGAGGAGGACGTGCCGGCCCGTGTAGGTGGGCCAGCGGTCGCCGGGCAGATGGCAGTGCGGGCAGATCGGCGGAGCGGGTGGCTCGGGGCCGGTCGCGCCGTCGATGGCGGCCTGCGCCCGGTCGGCCAGTTCCCACGGCTGCCAGGTGCCGGGGGGTGGCTGCCGGAAGCTGTCCGGGCCGGGCGCCGGTAACGGGATGATGCTGTCCTCGTGCTCGATGTTCTTGTCTTCCCCCATAGTCTTGAGCGTGCGGGCTGCCACGTGGGTGGGGATAGGGCTCGATCCGGGCGCAACGACAGCACGCTGCCGGGGCTCATCGGCGTCGGGTTCGACCCGTGAGGCGTGTCCGGCCGCCAGAGCCGCTGCTGCCGCGGCCGGGACACGACAACGCTCCGGGACGGAACCCGGGCGCGCGTCGCCTCCGTCTGCCGGTAAGGCGCCGCTGACGGCGGTGAGGAACGGGTCGACGCGCTGGTGCGGGTCACAGCTGCAAGAGTTCATTGGCACCGTGGAATACGCCCGCAGCCGTGTGCGGGCCAGGTCCGTCTCCGGGCCGCGGAAGCAGGCCCGGGTGCGATCGCTCGACGAGCGCCGCGTCGTGCGCCCGTTGCCGCTGCGTCTGCTCCCTCGGGTCGGGTGTCCGGAATCATGGCGATTCCAGTGGGGTCGGTTTCTTTGGGACGTTGGACGATTCGCCGCGGTGTCCGGCCCCGCTTTCGTCCGCACCGTGATGCCTTCCGCACGGGGTGGCGGGGATCGGGGAGGTCAGGAGAGCCAGTCGGTGTAGCGGGTGGGGGCGAGGTGGGCGTTGTTGTCGGTGAGGATGTCGCCCTTGACGAGGGCGAACATACCGGCGGTGGGGTCGGTGACGACGGCGCGGTTGTCGCCCTTGTGGGACAGGGTGATCCGGCCCAGTTCGTCCAGGGTGAAGATCTCGGGCCCGGCGATGTTGCGGATGCCGTTCAACGGGGCCCCGGCGGCGACCTCCGCGACCGCGGCGGCCACGTCTTTGGAGGCGATGGGCTGGATGGGCGTGGCGGGCAGCCGGACGGTGTCGGCGTCGGCGGTCCAGTTCATGGTGGCGTCCATGAACTCCATGAACTGCGTGGCTCGGACGATCGAGTAGGGGATCGGCCCGGCCGTGAGGAGCTTCTCCTGGAGCGCCTTGGCGCGGTAGTAGTCCAGCTCCGGCACCTGGTCCACGCCGACGATCGAGAGGATGACGAAGTGGCCGACGCCGGCCTTGTGGGCCGCGGCCAGGAGGTTGTCCATCGAGGTCTGGAAGAAGGCCAAGGAGGCTTCGTCGAAGGTCGGGGAGTTCGTCAGGTTGACGACGACGTCCGCTCCCGCCACCGCCTCGTCCAGTCCCTGGCCGCTGATGATGTCGACTCCGGTGGACTTCGAGTGCGGTACCGCCTCATGTCCGGTGGCGTTCAGGTTCTTGACGACCTGTGACCCGATCAGACCGGTACCGCCGATGACTGCGATCTTCATGACATGCCTTTCGTCACGATTACGTGAGAAATATGGCATATGAACCGCTGCGGGTGCCGCATGAAACGGCTCGCCGATCACTTACCGGCCCTAGCGGTGCGGCACCGGACCGTGGTGCTCCACTCCGCCGGGCACAAGGGCCGGCTGCTCGGCCGGAGGCGACCATGGGGGTGAGGGAGGGACCGGCGTGAACGCCACGTGGGCCGCCGGACCGAACGGGGTGTAGAGGGTATCGGCCAGGGCGCTGGTGGCGAGGATGTCCAAGTCCGTCGACGCGCGGATGCGGTCCTCGGCGTACGGGGAAGGACGGGAACGGGGAGCGGCCCGTGGGACGCGGAGCCGTGCGTTCTCAGCCCGGGAGCGTGCGCGCCGCGATGGCCGAGGCGCTGATGGCTGCGGGAAAGCCCGCCTGGATCGCGATCTGCCTGATGAGCGCCCCGAGTTCGGCACGTGTCACCTCGTCGTCGACCTCGCGCCGCAGCTGCGCGGGCAGTTCCTCGGAGCGGTAGAGCGCCACGACCGCTGCGGCGGTGGCGATGCTGCGGTCCCAGGGACTGGGCGTGGGATCCGCCCATACCTCGCTGCACAGGGGGGTCCTCCACCATCTCGGTCGGGCATGGCGCGCGATGCTCGCGGCGAACAGCGGCGTTTCCCGCCGGTTGTGATCACCGGAGGCGGCCTGCCGTGCGGCCGCGGCCTGCTCGAAGGTCGATGCCTTTCTTCTCGTTGAACTCCCGGAACTCCTGGGTGGGGTGGCTGTGACCTGGTTGGTGTAAGTGATGGTGCCGTCGCCGTTGTCCGTGACCGACAGGTCCCAGATCACCTGGACCGTCGTCCAGCCGTGCGGAGTGAGCACGTCGGAGAGGGACACCGTGTGGCAGTGGTGCTTCTCGGCGATCTCGGTGACGTAGCGCTGGATCACCAGCCCGGTGCCGATCATCTCCACGTTGATCGATATCGGCCGGCCGTCGTCGGTCGTGGTGTAACCCGCCGCCTTGTGATCCGGGGAAGCACACCGCTGGTACTCCTTGTCCGGAAGGTTCAGCAGCCAGTCGGCGATGTCGATCGCCTCCCAGGGAGCGTCGAGCGGCGCGTGTTCCGTCGAGGTGGAGAGGAACAGATCGGTCAGGACCTTCTTCGGATCTGTCCTCGCTTGCTGGCCAGCCGGACGCCGCCGGTGGGGCCGCCCCGATGCGTACTGCTGGTCGACGGCCGGCTTGTCGATGTCACCGGACCGCGACCCGTCGACCGTCCTCCGGCCTTCGGCGGGGACAGGCCGAAGAAGTGGGACGGCCCGGAGGCCGTCGCGGGTTACAGCACCGGGATCACCGGCCTCACGGCATCGGACATGGCGTCTTCTCGCCGTCCTAGGATGCCATCACCCTAGAACCGGCGCACGGGCGGCACATGCCTGTCAGCGCATCGCCGATGTATCCACAGTGCATGAGCCCATCGCCGCGCTCGGAGAGCCACGGGCCACCCGAGCCGCTCGCGGTGCACGAAGGCATGCGCGCCGGCCCCGAGCACCGTGCACGCCGACCGCGTCGTCGAGGTGCGCGAACGGCTCTTGCGCGTCGTCCTCACGCCGACGGCCTGCAGAGCGTCCGGTGGGCACGCGTCATGCCTGCACGCCCCCGCCTCGCCATGCAGCGTCCCCCCAGCGGGGCGGCCGAAATGAGGACGCCGTCGATCGGCGAGGAGGCGCGCGGCTCCAGGAACGCCCTCAGCGGCTGCGACGGGCGTCGGCGCGGCGCGCCACAGCACTGCCTTCGCCTGGTCACTGCGGGCGGACGAAGCAGCGCGAATGCCGGCCTCGACCAGAGCGACATGCACAGCGACGTCGTTCGTGGCGCAGCGCACCGCGAAGTCGACGGTCGCTGACGGAAAGGCACGTTCAAGTCACGGCCTCAGCCCGCGTTGGCGACGAGGGCCCTGCCGGCGAGCAACTCGACGCAGGGGCGGGGCGCGCCGAGACGACACCGAGTGCGCGGACAGCCAAAGCAGTCGGGCAGCCCGTACCCAGGGTTTCCCATGCCGCCACGGCTCGCGGCCACATGACGGCGCAACGGCCGCTCCCGGCCGGCCACGGCCGCCGTACCGGCGGCGACCACCCGGGAGGTCCGACCGCACGCGAGTCTCCTCTCGGCGTCGAGCTGGAGCCGGGTGCAGGTGACGGCGAAGGCGTGCAGGGCGGCGGGTTCCGGGCGCCCAGTCAGGCGAGTCGCCCCGTGGCATCAGGCCACGGAGCCTCCGCGGAAACGCGTTGGCCGACCACGGCGACCACTGCTACATTTTCGGAGGCCGTGCGAGAGAACGAGGAGGTGGTACCCGTGAACGTATCGACATGGGTGCTCCCCTCCGGGGTCACGGTCGGGCGATAGGTCGTCCGGGAGCGCCGTTCAAGAGCGCTCCCGAAAGGCACGACCATGCACTTCACTTCTGAACAGCGCCTCGACGACGGCGTCGTCGAACGCGACTTCACCCTCGGCGAGATCCCCGGCACCCTGTGGATGCCTGCATCCGCCGCACCGGTCCCGCTGATCCTGATCGGCCACAACGGCGGCTTGCACAGGCGGGAATCGCGGCTGGTGGCCCGGGCCCGGCAATCCGCGGCGTACGGCTACGCGGTGGCCGCCATCGACGCCCCCGGTCACGGGGACCGGCCCCGTTCCGCCGTCGACGAGCAGGCTCGCGCCGACCTCCGCCGGGCCATGGCTGCCGGCGAGCCGGTCGAGGAGATCTTCGAGTCCTTCATCGGCCCACTGGTCGAAAAGGCGGTCCCGGAATGGCGGACCACCCTGGACGCCCTCCTTTCACTGCCCGGGATCGGCGGCCCGGTCGGGTACTCGGGGTGGACCGCCGTCGGCATTCGGCTGGCGGTGGTCGAGCCGCGCATCGCGGCCGCCGGCTTCTTCGCCGGGGGTTACGTGCCCCGCGCCCAGCGCGAGGAGGCCCGGCAGGTCACCATTCCACTGCTGTTCCTGCTGCAGTGGGACGACGAAGGAAATCCCCGGCAGCGGGCCCTGGAACTGTTCGACGCCTTCGGCACCAAGGAGAAGACGCTGCACGCCAATCTGGGCGGTCACGCCGGCGCCCCCTGGTTCGAGGTCGAGGACGGTGGCCGGTTCTTCGGCCGGCATCTGAAGTGAGACCGGGCCGTCAGGCCGGCAGCGGATGGTAGGCGCTCTCTGCCATTCCCGGTAGCCGGTTGGGGCGGCGCGTGCCC
This sequence comes from Streptomyces sp. NPDC104106, assembly GCF_055584345.1. Classification (NCBI taxonomy): domain Bacteria; kingdom Bacillati; phylum Actinomycetota; class Actinomycetes; order Kitasatosporales; family Streptomycetaceae; genus Streptomyces; species Streptomyces sp. NPDC104106. The sequence continues at coordinate 640,074 of NZ_JBVJMF010000003.1, forward strand.
GGCACCCCACGCGCCGCCCGCGCCGGCTCTTCGCCGACCGGGACGGGAGTGCCCCATGGCACGGTCGGTCGCCGACCCGATCACCGACACCGAGCGGATCATCGCCATGTTCCGTGGTGCTGGGAGTGATTCGATCGGGACCGCATCGGCACTCACGGAAGATCCGCCACGACAGCAGTCGTGCGACGCTGTGCTCGGCCGGTGCCGGTGCTGTGGACGGCGATCGGTCGACGGTCTGCGAGCGGAAGTGAGATCGCGGCCCGGGGGTTGTCTGAAGGGTGTCGTCACCGATGGGCCGGCTCCCGCGTAGGCGCGGTCGGCGAGGATGGGAACGACCTGGCGTTCGCAGATCCGGGTGATCCGGTGGGCGCGAGCCGCAGTGAGATCGTCCGTGCGGCCGGGCATCGTCGGGGAGTCCGCAGCAGTTGCCCGACCGGGCCGGTCACCACCTGCACGTTCATCCCGTGTCGGCGATGCTCGTGGGAGGAGTCGGCCCGGCCGTCGCCGACCCGTCGACTCCGCCAGGTTCCCATCCAGCAGGACGTAGTGCGGGTCCGCCTCGCGCGGGCGCTCAGCAGGCCGGGTGCGCAGTCGGCGAGCAGATCGACGACGGCTGTCGTGCAGGCACCAGGCCGGCCAGGGCACGCTGGTGCGGCGGGAGGTTGCAGCGGCGGTCACCCTCGCGGATGACGATGAGCATCGTGCCCCACTCGATCAGGGCGTGCGGGAGAGCGAGTGCGGCGGCATACGGAACCGACGCGGCTCCGGCCTGCGGGTTGAGACTTCGACCACCTCCCCCGACGGTACGGGATGCCGGGCTGATCGGCGGGGCCACCGTGCGGCCAGGCGGTCGGTACAGCGCCGGAGCCGGTGACCCCCAACCGTGGCTTCGTACGCTGTCGGGTCGGTTCCTATGTCTGGTTCGCCGCCTTCTTGATGGTCCTGATCACTGGTGCCGTCTCGATGTGTGTGATGGATGGGAGCGCGGCGACCCGGGTGGTCAGGTACCGGTACAGCTCCCGCTGGTTCGTGCACACCACGCTCGCGTACAGGTTGGTGGGGCCGGTCGTGGCGGCGGCGAACGCGATCTCAGGATGCCCGGCGAGCGCCTGGCCGGCCTCCTCCAGGTGCGCGGGGGTGACCGAGAGCCAGAGCAGGGTTCGGGCGTTCACGCCGAACATGCGCCAGTCGACGTCGATGTCGAGATAGAGCAGGCCGTGTTCGCGCAGCTCCGTCATCCGGCGCCGGACCGTCGTCGGCGACCAGCCGGTCGCCGCGGCCAACTGCTCGAATCCGGCCCGGCCGTCGGTGGCGAGCAGCGCGAGGAGCTTGCGGTCACCGTCGTCGAGCCGCACCGGTCCCCGTCGATGCGGTAGCGCAGCCGGGCGCAGTCGCTCGATCGCCTCCGCGTCCAGCGACCCGAGCTTTCCGACCAGGTTGTCCGGGCCGCCGTAGAAGGCGTGCAGCACGGAGTGCGCGGTCACGCCCTCCACGCGGGGGGTGCGGGGGAGTTTGGCCAGCAGCAGTGCCTCGCTCTCCGCCTCGCTCTCGGCACGGACCACACAGGTGATCTCGGTACCGCCGGAGCTGAGGCTCACCCAGGACGTGTCGGGGCGTCTGGCCAGCGCCTCGGCGACCGGGAGCGACGCGGTGGGCGCACACCGCACCCGCAGGAACCACAGGACGGCGCCCAGCGCGGTCGGGTCGACCCCGCCCAGCACCCGTACCGCCCCGGCCGACCGCAACCGGGCGTACCGGCGGGCGATGGTGCGATCCGACACGCCGAGAACCTCGGCGATGGCGCTGAACGGGGCACGGCCGTCGATCTGCAGGGCGTGCACGAGCCGACGATCCAGTTCGTCGTAGTCGGATTCCACCGAGCCAAGGTTAGACGGTGTCAGATTCCGCCGCAGTTGGGCCGGTTTCTGGTTCGGCCGGCTCGGACGCCGGAGCGTTGCCCCTGTCCTGATCGACACAGCCAGAGGAGAGTCCATGGACACCGATGTGCTCATCGTCGGCGCCGGCCCGACCGGAATGACGCTGGCCAACGAGCTGATGCTGGCGGGGGTGTCGACCGTGCTGGTCGACAGGCTGTCGCAGCGCAGCGACCTGTCCAAGGCCGGCGGCGTGCAGTCCCGCACACTGGAGGCGCTCGACCAACGAGGGCTGCTGGAGCCCTTGCTGGCCACCGGAGATCACCCCGTCACCACTGGTCACTTCGCCGGTATCCCACTCCCGCCCCACTCCAACCGGCACCGTCTGCCATGGCGGTCCGTGCCACAGGTGGCCATCGAGGGATTCTTCGAGCAGCACCTCGCCGCGCACGGCCTCCAGGTCCGCAGGGACCACGAACTGGTCGGCCTCGCCCAGGACGACGACGGGGTCACCGCGGCCTTCGCCACCGGCGCCACCCTCCGCTCCCGATACCTCGTCGCCGCCGACGGAGCCCACAGCACCGTACGGTCGCTCCTGCGGGCCGGGTTCCCCGGTCAGCCCGGTACCTTGACGATCACCGCCGCCGACGTGCGGTTGGGCGGCGTCGATCCGGCCACGTCGCACACCTGGAACGAGGACGGGCACTGGGCGGCACTGTTCCCGCTGGGCACCGATCCGCAGGGCAGGCAACTGCGCCGACTGGTCCTGGGTGGGCCCGGCCGGTCACTGCCGAGGGAGATCCCCGTCACTGAGGACGAAATCCGCCACGGCCTGAACACCGTGTTCGGAACCCGGGTGCACCTGCTCGAACTGCGCTACGCCCGCCGCATCACCAACGCGTCACGACAGGTCGAGCAGTACCGGCACGGGCGCGTGTTCCTGGCGGGTGATGCCGCCCATGTCCACCTCCCGCTCGGCGCGCAGGGCATGAACACCGGTATGCAGGACGCCCTCAACCTCGGCTGGAAGCTCGGCGCCGCCGTGCACGGCTGGGCACCGAAGAACCTGCTCGACACGTATCACGCGGAACGGCATCCGGCCGGAGCCGCCGTATTGCGCAACGTCCGGGCACAGAGCCTGCTGATGGACTGGGCCGGCACCCGCGACCCGGACGTGCTGGCCACCCGGGAAATCTTCACGGCCATGGCCCAACTACCGGACGTCCAGCGGCATCTCGCCGACCTGATGTCCGGGATGGCCATCCGCTACCCGATGCCAGGCACCGAAACCCACCCCCTCGTCGGCCGGCCCGCACCGGACCTGGACCTCGGCCCGGCCCGGGTGCACGAACTGCTGCGGTCCGGGCACGGCATCCTGCTGGACCCGGCCGACACCTTCGCCAGGATCGTCGGCCCCTGGTCGGACCGGGTGGACCGGGCCGGCCGGGGGGCCGACACCGAGCCGATGCTCATCCGGCCGGACGGCTATGTGTGCTGGGCAGGTGCGGATGACCTGGAACCGGCGCTCGACCGCTGGTTCGGCGAGCCCCGCTGAGCCGACGTCCCCGGTGCCGGCCGTGTGGGGAGGCCCGTGGTCATCAGTGGGCGCCGGCGGTGACAACCACCGTGCTTCGGCTCACGCTGTTGAGCCGAAGCACGCCAGGTGCACATGGGCAGGCCTGTCGTCATCGGGGAACCGCACGCGGTCGTCGGTGCGGTCCCTCGGGCTTCTACGAGTCGCGGTCTGGCCCGATTCGGGTACGCCGGCTGTGATCACCGCCAGCTCCCGGAGGCGCTCCATCTCCGCCGAGGTGAATTCGCTGTTGAGTGCTGGCATAAATCGACGGTGCCTGAAAAGGTACCTAGCCGGGTGCCCATCCGGAGGTTGCCACGCACACGCGGGGAACACACGGCCCTGGCCGACGGACCAATCCCCGCAGGCGCGGGAGCGGACTCGCTGGCCTGAATCCCACCTCTTTCACCGACTCGGACATATCACCCGACACCTTCCAGTTGTCAGTTGCGGCCAAGCCCGGACTCGGCAGCAGAGAGACGGTGACTTGATCGCCCGTGGACTCCAGAGAAACTCGCGGGGCCCCGGCTGCAGTTCCGCGAATCCTCAGGTCGGCAAGGATGTGAGGGATCGTTTCGGGAGACGCGTGGCCGATCCGCAACGGCTCGTGCGCCCGCAAGATGAGTTTCCGGGAGTCAACGAGGAACTGCCGTCGTCCGCGCGGCAGATCCACGAGGAGGCATGGTGGGTTCGGGCGGGGTCATCGCATACGCCTTCCTGATCTGCACAATCCTGATGGTGCTGTTCTGTGTCTTCATCGGGTTCGGGACCTCCAGTGCTCTTCGCGCCCTGAGGTTTGGTGCTGATTGGGTTCGCCATCTACTGACCGGTCCCGGCGGCCCCGGACTGGGACGGGCCCCGACCCACGACTGGGCGACTGCGCTCAGCGGCGTCATCGCCGAGCGACAGCGCAGACCGGTGGTGTCACGGAACCGTTTACAAAGCCACCCGCGGGGACCATCCCCGCACCCGCGGGGACCATCCCCGCACCCGCGGGGACCATCCCCGCACCCGCGGGGACCATCCCCGCACCCGCGGGGACCATCCCCGCACCCGCTGGGAGCGGACTCACTGACCTGCATTCCTACCGCGTCGTTGGCCTGGGCTGCGGCATTCACGACTCCCCGGGCTCCGGGCCGCCTGGTGTGACGCCCCGCTGCGCGGAAGACTCGCAGCCGTGAGAGGCCATCGACCGCACCGGACGGCCCGACCGGACTCTATGCCTCGGGCAGCGGCTGGACGGTCAGGTGGTAGTCCTGCAGGATCCGGCCGTCGTCGTCCAGCACGAGGAAGACCCGGGCCGCGAAGGCCACCTCATCGACCTGAGGGCCCTTGGCGTACGTCAGCTGGATGGTGAACATGACGACGTCGTCGTGAACGGTGACGTGGTTGTCGGCGGTGACGTGGTAGTCGCCGGTGGCGACGAACAGCCCGTAGGCCTCCGCGACCCTGGCGACCAGGCCGGCGCGGCCGCGGAACTGGGCGGCTTCGACGAATTCGACGCCATCCGGGGCCCACAGCTCGGCGACGGTGCGCTCGCGTGCGGTCGGGTCCGGTTCGCCCCACACAGCGACGTAGCGCTGCACGATCCGGTCGACGTCGATTGCGGTGGCATGAGACATGACGGGTCAACTCCCTTGCTCGGTACGTGATCGGTGGCCGGGCTCCGGCCGTGGGCACCAGGCTCCCGGCGGCCGCCGCAGGAGAGTCAAGGCAACGGCTCCGCCGAACTCTCCCCCCGCGGGAGGCCGCACAATCGACGGATGACCGGCTACCTGTCGATCGGCGACTTCTCCCGCGCCACCCACATGACCGTCAAAACCCTGCGCCACTACCACGAGATCGGCCTGCTGGAACCGATCGAAATCGATCCGCAGACCGGCTACCGACGCTACTCGGCCGAGCAGATCCCCATCGCCCAGGTCGTACGCCGCTTCCGGGACCTCGGGATGCCCCTGGAGGAGATCCGGACCGTCCTGGCCGCCTCCGACGTTCCCACCCGCAACCGGCACATCAGCGCGCACCTGCACCGTCTGGAGCAGGAGCTGGACCGTACCCAACGCGCGGTCGCGGCACTGCGCGACCTCTTGTCACCGCCCGCCTCCGGCGATTCGCCCGCGATCGAGCTGCGCAGCGTCGGCGCCGTCCGGGCCGCGGCGATCACAGCGACGGTCGACGCCCAGGACGTCGGAGCCTGGTTCCAGGGCGCCCTCGGCGAACTCCTCGCGACCGTGGCAGGCCAGGGGTTACGGGAGACCGGCCATGCCGGCGGCGTGTACGCGGACGAGTTGTTCACCCTGCACCGCGGGCAGGCCACCGTCTTCGTGCCCTGCGACGGCCCCGTGCGGTCGGTCGGCCGGGTCGAACCGCTGCTCGTGCCGCCGGTCGAGCTCGCCGTGATCGAGCACTGCGGGCCGCCCTCCGAGGTCGATCGTGCCTACGGCGCGCTGGCTGCCTACGTCGCGCGCCACGCGCTCGCCGTCGACGGCCCGATCCGCGAGTACTACCTGATCGGCCGACACCACACGACGGACAGCGCACTGTGGCGGACCGAAGTCTGCTGGCCGGTCTTCCGTACCAGCGTCGCCGTCCGGAAGACAGCGTGATGGGCTCGTACGCTGGCACGCAGGTGCTGCCACAGAGCTCACCCGGGAGATGCTCGACTGGGCCGACGGCGTCCTGGCGATGGACGCCTCCGCACTCGACGTCCTCCGCGAGATCGCCACCGCCGACGTTCTCCCCAAGCTCGGCCTGAACCTCGGCGACAGCGATGTTCCCGACGCTCTCTCACCAGCAGACAGCCACCCTCCGCATGCCTCGACGTGCCGCGGCCAGCCATGCCCGAGGGCGTTAGGCTGGCGCGGTGACTGATGAGCAGGAGCGGGTGCAGCCGTCGGGAGTGTGGGCCACGGCGGTGGGGGTAGCCCGGGTGCGGGCGCTGGAGACCGAGCGGGAGGACGCGCTGTTCCGCGACCCGCTGGCACAGGCCTTCGCCACTGCCGGCGGCCTGTGGCCATCCTCACCGCCGCTGCCAGGTGACGCGGCCGCGCGACGCCGCCGGCTGGCCGTGTCGTTCTCCATCGTCATCAGGACGAAGTTCCTCGACGACCTGTTGAAGCAGGCCTCCGCGTCCGGGGTCCGGCAGGTCGTGCTGCTCGGCGCCGGCATGGACAGCCGGGCCTTCCGGATGGACTGGCCCGAGGGCACCCGGCTGTTCGAGGTGGACACCGCCGCGCCACTGGACTTCAAGGCTTCGGTGCTGCGCCGGGAGCGGGCCGTCGCGCGCTGCGAGCGGATCACCGTCGCGGTGGATCTGCGTGAGGACTGGCCAGGAGCACTGGCCGCCGCAGGGCACGACCCGGCGGTGCCGACCGTGTGGATCGCCGAAGGACTGCTGATCTATCTGCCCGAGGACGCGGTAGAACTGCTGCTGGCCCGGATCAGCGCGCAGTCGGCGGCAGGCAGCCGGATGGGACTGACATTGGGCTCGCGCGGCGTGATCGAGCGCTTCAGCGCAGACGCCGTGCCGGGATCGGCGGCGTCCATGTGGGTCTCGGAGATGCCCGACGATCCGGTGGGCTGGCTGGCCGGGCACGGCTGGGAGGCCGACTGCCACACCCTGCGCGAGCGCGCTGCCGCCTACGGCCGCCCGATCAGTACCCCGCCGCAGGGCGAGGAGCGGCCCGGCGGACTGATCTCGGCGGTTCGCCGGTAGAGCACATCCAGGCGGTCAAACTTCAGTTGCAATCGGGCAAGGTCACTGTCACAGGGGTGCGCCACGAGTGTCCTGTCTCTGTCGATCTGACCTCGCTCCCAGGTGATCTGGTCCGATTAGCCTGTGGTCTCGGGTGATCTGGTTCGCCTACGCGACCGAGCAATCCTCGAGACCTGTGGATCGAGCTCGGGGAGCATGCGAAGGGCGTACCTTCCCGAGTGATCGATTGATGGTCGTCGAGGAGGCCGGTGTTCGCAGCACCGGTCGAGGCACGCCCGGCTCAGCGTTGTCAACGACGACGGCACCACCGCCAACGGCTCCGCCCTGATCGACGAGATCGTTCGGAAAGGCGCAAGAAGGATGCTGGCCGCAGCGCCGGAAGCTGAAGTCAACGCCTGAACAGCCGAGTTGGCCGACCAGCGCGACAAGAACGGTCGGCGTCTCGTGGTCCGCAACGGCTGTCACCCGCCCAGGAAGGTCCCACCGAGGCCGGGGTGGTCGAGGTGATGGCCCCGCGGGTGAACGACAAGCGCGTCGACGAGGCCATGGGCGAGCGCAAGCGGTTCTCCTCCGTGATCCTGCCGCCGTGGTGCCGCAAGTCCCCGAAGCTCAGCGAGGTGCTGCCGCTGCTCTACCCGCACGGCCTGTCCTCCGGCGACTTCGTGCCCGCCCTGGAGCAGTTCCTCGGCTCAGCGGCCGGGCTCTCCCCGGCCACGGTACCGCGCCTGACCCGGCAGTGGCAGGCGACCACGTCGCGTTCATGGACCGTGACCTGTCGGAGGTCGACTACGTGTACGTGTGGACCGACGGCATCCACCTCAATGTCCGTCTGGAGGAGGTCAAAGCCTGCGTCCTGGTGCTGGTCGGGGTGTGTGCCGACGGCTCCAAGGAAGTGCTGGCGCTCAGGGAGGGCTACCGTGAGTCCGGCGAGTGCGGGGCCGATCTGCTGCGCGACTGCGCCCGCCGGGCATGCGCGCCCCGGTCCTGGCGGTCGGCGATGGCGCCCTGGGCTTCTGGAAGGCCCTGGCCGGGGGTTCCCCGCCACCCGCGAGCAAAGATGCTGGTTCACAAAACGGCCAACGTCCTCGCGCGATCCCCAAAAGCCGTCAAGATCATCACCGACGACGAAGCCGAACTGCTGGCGTACGTCGACTTCCCCGCCGAGCACTGGATCCACCTGAGGACCACGGTCCCGATCGAGTCGACTTTCGCCACCGTCCGGCCGCGGACCAAGGTCACCCGAGGCGCCGGCTCCCGCACCGTCGCCCTGGCGGTGGTCTTCAAGCTCGTCGAGTCCGCCCAGCAGAGGTGGCGGGCCGTGAACGCACCCCACCTCGTCGCGCTCGTCCGCGCCGGAGCCCGCTTCGAACGCGGTCAGCTCGTCGAGCGACCCGAGCTCAGCGCGCCCTGAGCCCACCTCAACTGATCCGCGAAATGGTCAATTACCGTACCCCCTCCGGGACACCGAGCGACTGTTCCCGCTTTTCAACCTGCCCCCGCACATCGACGAGCAGGAGGTGTGACGCAGCACACTTTGTTCGACCGATGATTCCGTCCGTGCCCCTCGGTCATACCCGCAAAGACACCGAAGCAACAAGCACAGACGGGATACCTGCCATGACCGCCACCGTGAAGGGCCCTGCCAGCTACTTCCCTTCCATCGAGAAGAAGTACGGTCGCCAGATCGCGGAGTGGAAGGACCTCATCCATTCCTCGCCTCTGACCAAGCACATGGAGATCGTGAACTGGCTCAAGGCCGAGCATGGGTTGGGCCACGGTCACGCCAATGCTCTCGTCGCGCACACCCTCGCCGAGCGGTCTGGCAACTGAGCTGCTCCGCATGGGAGGGGGTGGCTCGAGCGCACTCTCGTCAACGACGGGGTGTTGTTCTCGTGCCGTAATTGGGATGGGGCGAGGCTGCCCCTCGTCCTGTTGCACGGAACGCGCATGGGTGATGGCACGCCCAGGGACAGGCCCTGCTCCACCGCACCGATTCCTTAAACAGCCTCACCGACACCGCCCTTGCCGCGTTCGACGACTGGCTACAGCACGTCTCTGGAGCCTCGTGATCCACAGAATGCGACAATTGCTCACGTGACACTGGCGGTGCGGGTTGATGTCGCAGCGCGGCTTGTCAGCCAGCGGTGGTCGGCGGTTGCGCGATGCCGATGAAGTTCCCGGCCATGGTCCGGATGCGGACCGACCACCCCTGAGCGGTGAGGTCGTCGGTGAGTGTCTGGGGATCGTGGAATACCTTGACGATGCGGTACTGGCTGCCGTCGGCGAGTCGGCGAGTCGGCGAGTCGGCGAAGCGCGGTCGGGGTCGGCTGGTTCGCGAGGACGTCCTCGTAAGCGGCTGCGGCGGGGCCGTCGTCGATGAAGATCGCTTTGCCGCCCGGCGCGAGCGCGGTGGCGACGGTGCTCCAGAAGTCGGGTAGCCGTGTCGGCGGGACGTGGGAGAGCCAGAAGGCGAAGAACACGGTGTCGTAGCGTCGTGGTGGCTGCCAGTCGAACAGGTCGGCCTCAAGGAACTGGACGGTCGGGGAGGCGGTGCGCGCACCGGCGAGGGCCAGTACTTCGGGTGAGGCGTCGACAGCCGTCACCGACTGCGCCCGCGCGGCGAGTCGCGAGGTCCATTGGCCCGTTCCGCAGGCCAGCTCCAGCACATGCCCGGCAACCGGGAGGTCATCGACGGCAGCCAGTAGTTTCCGCAGGTCTTCGTACTGTGCGTAAGGCCGGTCGTACTCGGCCGCGCCGGCCTTGTAGTAGGCTATTTGCTCTGCCAGGAGAGCGTCGTCGTGCATGCGGGTTCCTCTCGTCCGGGTTCGCTCGGAGCCAAGTGCGTTCCGCTCGTCGGCTTGGTCGCCACTGACACTGTCGGCCTTCACCTCTGGGCAAGGTCAAGTGCCCTGAGGGAGGGGGTGGGAACGTCCTCGCCGACCGGCGGGCGCCACTCGCTCGGGTGATGTCTTCCTCGTCCGCGTCGGACGTCCATGTGGGGTTTGTCGGTCTTGACGGTGTCCGTGGCGACGGTCCGCTGGTCCGCTACTGGGGAGAGCCCTGCGAACGTGCCTCACTGGGCCGGAAGTTCATCACCGAGCTGACAGCGGACCTGGTCTCTGCGGTCCGCTCGGTGGCGGGACGGTCGTCAGCCTGGTGGCGAGGGGGCGGTCGTGAGGTCTGCATGTCCGGGACAGCTGCGTCTGGGTGACCGGGTCAGGTTCGAGGAACGGCGCCCTGCTGGCGCGCCAGGAGAACGAGATGCGGGTACGGCAGTTCGTCGCCGATGCCAGCCACGAGTTGAGAACGCCGCTGTCCTCCATCCAAGCGTATGAGCCAGAGGCCAACCGCCTGACAGTGCTGGTTGAGGACATGCTGCTGCTCGCCCGGTTCGACGCCGGCCGGCCGTTGCAGTTCGAGCAGACCGACCTCGTAACACTGGTCGTGGACACCGTCAGCGACGCCCGTTGCCGCTACCGAGGACAGCCGAAAGCCCACCTGCATAACGTACTCACGGCCACCGCCGACGCCTCGCTCGACGACTACCTCTCCCAGCCCACCAGGGATGGTGGGCTCGGCCTGTGGCCAGCGCCTTGTTTCTGGCGGTCATCCTCGGGTTGGTCATGTACCTCTCCGTCACCCCCGGGGAAGTCGCGGAAATGGGAACAGGCGACGGGGGCACGCCGTCGATGGTGCCTGGTGGCCGGCCGGTCGAGCCGCGCCGAGTGAGCGAAGAGCCTCGGGTGCTGGCGTGTGACCTGGATCCCGCGGGGATCGTGGCTCCGTTTGCAGGCCTCGTCATCGGAGGGACGCTGAGAGAGCGAGAGCCGCGGTGCAGGTGTACCGCGCCCGACGGAGGTGTCATGTACGAGCAAGGTCATTCGGGCCCTCGGACAGCGGCTCCGCCTCCAGCGGCCCATCCACCGCCTCCGCCACCACCACCCTGAGGGAAGCCCAGATGTCGGTCACCGACGAGTACCTGAAGAACAACGAGACCTACGCCGCCGAGCGCTTCCCCGGCCCCCTTTCGGGCCCGCCCTCCCGTCATGTCGCCATCGTCGCCTGCATGGACTCCCGCATGGACGTCTACGCCATGCTCGGCCTGCAACCGGGAGAGGCCAACGTCATCCGCAACGCCGGCGGAGTCGTCACCGACCAGGAGATCCGCTCGCTCGCCATCAGCCAGCGCCTCCTGGCCAATCGGGTGAATCTTCGGCGTCCTGTCATTCGGGGTGCGGCGGGCCATCCCGTACCGTCATCGACCGCGCGGCGCTCCCCGCGCGGGATTCTCAGGCGTCCCCGGGGAGCAGGTGCTGGCCGACCTGACGGAAGGCCCACGAGCCATGGTTGTGGGTGAAGATCCACAACAGGTCGAAGCGGTTCGGCCACGCCGTGGGCGCGCCACTGTGCGACGCGCCGAGGGCATTGACGATGGCCGGGATGCGCGAGTGCTCCCAGCAGATCAGGACCGGTTGGGAAGCGGAGAGCGCGGCCTCGGCCAGTGCGGCTTCCTGGGACTCGGCGGGGGTGGTGTCCAGGGTGATGCCCATGTGCCGGGCGAGCGGTGTGACGGTCTGCCGCATCCGGTGGGCGCCGGCGAGCGGGCCCTGGTCCGCGGCGGCGTAGATCGTCCGCGGACGCACGACGCCGGGTTTCAGAGGCTGACCATGGGGCGGGTCGAACAACGCCGGCAATGCCCTGGCCCGCTCCCAGCCGCGCCGGGTGAGGGACTTGGCGTCCGGACGGCCGTTCTCGTCGATGCCGGATTCGTTCTGGCTTGGCTTCTCCCCGTGCCGGATGATCATAATGGTGGTGTCGTCGGCGACCCGGACCCGGGTAGCCGACGCGTCGGTGGGCTCGGATGCGGCTTCGTGCGCGTGCTTGCCGCCGCAGCCCGCAAGGACCGCGGGCGCGGCCGCCGCCAGCGCGGCCAATGCCCCACGCCGACTCACCATGGCGCGACCGACGCCGCTACCGCCCGGCGTCCGCGCAACCCCTTGCGTCCGGCTCTCCACCATGCGAACTCCTTACCGCGCTTCTCGGGCCACTGATCGTCGCGGAGCACTACAGCATCGTTTGGTGAGAACCCCTCTCATGTTTGGCCGCCGTCGGAACCGGGCGCGGTGGCCGACGGTCTCTTCCCGGGAAGGGCGGGCACATCGCCCTTGAGTGTCCGATCGCGGGTGACAAGCGTAGATCAAATGCGTACGAAGGCAGGGAAATGAGGGCTGTGGAGACGTTGAAGCGGCGGCTGCCGGGCACCGTCGTATACGTGACGGCCCTGCTGCTCACCGCATGGTGGCTGAAGGGACAACCGGCAGCGGAACAGGCCCGCTTCATGCGCCACAACAGCAGCAACGTGCACCACCTGGATGTCGGCAAGTGGTGGACCCTGTTCACGAGCGGTCTGGTGGTCGACGGTGTACCGGCCCTGGTCGGTATCGCCGCGGTGGCCGGGGTCCTGGGATGCGCCGAGTGGCGCTGGGGGACGCTGCGCGCGTGCGGAGTCTTCGTCTTCGGTCACCTCACCGCGACCCTGCTCACCGAGGGTGCCCTGTGGCTGATGCACGTCGCCCATCTGCCAGGCGTGCCCACCCGGACCCGTGACGTGGGCATCAGTTACGGCCTGGTGACGACCGCCGCCTGCCTGCTCGCCCTCACCACCGGCCGGCTCCGCCGCTATGGCCTGCCTCTGCTCGCCGCGGCGCTGACCGCCGCGCTACTGTACGACCAAGCGCTCGCGGACGTAGGCCACTTGGTTTCCCTCGCGCTGGGCTCCCTCGCTGCCCGCACGGCGTGGCTGCGCGCCCCGTCCGGCCCCCCAGTACGCACGATGCCCGTCGCACCTGATCTCGCCGCCGCACTGCCGAGCGGAAGTGACCCGGTGAGGAACGAGGGCGTCGGTGCGCGGGGTCCGCTGCGCTGGACCAGGGCGTCGACCCCCCGCTCCACGCCGGCTGGGTTGCAGGAATCGGCCGATGTGACGTAGCGATGGCCATCGGACAGGCGCCGAGGCCCCTCGGCGGCCGCGAGCGGGCAGGAGCCGATGCCGCCCGATGCAGGACCCCTGGCGGCGGTGGTGCGGACACGGCGGACGGCTTGTGCCGGCGGACCACCGTAGGTCCGCACGGGCAGCCGCAGTTGGCGGTGTGGTCCAGGACGGCGGTCGGGAGCCGGTTGGCGAGCGGCGTAGGGGCGCCGAAGTAGCGGCCTGCAGCGCGGCCGCATCCAGCGCCGGAAAGGAGGGCGCAGCGGTGGAGCGCGTGCCGGCCGTAGCCAAGGCCTGCGGGCCGAAACCGGAACCGAGGCCGACCAGGGCCGTACCAGCCAGATCAAGAGCAGCGACACGATGGGCGAGCTTTGTCACCTGTCTCCCTGTTAAATCGCTTCGGCCGAACGGTCGTTGTCCATGTGACCAATATCGTTCTGCCGCCGCTGCTCCGGGTATCGGGATCACCCCTGAGCCCCCCGAGACCAACCCCGAGAGAGTGTTCGGGCCGCCCCTGACCTCGCCCTCCCCGGCGGATGCACCGACGGTCGCCCACCAGTGGCCACGCGATGCCGTCGATCCGCTTCTGCGCTGTCACGCGGTGACGGCTGCCGCGATCCGCTCGATGTCGGCGGGAGTGCCCGCCATGATGGTGCGCACGTGCTCGGTGACCAGTTCCACCGGCCAGTCCCACCACGCCGCCCGCAGCAGCCGCTCGACGTCGGCGTCCTCGTAGCGGCGGCGGATCGGACGAGCGGGGTTGCCGCCGACCACGGTGTAAGGCTCGACGCCAGCGGTGACCACCGCGCCGGCTGCGATGATCGCGCCGTCGCCGATGTGCACGCCCGGCATGATCAGCGCCTGGTAACCGATCCAGACGTCGTTGCCGACCACGGTGTCGCCCCGGCTGGGCATGCCGGTGACCAGGTCGAGGGTCCGTTCCGTCCAGCTGCCGCCGAACATGGTGAAGGGGAAGGTGGAGACGCCCATGGTGGGGTGGGCGGCGCCCGCCATCAAAAAGCGGGTGCCGGCGGCGATCGCGCAGTACTTGCCGATCACGAGTCGCTCGGGCCCGTAGCCGTAGAGCACGTTGCGGCGTTCGAACTCTGTCGCGCCATCCGGGTCGTCGTAGTAGGTGTACTCGCCGACCTCGATCCGCGGGTCGGTGACCAGCGGGCGGAGCAGGACCACCCGGTCATGCTCGGGCAGTGGGTGCAACGCCTCGGGGCTCGGGATCGATGCGGTCATGACGGGGATCCTTCCTCTGACTGCGCCATCTAATGCGACCGATGTCGCGTTAATATCCTGACAGCAGACTCACCCACATGCAAGCCTTAACGCGACTGGAGTCGACTTTGACTGAGAATCGGAAGACACCGAAGGGTGGGAAGACAGGCACCAGGCCCGGAGGACGAAGCGCCCGGGTCCGCGCCGACGTCGTCGCCGCGACCCTCGCCGAACTCACCGACCACGGCTACGATCAGCTCACCGTCGAGGCGATCTGCCGCCGCGCCGGCGTCCACAAAGCCACCGTCTACCGGCGCTGGGGGGGCATCGACGGCCTGATCGCCGACGCACTCGCCCTCTCCGCCGACCAGCCCTGGCCGATCCCCGACACCGGAAGCGTGGACGAGGACATCCAACTACTCACCCACGAGATCCACGCCACCTTCACCGACCCCGAACTCGGCGCTGCCCCGACGGCCCTCATCAGCGCCGCGTTCCGCTCCGACCAGGGCGCAGCGGCACTCCACGCCTTCTTCACCGCCCGCCACCAGCAGGCCGCCGAAGTCGTAACCCGCGCGGTGGCACGGGGCCAACTCCCCAACGAGGTCGACCCGGTAGAACTGATCCGGGCCGCCACCGCCCCGCTCTACCACCGCCTCTTCATCACCGGCGAGCCCCTCGACGAACACGCAGCCCATCGCTCAGCCGCCTCCGCCCTGCTCGCCGCCCGCGCCGGCCTCTTCAATACGACAACACCCTGATCCCGCTCACCAGCATCAGAGCCGAAGCCCGCAAGCGGCGACCCGGACCGCGCTACTCGGTCATGCCCTCGGTGTACAAGGCGGCCTGGTCGCCCATACATCCGGGCAGGGTGGCGCCCGTATCCCGCACGACTGGCGGTTCGCTGAGGTGGTGAACTTGACGGTGTTCTGTTCCTCTTGCCGAGAAGAACGTTGCAGAGCGCGGAGGGCGATGAAGTTGACCCGATTCGGGAAACGCGTCGCTGCAGCCGCCCTGACGATCCCGGCTGAGGAAATGTCACGACGGTGAGAGGGAAGACCCAGCCAGGCCGTGAGACAGCGGGAAGCTGCTCAGCGCCTCGTCTCGTACCTGGTCAGGACCACGCCGCCGGGAAACGTCCGCGTCTCCACCAGGTTCAGGTTCACCCAGCTGTCCAGCGCAGTGAAGAACGGCGTACCGCCACCCACCAGGACCGGATGGGCGGCGATCACGTACTCGTCGATCAGCCCGGCGCGCATGGCCGCCCCGGCGAGCGTTGCGCCGCCGATGTTCATGGGGCCGCCGTCCTCGCCCTTGAGTCGGGTGATCTCGGCGATCGCGTCGCCGGTGACCAGGCGGGTGTTCCAGCCGACCTTGCCGATTGTTGAGGAGAACACCACCTTCGGCGTGTCCCGCCAGTTCCGCGCGAACTCGATCTCCGCCGGGGTGGCGCCCGGCTGCTGGTCACCGGTCGGCCAGTAGGAGCTCATCGTCTCCCATAGCTTGCGCCCGTACAGCGACAGGCCACTCGCCTGCTCGTGGTCGAGCCACCACTGGAACAGCTCATGGCTCGGCGGTCCGCTCCAGCCGATGTCGTCGCCTGCCGCGGCGATGTAGCCGTCCAGGGTCAGGTTCATGCCGTAGATCAGTTTCCGCATGGCCCAGCCTTCCGTCCGTGGGTGTCCGGCGTACAGACCAGCGCGGCGCGGGAAACTCATCGGTGCGCGATCTGGGCTCGCCGGTAGTCCTCCTGCCCTCGGCTCAGCGTGGTGTACTCGGCCGACACGGGAAATCCGCCTGATCTCGAGCTCGCCCTCGCCCTCGCCCTCGCGAGGAAAATGCCACAGATTGACACTGATCAGGGGTGACAAGGCCGTGAGACGGCCGAGAACGTCCAGGTCACGCAAGATCGACATGTCACGAACAGCGAGGCCCTACAGCTCGACTGGGCCGCGAAGGCCGCCGTGTCAAGGACTGCTACCGCACCCAGGCCCAGTGCACGGCATTCCCCGGCATGGGCGTCGCTACACCCCCGGCGACTTCGCCTCCGGAGACCCGGTCAACCAGGCCATCACCGCTGCCGCTCAAGGCAATGGTTCGGCGTATGGTTCTTGGTCACGCCGTCCGATTGATCCCGCACCGGCCACCACGGCCCGGCGGGCTGCGGCCCGCAACGACGCGGCTTCGACCTGGTACCGGGCCGGCCTGCTCGCCGGCATGGTGGACGGCGAAGTACCGCGCAAGCTCCTCCTTGGCGGCTGCCTCCTCGAACTCGGCGCGCGCCCGCGTCCGCGCGATGCCGACGGCCATCGACTCGACGTAGCCGGGACTGCGCAGCTTGCGCCTCTCTTCGTGGATCAGCTGGTCGTATCGCGAGAGGACGTCGAGCGCGATCGCGACCGCCTCGGCCCGGAACTGCAGCCGGTAGGCGTCCACCGCGGCGACGAAGGCCGCTGCGTCGGTGAACCCATGGCGCTTGAGCGACTCCTGGAAGCGGACGGTCGTCGCGTTCCACTCGTCACGGAGAGCCGGGTAGACGCCGACTTTGGGCCCGGTCCGGATCGCCCGCGCCCGCACCGCGTTCAGGGCCTGCCAGACCAGGTACAGGTCCTCGCACCCGAAGATAGCCGCCGCGGCCGCCTCGGTACGCACGGCCTCTGCTCCGCGGGCCTCTGCGGCGCGCAGGTACCGCTCGATCGTGGCCTCCAGCTCCGCCCAGCTCGCGCCGCGTTGAGCGGAGTGTTGGCCAGCAGCACGACCTGGACGTCGAGCTTGTCGACCACGGTCAGCCCGTCGTCCCACTGGGGTGAGGCGTAGTCCACCGGAACACCCCAGACCACGGTCGGCGGCGGCGTCTGGGCGAACGCGGTGCGGACCGCGCGCAGGAGGTCGCCGTCGCTCTCCTGGGTCACCTTCGCCCCCGTGGGGTATGCGGCGCTCAGCGGGGCGTCCAGGGGTGAGGGTGAACGCGGCGGGCGCGGGCGGGGCAGGCGGAGGATTCGGTGGAGGGTTGGGCGGGGCGGAGGAACGGGCGACTGCACCAGGGCGACGGCGGTCACCGTGTGCACCTCCGACACCTTGTCCGTGGTGAACCGCACCAGCCCGGGCGCCGGAACGCTCGCCGACACAGTGACACTGGTCGCGCCCTTGGCCGCGTCGGCCGACAGCGTGGCCCCGCCGAGGGCCTTGAGGTACTGCGCGGCTGCCCCCGGCGCAGTGAATTCCTTGGCGTCCGAGGCCGGACTTCCGAACCCGCCCCTGCCGACGATGGCGATATCTCCGAAAGCCCTGACCTCCGGCGTGAACAGCTCGCTGCTGGCTTGGACATCGATGTACTTGACCGGCATCGACCGCTCCTTACGTGCTGACGAAATCCCTTCGAACGCCGCCACGAAGCCGTCGGCGGCGAGCAGGTCGTTCGTCTGCTTCGCCACTGCGACGGGGTCGGCGGCCCGGAGCGCGGCCTGGGTAAACACCGCCAGCCACGCGCTGGCGGCCAGCAGGGCCCCGCCGTCGTACTCCTCGGTACGCGGACGGGTGGCGTCCAGCGCCTGGCGGCTCTGGACCAGCCGGCGCAGCGCTCCGGCGAGGTCGAGGTCCGGGAAGAAGAGCACCGACACGCGCAGCCGGTACCGGCGGGCGGGCGCGCTCGGGTCGAAGCCCTGTGGCTGCGCATAGTGCAGCCGGTACAGCCGGGGAGCTCCTCCTGGCGTTCCTGGTAGTCGGCGACCTTGGCGAGGCGCATCAGCTCCCTGAGGTCGAGGAAGGCGAACCGGGCGACGAACTCCGCCTGGGAGAGCCCTGACAGCTGCTCGGAGGCCAGGGACTCCAACGCACCGTCGGTCAGCGCGACCCTCGCCGTGACCAGGGTGTCGAGCGCCAGGTCGATCCACAACGGCGGTGCAGGTGCCGGAAGTTCGAGGACTGCGCGCGCCTGGGCGATCTCCGGCAGCGGCTTCTCCCAGTTCCCCCGCACCGTCACCGGCGCACTCACCGGCACCCGGAAGGTGGTCGAGGTGACCTGTACGTCGTCCACGAACCGCACCTCCAGGGAGCTGGGCTCGTAGACCGCGGCCAGCAGGGACCGCTCCGCGCACGGTTCGGATCGTCCGGGGGCGCAAGCAGTTCCTGGACCCGCGTCGGATCCAGGTACCGGATCATCAGCTGGTCGGAGAAACCATTCATGGTCGTTCCCTGCGCGTCACCTACCCGTGCACAGCCCGGACTGTCAGCTGGGTGCGCGCCTGGAACCGGGGCCGCACAGTGGGTCTCTCGGGTCGAGCTGCGGACACGGGAGGCTGCCCAGCGGATCCGGAGGGCACGGTCGGGCGACGCTCCGGACCAGATGCTCTGCTCACCCACCACCCTACGCTGCCCATCGGGAAACAGCACCCGCTCCCCGGGATCCACGAAGCCCGGCTCGTCCAATCCAGCGGCCGTCGGTATTCGCCGCCGCCCTCGGATCCGGAACCACGAAGACGTCGGAACAATTTGCCCGCTCAACTACTCACGTTTCAAGCAGCCCTTGACGTGCCGGCATATTCTGAAATTCGAAATATCAGCTCCCGGGGAAGGGCCTCCGGTGAGCATCAACGCATCGACGTATCTTCGATCGAGCCGGCAGATACGACGTCTCCGGGCTCGACTTCGTGTTCATAAAGGTCACCGCGGGGCACAGCTACGCCAGCCCGGCTTCTACCACTTCGCCCGCCCTGGACCGTTCGAGGTTCAGGCCGACTCCGCGCACACAGGGACATCCTCGCCCTGGACCGGGAAGACCCCGGAATGTCGGGGGCGTGGAAGGACGCATGGACCAAACGGGTGCAGGAGAAATGGTGCGGTCATATCACCTGCATCCCGACCGAGGAGAGCCGGCTCTGCCTGGCCGGCGGGGGTCCCTCACACGCGTACGTCAAACGAGTTGGAGGTCCGTCTCGAGGGCTGTCAGGTTGATGCCATTGGCCTGGCCCGCTTCCTTGTACTCCTGAGAAATGATGGCCCAGGCCTCGTCGGAGTACGTGGACCACCAGTCCCAGGCCACGGGCTGGACCGCGCCCCAGGTGACTGCGTAGAGCCAGTCGGCGTCGTAGCCCAGCAGGGGGATGGCATGCCCGCCCAAGATCTCCTGCTCCTGCCAGCCGGGGTCCAGTGTCCAGGGCTTGTGGTCGTTGAACTGCTGCTGGGCGTTGGCGGGGACCTGGATGCCGGCGTAGACGCCGCCGAAGAGGTCGATAGCCTGCTTGAGGGTGGTGAGCGAGTGGACGTTGACCGGAGCGTAGGCGACTACCTGGTTTCCCCACAGCCCTTGGTGCTGCCAGGTCTTGAGGAGCTTGGCCTCGACCAGGCCGCTGTCCTTGCCCCGGGTGAGCTCGAAGTACTCGTCGACGACCTGCTGCTCGCTGGGGACCGAGTCGTTCTTTCCGGTCTGGGCGTTCCAGCACTGGATCATGTGGGCCGCCGCGGCCATCGTGCAGTCGCCGACCTGGTCGTTGCCGTCCATCGGCCAGGTGCTGACCTTGCCCTGCCAGTCCACCGACGGCGGCGGATCGGGTAGCGGAGCCTTCGCGTACGCTGTCAGCTCCTTCAGGGCTTCCGGGAACTGGGGGAGACGCTTTCCGAACTTTCCTGCTATACGGGCCATCACAACTCCCACACGGTGAGTGAACTCCTGGTCGGCTACTGCCCGGCCGGCCGCTGGCCCTGTGCTCCCGGGCATTTGGGGAAGTGGCTCGGGAGCATTACATGGGCTTCCACTGTGACGAGCGCGCTGGCCCCGCCACCCAAGTGCCTCCTCACTGAGGGCCGTTGGCACTCAACTCTGGGGCTGTCCTGCCCGGCGTCGCAGGGCGCTAGCCCGTCAGGCCGATGCGGTCGCCGGCCCGGGGGAGCCAGCAGGGACCGCATCAGTCTGTGCCGCTGAGTTTCGCCGTCAGGACGGCGGCACCGCAGAACCTTGCTCGCGAACTTCCCATACTGGTCCATGTGCGGCGGCCTGTCAGGCAGGGATCGCGGACGGCACTCGGACCGGTCGGAGCGTCCGGGCGAGCACCGACTGCCGGACCGGCCACGCCGGCAACCCGACGAGGCAGTCCCTTCATTCCTTTTTAGTAGCTTTGTGGTGTAATGTCATATCCAGTCGGGGCGCGTAGGGTGCATAGACGGCACATAAGGCGCATCCAAGGCGCACACGGCTCGCGGAACGTGCAAGAGAGCGCGCTCGATACGCCCCCGCGGCGCCCGGTGCACCGCCGGCGGTGTGCAGGGCGCGGAAGATGACGGCCTGCCCGAGTCCAGGATCTCCCGGTACTTCTCGCCGCCCTGGCTGAGGCGGACGACGGCTTGGTCCCGGGTGAGGTCGCCCCGGTCGGCGAGCGCGGTCATCACAGGGGCTCCCGGTCGCGGCGCGCGGCGGCGATCAGGGTCATACGCTTGTGGAAGCTGGGTTCGAGAAACCGGCCGTGCAGCTCCCGGCCTTCACTGGCTGTGCCGTCGACGTGTTGGCGGAGATCTGGTGGGCCAGGCCGAGGGTGGCCTGCAGGTTGGGAAGGTCGAGGAATGCCATGTGCGCCTCTTCGGCTCCCGGTTGTCCTACTTCGTGCGGGCGGCTCAGGGCCCACTCCTGAAGCGGGCCGAGCAGCTCGTGGCCGGTGTGAACGTCGGTGACGTCGGTGCGTGTGTCGGGCGGCATCAGGTCGCTCCGGATGATCTGGCCGAGTGCGGTGATCGGCCCCGTTCGGTTCCATGGGCTGCGCATGCCTGCCGGCTCCGCTTCTCCTGGCAGGCCGATGTCGGCGCAGGTGAGGTCCATGCCGGTCCCAGCGCTCAGAACCTCCATGATCAGGCGCGGCACGGGTTCGCGGGGGATCGCCCCTTTCAGCCAGGCTCGGACCCGGCTCTCATCGGTGCCCAGCTCGCGGATGCCCTGTCCGTTCCCTCGCTGGGTGACCAGGCAGGCCGACTTCTTGTTGGTCAAGCGAGCCTGACTCCAGTGAGCGTTTTCAAAGTGACCACCGGTCGGGTGACGGAGTGGCCTCCTGCAACGCACGAGGCTCCTGTGCCGTTGAAAGAGGTGTTCGACGTCTCAACTCATCAGCACGGGAACCTCGTTGGTTCCGTATGCTGCCGTACTCGACCTGCCTCACGCCCTGGTCGAGTGGGTAATCATGCTCATCGTCACCCGTGAGGGTGACCGCCGCTGCAAGCTGCCCGCCTCACCAGCGTGCTCTCGTCGGCCTGGTCTACCTTCGCCGGCACGACACGCTCGCGCAGATCGCCGCCGGTTTCGGCATATCAGTCGGCACTGCCCACGCCTACGCCACCGCTGTCATCGGCCATCTGTCCCGCCGGGCGCCCGGGCTGCTGCGCGTCCTGCGGGAGACGGATCCCGACCACGTCCTGCTCGACGGAACGCTCGCACGGCGCATCCGAGCCTGGTCGGCGATGACGGTGGCGTCCTTGGCGTCGGTCTTACCCATGCCCCGGTAGCCGGCCGAGGCCCGGTTGACCGCCAGGCCGGGTATGTAGACGAGGTGCTGACAGTGGTTGAGCTGTACGCTGATCAACAGTGCGGCCATGCCGTCGGCGACATCGACCGCCCACACCACGTCCTCGTCGAGAGCCAGGACGTCGGCGAGCAGGGCCAGCAGTTCCGGCTCGTCGTTGAGGACGCGGCGTGACAGCAGCCGTTCGCCCTCGGCGTTCAGCACCACGCAGTGGTGATGGGTCTTGCCGATGTCCGTACCCGCCCAGATCTGGGCCACCAGTTTTCCTCCGGTCGTTCGATGGCGCTCTGTACTCCTGGACGACCTCGCCGACGTGGTCCTACTCAGCGATCCGTCCGCGGACGTTCGCAGCTCCTAATCAGCGGCCGAGTCGTCGTCAGACACCGGGCGGCCAGGTTAGGGGAACCATCGAGGGCAACCGCATGAAAGCCGTACCCGGCGTCTCTGGGTCTCTGGACCTTACGACGGCGCGTCCAACCCACCAGCAAGGTAGGACCGCATGACGGTCATCGCCGCTGCCGTTCTCACCCTGGAGCGTCAACGCTGAAAACGCTCAGTGGCTTCACGCCCCGGTAGGGGTGCCGTTAACGAGTGGCGAACCCGGTGGCAAGTATCCATTCCCCTACACCGTGGAGCGGGGTACGCCGAACATGTCAGCGATCTCGGTGGACGTTCTTTTTTCGCTCGTCGTAGAGCCGTTGGGCGAGCGCGGCTTCGTCCGCGGTGAGCTTCGGTCGGCTCCCGCCGATCGGGCCCCGGGCCCGCGCGGAGGCGAGCCCGTCGTTGGTGTTCGCCATGATCAGCTCACGCTGGAGTCCGGCGAGCACGGACAGCATCCTGAACATCACCCGGCCCTCCATCGTGGAGGTGTCGATGCTGCTCGATGACGTGCAGCCCGATCATTCGCTCACGCAAATCGGCGCCGGGGGTCACGAGGTGCAGCGCCGAGCGGGAGAGCCGGTCGAGCCGGTTGGCCTTCAACGTGTCGCCGTCGCGGCGCAGTTGGAGGACGAGATCGAGCTTTGGCCGGGACGCTTTCGCGCCGCTCGCCTTGTCGACGTGGACGTTGTCGCGGTCGACGCCAGCCCGTAGCAGGGCGTCAATCTCATGATCGGGGTTCTGGTCGGCGGTCGCGACCCGCGCGTAGCCGACGAGCACGTGTCGGAATCCATCGGCGGGACCGTTCACCGACGTTGATTGTCGCCGTGGGTTGCCGACACTGCCCACCTGCGGGTTCATGGCCACGGGTCGAGTGTCGGCAGACGGTTCTTTGCCGACACTTCCGGATTGGTCCTGGGCCTGCGGGTTGCGTCACGCGCGAGGTTCTGCAAATGGCTGCGCCACGAGACGGCCCTCGCCCGCACCATCGCGCAGGAGACTGGCACGCCGCCGACGATCCGGCAGGCGCAGCCCTGGACCACTTCGCACTCGAAGCGCCCCGCCTCGCCACGGACATCGCGACCCGCTGGACGCCGTCACCGGCGCCTTCGGGCTCCTCGAACACGGGTGGAACGCATGCCCCCGGCCTGAGTAAGAACTACGTCTTCCGTGAGCATATCTGGGAACGCGGAAGCCTACGGCGGCATCTTCATATACGAAGGCAAGGAACCTCTGTCTTCGAATTGCAGTCGCACCCCCACACGGACAGAAAAGCGCCGTCACCGACTGAGAGGCATAAGGCTATGAACAGACATGCGATAGCAGGCGCGGTGGTCGCAGCCGGCATGGTGCTGGCCGTGACCGCTTGCACTACCGGGGAACGCGACCAGCCTTACGCCGCTACAAGCAGCGGTTCATCCACCATCGCACCGGCAATGGGAAAGGAGGACGTCAAGAAACATCCCAGGTGTGTCACCATACGTTTGAGGTGGGCACTCACCAGCCTCAAGGCCCCTGCCGACACGTCCGGCGGGTCTTCTTATGCTGTGGCCCGGCTTTCCGCTAAGAACACCGCAAACCAGTCGTGCACCTTTGACGGCTATCCGTCGGTCACACTCCAAGGCGATAAAGGGGCGTACATCTTCGCCTCGCCAACCGGCAAGAATGCTCCGCGGTTGACGCTTACCCCAGGACGCTCAGTGCAGGTCGACCTGCTTTACAAGGACGGGCCAAGAGGGGATGGCTGTGCTTACCCGGACAGTGCCGCTGACATTCTGTATTATGCACCGCATGCCCAACCGGGTGAGGAAAGCCAGACCATCGAATTGACAGATGGTCACGGCAAGCGCCTCCCCATGGACGTCTGCACAATGAAAATATTGATGAGTCCGCCGGCCCTGGACTGACGCGGCGGTGCTGCCACGTTAACCGATGGGTGAGATGGCATTCAGATTGTTCATGGCTGGAGGGGCAAGCAACAGGGCGGAGCCACCCGCGGCGCCAGCACCCCTGGCCGACCTGAGCCGACAGCTGGCAGCCAACCGTACAGCCCGCACCGCCGCAGACTTCCGCGACCTCACTGATTCCTCATGCGGTGTGTCAAGCCGCGAGAACCGTGGATGGGGTCGCCGTAGCACCGTCCGTGACGCAAGAGGGCCCAGAGCACATTGACGCGGCGGCGGGCGACCGCGAGGACGGCCTGGGTGTGACGCTTGCCCTCGACCCGCTTGCGATCGTAAAACCGGCAGGGCTCGGGGCAGTGCCGAATGCTGAACAACGCCGAGATGTGGAAGCCCGTTGGAGACGGCGGTTGTATCGCTGCGGACGCCGCAGGTTGCCGCTGACCTTCCCGGAGTCGCGAGGTGCCGGAGCGACACCGCCGAAGCCGCGAGACGGTCGGCGGTGCCGAAGCGGCTCATGTCGCCGCCGGTGGCTGCTGGGAACTCGGGTGCGAGGATGACGCCCAGAGCGGGCATGCTCGTGATCACCTCAAAGCTGGCGTGGTCGCGAAACCGTGCCTCGATAGCCTTGTTGTCGAGCTCGGCCATCCGCTGGTTGAGGGCCATCGGCTTGCACCAGCTGGGCGGTCAGCTTCTCTCCGGGCAGGCTCGTGAGCTGTCGCTCGGCGGCCTGGACTCCCGTTCCAGTCCGGGGAAGATCCCCGTCAGCTGGGCACGGAGGCGGTTGACAGTCCGCGTGTGGTCGGCGACCAGGTCCGTGCGTCGTCCCGTGAGGATCTTGAGGTCGGTGACGGCTCCGTCATCGGTGTGAAAGGGCTGCGGATCACGGCGGACGCGGACCTGGTCTGCGATGACGGCAGCGTCCTCGGCGTCGGTTTTGCCCTCGCCGCGGCAGCTCGCGGATGCACGGTGGATGGCTCGGCCGGAGATGCAGTGCACCGGCTGGTCGCGGTGAGGAGAATCGTGATGGCCAGGACGGCTCCGCCATCGGCCAGGTCAATGCCCCAGGTCACCTCCTCGCCCAGGGCTTGAACGTCGGCGAGGACTCGAGCAGTCGGGGTTCGTGGTTGGCGACGCGTCGTGACAGCAACCGACGGCCGCTGTCGTCGATCGCGACGCAGTGGTGGCGGGCCTTGCCTGCGTCGATGCCGGCCCAGATCGCGGCCATGTGGTGTCTCCGTGCGGTGTGCTGCTGGTTCCTCCCATGGACGACCTCGCTGTCGATTCCCTACTCAGCGATCATTCTCAATTCCTCATTGGCAGCCGAGTCGTCGTGGGGCACCGGGCGGTCAATGAGTGAGAGCCACAAGCTGCGGAGCCCTTTCAACCACACCCTGCCCCTGGGCGGGTGAACCATACGAAGGGCTCACCACCTCCCGCAGAACAATGTAGGGAGCCCTTTCCAACCTCTTTCTGAAGCGGGCCAGTTGGGCTGACAACGTGGTGCAGCCCCTGGTAGATGGGTTTTCGACCAAGAGAACCGTCTCCGCCAGAGGTTTCACGGGCTTGTCGACCCGCCGAGCGTCGATGTGTCCAGCTCTGCCCTCCGCTTCCTCACGCAGCAGTTGCGGTGGCACCGCCGTACGATCGGCTCCCGTTGGCGGCGCCTGGGCGCCGGCCGACCGGCCCTGCTGACATTCGTCCATCTGTGGGTGGGGCGCTCGCCGAGAACCGGGTCCTGCACACCTTCAATGAGGTCGGCGCCTGTTACGCGCAGGCGGGCGAACGGGTCGACCTCGGCGTCCACCAACTGATCAACCCCGTGATCACACCCGGTGAGGACGGCGAGCACCGCATCATCGTGGACTTCGCCTGGGAACGCGTCACCCGAACCGACCAGCCGATGAGCGCCCGCACCCGCCGGGCCCTCACCGACACCCGCGAGCGCTACCTGCGCCTGAAGCGCTTCCACGCCACCATCCTGGAATCCGTCACCCCGGTGGCCACCGAGGAGGCGCTCACACTCCCAACCAACACCACCGAGCCGCTCTGGCCCGCGTACACCGAATGCGGAGGCATCGCTCACCGAACGTACTCAACTCATTGCTGATACCGCCCCCTTGAACACCAGTCCGGCGCCGAGCGCCAGTACGACGAATGCGGAACCGAGGGGCGCGGTCCTGCGCACCAGGGCCGCCACCGGGTGGGAGGTCCAACGGGGACGGCTGTCCAGCACGCGGCTCATCCCGCTGCCGACCTTGACCACCGCGAATCCCGCCGCAGTGAGGGTGAGCGCGAGGCCCGCGCCGTACGCCACGACCAGCAGCAGCCCGAACCATGCCTGGCCGAGCGCGGCGGCACCGACGAGGACGACGACCGCGGAAGGGCTTGGCACGAGCCCACCGGCGAACCCGAGGAGGATCGTCCCGCGGAGGCTGGGGGCGGGGGGATGGGTGTGGGGGGCGCCGCCGTGGCTGTGCTCTGCAGGGTGGGGATGGGGGTGCGGGTGGTCGTGCGGGGAGTGGTTGTGGTCGCGTGAAGGGGCGTGCTCGTGGCCGTGATCGTGCCCGTGCCCGTGTCCGTGCGTGTGGCCGCGGTTGCGCAGAGCCCGGCGCACGAGGTTGGCGCCGGCCAGGGTCACCAGGACACCGCTCAAGAGGCCGAGCCAGGCGATCACCGAAGGGGTGGCGGCGGAGCCGGCGGTGACGAGGAGGCCGAGGGCGACCACGCCGAGTGTGTGGGTGACGGTGACGGACGCGGCGAGCGGGAGGACGTCCTTCAGACGGGCCCGGCCGCCCCGGGCGGCTGCCGTCGCCGCCATCAGGGTCTTGCCGTGGCCCGGGGCGAGTGCGTGCATCGCGCCCAGCACGACGGAGACGAGCAGAGCGACGGCGGCGAAGCCGGGGGTGAGGTGATGGCGGGCCACCAGGTTCTCCAGGGCCTGCGTCCAGCGGTCGACGCCGCGCGGGAGCACGGAGGCGGCGGGGGCGGCCCGGTCGCCGCGGCCGTCCGTGGCGAGGGCGGCGCCGCCGGGCCGGGCGCGCAGGGAGGCGGCCGTGGTATCGGCGGGGGAGGAGAGCAGGTCCTTGGGGTAGCTGGTCAGTTCCTGGGAGACCGAGGTCTTGGGTACGTCCGACGACGTGAGCGTCATACGGTCACCGCGTGCGGTGATCTCCCGCCAGCCGGGGCCGGACGTGGTGCCCGTGTTGTGGAAGCCGAGGCTGACCGTGGCCCCCTTGGGCAGCGGGGCGGTCGACGTGCACACCACGCGCAGGGTGTTGAGGCCGGCCTGGCCGGGACGCAGGCTCGCGCGGCTGGACGTGACGGTGAGGGCGACCGTACGGCCGTCCACGGTTATCTTGCTGTCGTGCGCCGCGGTCGTGCAGCGCCGCTGGGCCCATTCGGTCATGCCGAGCCGCCCGATGTCCGGCTTCGCCTGGGCCGCGGGGATCTCGGCGAGGTCCTCCACATGCTCGACGCGGAGCACGCCGGGCGCGGCGACGAGGCCGTCGTAGCGGTTGACCGTGAAGTTGCCGAGGGGGTGCGCGCTCGCGGTCGCGGCGGGGGCGAGCAGGAGCGCGGTGACGGCGGTGAGCAGGGTCGCGGTGGAGGCGATCAGGCGCCTGCGGTGCGTCACCTGGTCACCCCCAGGTCCTTCAGGGCCTTACGGGCTTCCCGGGCGCCCAGCGGCGAGAAGCCGGGGTTGAGCTGCAGGGCGGCCGTGAGGTGGGTGCGGGCATCCTCGGTGTGACCGGTGGCGCGTTCGATCATGCCGAGGTGGTAGAGGAACGCGGCGTTGTGGTAGCCGGTGGCCGTGGCCTGACGGGCGTACGCGAGCGCTTCATGGTCGCGGCTGTTGACGTGCAGCGCCCAGGCGAGGGCGTCCGCGGTGTGCACGCTGTGGCGGCGGGCCCATTCCGCGCGGGCCGCGCGCAGGGCGGCGGCCTTGTCGCCGTGGTCGGCGGCGGCGAGCGCGGTGTCGAGGTCGGCGTTGACGCCGTTGGCGCGGGCGAGGGAGATCCAGGTGTTCACGAGGGCGTACTGGTCGTGGGCCTTCTGCTCGTCGCCCCTGGCACCGCGGTCCTCGTACAACTCGCCGAGTTCCACGAGCTGTTGGGGCAGGGGGTAGTGGGCGACGACGTTCTCCATGCCCTTGATGGCGTCCGCCCGGTCGCCGGTCGCGGCCTGGGCGCGAGCACGGCCCTCGAGCGCGGGGACGTAGGTGTCGTCGGCGGCCAGGGCGCGTGCGTAGTAGGTGAGGGCGCTCTCGTAGTCGCCCTGGTTCCAGGCGAGCAGGCCGAGCTGGGTGGCGACGTAGGAGACGTCGCCCGGGGTGGTCGCGGTGTCGAGGGCCTGCTGCAGCACGGTGTGGGCGGTCTTCGCGTCACCGCGCAGTTCGAGCACGTACGCGTACCGGGTGAAGATGGGAACGCCGGGGCGCCGGGCGTCGGCGATGTCCGCGGCCCTCGACGCCTCGGCGTAGCGGCCGAGTTCCACGAGGGCGTCGATACGGGAGGACAGCGCGTGTTCGCTGTACGGGTTCTGTTCCAGAGCCTGGTCCGCGTAGGTGAGGGCGTCCTTGAACTCGTGCCGGGCGGCCGCGACGGCGGCGCGGCCGGCCAGGGCCGTGTCGTTGCCGGGAGCCAGCGCCAGGGACCTGGTCAGGGCCTTGTCCGCCTGCGCATAGCGCGCGGGGTCGCCCTTGACGCGGGCCTGCTCGTCGTAGGCGAACCCGAGGCTGGCCCAGCCTCCCGAGTCCTTCGGCTGGGCGCGCAGATGCGCCTGTAGCGCGGCGATGCTCGCGTCCAGACTGCCGCTCGCCGGCAGACCCGGCGGCACGGCGCTGTCCGCCGCCACCGCCACCGGCGCGGCACCCCCTTGCCGCATGGCCCCGACCACCACGGCGCCCGCGGTCAACGCGACCGCCAACATGGCCGCGCACCCTGCGAGCCGCACCACCCGCCACCGCCTCCCGGCCGCAGCGACCCGCCGCACCGCAGCGACACGGTCATCTGCGACGACTGCGGAGTCCCTCGCCTTTCCCGTGTCGACGTCACCGGCTTCCCGGGCATCGGCAGCGGGCTCGACGGCGACCGGCTCGGTGTCCTCCTCGGCTTCCCTCGACCTCTCGGTGGCCGACGACTCGGGCTCCGGTTCGTCCTCCACTCGTTCCTCGGTCTCACTGTCGTTCGTACGTGGGGTCATGCCTCTCCTCGGTGGCCTGGTCGCAACGGAGTGGGAAGGCGCGGCCCGCGGCGTGGGGGACGGGTGGGCGCGGGCCGCGCCAGTCGGTGGGGCGGGGTCAGTAGGGGCGCTGCATGCGGCGACGCCACCACGCCAGGCCGGTGCCGATCAGCAGGATCCCGGCCGCGCCCCCGGCCGCCGAGCCGGCGATGAGCATCGTGTCCGAGCCGGAGGACGCCCCCGCCGGCTGCAGCGCGTCGCCCAGCTGGCTGCGGACGTCGGTGCCCTTGGTCGTGCCCTTGACGAGCGGGCCGCGCGAGCCGGAGTTCGGCTCGGCGACGTACGGGAAGGACTTCTCGAAGGCCGCGTCGTTGGCGTTCACGCCGTCGGTGAGGCCCGTCTTCTGGCCCAGCAGGAAGCCCTCCATCACCTGCAGCGCCTCGTCCACCACGTCGTCGGTGAGCCGGCGGCCGTTCGGGAAGCCCGCGTTGTCACCGTCCAGCACACCGAGCCGCTTCGGCTTCGCGGCCGGCTTGATCGAGGTGTTCAGGCGCAGCTCCTCAGCGGGCCGCACGTTCGGCGGCTGGTTGAGGCCCTTGACGCCTTTGAGGAAGACGTCGACCAGGTCGTTGCGCGGCTCCGGGGGCGCCTTGATCTTGTAGATCTGCTCGATCAGCTTCGGCAGCTCCGGATTCGTCACGTTCTTCAGGAACTGGGCGTCGTCCCACGGCGCGGAGGCGTTGAACCTGTCCTTGTCCTTCAGGGGGTTGACGACCTCGTTGACCAGCGGGTTGCCGAGACGCGACACCTGCGACCAGCCGCCACGCGCGTTCTTGCGCTGCACGGTCGACCAGACGCCGACCACCGGCTGGGACGACGACTCGCGGATCATGTCGTTCGGCACCTGCAGGGCGATCGTGTTGACGTTGTAACCCTTCAGCGTGTCGTTGCCGACCTCGGACAGGTTCCCGCCGTACAGGAGGTCGAAGACACGCAGGTCCGCGAAGAACGGGTCGTCGGCCTGCCCCGCGAAGGTCTGCGCGTCGCCGGCCGCCTTGTGGACGGCCTGCTGGCGCAGCTTCGCGTAGTCGGGCATCGACGCCTTGCCGACGTCCGACGGCGCCACCGGCACGTCGTCGGCGAGCCGTGTCTTGGAGACCAGCTTCTGGTCGTGCAGCTTGAGAACGTCGAGGTCGTACGTCTGCGTGATGTTCAGGTTCGGGTCGTCGAGGCTCTTCACCACGCCGGTGTTGTAGAGGAACGTCTTGTTGTTCTTCCGTTGCGTCTTGAAGGTGTAGCGGAAGATCAATTCGCTCTGCGCGTCGCCGTTGTTGTCGATGTGCAGGTCGTATTGGGCGTCGTCCGCGAACGTGTAGAAGTTGGGTCCGCCGGCCGGTTCCTCGAACGGGACGAAGTTCGCGATGAGCGTCGTCGTGTCGGGCTTGTCCGGGCTGACGAACGCGTAGACGTCCGTGTTGTCGTACTGCGGTGTCCCGGAGATCAGCGGGGCCTCCCGGTGGCTGGAGGCGTGGGCCGCCCCAGGTTCCAGGGTGGCCACGCCGGTGGCCGCGAGTCCTCCGGCGACCAGCGCCCCGCAAAGGAGGGTGACAAGGCCCCTGCGACCCGTACCGCTCCTGGAGAGTCTGGAGAGTGGTGTCATGCCGTCCGTCCTGAGTGCAACTTGTCTGACTGCCCAGGGATTCGGAGCCAGCGGACGGGCGGATTGGCCGGACGGGGAATTTCCTTTCCCGTGAATTTTCATGAAGCTTTTACCTTGCCCGACCCGCGTTTTCGGCGTGCCGATCCGTAGTCCCCCCGAAGGTGTGTCTTGCCGTGGATGCGCGGTGTGCGGGGAGGAGCCGACTGTGGCTACGGGGGAGAGGGCCCGCCTGGCGGCCGATGAACTGATGGTGATCGTGGCGGGTGGCGACCAGAGGTCTTCGGGGACCCGTACCACCTGGTGCCCGCCCTGGTCTCGGACTGGGTGAGCTCGTCCCTGTTGAGATGCGGCGCGGGTTGATTGCGGGTCAGACTGGCTCGTACGGGCCCTCGACGACGAGCCGGCACGGATGAGGGCGATGCAAGCCTGGGCGCCCACGACAGTCATCCCGAGCGCTTCGCCGCTGATCAGGCGGCCACAGAGCGTTTTGCGGCGCGAGGTGACGTACATCCTGTAGTCGCCCGTCGCCCGTCGCCTCGCTGCCGAGGGTGCCCGGACCGTTGCCGACATCCGGGGTGAGAACGGGCTCCTGGCCGCTCATCTCGCTCGCGAAGGGTGGAGACCGCGGTCGTCGACCGGTGATGGCCCTCCAGCGGTCCTGGGCGGACTGGACGAGCTTGAACACCATCGCGAGGGCCGCGGCTGGACTGCCGGCCCCACGGGTGACCTTGGTCCGCAGCTTGACCGTGGAGAACGTCGACTCGATGGGGTTCGTGGTGCGCAGGTGGATCCAGTGCTCGGCCGGGAAGTCGTAGAACGCGAGCAGCTCGCACCGTCACCGGCGACCAGTTCGGGGTCCCGCATGCCGCGTCGGCGGCAGTCGCGCAGCAGGTCGGCCCACGACTCGGTGGACTCCCGCAGCCCCTCGGCCAGCGCGATCAGCTCCTTGGTACCGTCCAGCCGCACCCCGAGCAGCCCCAGAACGCAGCTGTGCGCCTGCCCGAGCCGGACCTTCGGGTGCACGCCGTCGGCTCACACGTAGACGAAGTCGCGCTCGGACAGGTCACGGTCCTGGAAGGCGGCGTGGTCGTCCTGCCACTGCTTCGTTAGCCGTGTCACCGTCGCCGCCGACAGCCCGGCCGCACCGCCGAGGAACTGCTCCAGGGCGGGCACGAAGTCCCCGGAGGACAGTCCGTGCAGGTAGAGCAGCGGCAGCACTTCGGAGATCTTCGGGGACTTGCGGCACCAGGGCGCCAGTCTTCGACGAGAACCGCTTGAGCTCACCGGTGGCCTCGTCCACACGGCGGTCGTTCACTCTGGGCGCGGTGACCTCGACCGTCCCGGCCGCGGTGACGACGCTGCGGGGCTGGTGGTGACCGTTGCGGACCACCAGGCGGTGCCCACGCTCGTCCCGCTCGTTGGCCAACTCGGCTATGTGCTGGTTGACTTCCGCCTCCGGTGCGACGGCGAGCATCCTACGGGCACCCTCCCGGGCGATCTCATCGATCAGGGAGCCGGACTCGGTTGAACCGTCGGCAGTGACTACGCTGAGCACGGGCGTGCCTTCCCGATCCGCGCTGCGAACGCGGGCCTGCTCGGTGACCGTCACAGGATCATTCGGGAAGGTACGCCTTCCGCGTCCCGCCGGGGCTGATCCACGGGTCTTGAGCATTGCTCGAATGTCAACGGCCCTCGCGACTCTCCGTCACCACCGAGTGTGAGGCAGGGCCACTGGCTGGACACACCCCTCGCTGGCGAAGAGGCCGACGCCGAGCGACTGGCTGCCCGTCTGTCCCCGACCGGGTGGTATGTCAACTGCCACACCACTGCAGAGACGTTCGTGACCTTCGCCGACAAAGTCTTCAGCCCGCGCAAGCAAGCACCGCGCCGTCGTCAGGCGCAGGGCCACGCGCGCTCCATCGGAATTCCCGGGCCGCAACTGGCCTGGCAGCCGCCCCGCCAGGCCCGGCACACGCCCTCGTGGTCAGGGACGTTGAGGCTGTCACGCCTGCCTCGCTCGTTGGGCGCGCAACCCGGCTCGCTTGAGAGTTACTTCGGACAAGGCGGCGATGACCTGCTCGTCTCCGCGGCGCCAGGCGTCGGTGAGGCCGCCTGGCGGGGTCGGCACCGCGGTGAGGTCGCGCTGGGGGCCGGTCAGGGCGCGCAGGGCGAGCAGGTCGGCGCCGCCGGGGCTGTCGAGGAGACGCCGGGTGATGGTGGTGCGCCTGATCCAGCGCAGGCGCGGGGGGAGCCACAGCACCAGGATGAAGGCCAGGGGCAGGACGATCAGCGCGAGCGCGGTCAGGTCGGCCACCTGGCCCACGGTGTGCTGCAGCGACTGCCCGGCGTCGGAGAGGCCGTCTCCGGCTGCGGCGGCGGTCTGCAGCGGCTTCTTCAACGAGCCTCCGATCAGCGGGAGGTCGGAGGCCGCGTCACCGGCGTCTCGGAGGCTGGAGGCCAGGCTGTCGCCCGCGTTCTGCGCTTTGCGTCCCGGTTCGGCCAGCCGCATGATCGCGCCGTGGACGGTCAGGGCGAACGTCACCGTGACCGTGATCAGGGCCAGGGCGACGAGATCAGCGAGGATCTGGCGGGTCCGGCGTGCCGGAGTCTGGGCATAGAGGCGCATGGGCGTACTCCTGTTCCGGTGATGGAGCGGAGAAGGCGGGATCCGGTAGGGCGGGCCGCTGTGTTCGCAGCGGTGCCCGGCCGGGCGCTGGACTCGACTCTTCCACCGGGCCAGGCGGGTAAACGTCCCCGGCACGGCGGCCGGACCGGTGCGGCGGCACCCGGTACCGGGACCCGCACGGCTGTCCCGTCCCACGCCGCGCACTGCGATGCAGGTCGTTGCGGTGGACGCGCAGGGGGGCGCACCGTCCAGCTGGCCATGGGGATCTTCTTGTGGCCCAATGGCGTCACGAGTGCCCACCGGTGGGCAGGCCGTTCGCTTTGGCGCGGGCGTGGAGCGGGCCGGAGGGTGTCGGGCTGGAGGCTGCCGCTGTCGTCGGTGGCGCGGGGTGCGGTGTCATCGGTGGCGGGCGGCCTGCCTCGACCGGCGCCCAGCACGGTCCCTGAGCGCACCTTGCGCAGACGACCGCGCAGTGCGGAGTTCTTCCTCCCCGACGGACCAGGTGATCGCTCCTCACCCGCCCGCGCACGACCGATCTTGAACGCAGGGCTGGGAGACGGGCATCGTCTCCGACGGACTGGACTCCGCGCCGGCACGGGCGTTCCGTCC
The DNA here is from genome assembly GCF_055584345.1 of Streptomyces sp. NPDC104106. Lineage (NCBI taxonomy): Bacteria > Bacillati > Actinomycetota > Actinomycetes > Kitasatosporales > Streptomycetaceae > Streptomyces > Streptomyces sp. NPDC104106. The sequence goes on from NZ_JBVJMF010000003.1 coordinate 674,312, forward strand.
CGTCCCTTGGTCGGTATCTCCCAGTGCCCCGTCGAGCGCTCTGTGAAGGGCCGGATCCGCCGGCCTCGCGCTGACCGTGCCCAGCGCGAGGCCGAAGTCGTACGGGCCCGTTGGCAGCCCAGTGGCCGCGAACAGGCACATCCGCCAGGCCAGCCGCCATGACCACTGGCCTCGGTATCGAGACTCGCGCCCTTTTCGGCTTCACCGCCGCGCCCGGCTTGTCGCGGTCCAGCGGATGTTGAGGATCAGGTGGGCCTCGGTGGGTTCAGGGATCGCTCGACGGTGATCCACAGGTCGACGGCTACGGGGCTGCTCTACGCCGCCGTCGCCCGGCCCGTGCCGGATTGGACGCGCGAGATCTTCGGGGTCTGGACGTGCTGCCCGACCGCACCCGGAGACGTTCGCGGCCGAGCGGAATGCGCGAGTGAGGGTCGGGGTCGGGCCCAAGGTCGCGGAAAGGGGCCGTGGCAACGGGGGAATGAATGTGAGGTGGCTCACAAATAGGCATGTTTGTGATAAAGGGCGCAAATGTCCTTGATTGCTTTATATCGGTCGGACATTCGGTCATCGTCGTGTGGGACCCGACATCGCCATCCCGGAATGGCGGACGATGCCAGGAGTAGTACTGCATGCCGAAACCGAACTCTGTCCGTCCCCTGTTGCGCCGCGCGGCCGTCGGCTGCACGGTTGCCCTCTCGCTCGCCCTTGCCGGTATGGGTACGAGCGCAAGCGCCGCATCTGGTACCGGTGCGCAGGCCACCAAGGCTCACGCCCCAAGCTCCTCGATCGCCTACCGCACGGCGACCGACGGCCGCACCGTGGCACTCACCTTCGACGACGGCCCGGGCCCGGCCACCGGTCAGATCCTGGACGTGCTTGCGCACTACCATGTCAAGGCGACCTTCTGCCAGATCGGCACGCAGGCCGCTGCAGACCCTGCCATGGTCAAGCGCATCATCGCAGGCGGTCACCGGCTGTGCGACCACACCGTGCACCACCCCCAGCCGATGCGCACCCTCCCGCATGGGAAACAGGTCTACGAGATCACCGCGGCCAAGGAGATGATCGTCAAGGCTGGCGGCCCGAACACCCGCGTCACATGGTTCCGCGCGCCCGGTGGCGACTTCAGCCCAGACAACCGCCAGATAGCCGTGCAAGCCGGTCTGCGCCCGCTCGGCTGGACCGTCGACACCCGGGACTGGGCGCGCCCCGGCACCGCCTCGATCCTCGCCACCGCGAAACAGGAGCTGCGTCCCGGCGGCATCGTCCTCATGCACGACGGCGGCGGCGACCGCAGCCAGACCGTAGCTGCCCTGCGCCAATTGCTGCCATGGCTGAGCCAGCAGGGCTACAAATTCGCCTTCCCGGCAGGCTGACGGGGCGGCAGTGCCCGACCACGCCATCGCTCCGGCCGTCCGGGTCCGGCTGCGCGGGGCTGGTCCGCGCGTCGCCAGGCCATTGACGACCTCGCCGCGGCCACGCACGGGCTCGGGGAGCTGAGCCCCCCGAGGTCGGGCCGGGCTACCTGTCCGACGCAGACGCGGCCGACGTCTGGCGCGGTTGGGCGAGGCGATGGGCAAGGACCTCGACCAGGATCTCGCTGCCGAGCGCCGCGCCGCTGTCCGGTGACGGCCGAGCCCCGTACGGCACGACTCTGTGCTCCGTGCACGGCATCACGTAGATCAGCGGGGCGAGCTGTTCGCCTCCCTCAGCCTTTGCCGGCCGGGCCTGCTGCCCCGGGCCGAGGCGGCGTACCTCGTCTCGGTCCGGGGGCGTCGAATGCTTCCGCGGTCGCCTCCGGGCGGCGGACTGTGGCGAGGGCAGTCGCGCCGGCGCCCCCCAGGTGAGTGTGCTCTCCGGCTCCGTTCCGCAGGCGGCGCCGTCATGACAGGGAGCCTTCCGGTGAGGGCGGGGCCGGTCAGGACCTCGGCCGCGGTACTGCCCGCCCCGAAGCCGAAGCCGAAGCCGAAGCCGATGGGCCGCTGCGCTGTTGTGATCGCCATTGCTTGCGCGCGGAGCGGTGTGGCGGCGTCGGCGGAGCGAGCCGCTGGGACGCCGCACGGCTGGGGGCATCCCAGCGGTCTTTCCCGGCACGCCCTGGGGGTCAGCCGTTGAGGTTCTGCATCAGCTCGGGGGCGTAGCGGTCGCCGGAGACGATGCCGCGCGGTGCGACGGCTTCGATGGCGGCCAAGTCCTCATCGGTGATCGTCACGGTGGCGGCGGCGACGTTCTCCTCCAGGTAGCGGCGGCGCTTGGTACCGGGGATGGCGACCGCGCCCTGGTGCAGCACCCAGGCGAGAGCCAGCTGGGACGGCGAGATCCGCTTGGCGGCGGCGATGCGGCGGACCTCGTCGACCACGGCCAGGTTGCGGGCGAAGTTCTCGCCCTTGAAGCGCGGGTCCGTGCGGCGGAAGTCGTCGGCGGCGAAGTCGTCCGGGCTGGTGATCGCACCGGACAGGAACCCGCGTCCGAGCGGCGAGTAGGCGACCAGGCCGATCCCGAGCCCGTTCAGGGTGGCCATGACCCCGTCGTCCTCGATGCCGCGCTCGAAGAGCGAGTACTCGGTCTGGACCGCCGTGATCGGGTGGACGGAGTGGGCGCGGCGGATGGTCTGCGGGGCGACCTCGGACAGGCCGATGTAGCGGACCTTGCCGGCGGCCACCAGCTCACCCATGGCGCCGACGGTCTCCTCGATGGGTACCTGCGGGTCGACCCGGTGCAGGTAGTAGAGGTCGACATGGTCGGTGTCCAGGTGGCGCAGGGAGCGGTCCAGGGACCGCCGGATGTACTCGGGGCGCCCGTTGTGGCCGACGAGCGTGCCGTCGTCGGTGAACTCGATCCCCGTCTTGGTGGCGACGACGGCCCGCTCGCGGCGACCGGCGAGGGCCTTGCCGAGGAGCTGCTCGTTGATGAACGGGCCGTAGCTCTCGGCGGTGTCCAACAGGGTCACGCCCAGTTCCAGGGCGCGGTCGATGGTGGCGAGGGATTCGGCCTCGTCGGTGCTGCCGTAGAAGGCGCTCATGCCCATGCAGCCGAGTCCTTCGGCGGAGACGGTCAGGCCCTGGCTGCCGAGGGTGCGGAGTTCCATGGTGATCTTCCTTGCTTGCGGGTCGTCCCGCGGTGTGTGACTGGTCGGTTGTGCGTCCGGTGCGTGCGCCCCTCGGCGCGGACCGTGAGCGGCCGGTCGTCGGCGGGCGGGGGTGCTGTGGGGCTGCCGCGCCCGGTCGGCAGCGCACCCACCGGGACGCGGGGCGGTCAGCGCACCCAGGCACCGGTGAGGGCCTGGACGGAGGAGCCGTCGAGGTCGGCGAGGGTGGTTGCGACGAAGTCGCGGGCCCACTGCGAGGTCTGGACGCGGAAGGGCGGGCGGCCCACGGTCAGGGCGTCGACGATCGGGGCGGCTGCCTCGGCCGGGGTCTGGGCGTCGACGTACGACTGCCGGGTGCGGGTGAGGTATGCCTCGAGTGCCGGGCTGTAGGGCCCGGCGGAGGCGAGCAGCGTCGGGACGTCCAAGCCGAGATTGGCGACGAACTCGCTCGCCACCGCACCCGGCTCGATCACGGTGACATCGACGCCGACGGTGGTGGCGACCGGCGCGAGGGACTGCATGAAGCCCTCGACGGCGAACTTGGCCGCGCAGTACGCCTCGTTGAAGGGCTGGCCGACGACGCCGCCGACGCTGGTGACAGTGATCACCCGGCCCTTCGACGCACGCAGGTGCGGCAGGGCGGCCCGGGTGACCGCCACCACGCCGAAGAAGTTGACCTCCATGGCCGCGCGGACGTCGTCGACGCTGGTCTGCTCGATGGTGCCGACCTGGGCGGCGCCGGCGTTGTTGACCAGCGCGTCCAGACGGCCGTGCTCGGCGACGACCTCGTCCAGGCAGGCGGTGATGCCGGCGGAGTCGGTCACGTCCAGGCGCTTGACCTGGATCCGGTCCGCGACACCCGCTTCGGCGGCGGCCTTGAGCAGGGCATCGGCCCTGCCGGTGTCGCGCATGGTGGCGATGGTCGTCCAGCCCGCCCGGGCGGCGCCGATGGCGGTGGCCAGGCCAATGCCGGAGGACGTACCGGTGATCAGTACCGTCTTCGGGGAGGTCATGAGGGTCTTCCTTGACTGTGGAGTACAGACGGGCCGAGACCCGTAACCGGGGAGTTCCCCGGTTACCTGCCGACGGTAATCGGGGAACTCCCCGGTTGTCCAGCTAGACTGGTCCCCTGACGAAGGGAGCAGCGTTGACCACCAAGCCGAGCGCGTTGCGTGCCGATGCCCGCCGCAACCGGGAGCGCATCCTCGAAGCGGCCGTGCGTGCCTTCTCCGAGAAGGGCCCGGACGTTGCGATCGACACGATCGCCAAGGCCGCGGGCGTCGGCTCGGCCACGCTCTACCGTCACTTCCCGACGAGGGAGGCGCTCATCGAGGCGGCCTACCGCAACGAGCTGGCCCGTGTCTGCGACAGCGCCGTGAAGCTGCTCGCCGACAACCCGCCCGACCGGGCGATCCGCCTGTGGATGGACGACTTCATCGACTACCTGGCTGCCAAGCAGGGCATGGCGGACGCCCTGCGGGCAGCGGTCGCATCCGGTGCGGACCCCTTCGCCGAGACCCTCGACAAGCTCGGCACCGCGCTCGGCACCCTGCTGCGCGCCGGCGCCGACGCCGGTCTCCTGCGCCCGGACATCGACCCCTTGGATGTCGGCTTCAGCCTGGCCGGTGTCGGGCTGATCACCAGCGCTCCCGACCAACGCGAACGGGCCGGCCGCCTCCTCGACCTGCTCCTCGACGGCCTCCGCTACGGAACGGACGGGCCGGCGTCCAGCTCGTGACCCGGATCGGGACGATGTCCTGCCACGGCACGTGAGGCGCCGGTCTCGATCGCTGTCGCCGTCGCCGCCGCGGTGGGCAACGGCACGTTGCGTGGTGATCGCTCACTCGGCGCGGTGCTGAAGGAGATCGGGAAGCGCGGGGAGTCACTCCGGGACGGTGTCGAGGCGGCGGCAGACCAGCGACCGGTGGCGGCATGGGCCGTGGCCGCGTCGGGGGTGAGCGTCCCGCTCGCCGTCCCGGGCGACGTACTCGGCGGTCCACCGACCTACCTGTGGGGGGTCCTGTGCCGTTCCTCTGGTTCCTTTCACCGACACGGTCCAGCCGATGTCTTCACCCTCGTCGGCTGCTGCCAGGACTGCGGCGAGGATCTGTCGACGGCCCACCTGATCAGCCGTTTGCGAGCTGTTGGGAACGAGCCGAACTCGTCCGGCAGGTCTCGCCAGGGCGAACAGGTTCGGCACTTCCCTGCGATGGCCTCGAGAGTGGGCGCTGGTCGGCCCACCGCCGGCCGCGGCCGGATCGGCTGGCATCAGCGGCTTGATCCGGTCCCACATGTGCCGTAGCGGTGGACGGCGACGGGCGGGAGGTGACCGGCCGAGCAGATCGAGAACCTAAGCGTGACGGGGGCGGGTTCGGCCCGCTTCGCCGTCGATCGTCTGCGGCTGCTTCTGGGTTTCGGCCCAGGTCGCCAACGGGGTGAGACCGTCAGCGCTGGGTGTACCGGGATCCGCGGTGTAGGTGGCGATGGAGACGTGCGGGTCGCCGGGCAGTGCGAAGTCGTCGTACGCGAGGTCCATCGTGCCGACGGCCGGGTGGTGTACGACCTTGCCTCCGCGCGAGTGGCGGCGCACGTTGCCGGGCGAGGAGCTGTTCTTCGCCGAGGTGCACCTGCACGGCGGCCCCGCCCTGGTGCGGTTCCTGCCCGAGCTGATCCAGCTCATCTGGGACCGCACGATCGACCCGGGCAAGGTCTTCGACCTCACCCTCCCACTCGATCAGGCCGCCGAGGGATTCAAGGCGATGGACGAGCGCCGCGCCATCAAGACCCTGCTCAAACCCTGACCCAAGCCGCATAGCCCGTGTCCAAGATTCCGGGTCAAGGCCCGGCGCCGACGTCCCCCACCTGCTGAGCGAAAGCGGCCGCAACGGGAATGTCGGCGGGCCGACCAGGCAGAAACCGCGTGGTGGCCTGAGGACCGGGAGACGGTTCACCGGGGCGCGCAACAGTGGGCCCCGCTCGGGGTGGGTGCGTAGCTGTGGGGTGCGGGTCACCTCATCCAGGTGCGGAACCGGGCTCCGGGGATGACGCGGAAGACGAAGGCGTGGCCACGCCCCGATCGTGCGTCCGAGGCACGGTCTCAAGGACCCCGAGGGCCGTCTTCACCGGACCGAGCGAGGCCAGTCACCCCTACGTCAGGGCCCTGTGCCAGGTCCGCGCCAGGCGCACCGGGGAGGTGAGCAGCGTGCGGAGGTCGATGACATGGTATCCGCGGGAGGTGACGGCATCGAGGATCCGCGGCAGGGCCTGAGCATCGATCACGTCGTTGCCGCCGTCCGAGGCGCCGACGTGCATCTGCACGACCGCGCCCGGGCGCAGGGCGTCCAGCGCCCGGCGCACCGCGCCGTCCACGGTCATGCCGCCCGCAGCGCCCATCCACCCGTTGGTGTCGGTGGTGAACTCGATGTCCGCGAATCCCAGCCCGTTGACCTCCCTGATCTGGGTAGGACTCGTCTCGCTGTAGGGAAACCGGAAGAACGGGGTCAGGGCCTTGCCTGCCCCTGCTGCGCGCAGGGCGCGGTCCGCCGTCTGGACCTCCCGCCTCCGTCCGGCGGCGGTCAGATCCTTGAAGTGAGGGTGGCTGTAGGAGTGGTTGCCCAGGCCGTGGCCCGCGGCCGCAATGTGCTTGACCACCCCGGGGTACCGGGCGGTGAAGTCGCCGGTCAGGAAGAACGTGGCGGGCGTGTGCCGGCGGGCGAGCTCACCGAGAACGCGGTCCAGTCCGGCATCGTTCCACGCCGCGTTGAAGGTCACCGCCACCACCGGCTCGCGCGTACGGATCACACGGTTCTCCGATCCGAACAGCGACAGCACACCTGTGCCGTCGCCTGCCGCGGCCGGGCGGGGCGATGCAGGCCGGGCCGCTACGGCCCGCGAGTTTGGCACCACGACTCCCGGGACGGCGAACAGCCCGGCCGTCAACGCAAACCGGCGGCGGGACACAAGACGGCATGCAGCGCTCACAGGACGTTCCATGCCGTCACCATCGGCCGACCCGTGCCAGTCCTTGAGACGTGCGTGCGGTCTTCGGCGGCGCCGCGCACAGGGACGTGAGGGCCGGGCGCCGCAGGAGGTGTTGGGCGGCCGTGCTGGTTCGTTTCTCCGGCGAAGTGCCGCCCACCCGTTCGAGTGATAGGCCTCGGCATGCCGTCGCAGGCAAGCGGCCCGCTCCCTCACAGAGCGGGATGACCCTGCTGATTTTCCTCCGGGTGACTTTGGTGATGTGCCGCCGGCTCAGATGCGGGAGGAGAGCGTGGGCTCCTTGCGCGGCACGCTGCTGCGAGTGGGGGCAGCGCTCGGCGCGGACGGGGAGCACTCGTGACACTGCCCTCCAAGGACGAGTACACCGATGAGGCTGTCCCGGCCGGTGGGTCACCCAGCAGGTGAGGATGCTGGCCGTGGGATCGCTGGGCAACCTCATCGAGTGGTACGAATTCGGCGTCTACGGCTACTTCGCCACCGCCATCGCCACCACCGTCTTCGCCCCGCACGGCGGTGGCCAGGTTGATGCGCTGGTCAAGACGTACGCGGCGTTCGCCCTGGCGTTCTTCTTCCGGCCGGTGGGCGTGCTGCTCCTCGGCCGGCTCGCCGACCGGTACGGACGACGGCAGGCGCTGATCTGCGCCGTCACGACGATGACCTGCGCGACGGCACTGATCGCCCTGGTGCCCACCTACGCGGGCGCGGGCGCGGTGGCGCCGTGGCTGCTGACCGTTCTGCGGATCGTGCAAGGGCTGTCGGCCGGGGGCGAGTTCGGCGGAGCGGCCGCGATGATGACCGAGTTCGCGCCGCCCGGCCGGCGAGGGCTGTACGGGGCGTGGCAGTCGTTCACGGTGGCGCTCGGGCTGCTCGCCGGCTGCGGCGCAGCGGCCCGATGCGGCCCTGGCGCATGGGCGCGGTGGTGCAGGTGACGCTGCCGGTGGATCCGATGGCGAGCAGGTGCGAGCGGTGGTGCGTCTTGGCGCTGGTGCCGTTCCCGGCCGATGGTGAACGTGCGCGGCTTCGCAGGCTTGACCCGGCGGCGGCGGTGGCTCTACAGTCACGCCGACCCGGTTAGGAAACTTTCCTAACCTACTGGTGCGGCAACCTCAACCTGCCCCCCACGACGAACCGAGGGTCCGATGAAGCGCCCAACTGCTCGGTGCTTACTTGCTTTTGCGTCCTGCGGAGCGTCAGCGAGCTCGGCGCCCGCGACCGTGAGAGCCAACGCACCGTCGACGCCGCAAGTGGGCCAGCAGACGGTCCCCGTGACGGGGGACCTGAGATCACCGGTGAGAACGAAGCGGCCGTGTGGACGGCAATCCGGGCCTGAGGCGCCGGCGAGGCCCAGTGGCCGGCGCAGTTCAGCACCGTCCGTCGGCAGCATATGCAACACCCCTGCTCGCCCGGCCGCGAGAACGACTGGCCGCAGCCGCTCGACCGGTCGCGGCCTCTGCCGGCCACTGGCCGATCAGGACAAGTGGGATCCGGCCGCCCCGCCCGCCGAGGGCGCCGACTTCGACATCACCATCGCTGACCCGCCCGACTGACCCGGCACGGCCACCAGTACGACACCGCGGCATGTCCGTGGCAGACCCACCTGTGACAACGGCAACGGCAGCTGCCTTCCCCTGCCCCCTCTTGCAGTGGCGAAGACGTCTTTCCGACAGGAGCCGTCCACCAAGGACTGCGAAGGACCGGAATCGACCCATCGACCAGTTGGGAGAACCCATGCGCCATAGCCTGACAACACCCGTGCTGATAGCGGCGAGTTGCCTCGCCCTCGCCCTCGCGGCGCCGTCAGCGTCGGCGGACAGCCACACCTCCGGCGCGCACGGCCCTTCCCGTACCGCGCGGCCCTCGGACGGTCAGACCATCAAGGTGAAGGTCACGTCGTACGGGTACAACGACAACGATGACGGCAACGGCAACTACGGGACCGCACAGATCTCCTACCCGCAGATACACAGTGAGGCGACCGAGGACCTCGGCACCTACGACCAACCCACGACCTTCGCCACGGACGCCGGCGAGTTCGCTCCCGGCACGCGCATCTACGTCCCGTTCCTCCAGAAGTACTTCATCATGGAGGACGGTTGCGCGGAGTGCAGCTCCGACTGGCAGAACGGCGTCCACCACGTCGACTTATGGATGGGGCCCGCGAGTTCGCAACCGGAGCCTGCCCTCGGTGACTGCGAAGGGTCGATCACTCAGGACTCCGACATCATCGTGAACCCGGAGCCCGGCCTGCCGGTCGACACCACCCCTATGTTCTCCGACGGACAGTGCACCGCCGTGCACCACTGAGCCGTCAGCGACCGGCCGTGCTCGCCGGCGATCGGTCGCCGTCGTACGCACGGCAGCACAGGGCCAGGACGCACGGTTCATCCCCCCGAGTGCCGACGCCGATTCGGCGGATGCCGCTCAGCGGGCGCTCTGGTCACCGGCCCGCGAATCAGGGTCACCCCAGGCACCCGTGCCCGACGACCGCCGCCCTTTGCGCCCAGGCCGCACCTGGGCGGCGACCAGACCCCCACACCTGCCGGAGGCAGTCATGAACTTCCGCATGCCCAGACGCGCCCTCGCCGCCGTAGTCCCCCTCACCGCCGCGGCCATGCTGGTCGGCTTCGGTGAGCCGGCCAACGCGGCGGCGTCCGGCCGGCCCGCGCACTTCGCGGCCCCCTACCTCCAGATCGGCCCTGGCACCGCCGGTGACATGGCCGACGACATGGCCGCCACCGGCCTGAAGCAGTACACGCTGGCATTCCTCATCCCGCAGGATGGCTGCACTGCCAAATGGGAATACAACGGCGACCCCGTCGGAGCGTTCAGTTCGGAAATCAACGCCCTCAGGGCCAATGGGGGAGATGTCATCATCTCCTTCGGCGGAGCCGCCGGCGGTGAACTCGCCCAGACCTGCACCTCCGTGTCCGACCTGACCGCCGCCTACGCCAACATCGTCAACACCTACGGCGTCACCCGGCTCGACTTCGACATCGAAGGCGCAACCCTCGACGACACCGCCGCCAACGTCCGCCGCAATCAGGCACTCGCCGCGCTTCAGGCGCAAAACCCATCAGTCCAGGTGGACTACACGCTCGCGGTCGCCCCCGACGGCCTCCCCTCCGCACAGACCGGAATCCTCCAGGACGCCAAGGACAGCGGGGTGAGCGTCAGTACCGTCAACCTCATGACCATGGACTTCGGCGACGGACACAACGCGCTCGCCGACGCGGAATCCGCCGCGCAGGCGGCCGCCGGTCAACTCGCCAACATCTATGGTGTCTCCAATTCCCAGGCCTACCAGATGATGGGCCTGACGCCGATCGCGGGCAAGAACGACGACGACGAAAACTTCTCCCAGTCCGACGCGGCCACACTGGAGAACTTCGCCGCCTCCAACGGCATCCAGGAACTCTCCTTCTGGGAAGTCGACGGATACGACAAGCCCACCGGGTACACCTACTCCAACACCTTCAACCAGATCAACACCACCCAGGCACGCGCGTCGAACACACGGCCGTCACGCACTGCGCACTGACACCGTCCGAGTGGAGGGGAGGGCATACCGAGCCCGCCTGATCCGCGCCGCCTTCCGTCCCTCCGTTGCGGAAGTGACGGAAGGCGGGCCGACCGCCGATACGGACCGGCGGCGGCGATCGACCGCAAACGGTTCCCGCTCCACACCGGTGACCGCTCGCGGTACCTGCCGCGGCAGTGCCGGCTGCACCATCGGTCCCCGCTGCCCTTCCCGCTCGCGCAGGTCCCGGACGAGGTTCCCGGCCTCTTCCGGCTGGACCGTACCGGTGGCCGGGAGCACGCCGTCAACAGCGCGGCGGAGAAGCAACCCCAGGCGGCCCGCGCCCGGGCACCAGGTGATCAGCCCGGCCACCGACAGGTGTCCGGGCGTCGTCCGCCGGCGGTCAGCGTCTGGTGCCGCAGGACGGGCAGAAGGCGGCGTCCGGCGGGAGGTCGCGGTGGCAGGCCGAGCAGTTCGCCGTCTGCGCGAGGCGGTGGCCGCAGCCGTGGCAGAAGGCGCCGCCGCGAGTCTCGGTACGGCAGTGGGGGCATACCAACTGGCGCGCAGCGGTGACGTCGTAGCCCGCGCCCTGCTGCTGGCCGGCGTCGTACGCCCGCTGGGCGACCATGTCGTTCAAGCCACGCTGCTGGGCTGCCTGCGCCTCCGCTGCGGTGTCCGGTGAGCAGGTCAGGCACAGTCCCTGCCCCGGGTTCCAGCAGCGGGCACAGACGTAGGAGGTGCAGCGCGGGCAGCGGTTGAAATGGCCCTGCGCGTGCTCGATGGCGCGGGTGAAGGCGGCGTCCCGCTGGCTGCCGAAACTCGCCCCTGCCAGGCCGTCCGCGGCGTTGGTCACGCTCTGGCCGGCACTGCCGCCGATGAGCGACCAGGCGGCGTTCACGCCTCGGGACAGCCAGCCTGCCATCTGTCCGGCCCGGAACGGTTCGAACGACGAACGCCAGGTGTCCGAGCAGCGCGAGCAGGAGAACTCGAACTGGAAACCCGCGCCGGTGCCCTGCTGGACGCACAGGTCACGGTAGTTGTTGCTGAAGTAGATCTCGGCGCCCATGGCCACCGTCCCCCAATGAAGTCGACCCCCGCGGGGAGTGTATAGCCGGTGGCCGGAACCGATCAGTGGGAGGGACCGGATTCGGGTGCGCCGTACCGACTTCGACCAGGGGTCCGGTGCCGCTCGGCAGGGTGGCCTTCTCGCCGCCCTTCGCCGTGGTGTCGCCGCCCCGGCCAGGGAGGCGTGGGGAGGCCATGAACGAGGCCGGACCACGTCGGAGGTCGTCCGGGTTCGCGGAACGGCGGTTCCCCAACTGCGGAGCCAGGCGCCTCGAAGCGGCCGAATCCCGGAAGGCGTGAATGGGGGAGGGGCAGCGTGCCCCGAGCCTGATGGTGCGGTCACGCTCACCCGGCCGTTCAGCGGACGACCGCGACGAAGACGAGCAGGTGTCATGGCGCGAAGACGCTCGCCACGCTCCGTGAGTGCGCGAAGGTGCTCGCCTGGTAGCCCGCCATGACGACGTTCCGGGCATTGCAGCCGACGGGGCAACGGCGGAGCGAGGGACACCGACGGGAGAGCCCGTCGTGGGACCGGTACCCGAAGGCCCGCTCACGCAGAAGGCGGCTGCCATGGGAGCCGCCTTCTCCGTACGGGTGTCAGCGCGAGCGTCCCGTCACCACGCGGTAGAGCAGCAGCACGATCACGGAGCCCACGATCGCGGCGATCCAGGTGGAGAGGCTGAAGAAGCCGTTGATCGAGTGGACGCCGAAGATCACCTTGCCCAGCCAGCCGCCGAGCAGCCCGCCCACGATGCCGATCAGCATCGTCACCAGGCAGCCGCCGGGGTCCTTGCCGGGGGTCAGCGCCTTCGCGATGGCGCCCGCGATGAGGCCGATCAGGATCCAGGCGATGAGGCCCACGAGAGTGTCCCTTCCGTTTCGTTGTGGTGACGTCGGCAACCCCGCAGCGGGGCCCCGACTCACTTCCGTATTCCGCTGACGCAGCGGTGTATGCGGGATCCGAGGCGGACGGCTTCGAGGGACCCGAATCATGGAGTCGAACAGCACGACCCGGTAGTCCGGCCAGGGCGGCCGCCGCAGCGAGCTGGCGCCGCTCCGTCCCGCCGGTACGGCGCCTACGGCCCGATCCGCGCCCGAAACCGGCCGCCACACGCCGGAACTCCACTGGGCCGGATCCTGACGGCGCGTGGATCGCCCGGCCGACGTGCCGTGAAGCGTCACCCCTCGCCCGAGGACGCGATGTCAGGAACCGTGCGCCGGTGATTCGTGCGTTGCGGCTCCTCGATGTGGTCGGTCCTCGTCGGCCGGCGCACGGGTCAGGCGCCATCCACCGCGTACACACCCGGGACCGGGACCGGCCCCGCCGACTCACATGCCGGGGTCGTCGAACTGGTCGAGAAGGAAGTCGACCGGGGTGGGGCCGGTGGCGGCGGAGGCGGTGTCGTCGAGAACCTGTTCCGTCCAGATGACCTTGCCGCGGGTGGTGTACCGCGTTCCCCACCGCTGGGCGAACTGCGCGACCAGGAACAGCCCCCGTCCCCCTTCGTCCGTGGTCGCGGCCCGCCGAATGCGCGGTGAGGTGCCGCTGCCGTCCGACACCTCGCAGATCAGGCAGCGTGCGTGCAGCAGCCGTACCCGGACCGGCGGCGAGCCGTACCGGATCGCGTTCGTGACCAGTTCACTGACGATCAGCTCCGTGGTGAATCCGGTCTCCTCCAGCCCCCACTCCCGCAACGTCGCGCGGCACCGCGCCCGCGCCGAGGGAACCACCGCCGGGTCCGACGGCACGTCCCACTCGGCCACGCGCGACGGCGGGAACATCCGGGTACGCGCCGCCAGCAGCGCGATGTCGTCGCAGGAGCGCGACGGCGTCAGCGCGTCGATCACCGCCTGGCACGTCTCCTGCGGACCGCGGCCGGCGGATCCGTCCAGCGTCCGGCGCAGCCTCTCCATCCCCGCCTCGATGCCGTGGGCGCGGTCCTCCACCAGGCCGTCGGTGTACAACACCAGTTGTGAACCCTGCGGCAGCGACAGTTCGGCGGTCTCGAACGGGGAGCCGCCCAGGCCCAGCGGTGCCGAGGCGGGCACGTCGGCGCACGTGACCGTGCCGTCCGGGCGCACCACCACCGGTTCCGGGTGGCCCGCGCGGGCCATCGTACAGACACCCGTCACCGGGTCGTAGACCGCGTACAGACAGGTCGCCCCGGTGACCCCTTCCCCCTCGTGGCCCGTCTCCGTACCGGCCGCGTTCTCCTCGTCGTCCATGCGGACCACGAGGTCGTCCAGGTTCCCGAGCACCTCGTCGACCGGCAGGTCAAGGGTGGCGAAGTTGTGCACCGCGGTGCGCAGCCGGCCCATCGTCGCCGCCGCGTGCAGCCCGTGGCCGACGACGTCGCCCATCACCAGGGCCACCCGGGCGCCCGGAAGCGGGATGACGTCGAACCAGTCCCCGGCCACGCCGGCCTCCGCGGGCAGGTACCGCCAGGCCACCTCCAGCGCGTCCTGCTCCGGCTGCGCCCGCGGCAGCAGGCTGCGCTGCAAGGTCACCGCCATCGCGTGCTCCCGGGTGAACCTCCGGGCGTTGTCCAGGGCCACCGCCGCCCGCGCGGCCAGTTCCTCCGCGAAGGCGAGGTCCTCCGGGTCGAACGCAGGGGAGTCAGCCGTCCGGTAGAAGTTCGCCACGCCCAGCGATACGTCGCGCGCCCGCAGCGGCACGGTCACCAGCGAACGCAGCCCGCGCTCCAAGGACGTGCGGGCGCGTTCCGGATCCTGTTCCCGCCAGCCGTGCGCCTGCCGTAGATCCGCCTCCAGCAGGCCCCGCCCCTCCTGCAGCGTCCGCATCTGCGGGGCACGGGCCGAGAACGCGATCACTTCGCCCAGCGGATACACGGGCGCCAGCCGCTCCTCGCCGCCGATCGCCGCCCGGCGCAGATGCCGCCAGCCCTCCGCCGTCGGTTCCCATCCCCGCAGCACCGCCTCGAGCAGGTCCACCGTGACCAGGTCGGCGAACTGCGGCGCCGCCACGTCGGCCAGTTCCTGGGCCGTACGCCCCACGTCCAGCGTCGTCCCGATGCCCACCCCGGCTTCGTACAGCAACTTCAGCCGCTCCCGCGCGACCTCGGCCCGCCCCGACACCGCCGCCAGCTCTGTGGTGTCCCGCAGGGTCACCACGCTGCCGCCCTGGTCGGCGTGGGGGTACGTCGGCCGCTTGTTCACCGCCAGCAACCGGTCACCGACGCGATGCACCTCGTCGGTGACCGCCTCGGGCGAGGCCAGCAGACGCGTGACCGGCTCCGGCAGCCCCAGCTCCCGCACCTCCCGCCCCCGCGCGTCCGCCGGCAGTCCGAGCAGCCGCCTCGCCTCGTCGTTGGCCAGCAGCAGTCGTCCGTCGGCGCGGGTGATCAGCACTCCTTCCCGCACCGCGTGCAGGACCGCCTCGTGGTGCTCGTACTGCTGCGCCAGCTCCACCGGGGCCAGGCCGTGCGTCTGCCGGCGCAGCCGCCGGGACACCAGCCTCGTCCCCGTCGTGGCCAGCGCCAGCGCGGCCGCCCCGCTGCCGACGATGATCGGCAGCTGGGGCATCCACAAGGCGGCCACGTTCCTGACAGTGATTCCGGCCGACACCAGGCCGACCACGGTGCCGCGCGCGTCGGTCACCGGGACGACCGCCTGCACGGCCGTCCCCCTGCCGGCGGGCAGGGGCGGACCACCGGCCTGCTCGACGACGGTACGGCCCTGCAACGCCGGTGCGATGGTGCCGACGAACTTCTTCCCGATCTCCCGCGGGTAGGGGTACGTGTAACGAATCCCCTGCGTGTTCATGACGACGACGAAGTCGACGCCCGCGCGCTTGCGTGCCTCCTCGGCCCGGGGCTGGAGCAGCGCCACCGGATCACGGCTGCGCAGCGCCGCTGCCGTGCCCGGCGCACTCGCGAACGACTGGGCCGCGACAACCGACTCACGACGCCCCCGCTGCACCGCGTCACGGGCCGTCTGGACCACCATGGCCGCCACGGCGGCCAGAACCAGCAGGACCACGATGAGGACCTGCAGGAGGAACACCTGACCGGCCGTGCTGTGCAGGTCCAGCAGGCGAGCCCGCCGCAGGCGCGCGCGTCCGGCGGGCGGATGACGTTCCGGGCTCCGAGGGCGCCCGGAAAATACCTCCATACTCCCTTGATAGCACCGCTGCGTTCTCACATCTCTCTCCCGGTACGACCGCCGCGTTCGACACGGGCACGGGCGAGCACCGGCGCATCGAGGTGCACGGACACCAGCTCTCCGTGCCGGTCGACGGGGGGCCGCGCCGTGGGCGCCTGGCTGTCACCGTGCACTCCGCCCGGCACACCAGCCTGACGGGGCCGGTCGCCGGCACCGACCGGACCACACCGGAGCTGCAGGTACCCCGCGGCCTGTCCGTTCCTGTCGCCGGCCGCTGCTGGAACTCCGCATCGGAGGGCCCGGCCGGAACCGAGGCCGGCATCGGGGCCGACGTGGCCGGGGGCCAGGCCATGCCCTTCCCGGGGACAACTTCGTCGGGCGGCACGGAACCGGCTACATAGACCCGTCGGACATCGGCACGACCCCCAGTTCGGCTCCGACCACGGCCGCCCGCACACGGAGGCCGGCCCGCGTTCTCCGCGCGGCAGGGCACGGCGGACTACACGGTGACCGTCGCGCTCACCGACGGTTCCCCCGTGACCGCGGCCCGCGACAACCGTGCCTGGCCGGAGGACCACGGCGGCATCACCACCCTGAGTCGGAAGAGCGCCCCCGATCCCGAGGCGGCCAGGCTGGTGGGCCCCCGCCACGCCTACACCTGGGCGCGCATCGCCGAAAGGCGTGCTCCGTCTGAGGAAGCCGGGCATCGACCGCATGCGGCTGGGCCACGACGCCGACGGCAGTTCCATGAGCCGGCGGGCCACGCGCCTCGCGCAGCAGGCCGGCCACCTCGTCGGGCCGTACGACTCATGGCCCAACACACGAGATCCGGCCTCGCCCGACAGCCCGGTGTCCCCAGACCCAGCCTCCACAGACCCCGCCCCGGCGGCAGGACGCCTGCCTCCGCAAGGCGACGGCACCGTCCTCATCGGCTTCGGCAACCGCGGCTGCTACGCCGGCTCCGAAGCGCTCCGGCAGCGCCACCAGCTCTTTCCTGTACGCCGGCGCTGCCGGGACACCGTCCACCGCCCCCTCCCCGGTGCAGCCCTCCGGCTCCAGCGCATGGCCTGACTCTCCGGCAACCGCCCCGGCTGCGGAGCTGGAGACGGACCAGCAGACCGGAGCGGTTACGAACCCTCCGCCGCGTCGGCCATCTTCCGCGAACCCGTCCGCCTCCGGCCGACGCCGCGAAGGCGATGTACGCCCGGCAGATCGCAGAGCTGCGGCAGTGCTTCGAGCCCCGGCACAAGGCGTCGGCCACCGAGCCGATGACCGACCTCCGCGGGCTGACGGGTGGCTATCGCGTGCAGCGGACGGGGGCCGGCAGGGCGCACCGGTTGCGCCCGCAGGTCTGTGACGCGAGGAGGCGTGGACGCCGATGCCGGGGCGTCGGGGTCACTCCGAGGGTTCGCACAGGCGCACGGCGAGCGCGGCGATGTCGTCGTCGAGGCGTCCTCCGCTGTAGTGCAGGAGGTCGTGGTGAAGAGCCGTGAGCAGCTTGCGAGGAGGCGTGGGAGGCTGCTGGCGCATCCAGGCCGCCAGCGGGAAGAACTCGCCGTCGTGGGCGCGGGCCTCGGCGACCCCGTCGGTGTAGAGAAGCAGCAGGTCGCCGGGGGCGCAGTCGAAGGTGTCGACGGTGTACTGATCGCCGATGAGGTCCGCGAGGTTGAGCAGGGGCGAGGGGGTGGTGGGCTCGAGGGCACGCACTTCCCCGCGGTTCAGGAGCAGCGGCGGGGGGTGCCCGCAGTTGAGGATCCCGATGCGCCTGCCCTCGTGCGGGATCTCGACGAGGAGGGCCGTGGCGAAGCGCTCCATCGGCCCCTCAGGGGGAAAGGCGGCGTTGTACCGGGAGCTGCTGGCGTCCAGCCTGCGTGCGACGCTGACCATGTCGGCCTCGCCGTAGGCCGCCTCCCGGAAGGCGTTGACGATCGCCGCGGCCGCCCCCACCGCCGGCAGGCCCTTGCCCCGCACGTCACCGATGAGGAGCCTGACCCCGTATCGCGTGTCGACCACTTCGTAGAAGTCTCCGCCGATGCGGGCCTCCGCGGCTGCCGCGAGATACAGCGACTCGATCTCGACGCCGCCGAAGCGGCGCGGCATGGGACTCAGCACCACCTGCTGCGCCGCGTCGGCGACGAGCCGCACCTGGAAGAGGGTCCGCTCCCGCTGGAGCCGGACGTGACTTCCGTACGCGGCCGCCACCGTGACCGCGATGATCCCCGCGGCCGTCCACCACGTCCCCAGCCCGGGGAACACGAGGCTGAGGCCGATCATCAGGAAGAGGCAGACCGTCCCCAGCAGGACGGTGGGGAGCACCGGCCACATGGCGGCGGCGAGGGCCGGTGCCGCGGGCAGGAGGCGGCTGAAGGCCATCTGCGGGGGAGTGGCGTACGCCAGGCTTGCGATGACGACGGTCAGGATGACCGGCGACAGCCGCACGAAACTCCCCCGGCCAGGGCGACGACGGAGCCGCGGCCGTCCGAACTCGATCACGTTTTACAGGGTATCTACGCAATGGGGGCATAGCGCCCTGAGGGATCGCAGCCCGCCGCGCCCCCGGCCCGGCCGGCTACTCGGCGAGAGGGCGCCGCCGTAGCCGATGTCGACGGCTGCCCGCGCGAGGTGGCGACGGTGACGTGCTCGGCGGGCCGGTAGCTGGCGACATTGAGGAGGTCGATGCCGGAGTTCCGTTTGTGGGCCGTATGCACGCGCGGGGTGACCCGGCCCGAGGGGACGTCGATGACGGCCGTGGTCCTGCCCGGAGGGGGTGCGGGCGAGCCGGCCGCCGTCGCGCGAGCGCGGGTTACACCCGCGGTTGGGCGGGGCGGGTGAAGCATCCCTGGTCAAGTCGAGGCACCGCGGTGTTCTTCCCCATGCGGCCAGTCTCGGCAGGCGTACTCCACCATTCCCTCCGCCTGGTCCGACCGCGGCGGGCAGAGGGTGGTCAGGTGGCGGGAGGCGATGTGGTCGACGACGTGGTGCCGGCGAGTTGCTGGAGGGGCTGCTGCCCGAGGGCGTTGCCGTGTCCGAGCTGTTCGGCACCGTCGATGGGGTCGAGCTGTTCCCCCAGGAGGCCGAGGCCGTCGCCGGTGCGGTGGAGAAGCGGCGGCGGGAGTTCGGCACGGTCCGGCTGTGCGCGCCGGGCGCTGGCGCGGCTCGGTGTGGCGCCCGGGCCGCTCGCGCCCAGCGGGGGCGGCTCGGGCTGGGCCCGCCGGGCACCGCGCTGGCCCGAGGACGTCGTCGGCAGCATGACCCACTGCGCGGGGTACCACTCGGCCGCGGTCGCGCCGGTCACGTCCATCGCTGCCCTCGGCGTGGACGGGGAGCCCAATGATCCCGTTCCTGAGGGCGTGCGCGAGCTGATCACGTTGCCGGAGGAGCGGCCCGTACTCGCCCGGCTCGGTGCCGCCCACCCAGGCGTGCACTGGGACCGTCTGCTGTTCAGCGCGAAGGAGAGCGTCTACAAGGCGTGGTTCCCGCTGACCGGGCGGTGGCTGGACTTCGACCAGTGCGCGATCACGCCCGACCGGGACCACGGCACCTTCACCGCGGTCCTGAAGGTGCCCGGCCCGGTGGTGGGCGGGGTGCGCCTGGACCGCCTCGACGGGCGGTGGGGGGTCGGGCAAGCGCTGGTGGTGACCGTGGTGATCCCCGCACCGCCTCGACGGGCGGTGGGGGGTCGGGCAAGCGCTGGTGGTGACCGTGGTGATCCCCGCGCCTACCAGTGCGTGGGCCGGCTGAGCGCCGGGGGCAGTACGGTGGCCGCGTCGCCCCTGGCCGCGTTCAGCTGCGCCTGGGTGAGGAACAGCGCGCCGGTGAGGTCCGCGCCGCTCAGCTCGGCGTCCCGCAGGTCGGCCCCGATCAGGTCGGCGTCCCGCAGATCGGCTCCGCTGAGGTCGGCCGCGACGAGGAGGGCGCCGCGCAGGCTCGCCCCCCTGAGGTCGGCGCCGGACAGCTTCGCGCCCATCAGGTCGGCACCGCGGTGGTTCTTCTTACGGCCCGGGACCTGGGCCCGCGCCAGCTCGCTGGTCCGCAGCAGCAGCGTGTTGACCTCGCCGCGCAGGGCGTTCACGTCCAGCTCGGTGATCGACTCGGCGCTGCCGCGGGTCAGGCCGTCGATGTGGGCCCGCGCCTTCCGCAGCTCCTTGTGGACGGGGCGGGCCGGTGCGAGGTCGAGGGCCTCGGTGACGAACCAGAGCAGCTCGTGCAGCTGTCGCATGACGGGGAAGACCTGGAACATGGAGCGCGCCGTCTTCGGCGCCCGACGCCAGTCGGTGCCGCCGAAGGTGATCTGGGACACCTTCTGCCCGGCCCCGAAGCAGTCGAAGACCGTGCAGCCCGGGTAGCCCTTGTCGCGCAGCCGCGCGTGGATGCCGCAGCGGAAGTCCTGCTGGAGATTGGAGCACGGCTGGCCGGCGGCCTTGTTGACGGCGAAGTCCGCCGAGCGGGCGAAGGGCAGGGCCACGCAGCACAGGCCGAAGCAGTCGGCGCAGTCGGCCTGCAGATCCTTGCGGTCCTCGGAGGCCTTGCCGTTCTGGGGCGCCGTGTGGTCCTGGGAGGTCTTGCGGTCGTCCGTGGCTGGCCGGCGGTCCTGGTTCTTGGTGCCCGGCCGGTGCGTGCGGGTGGGCCGGCCGTTCCCGGCCTGCCGGCTGGTGCGGTCCTGGCCCGCAGTCCTAGTCCCCCACTCCCGGTCCTGGCCCGCGGTGCCGCGCTCCCGGTCCTTGCTCGGGGTACCGCTGTCGCGGCCCTGGCCGGCGGACGGACGCTTGCGGTCATCCGCCTGGGACGGGCGGCCCTGCCCACCGGCGACGGACGACCTTCGGTGTCCCCCGGCGGAGGAGGGCTGCTTGCGGACCTCGCCCGTGGAGGGGCGCTTGCGCCCCCCGGAGGAAGAGGGGGCTCCGTGCTGTGGCGACACCGTGCGTGCTCCTGTTGGGCGACGAGCACCGCGTACCGCGGCGCTGCGAGAACGGCTTCCATTCTCCCAGACGGTGCGCGGTGCCCGACCGAGCGACTGCCGGGCGGGGCCCTCCGGGTACCGGCGGCAGGTGCTGCGTTTTGTGGAGAAGCGGGAGGTGCGCGCGGCCGAAGCCCATGCGCTCGGGGAGCTTTGCTCTCGTCACGTGACGTCGACCTGGCCTGAGCCCCAGGAAGTGGCGAAGGCGGCGGTGGCGGCGTCGAGGTCGCGGTGGAAGCCGTTGACCAGACAGTGCAGGGCAGGCAGGTCGTCGGCCTTGACTTCGCGGACGTGCCGGACGGTGAGATCCAGGTGCGGACAGCCGGGTGACCCAGCGGACCATGCGCCGCGGCTTGCGGAGGGTTCTGACCGGGGCAGGGATGCGGATGGTGACTTCGGCAGCGGGCTGCGCGGTTTCCTGAACGGCCGGAGGTACCGGCGGACGCTCTGGACCTCGCCGGTGAATCCCTGGTCTTGGCTCTCGTGGTGGAGACGCGGGACCGCGTGGCAGCCCTCGCGTGGGCGTTGGTGGAGACATGGTGTGCAGGGGTCGAGATACGAGGCGCGGTTACAGTAGTGGCCTTGTCCAGCAGTTCCTCCAGACGTTGGACGCGGGCGAATCGGCGGATGGTGGAGTGTTTCAGCCGCAGTTCTCGCCGGATCGCGGCCAGTGACTTCCCCTCGGCCAGGCGCTGCTGGACAGCTTCGTAGAGTTCGGGGGCCAGGCCACCAGCCACCGGGACGGCCCAGGACGTCGAGCGTGCCATCGGGCGGGACGAGGTCAGGCTCGGGCACCAACGAGTCCGCGGGACCGGAGACGTTGGTGTCGGCTCCTGGAGCCGGAGGTCGGAGTGGGCGCGGCGTGGATGCAGGAGTGGTGGGCGCCGACGGTCTGCTCCACGGCTTCGGCGAGGTTGCGCCACAGACGCCAGCCGTCAGCAACCTGGAGGGGCGGCGGCCCGTGCACCCCTGGATCCGCGCCACACGGGCGGACAGGATGGCGGCATGAGCCCGAGTAACCTGCCCATCGGCACCCCGGCCGAGGAAGGCGTCGACGCCATCGGCGTGCACGCCTTCCTCGACGCCCTCGAAGCGGCCCCCGACATCGAGCCGCACAGCCTGATGCTCCTGCGGCACGACCGGCTCGTCGCCGCCGGCTGGTGGGCGCCGTACGCGCCCGAGCGCCGCCACCTGCTGTACTCACTCAGCAAGAGCTTCACCTCCACGGCCGCGGGCCTCGCCGCCGCCGAGGGGCTGCTACGCCTCGACGACCCGGTGATCTCGTACTTCCCCGAGTTCGCGGCAGACATCACCGACCCCCGCAGCCGAGCCCTGCGGGTACGGCACGTGGCCGCGATGGCGAGCGGGCACACGACCGACACCCTCGGCCAGGCCCGTGCGCTCGATCCCGACGACCTGCTCCGGGGATTCCTGTTGCTGCCCCCGGACCGCGAGCCGGGGACGGTGTTCGCCTACAACCAGCCCGCCACGTTCACGCTCGCCGCCATCGTGCAGCGGGTCACGGGGCAGCCGCTGACCGACTATCTACGGCCGAGGCTGCTGGAGCCGCTGGGCATCGGCGAGGTGGCGTGGCTGAGCGACCGCAGCGGTCGCGAGCTGGGCTTCAGCGGCCTGCACGCGACCACCGACGCCGTCGCCCGGCTCGGCCAGCTGTACCTGCGGGGTGGCGTGTGGCAGGGCAGGCAGCTGCTGCCGCGGGACTGGGTCGCCGACGCGACGCGCGCCCATGTCGCGACCGGCGACGATACGCCCGAGGCGGCGCGGTCGGACTGGCAGCAGGGCTACGGTCTGCAGTTCTGGATGTCCCGGCACGGCTACCGGGGCGACGGGGCGTACGGGCAGTTCTGCCTGGTGCTGCCCGAGCAGGACGCGGTGGTGGCGATGACGGCGCAGACCGTTCAGATGCAGGCCGTGCTGGACCTGGTCTGGGAGCACCTGCTGCCCGCCTTCGGTCCCCGGCCGCTGCCCGACAGCGCGGACACCGCCCTGGCCCAGCGGCTGGCACGGCTCGCCCTGCCACCCGCTGCGGGCAAACCCGCTCCCTCGGCGCGGTCCGGCGACTGGGACGGGGCTGTGTTCACGCCGTACGGCGGTGCCTGCGCGGACCAACCGGGACTGACCGCGGCCGAGGTGGCGGAGGGCCCGCAGGGCTGGACGGTCACACTCACGGAGGACAGCGACCGGCTCGAACTGCTCCTCGGTGACGACTGGACCGTCCGCGAGGAGCCCCTGCCCGCCGCCGTGAGCGGAGGCTGGACCGACGCGGACACCCTGGCCGTCGACGTGGGTTTCCTGGAGACGCCACACCACCTGCTGGTGACCTGTTCACTCAAAGACCGCAGCTTCTCGGCGTGCTGGCGAACGAGGCCTTTGCACGGGGGCCCGCTGCGTGCGATGCGAGCACCGGTGCGGTCGGACTGAGCCCGTCATGGGCATGCCCATAAACAGCGAGCCCGGCGTCTCGGCCCAGGCCGGGCTCTGCCCCGCTTGTGGCGGCTCGCCACCGTCGGCGCCCGGATTCCGTCCCGGCCACAACCGCCTCAAGCCACCGTGTACCGGTGGCCACTCTTGCCGTCATGCCTGTCACCGGCATGACCTGCACATCCCTGATGACCTCGCCCCCTCGAGCCGGGCGGCCGCCGCCGAGGCCGGTATGAGCGTCAACACGCACGTCGTGCGCCCCGTCCGCCGCGCTCGGTCTCGGCGACGACCTGGCGTGTGAGGAAAACACCCTGTGAAGCGGTGAGATCTGGGTTCTGACCGACGGCCCAACGTCCTGATCATCAGCCTCGTGATGGTCCTGCACAAGCACGGCCGGTACCCCGACACGGCCATGTCCGTGGTGATCGGAGACCCGATCCCGTGCACTGCGGTCGCCGTCAACATCACACAACTGCGCCTGACACGGTTCGAGGGAGCAAAGCGGGTGACAGGCCCAGCCAGCCCGGACCTGCTGCGTGGGAACCGGGGGCGCATCAGGGGCAGCGGAGCCGACGTCACCGCGGAGCACGTTCGGTCAGCTCCACACCTGAGGATCTGCTCGCGCGTCGGAGGCGTCCGAGTGGGTCAGGTCGGCTGAGTCCAGGACGGGATGTGAATCTTCGCCGGACTGTGTCTGGCGAGCGCCGCCATGACCGTCCTTCTCAAACTGCCCAAGGCGGAGGCCTCGACCACTCGAAGCGCCGCCGCTGCGCCAGCTCAAGAACACGACAGAAACGTTATGACTCCGGCCGCCTCAACCGATCACGGATGTGAGCTGACGAGCTGGTCGGCGAGACGGTGGGCCTGGGTCAGCAGGGCGCCGTACGTGGCCACTTCGTCGGGATCGTCCGGCCTGGAACGGGTCAGGTGGTGGCGCAGCGCGTCGAGCGTGGTGTGCAGCTCACGGACGGCCTGGAGCAGCTCCCTGTCGTTTTGATGGCCGAAGCGGCTGTGACTGTAGAGGTGGAGAGCGTGGGCGGTCTGGCGGAGAAAATCGGCGTAGTGACGGGCAAGCGCGGGGTGCGGCCGGGCGGCCGACCGGACCTCGGACGCAGCCTCCAGGACGGTGCGGGTGACCCCGGTGGTGTGGACAGCGGCGTAGTCCAAGATGAGCACCGCGTCGTCGTAGTCCTTGCCCGGAGCGGACTGTGCGCGGGTGCGGCGGCGGAGGTTGACGCGCAGGCTCTCCCGGCTGTGGCCGAGGGCGGCGCGGGCCTGGTCGACGCGGCGTTGCAGGCGCAAGGCGCGCTGATGCCAGGTTCCGGCCTCGTCGGCATCCCATCGGTTGTCGGCCAGCCCGTCGGCCACGGCCCGCAGGATGTCGTGTGCCTCGCGGGCGGCATCTTGCAGGGCGGCTCGGCTGTCCCGCAGGTAGACCGGAGGACGGATCAGCGCGTTCACGGCGATGCCGACCACGGCGCCGAAGACGGACTCTGTGATGCGGGCGGTGGCGGTGGAGATGCTGACGGGGCTGCTGGTGAGGACGAACAGGGCACCGGTGGCTGCGTAGATGCCCTGGCTGCCCAGCCGCTGCCACTGGCCCAGCAGCACCACCGTGGGCAGCACCAGCGCCATCGCCAGCATCGTGTCGTGCAGCAGCAGCGCGACCGCGGTGGCCACGATCGTGCCCGTGGCGATCGCCGCCAGCTGCTGCAGACCATGTGCGATGGACCGGTAGACGGTCGACTCCACCAGCACGACCGCCACCCACGGTGCGATGAACGCCATGGGCGCCTTGAGCCACCAGCCGGCCAATGCCCAGGCGATCCACGCCGCCAGCGCCGCCTTGCCCGCCTGTACGACCAGGTCCCGTTCCCGGCCCGGCCCCGCGCACGCCCGCTTCACCGCCTGACCGGCAGCCTGCATCTGGCGGCGCACCCTGTGCACCGCCGCCCGTATCCCCTGCATGGCATGCGAGTGCCACCCCTCGTGCCACGCATGCCGCCCGTGCCGGTCATCTCACCAAGCTCTCGCAAGTGAGCAGACAGCCGTCGCCGGGGTTTCACGTCTCAGCCAGCCGTAGAGACCGTATCGAGGCCTGGCTGCCGGGCCGGTCGCGTGTGGCTCGGCACACCCGGGGCTGTCACCTCCGGCTCGTTCACAGCAGGAGCCAGCTACGTGATCCGGTTGCTGGGTCGCCGCAATACCGCCATGTGGCTTCAGCCGGTATCACCGCTGACCGTGGGGCTACCCGCCGCGAGCGGGGTTGGAAAAGCCGGCCTGCGCTGAGCTCTCTGAGCTGAGGCTCGAAGCTCAGCTCTTTCCAGCCATAGTGCTGTGACGTTCCCCGGGCGCAGGGATGTCGAGATGGAAAGAGGGGCAGGCGCACATGCGTCCCTGCCCCGCTGACACCCATGGTGATACGCATGGCCTCACCCGCGCTCCCCGGCGGAGAACCCCGCGCTGGTCCCCGCGTCGACGGCCTCGCGCAGGAGGTCGAGCAGCTGCGGATGGAGGTCGAACGGCTGCGGGCGGAGAAGGCACAGCTGCAGCGGGCGGTTGTCTCGCACGCGGTGGTGGATCAGGCCATCGGGGTCCTCGTGATGATGGCGAAGATCAGCCCGCATGACGGCTTCCCCGTGCTGCGGGAGGTCTCCCAGCACACCAACACCAAGCTGTCCTCGATCGCCGAGCAGGTCATCAAGCACGCGCAGGGCGCCGCTCTGCCCGAACCGGTCGTGGACGAATTCCACGCTGCCCTCGCCCGCAGGACGTGACGTAGGCGGCTGGAGCGGGGCGCGGGTCGAGACTGTGGACGACCGGCGTCCCCGTTCGGGCTTCCGCTCGTAGCGCCAATGGAGCCGACGGCACCCGGACAGCCACGACATGGTCCGCTCGGCCACCGCAACGATGGCGGCCGAGGAGGGCTGAGTTCTCGACCCCGCGGCGTGCGATTCGCGGGACGACGCCGCGGTTCCGCAGGTGGTCGTAGCGTGCGGTGCCACCGTGCCCGCCCCCGGCCGATTACCGAGGACACCGCTCCGGAGAAGATCGCCGCCGCTCTCGACCGCGTGGTCCTCGCGGGCCGCGCGGGATGTTCTCTTCCAGTCATCGGGGCTGCTGGGAGTGCGCCTGCACGGTGTAGGCGTGGGAGCCGAAGTCCGCTGGAACCGACTGCTGTTGGTCGGCTCGGACGAGGACGACTGAGGGCCCCGGCGGCACGCGACGCAGGGCCCCTCACCAGGTGCACGCAGGAAGTCGCCCTTGTTCTGCCGGACGGAACCGCGAGCTTGCGGGCGATCTCGGCGAGGGGAGGGGCCCCGCTCACTTCCCCCTGCCGCCCTTCGCGGCCTCGGGTGTGATGATGTCCCGGCTCGCGCGGAGCATCGCCTGGTACAGCGCGGCGTCCTCCGGCGGGTCGGGCAGCGGGCCGCGGGCGGGGGCCCCGAAGGACTGGATCATCCACGCCACAAGGCGGCGCCAGGCGTCAGGGGCCGCGTCGCCGGTGGCGGCCAGGACGCCGGCGTTGGCCATGAGCAGCAGGACGAGGTCCCGGCTGGTGAAGTCCTCACGCAGCTGTCCGCTGTCCTTGGCGCGGGCGATGAGTTCCAGGAAGCCCTGATATGCCTCGGCGCGACACGCCTCCAAGGCCTCGGCGCCGGGGAAGCTCATGGTCAAAACGTCGGCGAAACCGCGGTCGGCAGCCTGCATCGCGCAGACCGTCTCGATGTAGCCGGTGAAGCCACTCCACGGGTCGGGGTCGGCGAGCGCCTCAGCGGTGGCGCGCACGTAGGCGTCCATCCGGTCCGCGAAGACCGCGGCGAGCAGTTCCTCCGCGCCTTCCACAGCCCGGCGCGTGCTCGCGGCGGACGACGTCAGCGGCCGATTCCGGCCGTCTCCGGCTCACGGCCGGGACCGATCCGCTGCGCCGGCTCCTGCGCGGGGCCCTCCACCGAGATACGGGGAAGCGCCCGGTCCAGCGAGCGGGGCAGCCACCAGTTGGCGCGTCCGCACAGGTGCATGAGCGCCGGTACGACGACCATGCGGACCAGCAGGGCGTCGAGCGCGACGGCCACCGCGAGACTCACGCCGAACTCGGAGATCACCCGCATACCACCGAACACGAAGGAGCCGAAGACGCAGACCATGATGGTGGCGGCGACGGCGATCACCTTGCCGGTCTCGGCCTGGCCGACCCGCACGGCGCGGTGGTCGTCCCCGGTGCGGGCCCACTCCTCGCGCATCCGGCTGACCAGGAACACCTGGTAGTCCATGGACAGGCCGAACATGATGCCGACGACGAGGATGGGCACGAACGACTCGATCGGTCCGGCGGCGCCGAGCCCGAGGAGCGAGGTGCCGAAGCCGTACTGGAAGACGACGACGATCGCCCCGAAGGCCACGCCGACGCTGAGGATGTTCAGCAGCGCGCCGAGCGCGGGGATGAGCAGGCTGCGGAAGGCGACCGTGAGCAGCAGGAAGCCGAGGGCAGCGATCACGAGCACGAACAGCGGCAGCTTGCCCAGCAGTACAGAGGCGAAGTCGTCGTCACTTGCCGTGGGGCCGCCGACGTAGACCTTCATCGAAGTGCCCTGCTCGGCCGGCGGGATGACGTGCGAGCGCAAGTGGTCGATCAGGTCGGACGTTTCCGCCGACTGCGGGGAGGTCTTCGGTACGACGGAGATCACACCGACCTTCTGCCCGCCCTTCATGGGGGCGGCGCTGACGCCGTCGACGCCGTCGACGTGCTCGATCGTGCTCGCCAGCTTGGCCTCGGCTGCCTTGTCGGCGGCGGTGGGCGCCTCGACGGCGAGGACGAGCGGGCCGTTGAAACCGGGCCCGAAACCCTTCGCGATCATGTCGTACGCCTGGCGGTTGGTCGAGGTCGTGGGCAGGTTGCCGTCGTCGGCCGCGCCCAGGCGCAGGGTGAGCGTCGGCAGGGCGAGTGCCGCCAGGACCACGAGGGCGAGCAGACCGAACGTCTTCGGCCGGGCCTGGACCCGCCCGGCCCACCGGCCCCACGGACCCGTCCCCACCTCGGTTCCGTTCTGTGCGCGTTGGCCGGTCAGAGCGCGCCGCTGACGGCGGCTGAGGACCCGCGGGCCGATCAGGCCGAGCAGCGCCGGCAGCAGGGTGATGGCGGCCAGCACGGTCAGGACCACGGTGACGGCGGCGCCGATGGCCATGCCATTGATGATGCCGACGTTCAGGGTGAGCATGCCGAGCAGGGCGACGACGACGGTCAGGCCGGCGAAGACCACCGCACGGCCAGAGGTGTTGAGGGACTTGGCGATCGACTCGCCGACGCCCATGCCCGCCATCAGGTTGGTGCGGTGCCGGTCGACGATGAACAGGGCGTAGTCGATGCCCACGCCGAGGCCGATCAGCGAACCGAGGGTCAAAGTGGTGTCGGACAGGGTGATCACGTGGCTGAGCAGCATCACCGCGATCGCGGAGGTGCCCACGCCCGCGATGGCAGTGATGATGGGCAGCGCCGCCACCCACACCGCCCGGAAGACGAAGAGCAGCACGACGAAGGCGAGCGCGATGCCCATGGCGTCGGCGACCGGGTTCGGTTTGGGGCTGACGGTGAAGGCCTGCCCGTTGAGCGCGATGTGCAGAGATGCCGACTCCGGGGCGGTGGCGAGCTGCTTCACCTGCGCGATCCGGGTGTCGCTGACGCCCTGCTCGAACGAGACGGTGGCGTAGGCCGTCGTACCGTCCCCGCTGATCTGCCGGGCCCCGGTCGCCGTGAACGGGCTGCTCACGGAGGCGACGCCCCCCGGAGCGGTCTCGATCTTCTTCACAGCGTCGGCCATCGGCTGCTCGGCAGCGGAGTCGGTGACCTTGCCGTCCTTGACCTGCCAGACGACCCGGCCGCTCTTGCCCGCCGCGCTGCTGGCGCCCCTCTGCAGCAGGGCCGTGGCCTTGGCGGAGTCGGTGTTCTGCGAGGTCGGGCTGTTGCCGAAGTCGCTGCCGGCCGTGCCGACCGCGGCGCCGAGAGCGACCAGCAGGCTCACCCAGGCCAGGACGACGGCGAGCCGGTGCCTATGGCACCAATGGGCGAGAGGGGACATCGACGAGCCTTTCCAGGGGTATGCCACACGGGCCGGGCCGGCAGCCCCGGCCCGCCCTCACGCTCGCATCCCCCTGGTCTCTCGTCGTTGGCCGAACGCAGACACTCGGGTCTACTGCGATCGCGGTAGACCGATGGCGCCGGAGGAGGCCGCCATCACGGGGGCAGGGCGCGTAGACGCTCCGGCAGTCGCATGCCCCCACAGGTCTCGTGTACGGGTGGGCCGGGGTCGTGGACAGCGCTGTGGCGGATCGCCTGCGCAGGGTCCTGGTTGCGACCGGTGCCCTCCCGTCCCGCGACGAACGGCCCATGCTCTGGAGAAAAGGATCACCACCACGGTCCAGGCCCGCACCGACCTCGCCCAGCGCCGGATCCTGCGCGGCTCCGCGATCTGGCATCACACGCGTCGGCTCTGCCTTCGGGTTGGGCGGCGTCCTCGGCGGCCTGCGAGACGCGCGTGGAAGGAGCGCGTATCTGTCAGCCCCTGCTCCGGAGCCGTCCCGGCCCCGGTGTGATGCACCAGGGCCGGCTTCGCTCCGGCCTCTCTGACCGAAACGGCCGACGCCAG
Organism: Streptomyces sp. NPDC104106; assembly: GCF_055584345.1. Lineage (NCBI taxonomy): Bacteria > Bacillati > Actinomycetota > Actinomycetes > Kitasatosporales > Streptomycetaceae > Streptomyces > Streptomyces sp. NPDC104106. Next base: position 704,146 of record NZ_JBVJMF010000003.1, read on the forward strand.
GGCAGAGCGGGGTGTCAGAGGCTGAGCGGCGCGCCGATGATGTTGGTGACATCGCTTTCGAGGTCGCCCAGGGGGTCGGGCGGGGTGCCGGGGCCAAGGGCTTGCGCCTGAGCAGGCGTCGCCAGCGTGATGCACCCCAGGGCAAGGAACGCTGCTGACGCAATGGTGGCGATGACACGGCGGACGGCGTTCATGGCAAACCTCCCGAGCCGGGGCGGCTATCGCCGCACAGATCAGTAGGGAGCCTTCCAACCGCCGACGGACACGCACCCGTTCTTGCTCCCTATGGGTGTGCATGACACCCGGCCGTCTGACTCGATGGGTGCGCGACCACGTGCTCGCCATCGAACCCGCAGCCAAGAGGAGGAACCGTAACGGCCCCGCGCCGGGCACACCCCGAAACGGGGCATGAACTGCGCCGCCGCCCACCGGCACGACGACCGCGGAGGGCGCCTCCGGGTGGCACGCAAGCTGCTGCTGCGAGTGCCGTGCCGACCTCGTCCTTGGCCTGCGCACGTCACTCGGCCGGGTGATGTGGGGTGCGGCCGAATCCTCGATGGGGCAAGGTGCAGCTGTGAGTACGCGGTGACAACCGCGTGATGCCTCGGGTGTCGGGTGCCATGTCACGGGCACCGAGGTCGGTCGGCGCTCATCGGCGGGTTTGCTGCCCGCATCTGCTGCTGCCCCGCTGTCGGTCACGCGGCACACCCGCGGGCCGAGAGCCGAGGCGAACCCCCGGAACGAAGGATGGGCAGCAGGTCAGCAGCCACACCGGCGGTCAAGTCCACCAGGACGGCCGGCACGTGACCGTCACCATCGACGAGTACAAGCGAAAGATCCCCGCACCCAGCTCGGCACGGGTACGGGTCGGCGTCACCGGACCCGTTCTCCCCCACCCACACGGCTTCAAGGTCGACGGCACTTCAGCGGACGTTCCGGCGTACGACACCCCGCCCACCAAGCCCGCCAACCTGCGTGTCACCCGTCAGTCCGGCCGCTTCCGTACAGCTGAGGTGGGACCCGTCGAGCGACCAGGTAGCCGTCATCGGCTACGACCCCGACAGGGGCCGTGGGAGGGCGAGAGGGGGGGAGGGCAACGCAGATCTGCGGCACCGGCAAGCACCGCGCCGAGCCTACCGCCGACCGCGACGACGCCTCCAGGGAGCTGGCCCCCGTCTCTTGGTCCCGTACGTGCTCCGGTGTCGCCTCGTGCCTCGGACATGCCCGGAGGGCTTGACGCCGGTGGTGGCCGCGCAGGCGGTGAGTAGCGCAGCGACACCGACTGTCATGGCGAGGTGCTTTCTCAGAGTCGAAGTCATGGCTGAACGCTGGTTTCGCCCTCAACGAGGTGTGATCGGGCGAGCCCCGGATCGGAGTGAGGAGAACCCTCCCGGCGCGGGGGCTTCAGAAACAAGCTGGGTTTGGGCGCACGGGCCGGACAAGGCAGGTGCGGGCGGAGGTTCCTGAACACTCGGCGGACCGGCGCGAGGGTGAGTTCGGCCTTCTTCCGAGGGCGGCGGCCATCTGCGGCCAGAAGCCGGGTGAGTCGAAGCTGGGTGTGGGCCACAAGGGGACCAGACGGGTCCACCGCTGAGCCGCCTGCGGAGTGCGGAGCTTCGGGCGGCTCCAGCCGAGGGCCCTGCGAGCCTGCGCAGGAACGCTTGCCGGCACATGTCGACGTCTTCGCGAGGCTGGCGGCCGACATCCACAGCCAGACGGGAGGTGCGTCGTGTCCGCCGGGCAGGCGGCCGGCGAGCGGCGCGCCGGCCTCAGGACGGTCGGATCCCGCAGCCGCTCCGGGCCGTCAGCTCGCCGCTATGTGCGCGAGCGACGCAAAAGGGCGCCTTGGCGGTGTCCACAGCTGTACCGGACTCCCGCATGCCGGCGCCGGAGGACGAACAGCAGCCGCTCGTCATCACGCCGACCCGGCTCGCTCTCTCGGCGTTGCGTCGTGGGGCCCGTGCCGCCACCGCCGCCCGGGGCAGTCGGGGGACCGGGCGACGAGCGTGGACGACACGCATGCGGCGCATGTCGGCGGTGCCGGTGAGGCGGGGCGACCAGGGGGGCGAGTTGCGCCGCCGGTGAACCGGCGCGTACGTCAGTTGTCGGATTCCGGCGGCCGGCGGTCTGCCGGTGCCCTCGCTGGGCATCCGCTGAGCAGGAAGGAGGACCGCCGCGATGACGACTTCCGCCAGGCGCTTACCCGGCTGGGCCAAGGCCGTCGCCAAGCTCGTCCTGGTCCTCGCCGCGCTGCGCGCCGGGATCCGGCTGACCGTACCGGTGAGATGCAGGAGAACCGCCCTGGAAACCGGGGAAGTTCACGGCACGCGCAGGGAAGTCCGCCGCTGGAGGCTCGCATGATCCGTACCATCCCCCACCTGCCCGAGGTGTTGCGCCCGTCCAGGAAACAGGGGCCGCCCGAGAAGACCGGGGTGCCGGTCACGCGGCACGCGCTCGCGCTGCCCCTGCGGCTGCTGGCGATGGTGGTCGCCTTCGCGTTCATGGTCGCGTTCGCCGCCGTCCTGGCCCGGATCACGCTGGAGCCCTCCCCGGCCTCGGCGCACCTGACCCACAGCAACCTGCGTCCCGGCAGCTCGCTGCGGGCCTACCTGGAACACGCGCATGCGGCGGACGCGGTGAAGCAGCTCGGCGGGAACGTAGTGCTCGGCGTCCCCTTCGGAGTGCTGGTGCCGGTGCTCGCACCGCGGGCCCGCGGAGTGGTGCCGGTGCTGGCCCTGACGGCACTCGTGATGCTGATGGTGGAACTGGTGCAGGGCGCCCTGATCACGGGCCGCGCCTTCGACATCGACGACGTCCTGCTCAACACCTCCGGAGCGCTGCTCGGCTGGCTGCTGCTGGGGCGTCGGCTCGGCCGGGCAGTGCACCGGCGTGTGACGGCGCCATCCCGTGAGCGTTCCTGAGCGCCGCCGTCCCCACCTCGTGGCGAGAAGCGGCCTGACGTGGCTGGGGTGGCATTGGGCAGTTTCGTCTGGATCGCCCGCTGGTTGAGGGGGCGAAGCCGCCCTCGTCCTCGTCGCCGCGATCGACGGCCCGGCGCTGCCGGAAGGCCGGCCGAACGGGCCGCAGCAGGCGCACGAGATGGACGCCGACAGCGTGAACCGGGAGCTGTCCATCGCGCGCAAGGCAAGCGGCTGGGGGAAGCGCCAGAGCTGCGCGCCGACCGAACCGGGAACGGACGGACGCGGCCGTTCCCGGCGCCCTCGACGACGGCCTTGGAGACTTCCTGTGGCAGCGGGCCGAAGTTCCGTTCTCGACGGACTTCTCAACCCGCCCGCACCTGCTTCTTCGCGGCGGCGTACGGGCGGGGCCGTGGCGCGATGTCCGGCCTGCGCCCATGCGGGCGTGGTGGCGCCGCCGACCGGGCTGAGCAGGGGGTATCGGATGGACGCGGCTCTCGACGAGGGATATGAGCTTGCCGCTTCTTGACGATCTCGGCTCGAACGAGCCGTCCCGGTCCCGGGGCACGGCTGACTCCACCGGCCCCAGGTCCGACAGGACGACCTTGGAGCGTTTGCCGTCGCGGGAGTTGCCGCCGTGCTTGCCCGCCGGATCGTGCTTGTCATAGCCGAGGTGGTCGGTGATCCCGCCTTCCACGGGGGACTGCAGGCCCTCTGCCTGGGCCGGCGCTTAGATTTACCGTCTCCCGCTGACGGCGTCGCTGCGGCCGGCCCCGTTCTGGGACCGGTCGCAATCGGCTGCTCGGTCAGCGGTTGTCGCGGAGTTCCTGGTGCATCTGAGGCTGGTCGTCCTGGTCGTGGGTCAGGGCGTACAGCTCGACCTGGTTGAACGCCTTGGACGTCACACCGAGGATCTCGTCGTACGGGTTGACCCCGACCGCCTTCTTGGCGCTGTCGCCGCCGAGTCCTCCGGCGGTGCTGCTGAAGAGACTGTGCATGGCCGCCGCGGGCTTGGCCGCAAGGTCGACGACGCTGGCGGGGATGCCGGCCATGTCGGCGTACTTGTCCGTGAAGGCCGTACGGACCATGGCGATGAAGGGCTCGTAGAAGCCGGGCGGGAGCATCTTCTCCTCGTAGAACTTCAGCGCCTGGTGCGTCATGAAGGTGCAGTCCTCGCTCGGACTCCACTCACGCTTGCGCTCGGTGCTCCAGATCCGGTCGACCAGGTCGACGTCCTTGGGGACCAGCCACTTCTCGGGGGTGCCGAGGTAGTGGTTGACGTAGTGCCAGGCGTTCACGAAGCCCTGCGCGTCGTCGTGCGTGACGTGGACGCCGAGGTTCTTCATGGCCTGGAGGATCTGCACGCTGAAGACGCAGATGGCGCCGGTGGTGTACTTCTGCGAGACAGGCTCGCCCCACCTGTCGTAGTCCCACTGGCCGCTCTTCTTGTGCAGCTGGCGGACGGAGGCGTGGACCAGGCGCACCTTGGTCACGGTCGCCGCCAGGGTGCCGTTGCGCAGGGCGTCCTTGTCACCCATGCCGATGAACAGGCGGGAGGACTGCGACAGCCGGCGTCCAGGGCCGTCCACGCCGCCCAGACGCCCGGTGGTGCGCAGGGTGTAGGCGCCGGTGGGGGAGAGGTAGGTGCCGATGAGTCCGACGGTGCCCTGCAGCATGGAGGCCACACCGTGGTGGTGGGCGAAGAAGCCCTCCGCCGCCTTGACGTCGGCCTCGTTCCAGCCCGGCGGTTCCTCGGACGCGTCGTGGAGGAACTGCGCCAGCCGCTCGGGCAGGTTGGACAGTTCCTCCATGGGCATGTGCGGCTTGAGTGTTCCGATGGTACGGAACAGGCCGTTGACGCCGTCGACCTCCCTGTTGTCGATGAGGTCGGACACCAGCGCGTCCGCGGCCGGATCGCCCTCCTGGTTCGCGGCTTCCAGCTCGGCTTCCACGGTTTCAGCGGTCAAGGGCACGGCATTGCTCCGTTCTTCGAAGGATGTCAGTTCGCTCTCGCGCCATCAGGCGGGACGGGCGGGCCCCGCCGGTGATCTTTCCCGGTGCCCAACCTGATCGAGACGACCCGGAAGGGGGACACCGCTGCACGCCCCCGGCGCACTACGGGCGTAGACCGCCGCTACCGGTCCAGCGCCGCGTGACCACCGCCCGCTGTCGTGACGGCCGACGGTCCCGCGCCGACTCCGTATGTGAGCACACATCAACGTGTGCGCGGACAAGGGTGCGCAGGAGGAGGGGGGCTCCTTGGGTGGGTCGGTGCGGGGTTCGGTAAGGGCCGGCCCATGCTTGAGACGGGCGAATGCGTGCTGGGCGTGGGCGGTGCGCATGTCGTTGTTTCAGGCTGCGGAGGCCGAGGTCCGCGAGGGCGCCGAGGCCAGTGGCGCGCAGGTGAGCCAGTATGTGGTCGGTGCGGGCTGCGGTGATGTGGTGGCCGCGTCCGGGCCGGGCCGTGGATCCCCGGAGCAGCCGGCCCCTTGTGAACCACACCTACAGCAGCGGCGGCGCCCTGGCCTGCCTGGCCGCCTATGGCGTCCACCATGCGAAGGCCCTGTGTGCCGTCCAGGACCTCTGGCCCCGAGTCCGAGTGCCGGTAAGCGAGTCGGTGGCGTTCCTTCCGTTCCAGTCGGGCCCCGCTTCGGACGGTTCGCCCGAAGCGGACCGTCAGCGCGATCGGGCACCGACGAAATGTGTCGGTGCAGATGGTGCGAGGGGGAGCGTTCGATGATCAGGAAGGCGGCGTCGTCGGTGAGTTGCTCTCCGGTGTGATCGAGCAGGTCGCGGTGAATGTGGTGCAGCAGGGCGTCGGGGCTTGAGGTGGGGAAGGAGGCGACCCGTTCGGCGAGCGGGCAGAAGACTCCGGTCGGAGAGCGCGCTTCGATCACGCCGTCGGTGTAGAGCAGCAGCATGTCGCCCGTTTCCATGGTGAACGGGTCGGTGCGGTCGTTCCGTACGCAGAGGGAACACAGGCCCAACGGCGGTGCGGGCCGACGGGAGTGCAGGACGGTCACCTGGCCACCACGGACCAGCAGGGGCGGCGGATGGCCGCAGTTGAGCATCTCAGCCTGCGGGCCGTGATCGTGGATGTCGAGCACGACAGCGGTGATGAAGTGCTCGTCGGCGTCGGCCGGGTCCAGGTGTGCGTGCCGGTCCAGTGGGGCGCGGAACTGGGCGTACACCTTGACGTGGCCGCCGCTGTTGCGTTGGGCGACGAGGTTCCGGTTCACGCCGTACACGGCCACGG